>NZ_JBGGKU010000011.1:0-204967 GCF_041287085.1 Mycobacterium sp. pW045 | reverse complement strand
CCCACATCCGGCGAGCCTCATCCTCCACCGTCTGCGCGTGAACGTCGAAACGCCCCGCCATCGCCCGCATCGCATCCGGATCGGTCATAAAACGTGCTGCCATGAAAATCACTCCTTCTTGCTCGGAATTCGTTGTGGTGCCGGGCGGCGGCCCGGCGGACACGTGTGGTTCAGGCCCCTTCCGTTACCCGCCGGCCGGCGAACGGGGCATAACTTTGGGGGCTTTGGCGGCGACTGCGCCCAGTCCGCGTCCGGCCATCGCACCCATCAGCGCGTTGCCGAACGGACCGCCCGGCAGGCCCGACGATCCAGACATGGTCTGAATGGGAGCGCTCACCGTGGTGGACGGCAGTACCGGTGCGGCACGGACCATGCCGTCGGCGGCCATCGACCAGGCTTGCGGCACCTTCAGCGCGCCCATCGAGGCGGCCTGGCCGAGCTTGGCGGAGATGGCGTTGGTCGCCGAGCTGAAGTGGCCGGCCAGTACGCCGACCGCGCCCTGCAGCTTGTCGTTGACGAAGTCGCCGATCTGGGTCATCAGGGTGCCGGTGCCGGCCGCGCCGGCGGTCTGTCCGGCCAGCGCGCCCGTGCCGCCCATCGCACCCATCCGGGCCATCTGCATGAGCAGCATCGGCAGGATCCGCGCGGCCATCATGGCGGGCATGCTCATCGTGTTGATGGGCGACATCACCTGGCTGAGCTGGGTGGCGAGCAGGGTCTCGTCGAGGCCGGTGGTCGGGATGCCCAGCGAATCCATGATCCCGCCGATCGTCGACAGGTTGTAGCCCGGGTTGACCGGCGGGGTCCCGCCGTCACCGGGGATGGGCGCTCCGGTGGAGGTGTCCGCGGCCGAACCCGGTTGCGTCGCCTGAGCAGAGTTCGGCGGCGCCGACTGGGCCTGCAGCAGGTTGTTGTTGGCTTGGGCCGACATGTTGTAGGTGTCCATCGCGGCGCCGTCCTGCGCCCACATCGCCTCGTACTGGGCTTCGGTCGCCGCGATCGCCGGGGTGTTCTGCCCGAAGAAGTTGGTCGAGATCAACGCCATGAGCATGGCCCGGTTCGCCGCGATCACCGGCGGCGGCACCGAAGCGGACCTGGCCGCTTCGAACAGCGCGGCCGCCTGGCTGGCCAAGGCCGCGTTCTGGGTGGCGTTGGCCGACGCCTGCTGTAGCCAGGCCACGTAGGGCGCAACCGACGCGGATGCCGCGGCCGACCCCATACCCGTCCAGGTCGAGGTCAGGTTGGTCACCACCGAATGCGTCGCCGTCGCCGACGTCGACAATTCGGCGGCCAGATTGGCCCAAGCCGTCGACGCCTCCAGCAGCGGCGCCGAACCCGGCCCGGTATATATCAAGCCGGAGTTGATCTCCGGCGGGAACATACTGAAGCTCATTGACGCGCCTCGACTCAGCCGGCCGCAGTGGCGTTAGCGGCCTCGGTGAGGGCGTAGGCGTTGGAGTTCCCGCTCAGGGTGGCCACGATCTGCTGGTGAACAGCCGCAGCCTGGGCGCTGACCTGCTGGAACAGCTGGGCGTGGGTGGCGAATTGGGCAGCAGTCATCGCCGAGACCATGTCGGCGGCAGGCGGTACCACACCGGTGGTGGGAGCGGCCGCGGCAGCCATGCCCGCGGTCATGGAGTCACCGATTCCCGACAGGCTGCCCGCAGCCGCCGTCAGAACCTCCGGCTGAGCGGTTACGAATGACATCTTTCCTCCTGGAACCTGAAGCGATGTGGTGTTACGCGATCGAAGTCTGGGTCAGTAGTTGACGCACGTCACTCTAGCCGACGCCGTCTAATAACGATCTGATAAAGCTGAGGCTGGCGATGCCGGCGAGAGTCCCGGCCAGGTGCCATACCAGGGGGCAATAACACGAGCTGACGCGTTCACCGGGCGGACGACCTCTCCGTAAATCTGCGGCATAAAGCTGTGGCGGCCGTTGCGGGTGTGGTTCCCACGGCAGCCGGAAGCAGAACGTAACACCGGTACCACCACCCCGTACAGCACCGCGACAAACATTCAGTAAAGGTTTGGGAACTGGTCAGACAAGATCGTCTTTGGCTAACGAACTCCCTGGATTCGCCACGGTGACGGGGCTCAACCCAGCAGGCCGGCCGTACGGATATGCAAAGCTAAGGATGCTCACAAGGCGGCCCGCCGGTGACCTGGAACCTACGGAAATTCCACGGAGTGTGCGATGACCTTCAACGAAGGTATGCAGATTGATACCAGCACCACCTCATCTGGCGGGGGCGGCCGTGGCATCGCCATCGGCGGTGGTGTCGCCGGGCTGGTGATCCTGGTGGTGGCGCTGCTGCTCGGCGCGGATCCCGGCGACGTGCTCAGCCAGCAGCCGGTGGATCGCGGGCAGTACACCGCACCGGGGTTCGACCTCAGCAGGTGCCGCACCGGCGAGGACGCCAACAGGTACGTGCAGTGCCGGGTGGTGGCGACCGCCAACTCGGTCGACGCGGTGTGGTCGGAGCTGCTGCCCGGATACAGCCGCCCGCAGGTGCAGCTGTTCACCGGCCAAACGTCCACGGCCTGCGGAGCGGCCACCAGTGCCGTGGGGCCGTTCTATTGCCCGGGCGACCAGACCGCCTATTTCGACACCGATTTCTTCCAGGTGCTCGTCGACCGGTTCGGCTCCAGCAGCGGGCCGCTGGCCCAGGAGTATGTGGTGGCCCACGAGTTCGGCCACCACGTGCAGAATCTGCGCGGCGTATTGGGCCGGGCGCAGCATGGTGCGCAGGGCGCGACCGGCGCCGGGGTGCGCACCGAGTTGCAGGCCGACTGCTACGCCGGAGTGTGGGCGCACTATGCGGCGGTGACCAAGCAGAAGAGCACCGGGGTTCCGTTCCTCAAGCCGCTGACCGACGACGACATCCGCGATGCGCTGTCGGCGGCGGCGTCGGTGGGTGATGACCGCATCCAGGAGGCCGCCACCGGCCGCGTCAACCCGGAGTCCTGGACACACGGCGCATCGGCCCAGCGGCAGCACTGGTTCACCGTCGGCTACCAGACCGGGGACCCCAACCAGTGCGACACTTTCGCCGCTGCCGACCTCGGTTAGCGGCAGCTCCGGGTCAGCCGAGCAGGCTGCGCAACTCGGCGCGGCCTGACTCCTCGAGCGGCAAGAGTGGGCGCCGCGGCGCACCGGCGGGCACCCCGAGCAGGTCCAGGCCGGCCTTGACAGTGGTCGCCAGCCCGCCCGCCACGATGAACGTCAGCAGCGGCTTCAGGTCGTCGTAGAGTGCCTGCGCGGCGTCGAGATCGCCCGCGACGACCGCGGTATAGAGGTCCAGGCACGGCTTCGGGCGCAGGTTGGGGGCCGCGGTGCACCAGCCGGCCGCTCCGGCGCGTAGTGCGTCGAGCACCAGCGGGTTGCTGCCGTTGAAGAACGGCAGTCGCCCGTCGGAGAGCTCGGCGATGCGCAGCATCCGGGTCAGATCGCCGGTGGACTCCTTGACCATGGTGACGTGCTCGATGTCCTCGGCCATCGCCACCAACAGCTCTGGACTCATGTCCACTCCGGAGGTGGCCGGGTTGTTGTAGGCGACGATGTCGATGTCGACGGCGTCGGACACCGCCGCGTAGTGCGTGGTGATCTCCCGCTCGGAGAGCTTCCAGTAGGACACCGGCGCGACCATCACCGCGTCGGCACCGGCCTGCGCGGCGTAGCGGGCGCGACGCACCGTCGTCGCGGTGGTCAGGTCCGAGACCCCGACCAGCACCGGCAACCGCCCGGCCACCGCCGCGACGGCGACGTCGACGACGGTGTCGAACTCGCGTTCGTTGAGGTAGGCGAGCTCACCGGTGCTGCCCAACGGAGCGATGGCATGCACACCGGCGTCGACGAGGCGTTCGATGACGGCGGTCAACACCGCGGTGTCGATACCGTCGTCGGCGAACGGTGTGATCGGGTAGCCGATGATGCCGTGCAGGGGTGCTGCCACGAACTACTCCTTTGGTTATCGGGTGATCGCGTCGGGGTGGCCGGCCAGTGCCCGTCTGGCGTAGTAGCCGAAATTGGCGACGCTGCGGTTGGGCAGCAGGGTCCAGTCGTGGGCTTCGCGGGCCAGCTTCTCGGGGAGTTCCTTGATGGTGCCGGCGGCCATGGCGGCCAGTTGCAGCGCGGCGGCGCGTTCGATCAGCACCGCCAGCGAGCACGCCTCCTCGACGCTGGCGCCGGCCACGATCTGACCGTGGTGTGCCAGCAGGATCGCCTTCTTGTCGCCCAGGGCCTGCGAGATGATCTCACCTTCCTCATTGCCGACCGGAACCCCGGGCCAGGTCGGCAGGAACGCGCAGTCGTCGTAGAGCGGAGTGGTGTCCATGTGCGAGATGACCAGTGGGGTCTCCAGCATCGACAGGGCGGCCACGTGGAACGGGTGGGTGTGCACGATGCACTGCACGTCGGGGCGTGCCCGGTAGATCCAACTGTGGAATCGGTTGGCGGGGTTGGCCATTCCCTCGCCTTCGAGGACGTTGAGATCCTCGTCGACGATCAGCAGATTGCCTTCGGTGATCTCGTCGAAGCCCAAGCCCAACCGCTGGGTGTAGTAGGTGCCGGGCGCCTCGGCGCGGGCGGTGATCTGCCCGGCCAGCCCCGAGTCGTGTCCGCGGTCGAACAGCGCCCGGCAGGTCAACGCCAGTTTCTGGCGGAGCGACCAGCTGTCCTGCCCGATATTCGCCGCGAAGCGCCGTTCCGCCTGCTCCATCAGATCGGACTTGGAGTCATCGAACGTGCTGGCCATGGCAGCTCCTCGGTAGGCAGCAGATGACACAACTGTAGTCGATAGGACACCTTGTGTCATATCGGTGTGTCATCATGGCCAGCATGACGGCACTGTTGCGCAACGTCCGCAAGCAGCGAGGACTCACCCTCGAGGACCTCGCCGAGCGGACCGGGCTGACCAAGAGCTACCTGTCCAAGATCGAACGCAGCCGCAGCACGCCGTCGATCGCGACAGCCATCAAGGTGGCCCGGGCGCTGGATGTCGATGTGGCACAACTGTTCGCCGAACGCAGTGACGAGGACAACATCGCTGTCGACCGCGCCGCCGACCGCAGCTCCGATCGGCAACACTATCGGGCGATCGCCTCGGGCATGCTGGGAAAAACGATGTCCCCGTTCGTGCTACGTCCCACCGACCACGCCACCCGAACCTCCCACCCGCTGCGCTCGCAGCATGGCGGCCAGGAATTCGTGTTCGTCCACGCCGGCACCGTCGAGCTGGCGTACGGCGATGAGAGCTGGACCCTGGCGCCCGGCGACAGCGCCTACTTCGACGCCTCGGTCAGCCACCGCATCCGCGCCGTGGGCGGAGAACCCGCCGAGGTCGTCGTCGTGACCACCGACGGAGCGGGCGCGCGGTGAACACCGAACTGCTGTTCTCCTACGGCACCTTGCGGCTGCCCGAGGTGCAGCGCAGCACCTTCGGACGCGAACTCGACGGCCGGCCCGATGCCATCGTCGGCTACGACCTCGACTACGTGACGATCACCGACCCCGAGGTGGTGGCAGTCAGCGGCAGCGACCGCCACCCGATCCTGCGCCCGTCGGCGGCGCCCGACGCAGCGGTCAACGGCACGGTATTCGCCATCAGCACCGCCGAACTGGCCGCTGCCGACGACTACGAAGTCGACGCCTACCGCCGGATCTCGGTGCCGCTGCGCTCCGGCGCGCGGGCCTGGGTCTACGTGTTCGCCGAGTGAGCCGGCATCACCACGGCCGGGTCGAGCAGGTCACCCCGCTGCCGCCCTGTTGGGAGACCACCACTTCGCCGTCGACGGCGATCTCGCAGTGGAACTCGGGGTTGATCCGCAACCCGCCGCTGGCGGTGACCAGCGCCCACTGGCCCGGGTCGGCCAGCGTGGTGGTGTAGACCAGCGGTTGTCCTCCGCCGATCGGCACGCGGACGGTCTCCAGATACTCCGAGGAGTTGGCGTTGTAGGCCGCCATGCTCGGCGGGTCGGTCTTGATGTAGGAGATGTTGCCGGTCAGGTCGCTGGTGGCGGTGATGGTGTAGGTGACCTCGTGGCCCCCGGTCGTGCCCTTCGCCGGGACCTCCCCCGCCTTCGGGGCCTCGGCCGCCGCCTTCGGGGCCTCACCCGAGGGTTCGGGCGCGTTCTCGGCCGGGGCCGGCGCCGGCGATTCCGCCGACGAATCCGGCGAGGGCGTCGGCTCCGCCAGTGACGTCGCCGGGCCGGCCAGCACTCCGGCCGCCGCCGCAAGCAGCGTCGCGCCGAGTACGGCTGTCACATTCCGCATGGTCGTCATACCGCGTCACGGTACCGGAGGGTCATCACCGGGCGGGTTGCTGCGCATCACGCGATACCCGCCAGATCCCACTCACGCAGGAGTTTCCCCGGCTTTTGCGGCGTGGGTGTCATCGCGCGACAGTCGACCCAGCACCTCGGCGACGACATCGTCGAACGCCACGTCGAGCTGCTCGCCGGTGGCCAGGTTCTTGACGCCGACGGTGCCGGCTTCCAGGTCGCGGTCACCGGCGACCAGCGCCACCACGGCGCCGGAGCGGTCCGCGGCGCGCATCGCACCCTTGAGGCCGCGATCGCCATAGGCCAGATCCACCCGTACCCCGGCGGCCCGCAGTTGGCCGGCCAGCACGGCCAAGCGCAGTTTGGCCGCCTCGGACAGGCCCACCCCGAAGACGTCGCAGCGGGTGTTCGCCCCCACCGTCTTGCCCTCGGCGGCCAGCGCCAGCAAGGTGCGGTCGACCCCGAGCCCGAAGCCGATCCCGGACAGGTCCTGCCCACCGAGCTGGCTCATCAGGCCGTCGTAGCGCCCACCTCCGCCGATGCCGGACTGCGCGCCGAGCCCGTCGTGTACGAATTCGAAGGTGGTCTTGGTGTAGTAGTCCAGGCCGCGCACCATCCGCGGGTTGATCACATACGGCACCCCCAGGGCATCCAGATGCGCCAACACGATGTCGAAATGCTGTTTGGCGGCATCGGAGAGGTGATCGAGCATCAGCGGTGCGGCGGCGGTCATCTCGCGCACCTGCGGACGTTTGTCGTCGAGCACCCGCAGCGGGTTGAGCTGGGCGCGGCGGCGGGTCTCCTCGTCGAGTTCGAGCCCGAACAGGAACTCCTGCAACAGCTCTCGATAGGCCGGCCGGCAGGTGTCATCGCCCAGCGAGGTGATCTCCAGCCGGAAGCCGTCCAGGCCCAGGGAGCGGAACCCGGCGTCGGCCACCGCGATCACCTCGGCGTCCAGCGCCGGATCGTCCACGCCGATCGCCTCCACCCCGACCTGCTGCAGCTGCCGGTACCGGCCGGCCTGCGGACGCTCGTAGCGGAAGAACGGGCCGGAGTAACAGAGCTTGACCGGCAGCTGGCCGCGGTCCAGTCCGTGCTCGATCACCGCGCGCACCACCCCGGCGGTGCCCTCGGGGCGCAGCGTCACCGACCGGTCCCCGCGGTCGGCGAAGGTGTACATCTCC
Source organism: Mycobacterium sp. pW045 (assembly GCF_041287085.1). NCBI lineage: Bacteria > Bacillati > Actinomycetota > Actinomycetes > Mycobacteriales > Mycobacteriaceae > Mycobacterium > Mycobacterium sp. pW045. Next base: position 197,501 of record NZ_JBGGKU010000011.1, on the reverse strand, counting down.
TTGGACACCACATCGGTGGACTCCCCCACCCCGCGGGCGAACAGCGCGGTGTCCTCGAAAATCGGCAGCTCGATGTCGCCGTAGCCGGCGCGACGGGCCGCGGCCAACAACCCGTCGCGCACCGCGACGAAGCCGGCCGAAGCCGGCGGCACATAGTCGGGCACCCCCTTGGGGGCGGCAAAGGTGCTCACGCGCTCAGCCCTTCCAGGAACGGGTTGAACCGGCGTTCGGCGCCGATGGTGGTCGTGGGTCCGTGGCCGGGCAGCACCACGGTGGCATCGTCGAGGCACAGCAGCTTGTCGACGATCGAGTTCATCAGGTCGCGGCCGCTGCCGCCGGGCAGGTCGGTGCGGCCGACCGAGTTCTGGAACAGCGTGTCCCCGCTGAACACCAGCTCGTTCGTGTCGCCGTCGACCCGGAAGACCACCGAACCGCGGGTATGTCCCGGCGTGAAATCGACGGTGACGCTGGTGTCGCCCAGGCCGATCTTGTCCCCGTCGCGGTCCAGCTCGACCAGCTGTTTGGGCTCGGAGAACATCACCTTGCTCAAGACGCCGAACAGCGCCTGGCCCGGCAGCGTGCCAAGAGACCGCAGTGGATCGGTGAGCATGAAGCGGTCCTCGGGGTGGATGTAGGTCGGGCAGCCATAGGTGTCGGAGACCTTCTGCGCCGACCAGATGTGGTCGATGTGGCCATGGGTGAGCAGCACCGCCGACGGCGTCAGCCGATTCTCGTCGAGGATGTGACGCAGCCGGGACATCGCGCGCTGGCCGGGGTCGACGACGATCGCGTCGGCGCCTTGCCGCTGCGCCACGACGTAGCAGTTGCACGCCAGCATTCCGGCGGAGAATCCGGTGACCAACACGTGCACCAGTTTCCCATTGCGCGCCGTTGCGGCATGGACGTGGGCGGTGCTGGCAGACTTTGGCAGACTGTAGAGCCGACTCACCCGCGAGCCAGGGAGGTATTCCGGCGGTGTCCACGAACGAAGAGCGGCGCGCTGCGGCCAAGCGCAAGCTGGACGAACAGGTGCAGCAGCGGGCCGAGGCCGCACGCAAGCAGCGCCGGATACTGATGATCGCCGGCGCGGTGGTTGCCGTGGCACTGCTGGCCGGCGTGGTGTTCGTGGTGCTGCGCGACGACGGCGATACCGGCAACATCAACGCCGCCCCGACCTCGGAGACCTCCGACGCTCCGGCGCCATCCCCCGGCGAGCCCGGTCAACTGCCGAAGTTCACCGCCTCGCCCACCCTGGGCGCCGACTGCCAGTACCCCAAGGCCCGTCCGGCCAGCAAGCCGGTCGAGCCGCCGCGCTCCGGCAAGGTCCCCACCGAGCCGGCCGAGGTCAGCGTGTCGATGATGACCGATCAGGGCCCCATCGGGCTGATGCTCGACAACGCCCAATCACCCTGCACGGTCAACAGTTTCATCAGCCTGGGCGCCAAGGACTTCTTCGCCGACACCCAGTGCCACCGGTTGACGACGTCTCCGATGCTGAGTGTGCTGCAGTGCGGCGACCCGGCCGGCGACGGCACCGGCGGCCCGGGCTACGAGTTCGCCAACGAATACCCGACCGACCAGTACGCGCCGAACGACCCGGCCGCGCAGCAACCGGTGCGCTACCCGCGCGGCACCCTGGCGATGGCCAACGCCGGGCCGGGCACCAACGGCAGTCAGTTCTTCCTGGTCTACCAGGATTCGATGCTGCCGCCGCAGTACACCGTGTTCGGCAAGATCCAGGACGACGGGCTGGCCACCCTGGACAAGATCGCCGCCGCCGGCGTCCAGGGCGGCGGCACCGACGGCCCGCCGGCCACCAAGGTGACCGTCAAGTCCATCCGCGCCGACTAATCCCCCGCGAGCAGACGCGAAACGCGACTACGCCGCGGATGTCACCCGGTAGACGTCGTAGACGCCCTCGACGTTGCGCACCACGTTGAGCAGATGCCCGAGATGCTTCGGGTCGCCCATCTCGAAGGTGAACCGGCTGATCGCCACCCGGTCCCGCGACGTGGTGACCGAGGCCGACAAGATGTTGACCTTCTCATCGGCGAGCACCTTGGTCACGTCCGACAGCAGTCGGTGCCGGTCGAGCGCCTCGACCTGGATGGCCACCAGGAACACCGACGACGGCGACGGCGCCCACTTGACCTCGATGATCCGCTCGGCCTGCTGCCGCAGCGCGTCGGCGTTGGTGCAGTCGGTGCGATGCACCGATACCCCGCCGCCGCGGGTGACGAAGCCCATGATCTCGTCGCCGGGCACCGGGGTGCAGCACTTGGCCAGCTTGGTCAGCACCCCGGTGGCACCGGGAACCGCGACACCGACGTCGTCGGTGTGCCGCTCGCGGCGCGGGATCGTCAGCGGGGTGGAGCGCTCAGCAAGGTCCTCCTCGGCCTGATCCACCCCACCGAGTTGGGCAACCAGCCGCTGCACCACGTGATGCGCCGAGATGTGGTTCTCCCCGACCGCGGTGTAGAGCGCGGACACGTCGCTGTAGTGCAGTTCGCGGGCCACCGCGACCATCGACTCACCGCTGATCAGCCGCTGCAGCGGCAACCCCATCCGGCGCACCTCGCGCGCGATCGCGTCCTTACCGGATTCCAGCGCCTCCTCGCGGCGCTCCTTGGCGAACCACTGCCGGATCTTGGCTTTGGCCCGCGGCGACACCACAAACTGCTGCCAGTCCCGGGACGGACCGGCGTTCTGGGCCTTGGAGGTGAAAACCTCGACCACTTCCCCGTTTTCCAGCTTGCGCTCCAGCGCCACCAGCCGGCCGTTGACCCGGGCCCCGATGCAGCGATGACCGACCTCGGTGTGCACGGCGTAAGCGAAGTCCACCGGGGTCGAGCCATTGGGCAGCGTGATCACGTCACCCTTGGGCGTGAAGACGAAGATCTCCTTGACGGCCAGGTCATAGCGCAACGACTCGAGGAACTCGCCGGGGTCGGCGGCTTCCCGCTGCCAGTCCAGCAACTGGCGCATCCAGGCCATGTCGTCGATCTCGGCGGCGGCGTTCGGATGCGGAACACCGTTGCGGCCCTTGGCCTCCTTGTAGCGCCAGTGCGCGGCGATGCCGTATTCGGCGGTGCGGTGCATCTCCCGGGTGCGGATCTGGATCTCCAGCGGCTTGCCCTCCGGACCGATCACCGTGGTGTGCAGCGACTGGTAGACGCCGTAGCGGGGCTGGGCGATGTAGTCCTTGAACCGGCCGGCCATCGGCTGCCACAGCGAGTGCACCACACCGACCGCGGCGTAGCAGTCCCGGATCTCGTCGCACAGGATCCGCAGGCCCACCAGGTCGTAGATGTCGTCGAAGTCGCGGCCCCGCACGATCATCTTCTGATAGATCGACCAGTAGTGCTTGGGGCGGCCTTCGACGTTCGCGGCGATCTTCGACTTCGCCAGCGTGTTGATGATCTCGGTGCGCACCTTGGCCAGATAGGTGTCGCGTGACGGTGCCCGGTCGGCCACCAGCCGCACGATCTCCTCATACCTCTTCGGGTGCAGGATCGCGAAAGACAGATCCTCGAGCTCCCATTTGACCGTGGCCATACCCAACCGGTGTGCCAGTGGCGCAATCACTTCCAGCGTCTCGCGGGCCTTGCGGGCCTGCTTCTCCGGCGGCAGGAAGCGGATGGTCCGCATGTTGTGCAGCCGATCGGCGACCTTGATCACCAGCACCCGCGGGTCGCGCGCCATCGCGATGACCATCTTGCGGATGGTCTCGGCTTCGGCGGCGCTGCCCAGCACCACCTTGTCGAGCTTGGTCACCCCGTCGACCAGGTGGGCGACTTCGTCGCCGAACTCCCCGGCGAGCGCCTCCACGGTGTAGCCGGTGTCTTCGACGGTGTCGTGCAACAGCGCGGCCACCAGCGTGGTGGTGTCCATCCCCAGCTCCGCCAGGATGGTGGCCACCGCCAGCGGGTGGGTGATGTAGGGGTCCCCGGAGTGCCGCAACTGGGTGGCGTGGCGTTGTTCGGCGACCTCGTAGGCGCGTTGCAGCAACGCCAGGTTCGCCTTCGGGTAGAACTGCCGGTGCACTGCGACCAGTGGTTCCAGCACCGGGCTGAGCGCGCCGCGCTGGGCGGTGATCCGGCGGGCGATCCGGGCCCGTACCCGCCGGGAGGCACTGGTGGGCACTTTGAGCAGATCGGTGCGCTCAGTGGGCGAGTCCTGGTCCGGCGGCTGGAAGACCGCCACCGGCTGGCCGCCCTCCTGCTCCCGCCGCTCGACCTCGAAGCCCTCCTCAGAGCCCACGTCGCTCACCTCCGACCACGAGAATATCGGCTAAAGCGCAAGCAGGCTGTGCAGCGGCAACGGCGCCATGGCGGCGCGCCCGCCCATGTCGGCCAACTCCAGCACCACCGCGGCCGCAACGACCTCAGCTCCGGCGCGACGCAACAACCGTTGCGCGGCCGCCAGCGTACCGCCGGTGGCGAGCACGTCGTCGACGATCACCACCCGGCGGCCGGCCAGCTCGACCCCGTCGGCCGGGATCTCCAGCACGGCCTGGCCGTACTCGAGTTGGTAGGCCTCCGACAGCACCGGCGGCGGCAGCTTGCCGCCCTTGCGCACGGCCAGCGCACCCACGTCGAGTCGGTCGGCGATGGCCCCGGCCAGTAAAAACCCCCGGGCGTCGATGCCGGCCACCAGTTCCACCCCGGCGGCGACCTGAGCCAACGCCGCGGTGACCGCCGCCAGTCCGGCGGCATCGGCGAATACCGGGGTCAGGTCCTTGAACGCGATTCCGGGGCTGGGAAAGTCGGCCACCTCGCGGGTCAACGACGCGATGATCCCGGCGACATCGTCGGCCGGCCGCCCGGCGGCTTTCACTGCTGCAGCGCCCAGCGGTCCATGTTCCAGCCCGCACCCCACCGGGTGGGGTTGGCCGCGACGCCGTAGGTCTTCTTCGATGACAGCAAGGTGCGCTGCTGGCGGTAGAGCGGCAGCGTCGGCATGTCCGCCCACAGCACCGGGGCGCTCTCGGCCAGCAGCCGGACCAGGTCCGCCGGATCGGCGGTCACCGCCAGCGCAGAGATGATGCCGTCGATCTGATCATTGTGGTAACCGGACAGATTGTTGCCGTTGCCGCTGAACAGCTCGTAAGCGTCCATCACCGACGATCCGGTCGAGCCGCTACCGGTGGACCCGCCGGTGCTGGCCAGCAGCACGTCGATCTGCCCCTCCCGCAGTGACTGCGGCCCGGTGCCCTCGGATGCCACCTCGGTGACGGTGACGCCGGCCGGCGCGCAGGAGGCACTGATGGCCCCGACCACCGCAGCCAATCGGGTGTTGGGGCCGCGGTAGCCGATCCGCACCGTCAGCGGTTTGCCGCCCAGCGTGTCCCGGGCGGCGTTCGGGTCGGCCTGTGCGAACTGCTGGGCTTCGGGCACGTTCTCGGCCTGGTCGAACGCGTCGTCCATCGCCGTGTTCAGCCGCGAATTCACCATCGGCACCCCGGCGTCGCGGGCGATGACATCCCGCGGGGTGCACAGCGCCACCGCCCGGCGCGCCGGGATCTCCGACAGCGGGCCGGACGGAGCGAAGATCAGCTGCTGGATGCCGCCCGACGGACTGTCGCTGCTCTGGTAGTCGTCGGGGGTGATCACCGACCCGGCCGACCCGGTCGCCACGTCGACGACCTCCACCACGCGTTTGTTAACGCGGTCGGCGATGTCGGCGCCCTGCGGCCACACCGTGACCCGTCTGGTCACCGGCTTGGCGCCCCACCACAGGTCGTTGGCGACCAGCACGACGGCGCCGCCTTCGAGCACCGAGTCGATCTTGTAGGGCCCCGACGACGGGAAGTGCCCCAGATCGGCATTGGCGTCGAGTTGCCACGTGGTGTTCCAGGCATGGGCGATCTTGGCCACGACCTCCTCGGCCGGCGGTTCGTTGCCCAGAATCACCTCGGTGATGTTCAGCCCGAGCAGCTCGTTGAGGATGTGCGACGGCATCATCGACGTCGCGGTGAACAGTTCCTCGTAATCGACGATGTTGCGGTCGGGGAAGAACGACACCCGCGCCTTCTTGGCCCCGGGCCGGCATTCGATGTGCTCGATATCGAGGTAGCCGGCTCGATTGGCCGCGTCGAAGCCGGCGAACCGCCCGGATTGCGCCGCCCAGGCCAGCACCAGGTCATCGCAGGTGATCGGCTTACCGTCGGAGTAGACCGCCGCCTCGGCGATCTGGTAGTCCAGCACCAGCGGGGCGCGACCCACCACCGAGATGCTGCCGAAGTCGTGGTCGGCGACGATCTGCCCGTCCGGGCCGTGGTAGCCGAAGCCGGTCAGGGCCCGGGAGAACGCTTGCGGCCCAGCCGAAGCAGCTCCCGTCACCGAGGCGGTGTTGTAGGTGATCAGGCCGCCGTCGACGGCGTAGTCGATCTGATCGACGGTGGCGCTGGTGCATGCCGACACCGACCAGGCGCCCAGCGCGGTGGCAGCCGCCGCCACCCACGCCGCCGCGCGCCGCCAGCGGGCCGCCATCGGCGTTACCGTCCGGCGCCGGGCTTGCCGGTCGGACGCTGGGTGCGCCGGCTGGTCGGGCGGACCGGCTTGGCGCCCGGCGCCGGGGCTGCCGGCGTCGCAGCGGAGCTGACGGCCGCGTTCTCGGTTGTCTCCCCCTCGTCGACATCGGCCGCGTCGTCGGCCGGCGCAGCTTTCGAACCCGCCCCGGCTTGACGCCGCCGCATCACCCGGCGGTTGTGGTTCTGCACCAGTTCGGTGCGTTCCCGCAGCGTGACCAGCAGCGGTGTGGCCAGATAAATCGACGAGTAGGTGCCCACGACAACGCCGACCAACTGCACCAGCGCCAGGTCCTGGAGCGTTCCCACCCCCAGCAGCCACACCGCGACCACCATCAGCGACATGATCGGCAGCGCCGAGATCAGGCTGGTGTTGATCGACCGCATGAAGGTCTGGTTGACCGCCAGGTTGGCCTCTTCGGCGAAGGTGCGCCGGGTTTTGTGCTCGAAGCCGTGGGTGTTCTCCTCGACCTTGTCGAACACGATGACGGTGTCGTAGATGGAGAACCCGAGGATGGTCAACAAGCCGATCACGGTGGCGGGCGTGACCTCGAACCCGACCAGCGAATACACCCCGGCGGTGACGACGACGTCGAAGATCATCGAGATCATCGCCGCCAGGGTCATGTACCACTCGTAGCGCACGGTGATGTAGAGCGATGCCAGCAGCAGGAACACCACCAGCGCGATCACGGCCTTCTGGGTGATCTGCCCACCCCAGGTCTCCGACACCGCCGAGTCGCTGATCGCCAGCTTGCTGGGTTGCCCGTCGGGGCCGACCGGCTGGAACGCGTCGAACAGTGCGTCGCGCAGCTTATCGGTCTGCTCGTTGGTCAGCGTCTCGGCGCGGACCTGCACCGTCGCCGAGCTGCCGTTGCCGACCACGACCACCGATTCAGGACTGTTGCCGACGGTGTCGCGGAACACCTGCTCGACCTGGGTGACCGAGGTGTCGCCGCGCGGGAACGACACCTTGGTGCCGCCGGCGAAGTCGATGCCGAAGGTGAAGCCGCGGATCAAGATACTCAGGATCGCGATCGCGACCATCGCGCCGCTGATCGCGTACCACATCCGCCGCTTACCGATGACCTCGAACGCGCCGGTGCCGGTGTAGAGCCGCGACAGGAAGCCGTGTTGCGGCGGCCGCGGGGCGCCGGTGGGCTTGCGGGCCGTCTCCTCCACGGCGGTGCCGGTCTCGGTGAGTTCGACCGCGCCTGCCTCGCCTTTCGCGGCCTTCGTGGCGCGCTTCGTGCCGCTGCTGGTGCTCGGTTTGGCCATCTGGCTATCCCTGTCCCGTCGACTGGGCGCTCACCCGCGCGCCCGTTTTGGCTGCGGGTCTGCCACCCGATCTCGCCACCGCCCGCCGCTCACGTGCGACCTGCTGCACCGCGCCGAGGCCGTTGTAGCTCGGCTTGGCCAGCGTCGACGACTTGGACGCCAGATAGACCAGCGGCCAGGTCACCAGGAACACCACCACCAGGTCGAGGATGGTGGTCAGCCCCAGCGTGAACGCGAAGCCCTTCACCTGGCCGACCGCCAGGAAGTACAGCACCGCCGCGGCCAGGAAGGTCACCGCGTTGCCCGACACGATGGTCTTGCGGGCCCGGGTCCATCCGCGTGGCACCGCGGAGCGGAAGGACCGGCCTTCCCGGATCTCGTCCTTGATGCGTTCGAAGAACACCACGAAGGAGTCGGCGGTGGTGCCGATACCGATGATCAGACCGGCGATGCCGGCCAGGTCGAGCGTGTAGTTGATGTATCTGCCCAATAGCACCAGGATCGCGTAGACCATGGCGCCGGCGACCACCAGCGATAGCGCGGTGAGCACCCCGAGCACCCGGTAGTAGAGCAGCGAATACACCAGCACCAGCAGCAGGCCGATCGCGCCGGCGATCAGGCCGGCCCGCAGCGACGTCATTCCCAGTGTGGCCGAGACGGTTTCGGCTTCCGAGGACTCGAACGACAGCGGCAGGGAACCGTACTTCAACACGTTGGCCAACTGGCGCGCCTCGTCCTGAGTGAACCCCGGTGAGCCGCCGGTGATCTGGGTCCGACCGCCGGGAATGGCCTCCTGGATCTGCGGTGCGCTGACCACCTGCGAGTCCAGCGTGAACGCGGTCTGGGTGCCGATGTGGGCCGCGGTGTAGTCGGCCCAGACGTCGGCCGCGCCGTTCTTGAACTGCACCTGCACGATGTTGGCGCCGCTGCGCTGGTCCATGCCCGAGCTGGCGTCGGCGATCTGGTCACCGCTGATGATCGACGGCGCCAGCAGGTAGGCGGTCTGATGGTCCTGGGAGCAGGTCACCAGCGGCAGGTCCGGGTCGTCGTTGCCGGCCAGGATGTCTTCCTTGTCGCACCGGCTGGCCTGGATCTGCAGCGCCAGCGCCTGCACCACCTTGTTGTCGCTTTGCCGCAACCGCTTCTCGGCGGCGATGCGAGCCGCCAGGCCCTGCGGCTGGCCGGGCTGGCCTGGTACGCCCGGCATGCCCGGCAGACCGGGCAGGCCCGGCAGTTGGGCACCCGGGACGGGCGGCTGGGCCGGTGCGCCCGGTTGTGTGGGCGCCGGGGTCTCGGAGACGCCCGGCGTAGTGGTCTCGGTGGCGTCCTCCGGTTCGGGGCTCTCCGAGGTGGTGCCCGGAGCGGGAGCCGGTTCCTGCGGATAGGGCCGCGGCTGAGCCGGCGGGAACAGCGGTTGCTGAAGGGGGCCGCCGTTGCCGCCCAGGGCACCCTCGCCGCCTGCCCCGAAGCCGCCCGGCAGGCCCGATTCGCCCGAGGGCAACTGGCCACCGGTGGCCGGCAAGCCGGGCAGGCTGGGGCTGCCACCCGGAACACCGGGCATACCGCCGGGGACACCGGGCACACCGCCGGGGACGCCGGGGGTTCCCGGCGGCAGGCCGGGTTGCCGGGGTCCGCCGGGGAGGCCCGGCATCTGACCGCCGCCGGCCTGCTTGGCTTCCTCCACCGACACCCCGCTGATCACCGGCCTGATGTAGAGCCGGGCCGTCTGTCCGAGGGTGCGCGCTTCGTTGCCATCGCTGCCGGGCACCGTGATGACCAGGTTGCTGCCGTCGATGATGACCTCGGAGCCGGACACGCCCAGACCGTTCACGCGCGCGCTGATGATCTGCTGCGCCTGGTTGAGCGCGTCACGGGTCGGGGCGGAGCCGTCCGGGGTGCGGGCGGTGAGCGTCACGCGGGTGCCGCCCTGCAGGTCAATGCCGAGTTTCGGCTCGGCCAGCTTGTCTCCGGTCAGGAACACCAGCAGGTAGACACCGATGAGCATTGCCAGGAACACCGCCAGACTGCGGGCAGGGCGCACCGGCGCCGAAGGCGATGCCACGTTGCTTCAGTCTCCTTCGCTCATTGCACGATGCGCACTCGCGGTCGTCGGGGCTGGTCCGCGCTCGGTCCGTTCCCGACGATCAGTTCGACTGCACCCGCAAAAGGGTACGTGCCCGGCCGCCGGGCCCGCTCGTCGGGCGGGCGTTGGGCGCGTCGGCGTCCGGGCTCATGGCGACGACCCGCTGCGCCCGGCTCCGCCGCGCTCGCGATCGCCGCTAGGCGTCTTCGGTGGCCTGCTCGATCGCCGCGTCGGCGGTGAAGTCCTCCGGCTCGATCTTGTCGCGGATCGCCAGCTTCATCCAGGTGGTCACCACGCCGGGCGCGATCTCCAGATCAACGTTGTCGTCGGTGATACCGGTGATCGTGGCTTCCATGCCCGAGGTGGTGTGGACCCGGTCCCCCACCCGCAGTGACTCGTGCAGGTCGATGGTGGCCTGCATCGCACGCTTCTGCCGACGCGAGGCGAAGAACATAAACGCGCCCATGACGATGAGCAGCGGCAGGAAGGCAACCATGCTATTCATGACGACAACCGATCCTTCGAGTTCAGGTACTGGTCTTGCGCGCCGGTTCACGAGTGACGGCGGCTGATGACAACAGTCTGCCATTGTGTCGCACGACTCCGAGTCGGTACCGCGGTTGGCCCCCTAGGCTGTGGGAGAAATCAGGCGTCAGGAGTCTTGAGGGAAGGTCGGCGATGAGGAATTTCGCGTGTGGTCTGGCTACCGCCGTTGCGCTGGCGGCAGCCCCGCTGGCCGTAGGTGCGATCGCGATGCCCGCCGTCGGATCGGCGGCACCGCTGGACTGCCCGGGTGGTCAGTATTGGGAGCCGAGCACCAACACCTGCATGCCACTCGGCCAGGGCCCCACGCCGCTCGACTGCGCGGAAGGCCAGTACTGGGAGCCGAGCACCAACACCTGCATGCCACTCGGCCAAGGGCCCACGCCGCTGGACTGCCCGCCCGGCGAATGGTGGAACCCGTTCGGCAACGCCTGCCGGCCACTCGGCCAAGTCTGAACCGCCGCAACAACCGCTGAGGAGACAGCCCATGTCTGTATTGCCCTTGCAGCAGAGCCGTCACCTGGCCACCGAGATTCCCGGCCCCGGTTCGGTGCGGCTGGCAAGCCGCCGCGCGGCGGCCGTCGCTCGCGGCGTGGCCAGCACGCTGCCGGTCTACGCGGCCCGCGCCGGCGGGGGCATCGTCGAGGATGTCGACGGCAACCGGCTGATCGATCTGGGTTCGGGCATCGCGGTGACCACCGTCGGCAACGCCGCACCGCGCGTGGTCGACGGGGTGCGCGAGCAGGCCGGCGAATTCACCCACACCTGCTTCATGGTCACCCCCTACGAGGGGTATGTGGCCGTCGCCGAAGCGCTGAACCGGCTCACCCCCGGCGCCCATGAGAAGCGGTCGCTGCTACTCAATTCCGGCGCCGAAGCCCTGGAGAACGCCGTCAAGATCGCCCGCTCCTACACCCGCAAGTCGGCGGTGGTGGCGTTCGACCACGGCTACCACGGCCGCACCAACCTGACGATGGCACTGACGGCCAAGTCGATGCCGTACAAGAGCGGGTTCGGGCCGTTCGCGCCCGACATCTACCGCGCACCGACCTCCTACCCCTACCGTGACGCCCTGATCGACAAAGAGTTGGGCAGCGACGGCGAGCGGGCCGCCGAGCGCACCATCGCGGTCCTGGAGAACCAGATCGGCGCCCACAACCTGGCCGCGCTGGTCATCGAACCGATCCAGGGCGAGGGCGGGTTCATCGTTCCGGCACCGGGATTCCTGCCCGCACTGTTGTCATGGTGCCGCGACAACGACGTGGTGTTCATCGCCGACGAGGTGCAGACCGGGTTCGCGCGCACCGGGGCGATGTTCGCCTGCGAACACGAACCCATCGAGCCCGACCTGATCTGCACCGCCAAGGGCATCGGTGGCGGGCTGCCGCTGGCGGCAGTCACCGGCCGTGCCGAGATCATGGACGCTCCCCACGTCAGCGGCCTGGGCGGGACCTTCGGCGGTAACCCGCTGGCGTGTGCGGCGGCGCTGGGGGCGTTCGCCACCGTGGCAGCCGACGATCTGGTGGGACGCGCCCGGCAGATCGAGCGACTGGTGTTCGAGAGACTGGGCCGGCTGCAGGCCGGCGATGGCCGCGTCGCCGATGTTCGCGGCCGCGGCGCCATGATCGCCGTCGAGTTGGTACGGCGTGACAGCACCGAACCGGATGCGGAGCTGACCAAGGCGCTGGCGTCGGCCTGCCACCGGGCCGGCGTGATCGTGTTGACCTGCGGCACGTTCGGCAATGTGTTGCGGTTGCTACCGCCGCTGACCATCAGCGACGAACTGCTGGCCGAGGGGTTGGACGTGCTGGCCGGCGAGCTGGGCAAGCTGTAACCGGGGCCGTTCAGTCGGTGTCGAACAGTCCCTGCCCCCCGTAGCCGGGCGGTATCCCCAGCCCGGCGGCTCCGGCCGGCGGGACCATGCCCAGATGCGTCCAGGCCGCCGGCGTCGCGACGCGGCCCCGCGGCGTGCGCGCGATCATCCCGGCACGCACCAGAAACGGTTCGCAGACCTCCTCCACGGTGGCCGCTTCCTCGCCCACCGCGACCGCCAGGGTGGACACCCCGACCGGGCCGCCGCCGAAGCTTCGGGTCAACGCCGCCAGCACCGCCCGGTCGAGCCGGTCCAGCCCCAGCTCGTCGACGTCGTAAACGGCCAGCGCTGCCTTGGCCACGTCGCGGGTGATCACCCCGTCGGCGCGCACCTCGGCGTAGTCCCGCACCCGGCGCAGCAGCCGGTTGGCGATCCGCGGGGTGCCCCGCGAGCGCCGCGCAACCTCGGCGCCCGCTTCATCGCCGAGCTCGATGCCCAGGATCGTCGCCGATCGCGCCAACACCAGCTGCAGTTCGGCCGGCTCATAGAAATCCATGTGCGCGGTGAACCCGAACCGGTCCCGCAGCGGGCCGGTCAGCGCGCCGGATCGGGTGGTCGCCCCGACCAGCGTGAACGGCGCCACTTCCAGCGGGATCGACGTCGCCCCAGGGCCTTTGCCCACCACGACGTCGACCCGGAAATCCTCCATCGCCAGATACAGCATCTCCTCGGCGGGCCGGGCGATGCGGTGGATCTCGTCGATGAACAACACATCGTGCTCGACCAGATTCGACAACATCGCAGCCAGGTCGCCGGCACGTTCCAGCGCGGGCCCCGACGTCACCCGTAACGAACTGCCCAGTTCACCGGCGATGATCATCGCCAGCGACGTCTTTCCCAGCCCGGGCGGACCCGACAGCAGGATGTGATCCGGTGTGCCACCACGGTTCTTGGCGCCCTCGATCACCAGCTGCAACTGCTCGCGCACCCGGGGCTGGCCGATGAATTCGGCCAGGCTGCGCGGGCGCAGGCCCGCATCCACATCGCCCTCGCCGACCGTCAACGCCGGCGACACCTCGCGGTCATCAGCCGGGCCGGGTTTTTGCGGCGGTCCCAGCTTCGCCTCTCCTCCGTCGAGCCTCGCTGAACCGCCGGGTTCCTGCGGCGGTCCCAGCTTCGCCTCTCCCCCGTCGCGGCTCGCTGAACCGCTCACTTGGTCTTCCCCAGCCGGCTCAGTGCGGTGCGCAGCGCGTCGGACGTACTGGCGTCCGGGGACTCAGCCAGCACCTTGTCGATGGCGTCTTCGGCCTGCTTTGCCGCAAACCCCAGGCCGACAAGGGCTTCCACCACCGGTGCGCGCACCGCATGGCCGTTGAACACGGCCCCGTCGGGGGCCGCCACCGGTCCGATCTTGTCGCGCAGTTCCAGCACCAGGCGCTCGGCGCCACGTTTGCCGATCCCGGGCACCCGCGTCAGCGCCGTGACGTCGCCGTCGGCCAGCACCCGGCGCAGCGCGGCCGCGTCGTAGACCGCCAGCGCCGCCAGGGCGATCTTGGGCCCGATCCCCGACACCCCGATCAGCGTCAGAAACAGGTCCCGCGCGTCGGGGTCGGGGAACCCGTACAGCGTCATCGAGTCCTCGCGCACGATCATCGCGATGATCAACCGGGATTCGGTGCCGCGACGCAGCGTCGACAGCGTCGCCGGAGTGGCCATCACCTTGTAGCCGACCCCGGCCGCCTCGATCACCACATGGTCGAGTGCGATGTCGATGACCTCGCCACGAACCGACGCGATCATGCCCGGGCCGCCTTGAGCTTGGCGGCATAGCGGCGCCGCTGCTCGGCGGCCATTGCCTCGGCGGCGGCCATCCGCGCGATCATCGGGGCACGCCAGCAGTGGCAGATCGCCAGCGCCAGCGCGTCAGCCGCGTCGGCGGGTGTGGGCTTCTGCTGCAATCCGAGGATTCGGGTGACCATCGCCGTCACCTGCGCCTTGTCGGCCGAGCCGTTGCCGGTCACCGCGGCCTTGATCTCACTGGGCGTGTGGAAATGCACGTCGATGCCACGGCGGGCGGCCGCCAGTGCGATCACCCCGCCGGCCTGGGCGGTGCCCATCACCGTGGAGACGTTCTGCTGGGAGAACACCCGCTCGACGGCGACGACATCCGGGCGGTGCGTGTCCAGCCAGTGCTCGGCGGTATCACTGATCGTCAGCAGCCGCTGCGGCAGTGGCTGATCGGCCGGCGTGCGCACCACGTCGACGTCCAGGGCGACGACCTGGCGTCCGCTGCCGCCTTGCACCACCGACAACCCGCAGCGGGTCAGCCCGGGGTCGACACCCATCACCCGCACCGCCAGCTCCCTACCGTAGTGAACATCTGTTCGAACAGTAGCGGGTGCAGGCGACAGTCGCGGGCAGGACACGCGGGGCGGCAGCGGATCCGGCCGCCGTCACACCACCCGCAAACCCGCCGGGACGGCGGCCGGGTCGCGCCAGAACGCGTCGTTGACGAACCGCTTGAACAGGTCCGGGGGCAGGATGGTCTCGCGGGGCTGCGCCCTGACCTCACTGTGCACGGTGTGCAACCCCGGCGTGCCGGCCCGCTCGTCGAAGTCGGTGACGTCGTAGTCGATGTGGTCGAAGCTGTGCTCGAACATCGGCTCACCGATGAAGTCGTAGATGGCCCGCATGGTGCGGGCGGGGTCGGCGGTCAGCGTCTCGTACTGCACCACCAGCAGCCGGTCGCGCTGTGCGCCGAAACAGGCCTGTTTGAGCATGTCGTAGGCCGCGCCGACCATGCCGTCTTGTCCCACCACGCCGTTGGCGCGGGTGTAGACGGTGCCGCCGGGGTTGAAGCCGAAGATCGACGACGGCGTGAACACGTTGCGCTGGATCAGCCGTTCGATGCTGTCGACCACCCACGGCAACTCCCGCACGCAGGCGATCACCTTGGCATCCGGGAACAGCCGCGAGACCGCAGCCATCCAGCCGCACCACCCCCGGTTGGTATCGAAGACCACGTCGGCGGGGCAGTCGGCGTAGAAGCTGTCGAACAGCCCGTGCAGGATGCGCTCCCGCTTGGCGTCGTCGATGAACACCGAGAACTCGTTGCGGGCGCTCATCTCGCCGAGCAGGGCGCCGAACAATCCGGCCAGCGGGCCTGACATCCCGGCTTCGAATCGTGGGTTCTGCCGCAGCAGCGCGGCCAGCAGCGTCGAGCCCGACCGGGGCAGACCCGAGATGAAATGAATCGTCGCCACCGGCGCTACTCGGACTCGAGGGCGGCCAGCACTTCATCGGACAGCTCGACGTTGGTCCAGACGTTCTGAACGTCGTCGCTGTCTTCGAGCGCCTCGACCAGCTTGAACACCTTGCGGGCGCCTTCGACGTCGACGGGGACGCTGACCGACGGCTGGAAGCTGGCCTCGGCCGAGTCGTAGTCGATGCCGGCGTCGACCAGCGCGGTGCGCACCGCCACCAGATCGCCCGGCTCGGAGATCACCTCGAAGCTCTCGCCCAGGTCGTTGACGTCCTCGGCGCCGGCATCGAGCACCGCGGTCAGCACGTCGTCCTCGGTCAGGCCGTTCTTCTCCAGCGTGACCGTGCCCTTGCGGCTGAACAGGTAGGCGACCGAGCCCGGGTCGGCCATGGTGCCGCCGTTGCGGGTCATCGCCACGCGCACTTCGCTGGCGGCGCGGTTGCGGTTGTCGGTCAGGCACTCGATGAGCACCGCCACCCCGTTGGGTCCGTAGCCCTCGTAGGTGATGGTCTGGTAGTCCGCGCCGCCGGCTTCCTCACCGGCGCCGCGCTTGCGCGCCCGCTCGATGTTGTCGTTGGGAACCGAGTTCTTCTTGGCCTTCTGGATGGCGTCATACAACGTGGGGTTGCCCGACGGGTCACCGCCACCGACGCGCGCCGCGACCTCGATGTTCTTGATCAACCGGGCGAAGTTCTTGCCGCGGCGGGCGTCGATGACGGCCTTCTTGTGCTTGGTGGTGGCCCATTTGGAATGGCCGCTCATAGCCGTCCTACCTAACTGTGGCTGGAGAGAAGTCCGCCCGACAAGTCTACGGCCACGGCCTCGACGCTCCGGCACGAGCACCTTTGCGGGCGGTGCCGGCCGTTTACTATGAGCTGGGTCACAATTGCGTGGAGGTCTCGATGCCCGATACCCGCTCCACACGCCATGGCCGGGTCGCCGGCTTCACAACGACGGTCGGGGTGCTGGTCGCCGCCGGGCTGACCACGCTGGCCGGTGCGCCCGGCGCTCGCGCCGACGATGTCGACGTCGGTGCCTGGTTCGACCCGGACATGTGGTCTGCGGCCGCCGACACGGCGTTCCGGCAGCTGGTCGTCGACCCGATCCACGACGGCATCGAGGACTGGATCCACAGCGACCTCGGCCAGCAGATCGACACCGCCATCAACCAGATCTTCGGGCTGTATTTGATCGGCGACGGCGACGCGGGAACGGCGGCGAACCCCAACGGCGGCGCCGGCGGATTGTGGTTCGGCGACGGCGGCGACGGCTGGGATGCCACCGGCGCCGGTCAGGCCGGCGGGGACGGCGGGGCGGCGTTGAGCCTCTTCGGCATCGGCGGCGACGGGGGCAACGCCGGCGACGGCGACACGCTCAACGGCCTGCCCGCCCTCGGCGGAGCAGGCGGCACCGGCGGGCTGCTCGGCAGCCACGGCGCGGTCGGCGCATTCGGCACGTTGACGAGCGGTCCGCCGGTCGTGACCACCGGCGGACTCGACAGCACCGGCACCTGGATCACCGACAGCGACGGCCGGGCGGTGATGTTGCACGGCCTCAACGAGGTGTACAAGATCGCGCCGTTCGCGCCGTCAGCCATCGGCTTCGGCGACGACGACGCACAGTTCTTGGCCGACAACGGCTTCAATGTGGTGCGGTTGGGCGTGATCTGGGCCGGTGTGGAACCCCAGCCCGGCGTCTTCGACCGGTCCTACCTGGACACCATCGACGAGACCGTCCAGACGCTGGCGCGCCATGGCATCCGCGTCATCCTCGACATGCACCAGGACGGCTACAGCAGTGTGTTCGGCGGCGAGGGCGCACCGGAGTGGGCCACCCAGACCGGCGGGCTGCCCAACCCGAGCCTGGGCTTCCCGTACGACTACTTCTTCAATCCGGCGCAGTACAACGCCTGGGATGCGCTGTGGTCCAACGCCGAAGCCCCCGACGGCATGGGGCTGTCCAACCATTACGCGCAGATGTGGGAGTACGTCGCCGATTACTTCAACGGTAATCCGAATGTCGCCGGCTACGAGATCATGAACGAACCCTGGGGCGGCAGCTACGGGCTGGGTAGCTACTTCGGGACCGGAATACTGACACCGTTCTACAACCAGGTCGACGCCGCCATCCGGGCCGTCGACCCGAGCACGCCGGTGTACTTCGAACCGGATCTGCTCACCACCAACGGGCTGCCGCTGACGCTGGGCACCGTCGACGACCCGAACACCGTGCTGTCATTCCACGACTACGCCGACAGCTTCCTGCCCGGCCTGGGACTCGGCGCTCAGAGCGCGACCAATGCGGTGGCCTACGGGAACGCGCACAACATCCCGGTGCTCCTGACGGAATTCGGCGCGACCAACGACTACGCGCACATCAGCGACATGCTGCGGATCGCCGATGCGAACCGCATCGGCTGGGCCGAGTGGGAGTACAGCGACAAGGGCGACATCACCACCACCGGCGGCGGCAACGGCTGGCTGGTCGCCGACCCCGCCCAGCCGCCGAGAGGCGACAACGTCGACACCGAGAAACTGGCAGCGCTGGCCACCCCGTACCCGCAGGCGATCTCGGGCACCCCGGGTTCCTGGTCGTTCGACCCGACAACCGGGACCTTCCAGTTCCGCTACACCACCGACCGGGTCGACGGCCTGGGCAGCTTCGATGCCGGCTCGATCACCACGATCTCGACGCCGGCGATGGAATATCCGAACGGCTATCAGGTGAGTGTCACCGGCGGTCACGTGGTGTCGGGCCCCAACGCCGCGGTGTTGACGATCGCATCAGATCCCGGGGCCGGCACCGTCAGCGTCACGGTGCGCCCCGCCGGCTGACGGCCGATCAGGCGCGCCCGGCGACGATGTCGACGAACAGCCGGTGGATTCGGCGATCACCGGTCACCTCCGGGTGAAACGAGGTGGCCAGCACGCCGCCCTGCCGCACCGCGACCGGATGCCCGGCGACCTCGGCCAGCACCTGCACCTCGGGTCCGACGTGCTCCACCCAGGGCGCCCGGATGAACACCGCATGCACCGGCTCGGCCAGTCCGGCGAAGGTTACGTCACCCTCGAAGGAGTCGACCTGTCGTCCGAAAGCGTTGCGCCGCACCGTCATATCGATACCGGCCAACGGGATGGCGGCACGCCCCTCAGCGCCGGCATCGACGATCTCACTCGCCAACAGGATCATTCCCGCACAAGATCCGTAGGCCGGCATCCCCTCGGCCAGCCGCGCCCGCAGCACATCGACCAGTTCCAGTTCGCGCAGCAGATGACTCATGGTGGTCGACTCCCCGCCGGGAAGCAGCAGCGCCTCGACGGCGTCGAGTTCCGCACGGCGACGCACCGGCACCGGCTCTGCGCCGACGCCGGCAACTGCGGCGAGGTGTTCGCGCACATCGCCCTGTAGTGCGAGCACGCCGATGCGCGGGCCGCTCACTGACCGGCGGGGGTGTATCCGGACGGGTATCTGGTCAGCCCCTCTTGCATGACGGCCGCCACCATGTCCCCGGCCTGGTTGTAGATCTTGCCCTGGGTCAGTGCCCGGCCGGCGCTCGCCGACGGCGACGACTGGTCATAGAGCAGCCACTCGTCTGCCCGGAAGGGGCGCATGAACCACATCGCATGGTCCAGTGAGGCCACCTGCAGGTGGTCGCGGTCGGCGGGGTGGATCGACCAGGCGGAGCCCAGCAACGTCAGGTCGCTCATATAGGCCAGCGCACAGATGTGCAGTACCTGATCGTCGGGAAGTCGATCGCGGTGGCGGAACCAGACCTGCTGTTCGGCGACCTTGCCCGGAACGTGCGGTAACAGCTCGCGCGGCACCCGGCGCAGCTCCCACTCGGCGAATGCCTTGAAACCCTCGTCGTCGAACGCCTTCATGGCGGCGATGTCGGGCAGGTCCTGGGGCACGGGCGCGTCGGGCATCGCATCCTGGTGCTCGATACCGCGTTGCTCGCTCTGGAACGACGCCGACATGTTGAAGATCGTCTCGCCGTGCTGCACCGCATCGACCCGCCGCGTACAGAACGACCCGCCGTCACGCACGCGTTCGACCAGAAAAACCGTGGGCGCCTTGGCATCCCCTGGCCGCAGAAAATAGCCGTGCAGGGAATGGACCCGGAACTTCGGGTCCACGGTGCGCACCGCCGACACCAGCGCCTGCCCGGCGACGTGCCCGCCGAAGGTGCGCTGGTTGTCGGCCGAGAACGGACTGAACACACTACCGCGGTAGATGTTGATCTCGAGTTGCTCGAGATCGAGGATCTCTTCGATCGCCACGGGGAACGTCTACCAGCCGCGTTCGGCAAGCCGGTGCGGTTGGGCGATGTCCTCTACGTTGATGCCGACCATCGCCTCGCCCAGGCCCCGCGAAACCCGCGCCAGCACGTCGGGGTCGTCATGGAAGGTGGTGGCCTTGACGATGGCCGCGGCCCGCGCCGCCGGGTCACCGGACTTGAAGATGCCGGACCCGACGAACACCCCCTCTGCTCCGAGTTGCATCATCATCGCCGCATCGGCCGGGGTGGCGATGCCGCCGGCGGTGAACAGCGTCACCGGCAGCTTGCCGGCCTTGGCGACTTCGGCGACCAGTTCGTAAGGCGCCTGCAGTTCCTTTGCCGCGACGAACAATTCGTCCTCAGACAGCGAGGTGAGCCGGCGGATCTCGCCGCCGATGGCACGCATGTGGGTGGTGGCGTTGGAGACATCGCCGGTTCCGGCCTCGCCCTTGGAGCGGATCATGGCCGCGCCCTCGGTGATCCGGCGCAGCGCCTCACCGAGGTTGGTCGCCCCGCACACGAACGGAACAGTGAACTGCCACTTGTCGATGTGGTGGCTGTAGTCGGCCGGGGTGAGCACCTCGGACTCGTCGATGTAGTCCACTCCGAGGCTTTGCAGGATCTGCGCTTCGACGAAGTGCCCGATACGCACCTTGGCCATCACCGGGATGGTGACCGCGGCGATGATGCTCTCGATCATGTCGGGGTCGCTCATCCGCGACACCCCGCCCTGAGCGCGAATGTCGGCGGGCACCCGCTCCAGCGCCATCACCGCGACGGCGCCGGCCCCCTCGGCGATCCGGGCTTGTTCGGGGGTGACGACGTCCATGATGACGCCGCCCTTGAGCATCTCGGCCATGCCGCGCTTTACTCGCGCAGTACCCGTCTGCCCGCCGGGTGCCGAACCGTTCTGCGCCGCGCTGTCCACTGAATGCTTCTCCTTGCTGGCCACTGATACCCGCTCAGTGTAGTGGGCCGACGCCACCGGTTTTCCCGCTTGTTACCCCGGCGCGGTGAACACCGGCCCGGCCGGCGACGGATCGGCGACCAGCGCGGGGAGCACGAACACCTGCACATACCGGCGGACCTGTTCGGCGTCGTCGGCGCCGGGAACGAGCCCCAGCAGCAACCCGAGCGCGACCGACAACACGAAGCGGGCGGCGTCGCCGGGGCGCAGGCCGGCGCGCAGTTTGTCGCCCGCCTGGTGAAATCCCATCTCGAACTGCCCGGCGAGCACCTCGCTCAGGGTTGCCGACCGGGCGATCATCGCGGCGACGTTGCCCTCGTCGGTGTGCTCGGAGATCACCCGCAGCAGGGGGTCCTGGCCGACTTCGGTGGCCACGATCACCAGTGACTCGGTCACCAGCTCGCCGGGGTCGGTGGTGGTCTCGAGCCGGGCGGCGATGGCGGCCATTTTGCGTCCGGCGACCCGCACCACCAACGCGTCCAGCAGCTGGTCCCGGCTGCCGAAATGCCGATAGATCACCGCGCGGGTGTAGCCGGCGTCCCGCGCGATGACCTGCATCGTCGACGCGCGGTAGCCCCGGCGCGCAAACGACCGTTCCGCGGCGTCGAGCAGCAACTCCCGAGCGTGCTCGGGAGGATTGCCACCACCGGGTGGCCTGCCTCGGCCGCGGGCCGTCTTCGCTGACATATATGGACATCTCCATTCAAATGTCTATTATCGAGGCATCCGGTGAAAGGATCGTCGCATGGCCGCAACGCTTACTGGTGTACCCGAGCAGCGTGACTGGGCGGCAGTCTTCGGCTCGTGGCGGTTGCTGGCCAACCCGGGCAAGAACGGGGGCTCCGCCTTCGAGTTGATCGTGGGCCTGGCGGCTCCGATCCTGGCGCGCAGCTACCACCAGCTGCGGGCACATCCCAACGGCCGGAAGCTGTTCTCCGAGAAGCCCGATCTGTTGGCGCTGCTGGGCGACGACGACCACCTGGCTTCGCTGCCGGCGGGATCGCTGGGCCACGCCTACCGGTCTTTTCTGCGCACCAACCGGCTCGACGCCGGCGTGTTCGACGTGGACACCGTGATCCGGCCGATCGCCGAACGCCGCGGCTGGGATGACGATTTCTTCTACATGATGCGGCGCGGCACCGCCCTGCACGACATGTTCCACACCCTCGGTGGTTACGGTCCGGACATGGGCGGAGAGTTCGGCAACCTCGGCTTCCACTGCGGCCAGATGGAGCCCTCCGGTGCGCTCAAGGCGCTCACCCTCGGATTGCTGGGGCCCCTGATCCCCGCCTCCCCACGCCGCAAGCTGCGCTATTTCCGTGAGGCGGTCCGTCGGGGGCAACGCGCCGACAACCTGATGGCCGCCCCCTATGAAGAGCTGCTGGACAAGCCGCTCGCCGAGGTGCGCGAACTGCTGGGAATCGAGCCGACCGCCCGCGCGCATCGCGACGGGCACCTGTTCATCGGGTGGATGCCGCCGGGAATGACGCCACCCACCCGGTGGGACTACGACGCGGGCCTCTCGGCGTGAGCCGGTGACAGGTCACATCGTCAAGACCATGCGGTAGCGGGCCCGGCCCTGTGCCATGGCGGCGTATGCCTCGGCCGCCTGGGCCAGCGGCCGCTCCTCGATGCGGGCCCGCACCCCCGACAGCACCGCAAACGCCATGGTTTCCTCGACGTCGCGGGCGGTGCCCGACGGGTGACCGGACACGCTGAGCCCCGGCCCGATCAACTGCACCGGGGCGATCGGCAGCGGATCTGCGGTGACACCGATGATGACCAGTTCGCCACGCGGCACCAGGCCGCCCAGCGTATCGGCCATCGCCTGCGAATTGGCGGCGGTGGCCAGCACCACCGACACCCCGCCGAGCGCGCGCAGCGCGGCCGCGACGTCGCCTGCCGTGGAGTCGATGTAGTGGTGGGCGCCCAGCGCGCGGGCGTCCTGGCCCTTCCCGGCGCCGCGAGCGACCGCGATCGTCTCGAATCCCATGGCGGCGGCGAACTGCACGCCCAGGTGGCCCAGCCCGCCGACGCCGAGCACCGCGACGCGGTCGCCGGGCAGCGCCCGGGTGCAGCGCAGCGCGTTATAGGTAGTCACCCCCGCACATCCCATCGGCGCCGCCTCGACGAAGGACAGCCCGTCGGGGATCCGCGCCAGCGCGTTGGCCGGCACCGTCACCGATTCGCCGTAGCCGCCCGGGTAGTGCAGGCTCGGCACCTGCCCGTCGGCGCAGTGGATGAAATCACCCTTGCGGCAGGGGATGCAGTGGTTGCAGTGACCGCCGAACCATCCCACCGCCACCCGGTCGCCGACGGCCCAGCCGGTCACGGCCGAGCCGAGCTCGGCGACCCGGCCGGCGATCTCATGCCCGGGGGTCAACGGCCAGCTGACGCCGGGAAACCCGCCACCGACAATGCCCTGGTCGGTGCCGCAGACACCGCAGGCCGCGACGTTGATCCTGACCTGATCGGGTCCCGGCGCGGCGGTGTCGACGTCGACGAGGCTCAGCGGCGCACCGGCCGATGGCACCTGAACAGCGCGATGAGTTGGCATTGCCCGAGCTTATTCCGCCGCAATCCGGGCAGCCAGGGCCCGAGCGGTCAAGAAATGCGGCGCAGCACCGGCTGCCCATCGGCCGAATCGGCCAGCCGGGCGGCCTCGGCGAGCCGCTCGCCGAGTTGCAGCGGGTAGACCTTTTCGCCGCCGGCGGCCAGCTCGGCGATCGTGGCCGCATCGCACCAGCGGTGACCGTGCAGGTAACGCTGCTCCAGTCCGGTGCGACCGGCGCCGGACGGTTCGAACCGGGTGGTGCGATAGGCGAAGAAGAACTCCTGGCTGTCGATCCGGTCGCCATTGAACTGGAAGGCCGCGTCGCGGCGCCAGATCGGCCCGACCAGCTCCGCGGGGTCGACCGTCAGCCCGGTCTCTTCGTGCAGTTCGCGCGCCGCCGCGTCGGCCAGCGGCTCATCGGGCAACACCTGGCCGCCGACGGTGAACCACCAGCGCGGTGCGGGATTCTCGGCGTCGTCGGGCAGGGCCGGGTCGCGGCCGCGCAGCAGCAGCACCGAGCCCGTGTCGTCGAGCAGCACCACCCGCGCCGAGACGCGCGGGCCCAGGACGCCGTGGTCGCCGTAAGCGACCATTCCGGCCCGTTCGACGATCTCGAAATACGTTGGCATCGGGGCGGTTCCGCCCAGATGCAACGCCCGAACCAGCGGGCGCTCCCGCAGCGCCACGGTGTCGCGCACCGCGTCGTTGTGGAACCGGCGCGCCAGCAGCACCCGCGCTTCGGCGTCGGCCAGCTCGGCGATCATCGCCGGCGGCAGCGACGCGGTGTCGACCATCGCCAGTTCGGCGGACAACGCGTTCTCGGCCGTCTCACGGGCGTCTCGTGACGCTCGCTCGGCGGCGTCGGCCACGGCGGCCAGCCGCCGCCCGGTCAGCGCATCGCCGTATGCCTCGAACGCGACAGCCCGGGCCACCACGGCACGGCGCGCCAGGGCCGCGTCCAGTGCCTGCCAGGACAGGTCGCACCGTACGTGCAGCCGGTTGAGCCGGCTGGCGGTCTGGTAGGCCCAGCCCACCGTGGCGGCCAGCAGCGCCACGGCGACCAGCACCAGCACGGTACCCAGGATCGTCGGGCCCATCTACTCGCCCACCGAGACCTTGCGGCCGACGCCGGCGACCGTCTCATAGACCCGGATGATCTGATCGGCCACCACCGACCAGTCGAAGCGCCGTACCGCCTCGCTGCCCGCTGCCACATACGACGCCCGCAGCGCATCGTCGTCGAGCACCTCGATCAGGGCCGCGGCCAGCGCCGCGTGGTCGTCGACCGGCACCAGCCGGCCCGCCTGTCCGTCGCGCAGCACCCGGCGGAAGGCATCCAGGTCGCTGGCCACCACCGCCGCGCCGGCGGCCATCGCCTCGGCCAGCACGATGCCGAAGCTCTCCCCGCCGGTGTTCGGTGCGCAGTAAACGTCGGCGCTGCGCAGCGCCGATGCCTTCTCGGCGTCATCGACTTGACCCAGAAACCGCAGATGTTTCGCCAATGTGCCCGCATTGCTGCGCAATTCGGCCTCGTCCCCGCGGCCGACGATCAGCAACTCGACGTCGGCGAATTTCTCGACCAGCGCCGGCAGCGCCGCCAGCAGCACCGCCATTCCCTTGCGGGGTTCGTCGTAGCGGCCGAGGAACAACACCGTACGGCCGGTTCGGGGATAGCCGGGCAGCGGCTGCGCCGTGGCGAACGCGGCCACGTCGACCCCGTTCGGGATCTCGACCGCGTCGGATCCGAGCGCCTCCATCTGCCAGCGGCGCGCCAGGTCCGAGACCGCGATGCGGCCGATGATCTTCTCGTGCATCGGCCGCAGCAGGCCCTGGGCCACGCTCAACGTCAACGACTTGGTCGTGGAGGTGTGAAAGGTGGCCACGATCGGGCCCTCGGCGACGTTCAACGCCAGCATCGACAGGCTGGGGGCATTCGGCTCGTGCAGGTGCAACACGTCGAAATCGCCCCGCATGAGCCACTTCTTGACCTTGCGGTGCGCGGCCGGGCTGAACTGCAGCCGGGCCACCGAGCCGTTGTAGGGGATCCCGACGGCCTTGCCGGCCGAGACGACGTAGTCGGGCAGCTCCACATGCGGTGAGGCCGGCGCCAGCACACTGACCTCATGCCCGCGGCCCCGCAGCACCTCGGCCAACTGCAGCACATGGGCCTGCACCCCGCCCGGCACGTCGAACGAGTAGGGGCAGACCATGCCGATCCGCATCAGCTCTCCCCCAGGTGCGCCCGTCGCGATTCAGGCAGATCGATCACCCACTGCGGCTGCATCATGTGCCAGTCCTGCGGGTATGCGGCGATGCCCTCGGCGAACGTGTCGGCCAGCGCCTGGGTGATCACCCCGACGTCACCGCTGCCGCACTCCAGCGGCGGATGAATCCGGATCCCCCAGCCCGCGCCGTCGAACCAGCAGTGCGCCGGAAGCAGGGCCGCATCGGTTGCAACAGCGAGTTTGGCCGGCCCGGCCGGCATCCGGGTGGTCTCACCGAAGAACTCGACCGCCACCCCGTTGCGGGTCAGGTCGCGATCGGCCATCAGGCAGACCAGTCCATTGGCACTCAGACGGTCGGCCAGTACCTCGAACGGCGGGCGTTCGCCGCCGGACAGTGGCAGCACCTCGAAACCCAGGCTTTCCCGGAAGTCGAGGAAGCGCCGGTAGAGCGACTCGGGTTTGAGGCGCTCGGCGACGGTGGTGAACCCGCCGTGGGTCTGGGCGAGCCAGACCCCGGCCATGTCCCAGTTGCCGCTGTGCGGCAACGCCAGCACCGCGCCGCGCCCGGCCCGCAATGCGGCTTCGATGTGCTGCTGGCCCTGCACCGAATCGTGCAGCCGGCGTGCCAGCTCGGCGTGGTCCATGGTGGGCAGCCGAAACGCCTCGCGCCAGTACCGGGCGTACGACGCCAGCGAAGCCCGCATCAGCCCCGACGGCACCTCAGCCGGCGCCACGCCCAGCACCCGGGCCAGGTTCTTGCGCAGCTGCTCGGGTCCCCCGCCGCGGGCCGCGAACAAGGCGCCGGCGTCGAATGCGTTGCGGGCGACGAATTCCGGCAACGCGCGTACCATCATCCAGCCTGCGGCGAACCCGGCATCGGTGGCCCAGGCGTCCAGTTGGCTCAGCCCGGGAACTCGCAGACCGCTCGGGATGAAGGTCACGATCCGGCGGTTCCCTCGCCGTCGGCTTCCGGCCGGGGCTCCACCGCGCCCGGTGAGGTGCGCACGGTGTGCAGCCGCTGCGCGCAGGTGATCAGGCTGGCCACCGCCAGCAGCCACATCGCCACATGCAGCGCCCACGGCAGCGGGTACACCGGCAGATCGGACAGGCCGGCACCCACCAGCACGATGATCAGCCGTTCCGGGCGTTCGATGTAACCGCCGTCGCCGCGCAGCCCGCTGGCTTCGGCACGCGCCTTGATGTAGGAGATCACCTGCGAGGTCACCAGGCAGATCAACGTGGCGACCACCAGCGGGGCGCTGTCGAGACCGAACGCCGCCCACCACGCCAGCCCGCAGAACACCGCACCGTCACTGATCCGGTCGCAGGTGGCGTCCAGGACCGCGCCGAACGCACTGCCGCCGCCGCGCAGCCGGGCCATCGCCCCGTCGAGCATGTCGAAGTGCACGAAGAACCAGACCACCAGCGTGCCGGCGAACAATTGGCCGGTGGGGAACAGTGTCAGTGCGGCCAGCACCGCACCGGCGGTGCCCATGATCGTGACGACGTCGGCGGTGAGCCCGGCCCGCAGGAAGGCCCGTGCCACCGGCGTGGTGATACCGGCGAACCTCGCCCGCGACAGGAACGGCAGCCTGCTCATGGCTGTCGCGCCCACTCGTCGGCGAGCAGCCGGCGAGTGTCACGCAGCAACTGCGGGATCACTTTGGAGCCGCCGACGATGGTGATGAAGTTCGCGTCGCCGCCCCAGCGGGGCACCACGTGCACGTGCAGATGCTCGGCCAGCGAACCACCGGCCGACTCGCCCAGGTTCAGGCCGACGTTGAACCCGTGCGGACGCGACACCGCCTTGATCACCCGGATGGCCTTCTGGATGAACGTCATCAGTTCGGCGGCCTCGGGTTCGGTGAGGTCTTCGAATTCCGAGAACCGCCGGTAGGGCACCACCATCAGGTGGCCCGGGTTGTACGGGTAGAGGTTGAGCACCGCATAGACGTTCTCGCCGCGCGCCACCACCAGTCCGTCCTCATCGGACATATTCGGGATGTCGGTGAACGGCCTGGTGGACCGTGCCGACCCGGACGCCGCACGTTTGAGCGGCGCCTCGGCCAGATAGGTCATCCGGTAGGGGGTCCACAGCCGCTCCAACCGGTCGGGGTCACCGGCGCCGGTGTCGACGATCCCGTCCTCACCGCCCTGGTCGCCGGTCATGTCGCTTCGCCCGCCTTCAGGCTCGTCTTGACCGTCTCCGCGGTCGGCGCGGTGTTGTCCCGCGCGGCGATCCAGCCGGCGATCGCCGCGACCGCGTCATCGCGGGGCACACCGTTGATCTGGGTGCGGTCGCCGAACCGGAAGCTGACCGCCCCGGCGTCGACGTCGCGGTCGCCGGCCAGCAGCATGAACGGCACGTGCGCGTTGGTGTGGTTGACGATCTTCTTGGGCATCCGGTCGTCGCTGGCGTCCACCTCGACCCGTATCCCGTGGCTGCGCAGCTGCGCGGCGATCTCCTCCAGGTATCCCACGTGCTGGTCGGCCACCGGGATGCCGACCACTTGCACCGGCGCCAGCCAGGCCGGGAAGGCTCCGGCATAGTGCTCGGTCAGCACACCGAAGAATCGCTCGATCGAGCCGAACAACGCCCGGTGGATCAGCACCGGACGCTGCCGGGTGCCGTCGGCTGCGGTGTACTCCAACTCGAACCGGTCGGGCATGTTGAAGTCGAGCTGAATGGTCGACATCTGCCAGCTGCGGCCGAGGGCGTCTTTGACCTGCACCGAGATCTTGGGGCCGTAGAACGCCGCGCCGCCCGGGTCGGGCACCAGTGTCAGCCCGGACGCCTCGGCGACCTCACGCAGCGTCTCGGTCGCCTCCTCCCACACCTCGTCGGAGCCGACGTGCTTCTCCGGGTCCTTGGTGGACAGCTCCAGGTAGTAGTCGTCCAGGCCGTAGTCGGCCAGCAGGTCGAGCACGAAGCGCAGCAGCGAGGCCAACTCCTCGCGCATGCTCTCCCGGGTGCAGTAGATGTGTGCGTCGTCCTGGGTCATGCCGCGCACCCGGGTCAGCCCGTGCACCACACCGGAACGTTCGTAGCGGTAGACGCTGCCGAACTCGAAGAGCCGCAACGGAAGTTCCCGATAGGAGCGCCCCCGCGACCGGAAGATCAGGTGGTGCATCGGGCAGTTCATCGGCTTGAGGTAGTAGTCCTGGCCGGGCTTGCGAACGGTGCCGTCCTCGGCGAACTCCGCGTCGATGTGCATCGGCGGGTACATGCCCTCGGAGTACCACTGCAGATGACCGGAGGTCTCGTACAGCGCCGACTTGGTGATGTGCGGGGTGTTGACGAACTGGTAGCCGGCCTCGATGTGCTTGCGCCGCGAGTAGTCCTCCAGCTCACGGCGGATGATCCCGCCCCTGGGATGGAAAACCGGCAGGCCCGAACCGATTTCGTCGGGGAAACTGAACAGGTCCAGCTCGACGCCCAGCTTGCGGTGATCGCGTCGCTGGGCCTCCTCGATCAGCTCGAGGTGACGCTCCAAGGCCTCCTGGGACTCCCACGCGGTGCCGTAGACGCGCTGCAGGCTGGCGTTGTTCTGATCGCCGCGCCAATAGGCGGCCGAGGAGCGGGTGAGTTTGAACGCGGGGATGAAGCGGGTGGTCGGGATGTGCGGGCCGCGGCACAGGTCACCCCAAACCCGTTCCCGGGTACGGGGATTCAGGTTGTCGTAGGCAGTGAGTTCATCGCCACCCACTTCCATGATGTCGCTGTCGCCGGATTTGTCGTCGACCAGCTCGAGCTTGTAGGGCTCGCCGGCCAACTCGGCGCGGGCGGCCTCTTTGGACTCGTAGACCCGCCGGGCGAACAGCTGACCGTCTTTGATGATCGCCCGCATCCGCTTCTCGAGCTTTTCCAAGTCCTCCGGGGTGAAGGCCTCGGGCACGTCGAAGTCGTAGTAGAAGCCGTCGGTGATCGGCGGGCCGATGCCGAGCTTGGCGCCCGGGAACAAGTCCTGCACGGCCTGGGCCAGCACATGCGCGCAGGAGTGCCGGATGACGCTGCGGCCGTCCTCGGTGTCGGCCGGCACCGGGGTCGCCTCGGCGTCGGCGTCGGGAATCCAGCTCAGGTCGCGCAGCTTGCCCTCGGCGTCGCGCACCACGACGATCGCATCCGGCGCCCCCCGGCTGGGCAGGCCCGCCGCGCGCACCGCATCGGCGGCGGTGGTGCCGGCAGGAACCCGGATCGGTGCGGGCGCGCTCATGGGGTGGTCTCCAAGGGGATGCGAGGTGGTCGAACGTCCGCGACCATGCTATCGGGGCTGTCGTGACCGACCGCTCGGGAGTACGCCGCCGTCACGGCTGGCCGGGCTTGAGCACCACGAACAGCGCCTCGCCGTCGGCCAGCACCGTATCGCCGTCACGCAGCGAGGTCCCGACGAAGATCTTGCGCCCCTCCGTCCGGCTGATCCACGCCTCGACCTGCAGCTCCTTGTCGATCGGGACGATGTTGCGGTAGTTGACATGCAGATAGGCGGTGCGCTGGTAGGGCCCGCCGGTCAGCAGCCACGACGCGGTTCCCAGCACGGAGTCGAACAGCAGGCCGATGGCGCCACCGTGCGCGGCGCCGTTGCGGCCCAGGTGGAAGCGCCGGAATCGGGCCCAGCCGCGCAGCCGGCCGTCCTCGGTCCTGCTGAGCTTCATCGGCACCGCCAGCAGGTTGCCGCGCATCGGCAGATCCAGCCGGCGCCCCGACGGCGAGGACCATTCGTCGCCGTCGAACGGCGCCAACAGGTCGCAGACGTCCTGCAGCGCGTCGGCGGCCCGGCTGAACACCTCGTCCGGGGCGTCGGCGGCTCGGGCGTGGTCCTGCAGCGCACGCATCGTCTCGAGGAACCGGCCGTAGTCCGGCCCGCCCTTCTGGGTCGGTTCGGGCGGGTTGAATCCGCCGCCGGCATGTGTGGCTGTCACGCGTCTATTTAACGTTCAGGTGATTACCGGGTGTACGCCACGCCCGCGATGGCAGGGTTGGTGCGGTGGACTTGAGCAGACTGCGCGACCTACCGCTGACCTACGCCGAGGTGGGCGCCACCGCCGGGGCGCTGCCCGCGGGGTATCAGCATCTGGAACACGCCGCCCCGATCGGCCGCGGCCGGCAGCGGTTCGAGCAGGCGGCCGAGGCGGTGCTGCACTGGGGAATGCAGCGCGGCGCCGGTCTGGGGGTGCGGGCCGACAGCGACGTCGCCACGGTGGGCGCGACAGTGGTGGTGCGGATGGGTTTGCTCAGCGCACCGTGCCGGGTGGTCTACGTGGTGTCCGAGCCCGATCGCCGCGGCTTCGCCTACGGCACCCTGCCGGGACACCCCGAATCCGGTGAGGAGTTGTTCTCGGTGCGCTACGACCCCGCCGACGAGACGGTCCACGCACAGGTGCGGGCGTTCTCCCGGCCCGCCACGTGGTGGATCAGGGCAGCCGGACCGGTGGCTTCGGCGGCGCAGCGCGTCATCGCCAGGCGTTATCTGCGGGCGATCTGACGTCCCGATATGGCGCGACCGCGCCGCGGTCCGGTGGGCCGTGGCGCGGCCGCGAGCTGGACTGGGGCGGCGTCAGGTCACACGACGGACATGCACGGCCTGGGCCAGCCGTGCCAGCACCACGGCGGAGACCAGCAGACCGAAGTCCCGCAGCGCGACGTCGTAGTAGCCGGACAAGGTGAGCAGGTCGACGATGATGCCGGCGAGCCACGCCGCCACCACCCAGGCGCCGATCCGCGGCGCGACCGCGACCAGGACCCCGGCGACGATCTCGATGACGCCGATCAGGTACATGGCCTGGTCGCCGTTGCCTGGCAGGATGTCATTGATCCAGCCGGCAAGGTACTTGTCCCAGTGGCTCGGGCCCGCGCCTCCGGGGACGTGCGTCAGCAGATTGAAGAACTTGTCCAGACCGAACAGGATCGGGGCGACCGTGAACAGCGTTCGCAGCAGAAAATACGCCTCGAACACCGGGTCCTTCAACCGCTCCGAAAGGGCAGGTGAGCCCAGATTGGTGGCACTCATGAACATCCTCCTCGCTTCTAAATATCAATATTTTGAACGTTAGAACGACCTGAATCTAACGTCAAGACCTTTCTCCGATAGAAACCTGCTGCCGATGGCCAATCTGGACCGCAACATGACCGGGATCGGTGCCCTCGCGGATCCGGTTCGTCGCGAGCTGTATCGATTCGTCGCCTCCCAAGCCGCCCCGGTCAGCCGTGACGAGGCTGCCGCGGCCACCGGGATTGCCCGCCATCAGGCCAAGTTCCATCTGGACCGACTGGAGGCCGACGGCCTGCTGGTGAGCGACTATGCCCGGTTGACCGGTCGCTCAGGTCCCGGCGCCGGCCGCCCATCGAAGCGCTACCGGCGCTCCCCGAGCGAGATCGCGGTGAGCCTGCCGCCGCGGGAATATGAACTGGCGGGCCGGTTGATGGCCGATGCGATCGCCGAATCCGCCCGTACCGGCACACCGGCAATCCAGGCGCTCGACCGACGGGCCCGGGATTACGGCCGCGAACTCGGGAGGGCTGCCACGGCGGACCGACCACCGGCCGACGCCGCCGCCGCCCTCGAGTTGGCCGCCGATGTGCTCACCGACCACGGCTACGAGCCGCGTGACGACGGCAGCGGCGAGGTGTATTTGGCCAACTGCCCGTTTCACGCACTGGCCCAGTCCCAGACAGAACTGGCCTGCACCATGAATCTCGCGCTGATCAGCGGCGTCGCCGATGCGCTGATGCCGTACTGCCCGCGGGCCCGCCTGGCGCCCGATCCGTCTCGGTGCTGTGTTGTGCTGACCGCCGGTGAGCGTCCCGCCCCCGGTTAGCCCCAGCGGGCCAACAGTCGCTGCGCCCCGGCGCACAGCTCATCGACGACCACCGCCACCGGACGGCTCGCGCTGAGCAGTCCCACGCCCTGGCCGGCGTCGACCGGAGCGATCCGCTGGTCTTCGGCGGCGATACCGGCCGCCAGCTCCGCGATCGCGTGCTCGTCGCCGGCCAGCGTTGCCTCGCGCCCCGCCCAGCGGCCGGCGAACTCGTTGCGCAACACCCGCGATGGGAACTGCGCCGGCCAGCCCAGCCGCTGGCCGATGTCGAACACCCGGGTGGTCACGGTGTCGGTGCCGGCCGCCGCGATCAAGGCGCGCCGGACCGCGTCGCCGGTCAGTGCCTCAGGACAAGCCGACAGACAGGTCCCCAGCCAGGCGCCGGCGGCTCCGGCGGCCAGCACCGCGGCCAGACTGCGTGGCGAGGCGACCCCTCCGGCGGCCAGCACCGGCACCGTCACGGCGTCCAGCACGGCGTCGAGCAGCGGCAGCGTCGCGAGCCTCGTCTGCCCGTGTCCACCACCCTCGGCGCCGCGGGCCACCACCACGTCCAGCCCGGCGTCTTGTGCGCGCCGGGCCTCCTCCGCGTCGTAGACCTGCGTGGCGGTGCGGATTCCGACCGCGTGGGCGCGCTCGACCCAGGACAGGTCGGTGCCGAAGCTGACCGAAAGCAGCGCGGGGCGGGCCGCCAGCGCGGCGTCGAACAGGTCCGGCTGGTCGCGGATCACCCAGTCCACCAAGCCGATTCCGAACCTCGCCGGTCCGACCCGGGCCACCTCGGTGGCCAACGACGCGGCAGTGGCGGTGCTGCCCATTCCGATCATGCCCAGCCCGCCGGCGGCGGTGACCGCAGCGGCCAGCCGTCCGCCGGCCACCCCTCCCATCGGCGCGTTGACGATGGGCACCCGCAGCCCCGCCCCCAGCGACCAGGGCGTGCCGAGCCGCGCTGCCGGAACGCTCAGTGCGCGGCGCTCTTGGCCACGGTGAGCAGCACCACCGAGTCCTCCAGCGACTCCAGCGCGTGGCGGGTCAGCGGGATGCCGACGATCTCCCCCGCCGAGCCCTCCCAGGCGTCGTCACCGGCGGTCAGCCGCACCCGGCCGCGCAACACCTGCAGGGTGGACTCCCCCGGGCTGTCGTGTTCGGCCAGCGCCTCGCCGGCCCGAAGTGCCACCAGGGTCTGACGCAGATGGTGCACCGATCCGCCGTAGACGGTGTGGGCCGAGCGCCCGCTGTGGTGCTGCCGGGCCTCGGCCAGTTTCTCGTCGGCCAACGCGATCAGCGAAGTCGATTCCATCGGTAATCCTTACTGCTAGGCGGGCGGACAGGTGTTCGGTTCAAACAATTCAGCGGGCCAGCAACAGAATGCCCAGCGGCACCAGCGCGGCGACCTTGATCAACTCCAGGACGATGTAGGCGTAGTGCGCGCGGGAGCGCGGGGCATCCAGCCCGGCCAGCACCTGATCGGCGCGACGGCTCAGCCCCGGACGCACCATCACCAGTTGGGCGACCAGCATCGTCACCGCGACCGCGAACGTGACCACAATGGGCGCGGTCGGGCGCTCGGAGACGAACGACGCCGCGATGGCGGCCGCCAGGATGAGTTCCGCGGAGTTGAGGGCCCGAAACACCAGCCGGCCGATACCCAGGCAGATCGGGATCGTCGCGTTGGGCGCGCGGAACTTCAGCGGCGCCTCCATGAACGAGATCGCGGCCACCATGCCCAGCCAGAGGAATGTCGCGGCGATCGCAACGGCGGCGGCAATGCTCACCCGGTGGTTCCTTCCACCGGCACCGGACCAGCGGGCGACTGCCCGATGCGGACCCCGTTCGGGGCCGGCTCGGCCCCATCGAATTCCATCGACTTCAAGTGCGCCACACACAGATCCGGCTGGGCGAACGAGTCGAGACGATCGACGGTCACCGGTGCGTCCCAGGCTTCCAGCGCGCCTTGCATCAGCCCCAGGTGGATCGGGCAGACCACGTCGGTGGAGGTCTCGGCGAGCTCCAGGAACGGACAGTGCCGCAATCCGAGCTGCTTCTCACCGGCATCGTCGGGTTCGAGCTGCTCGGGCTGGAAACCGAGCTCGTCGAGCATGTCGACGAGCTGATCGGTCGACTCGTCGGCGCCGACGGGATCGGCCGGGCGGTTCAGCGGCCGCAACCGCTGACCCCACGCCCGGCCGGCCGCCAGCGCTTTGCCACTGGGGTCGGAGTCGGCGGCCAGGCCGATGGTGAGGATCTCGGCGAGCAGCCGGAACCGGCGCGTGCCACCGCGGTCCATCTGCCGGATCGCCCGGAACATCAACGCCGGCCGGCCGCGACCCTTGTGGTCGGGCTCGGTGTGCTCGACGCGGCCTTCCTCCACCAGGGTGTCCAGGTGAAAACGCACCGTGTTGGGGTGCACCCCCAACTCGTCGGCGATCTGCGCGATGCTCAGCGGCTCGTCCGCGGCCTGCACCAGCCGAAGCACGTCGAGGCGACGTCCTCCGGGCGGCCCAGGCGGTTTGGCGATGTCGCTCACTCCCCCTGGGGAGGGAAGCTGGCCACTAGCGGGGTGTCGATGCCGAGCGGTCCGATCTTGGCGGCCCCACCGGGTGAGCCGAGCGCCTCATCGCGGCCGGGCAGCGCCTCGGTGAAGAACTCCGCGTTGTCGGCCAGGTGCGGTTGCAACTCCTCCGGAAGGTCATCCTCGTAGTAGATGGCCTCGACCGGGCAAACCGGTTCGCAGGCACCACAATCCACACATTCGTCAGGATGGATGTAGAGGGCTCGCCCGCCTTCGTAGATGCAGTCGACGGGGCACTCCTCCACGCAGGCCCGGTCCATCACGTCAACGCACGGCTTCCCGATCACATATGCCATGGGCGTGAGTTTACACAAGGGATTTTGTAGAAACTAGAAGGGCGACCCATTTGTCGGAGGCCGAACTCGACGCCCGGGTGCTGCCCAGATCCGGGAAGAACAAGACCATCGTCGCGATCTTCGCCGAGCCGGCGGCCGGCGAGTCGGTTGCACTGCTCAACGACCACGAACCGGAGCCGTTGCGCCTCGAGTTCGAACGCCAACGCCCCGGCAGCTACGGCCGGGAGCACGTCGGCCCGGATGGGTTGCGCTGCTTGATGATTCGCCGGAAACTTCAGTTCCTGAACCCGCTGGCAGCGGGCTGACAGACCAGTGCTGGACCACGGCGGTCAGCCTCGGGTAGAAACGACTGATGGCTGACAGGTACCGCGACTTCCCCACCCTTCGACTCGAAACCGGCGACAACGGTGTGCTGCAGCTAGTGCTGGACGCGCCGGGGCTCAATTCGGTGGGCCCGCAGATGCACCAGGACCTGGCCGACGTGTGGCCGGTCATCGACCGCGACGACGCGGTGCGCGCGGTGCTGGTCCGGGGCGAGGGCAAGGCATTCTCCGCCGGCGGCAGCTTCGAACTGATCGAGAAGACCATCGGCGACTACCCCGGGCGGATGCAGGTGCTGCGCGAGGCCCGCGACCTGGTGCTGAACCTGGTCAACTTCTCCAAGCCGGTGATCTCGGCGATCAACGGCCCCGCCGTCGGCGCCGGGCTGGTGGTGGCGCTGTTGTCGGACATCTCGGTGGCTGGGCGCACCGCTCGGCTCATCGACGGCCACACCAAGCTCGGGGTGGCCGCCGGCGATCACGCCGCCATCTGCTGGCCGCTGCTGGTCGGCATGGCCAAGGCCAAGTACTACCTGTTGACCTGCGAGACGCTGCACGGCGAGGAGGCCGAACGCATCGGGCTGGTCTCCAAGTGCGTCGACGACGACGAGGTGCTGGCCACCGCGACCGGTATCGCCGACGATCTGGCGCACGGCGCTCAGGACGCGCTGCGCTTCACCAAGCACAGCCTCAACTACTGGTACCGCCAGTTCGCACCGGCCTTCGAGACCGCGCTGGGGCTGGAGTTCCTCGGCTTCTCCGGCCCGGATGTGCACGAGGGACTGGCCGCCATCCGGGAGAAGCGCAAGCCCCGGTTCAGCTAGGCATCGACCCCGATCGCCTGCGCCGTGGCCCAGCGGTAGTCGGCCTTGCCGGACGCCGAGCGCTGCACACGCTCGCAGAACACCACGTCCTTGGGCAGCTTGTAGCGGGCGATGTGGCGGGCCGCCTCGGCGACGATGTCGTCGGCCTCGGCGCCGGCTCCCTCCGCCAGCTGCACCACGGCGACGACCTCGTGGCCCCACCGTTGACTGGGCCGCCCCACCACCACGACGTCGTAGACGGCGGGGTGGCGGCACACCGCGGCTTCGACCTCCTCGGCGAAGATCTTCTCGCCGCCGGAGTTGATGGTCACCGAGTCACGGCCGAGCAGCTCGATGCCGCCGTCGGCATGCCAGCGTGCCCGGTCACCGGGGACCGAGTGCCGGATGCCCTCGATGATCGGGAAGGTGCGCGCGCTCTTCTCCGGGTCGCCCAGGTATCCCAGCGGGACATAACCCTGCTGCGCCAGCCAGCCGATCTCGTCGTCGCCGGGCGACAAGATGCGGGTGAGGTCCTCGCTGACCACGACCGCGCCCGGGTTCGGGGTGAACCGACCGGTGGACGGCTGCCCGCGGCTGGTGGTCTGGCCCATCTGCGCACCGGTCTCCGACGAGCCGCCGGCATCCAGGATCGACAGCTGCGGCAGCAGCTCCAAGATCCGTTGCTTGATCGGGACGGTCAGCGGCGCGCCACCGCTGGCCAGCACGAACAGCCCCGACAGGGCTTCGGCCAGCTCGGGGCCACCGGCCTCCAGCGCGTCGGCAAGCGGCCGCGCGAAGGCGTCCCCGACGATCGACAGCGAAATGACCCGCTCCCTGGCGGCCAACTCCCAGGTCGCCACCGGGTCGAACCGGTCGGTCGTCGCGGACATGACGAACGGCCGGCCGCCCAGCAGCGTGATGAACGCCGCCCACTGCGCGGCGCCGTGCATCAGCGGCGCCACCGTCATCGAACCGGGGCCTCCGGCGCGGGTGCGATCGACGATCTCGGTCAGGCTGGTGGGCACGGCAC
The DNA here is from genome assembly GCF_041287085.1 of Mycobacterium sp. pW045. NCBI lineage: Bacteria > Bacillati > Actinomycetota > Actinomycetes > Mycobacteriales > Mycobacteriaceae > Mycobacterium > Mycobacterium sp. pW045. The sequence goes on along the minus strand of NZ_JBGGKU010000011.1, from coordinate 160,134 downwards.
CGCTGCCGAACTCCCGGCCGCCCATCGCGTTGATGAAGATGTCGTGCTGGCGCCACAACACGCCCTTGGGCATGCCGGTGGTGCCGCCGGTGTAGAGCAGGTAGAGGTCATCCGGCGACGGCGCCAGCTCCAACGGGTCGGCGGAGGTGGCGGCCAGCAGCTCCTCGTAGCGCACCGCGCCGGGCAGCGGATCGTTGCCGGAGTCGTCGTCGACATGGATCAGCGTCAGCGGCGGCAGCCGATCGCCGGCCCGCCCCAGTGCGTCGGCCAGCGTCGCGGCGTAGCGGGCGTGGTACATGACCGCCTCGGCGGCGGCATCGGTCAGCACATAGACCAGTTCGTCGGCCACATAGCGGTAGTTGACGTTGAACGGGGCGACCCGGGCGTGGTAGGCCCCGAGCATGCCCTCCAGGTATTCGTTGCCGTTGGCCAGGTACAGCGCGAGATGACTCTGCCCGGATTCATGGCCGGTCAGTTCCGGGCGCTCGCGGCGCACCCCCAGGCCACGCTCGTGCAGGGCCCGCGCCAGCCGGCGCGCACGGTCTTCGATCTGGGCGTAGGTCAGCCGCCGGTCACCGAACACCACGCACTCGCGGTCGGGGATCGCCGCGGCCACCGCCGAGAAAACCTGGGCGAGATTGAATTCCATTGCCGCTCCTCGATCGACCACCGGCCCGCGCCCGGATTACGCTACTAGCTGACTCCTATTCGGCCGATGACGGTCTCGGGGGGCGCATCACAGCACCGTCAGGCATGCTTGCCGCATGTCGGTGGACGCCCTGCTGCAGTCGATCCCGCCCTTGCTGGTTTACCTGCTCGTCGGCGGGGTGATCGGCCTGGAGAGCCTGGGCATCCCGTTGCCGGGCGAAGTCATGTTGGTAGGCGCCGCATTGTTGTCTTCCCGCCACGAGTTGGCGGTCGACCCCGCCGGGGTCGCGGCGGCGGCGATCACCGGCGCGGTGATCGGCGACTCAATCGGATATTCGATCGGTCGTCGCTTCGGCATGCCGCTCTTCGACCGGCTGGGCCGGCGGTTTCCCAACCACTTCGGCCCCGGTCACATCGCCTACGCGGAACATCTGTTTGCCCGCTGGGGAACCAGCGCGGTGTTCTTCGGCCGGTTCGTCGCGCTGCTGCGCATCTTGGCCGGTCCGCTGGCCGGGGCGTTGAAGATGCGCTATTCGCACTTTCTCATCGCCAATGTGACCGGCGCGATCTGCTGGGCCGGCGGCACCACCGCCCTGGTTTACTACGCCGGGATGGCCGCCGAGCACTGGTTGTCCCGGTTCTCCTGGGTCGCGCTGTCGGTAGCGGTGCTTGGCGGTGTCATCGGCACCCTCGCGCTGCGGGGACGCATCGGCGCGCACATCGCCGAACTCGAGGCGCAGCATCGCCGCCAGTCCGATGTCGTTCAGGAACCCGCCGAATAGCGGCCGGATAGGGGTTGTCCTCGCGCCGTCGCCGGAGCATGGTGGAAGGGACCGGCGGCGCCGCCGGGGCGTCGCCCCGATCTCCTCGGAGGCCGATATGTTCGCGCGCGCAACCACCATCCACGCCCATCCGTCCTTCCTCGACGAGGGCATCACCCACGTCCGCGGCGTGGTGATGCCGGCCCTGGCCGACATGGACGGCTGCGCGGGGATGTCAATGCTCGTCGACCGCGACGCCGGCCGGTGCATCGTGACCTCGTCCTGGCTCGATGAGGACACGCTGCGGGCCAGCGAGGCCGGTGCCCAGCAACTCTGCGACCGTGCCACCGAGATCTTCCACGCCACCGCCGAGATCACCCGCTGGGAGATCGCCGCGGTACGCCGCGATCACCGGTCACGGCGCCACGCCGGCGTGCGGGTCACCTGGCTGCGGACCGACCCGGCCAGCTGCGAGCGGTTGATCGACACCTACAAACTGGCGCTGATCCCGCAGATGGCCGACATGCACGGGTTCTGCAGCACCACCCTGCTGGTCGACCGCTCGTCGGGGCGCGCGGTGTCCTCGATCAGCTTCGAGGACCGTGCGGCGATGGTGGCCAGCCGCGGCGGCGAGCAGGCGATCTGGGCCCGGGCCATCAACGATGTCGGCGCCGATGTGCTGGAGGTCGCCGAGTTCGACCTGGCGATCGCGCATCTGAACGCGCCCGAGATGGTGTAGCCATCGCTAGCCGTAGTAGGCGAAACTGCAGGTGGGGCGCGGTTCGGTCTTGAACGACGCCAGCTTGCCGTCGAGGATGATGGTGCAGGTGAGTTCTTCGTCGCCGGCGTCGGCGCTGACCGAGGTCTCCACCTCGTCGTAGACCGGGTACTGCCTCTCCCACGGCAGGCGCACGTTGGTCTCGGTCTGTTCCGGCTCGCCGTTGATGCGGTAAGTGATGGTGACCGGGGTGTCCGGCGCGCCCATGACCTTCATGGTCGCGGTACCCACCGGTGGGCCGCCGGGCGCGGGCGTGCTCGCGGTCGGCAGCGGAATCCGGGTCAGGGGTGTCGGCAATGGCGGCAGCGTGGCGGTTGCGGGAGCCTTGACGGCGACAGGCTTGCCGCCGGTGCCGTGCGCACATCCGGCATACGTGACGGATAGAACCAATCCGGCCAGGGCAGCAACGACGCGAGCAGACTTCGTCACCGCCGCAGCCTATGTCGCGCAGGCACTGGGCGATGCGGATCGACTCGCACCGGCAGGAACACCGCACAACGCCATGTCATCGGTGGGCCGTTGCGCCTCAACCTTGCGCGAGCGTGAATCGGGAGGGGTGACCTCACGTTAACCTTTGGTCGTGGCGCGTCGCCGCCTTTGCCAGGAGGTATCACCCATGCGGTCTTTCACCGTAGCCGTGGTCGTGACGGTTGCCGCCATGCTCGGTTGTCCCGACATCGCGGGGGCGGCCCCGACGGATTACTGCGCCGAGCTCAAGGGCGGCAATACCGGCCGCACGTGTGAGATCCAACTCTCCGACCCCGGGTACAGCGTCGACATCAGCATCCCGCTGAACTACCCAGACCAGAAGCCGATCGCCGAGTACATCGCCCAGACCCGCGAGGCGTTCCTCAACACGGCCAGGTCCGGCGCGCCTCACAGCGCACCATCCGAGTTGAGCATCAAGCCGACGGAATACACCTCATCGATCCCCCCGCGCGGCACGCAGACGGTGGTGTTCACGGTGAACCAAAACGTCGGCGGGGCACAGCCACAGACGAAGTACAAGGCGTTCAACTGGGACCAGACCTATCGCAAGGCGATCACCTTCTCGGCCGCATCGGACGACAAAGAACATGCGCCGTTGTGGCAGGTGGATGATCCGCTGAAGACCGTCGCGCCGATCGTCCAGGCGGAGCTGCAGCAGCAGCTGGCACCGCCGTCCGCCGACCCAGGACAGTCGACGACGACCACGTCCACCACGGCGCCAGCACCGTTACCGTTCGCACAATCCGCGCTGTATGACCCCGCCAACTATCAGAATTTCGCGGTGGTCAACGACGGGGTGATCTTCTTCTTCGACCAGGGGGTGTTGTTGCCCGCCTCGGCCGGGGCGTTACACGTGCTGGTGCCCCGGTCTGCGATCGACCCGATGATCGCCTAACGACTCCCCGGTGACATTGCGCTGCGCAGTTGAGTGCGTCTCACTTGTTGTGGTCCCGGCTGGGATCGAATTAGCCAATCGGGTACGCTAGATACACCGTCTGACCAGCGGTTTCCGTTGTGCGCCTTAGCTTTTCGCCGCGTTCCATGAACCAATACGCACCACCAAAAACCAAGGGTATGCTGTTCTAGATAGCCCACAGATAGCCCGGTACAGCTACCCCGCTGGTCAGCTACTCCCCCGGCTGTGACGCTAGCAAAATTGAATAGGCACGAATCAACACCACCGATTGAACAGGTAGGGAAACAATGACGCACTATCGCGTTTGGATGCTTGACCGCATGACCGGCGAAAGTTGTACCACCGTAGTCGAGACTGCCGACCCCAACGAGATTCAGAGTCTTGTTGACAAACGCGGCGATCTGCCGATCCCCTACCCGGTGGTTACCAACATCATGGAGGTTGAGCAATGAGCGGCAAAGAGGGTCGGCGCGGTTGGGGATGGATACGCAAGCGGTCAAGCGGTCGTTACCAAGCGTCTTACGTCGGGCCGGACAACATGCGTCATTTTGCGCCGAACACCTTTGAGCGCAAGATGGACGCTGAAGAATGGTTAGCCAACGAACGTCGCGGGATCGAAACGGCGATAGCGCAGGTACGTAGCGGCAAGACACCGCGTCTTGATTGGGTCAGCCCGAAACAGCGCGAACTTGCTATCGCGGCGATGCTTGAGCAAGACAAGACGCTTGAAGAGTACGCAAAGCAATGGATAGCACAGCGAAACCTTAAGCCACGTACCACGATTCAGTACACAACGCTGCTTGAAAAGCACATAGCGCCAAAGTTGGGCAATGTCCTAGTGCGCCAGTTGAACAGCGCGACTGTTCGCAACTGGTATGCCACCACGTTGAAAGATCGGCCGACGTACCGTTCTCACGCTTATCAGTTGCTACATGCGATCTGTAAAACCGCCGTTGCCGATGACTTGCTAGACAAAAACCCTTGCATGATTGAAGGTGCAACGTCCGTCAAAGCCAAGCGGCAAGCTGTAGTTCCCACGGTTGCACAGCTCGCAATCATTGCCGACAAGATCGAACCGAAATTTAAAGCGTTGGTTCTGATTTCGGCATGGTGCGGTCTGCGTTTCGGCGAGGTCATCGAACTACGTCGCAAAGACATCAGCGATGATTGCGAGGTCATCACCGTTGCACGCGGTGTAACCCATCGGGCCGGTGAAACACGTTGCATCATCAGCACACCGAAATCGGGCAAGGGCCGAACGGTCATAGTTCCCAAGCTATTTCGTGACGACATTCAATCGCACCTAGATACCTACGTCGGCCCGGACCCCGATGCACAGTTGTTCGTGCCTGTTCGCGGTGGTTGCCACGTTTCCGACCGTGTTGTCCGCGATGCGTTCCGTTTGGCTTGCGATGCTGCTGGCATCACCGGCATGAGGATTCACGACATGCGGCACTTTGCAGGTCACCAGACCGCCCGCGTTGCCAACTTGCCGGAAACAATGAAGCGGCTAGGACACAGCACGTCTACGGCATCGCTGCGCTATCAGGGTCAGGTTTCGGGCCGTGACGTAGAGATTGCCGCTGCGTTGTCGGCCCTTGCGAACGTGCCCGAATTGCCTGACGATTCAACAGCGGCAGAAACAGCGAATGCCCTTGAAAAACAAGCGGTTTAGTAGCGCGGCTGTGTCAATACCAGCCGGGACCGTCGGCGTTACCGCAGGTCAACGCACCTAATCGGCATCGCTGGCCCGCTGGCGGGCTATCTATGGGCTATCAGCTAGCGGTGCGTTCGCTCGCTGGCCCGCTGGCCGGTTTAGCCAACCGGCCCGCATGGGATGGGCACCGGCCAACCGTGAACGTGCGCCAGAGGGCCGTACAGCCGCCATTGCTCACCGGTCAGACCGGCCCGGTGGTAGTGCCCGCAACGCGCCAATGCGAGCGTTGGTCACGTTCGCCAGCCGCACGGCATCATCCCCGGTGACGTGGTGCATTGACCTCGCGGTGCGCTGTTCGTGGCTGTGCGTGGACGCTGGCGGGGCGTAATCGCCATCGCTGACCGGGCCGACGTGTTCGCTCGCGGGCATCGCGGGGGCGGTGTGGTAATCCGGTTGTGGCTCTTGATAATTCGAGCCAATTGAATCGTTGAGCATGGAATCATGCGAAACATCTTGGTACGGCGGGCCGCTCACGATGTCATCAAAGACGGTTTCAAACGAGGTCATCGGCCCGACCTCTACTTGCGTCGGTTTGACTATGCCCGCACGGTTCAATGAGTCTTTGATTGCGTCAAGTTGAACCGCTGGCGGTCTGTTGTCATCGAAAGCAATCTCTAATTCCTTGCCTACCAATCGATTTGCCGCCATCTCGATCCGCACGCGAGCTTTGTTCTTTACGTGCCTAGTCGCACCGCCGTGTGTTCGGCAGACACTACTACCGTTGATGGCAAACTTGCGGCACTGCTCACCGCGTCGATTTGTTGCGGTGCAACGTCTTTCAGGCTTATTGGCGTAGCCCTTTTCATAGTGTGCTGCATAACCTTCGGGTCGATCTTCCGGTGCTATTCCACCGTAGGGCGTTTTGATACGTTTCTGACTCGACGCGCTGTCTCTTGTCTGCCCATCGCGGCCCGTATCCACTACCGCCGGTAGGTTCGCAACCGAATCACCTGTAATTCCCAGATCTTCGCGAATCTTCGCTAGTTCATTCTGAATATCCTCCTCACTCATTCCAGCATCACGCATCATCTTGATAGCCCGATTACGCTTACGCTTGTACTCCGCTCGCTGTTGAGTATTCATTGTCTAACTCCGTTCCCTGTCTGCCGCCAACGTGTAAACACGTTCGCTATCACTAGGCTCTAAATTCACCACACCACCGCTACCGCGATGCGCGGAGTCCTCACCAACTACGTTGGCTCGCACCTTACGATTCCCGCAGCTATAATTCGGCTCGCTATCTTCGATACCTCGCGGGTAGCACCAACTAGGCACGTAAAGCGTTCCACCGCACAGTAATTCAATGCATCTAATACCAGCCGGCCAAATGACCTCATGCACCACACCGCATGTCGAACAATCAACCTCTAGCGTTCTCACTCCGTTTTCACCGTAGGTCACACTTTCAACTGTCATGCTCTACCGCCAAAGCGATCAGAACATCTAGCCTCTGAACCAATGCCCATAGCGCAATTCCCATCTCAGACAAGTGTTTGTTGTCGTCATCCACAAACGCACCGTCAACGTCTGGCACCGGAATCATTCCTTGCATCTTTACCTACTCTCTTCAATCATGTTGTTTCTCACTATCTTTCAGACGTATACCAGGTCAGCTAACCCTCATCACCGTGGACACAAGGGTGGACAATCACGCACCGTGGACAGGTGGACAGGGTGGACACGCCTTGTGCAAAACGCTGAAAACCCTTCAAAAAATTCATTTGTCCTGGGGTTTTGTTCTCGGCGGTGTCTCGATTTTTGTCCACACTGTCCACCCTTGTCCACGGTGTCCACTTGTCCACGGTGTGCCAATCGGCAAACTCTTAGTCACGGTCGATCATTCCAATCATCAATCCATCTGGTCCCTTATTCGTTGCGGGGTAAACTTCAACTACGCCATCATCTGCCAGTGCTTCTATCGCGGCGTCAAGATATGGCCTGTCGCGAGAAGCAAACTTCTTGCGTAACTCATTGCGGCGCATGTCCATTGGTGCCGCTTTAAGATGAAAAATGATCTTTTCCCGCACTCTAATGACGGCTTGCTCTTCCTTGGTTGTCTCCGTTACGTCGGCCATGATGCCCTGCGATACCGCGACGCTATGTCTCCGTTGACTGACGTTGGTAGCAATCAGATTTCGGGTATCTTTGCGTAACCTGTCGCTAACGTCTAAAAGATGGCCCGCTAGCTGCCAATCCAGCTCTGTAATCTCGCGTGTTCGCTTGTGTAGAAACATAAGCGACGCGGCGGTTTTCAACTGGCTTAAGATGCGGTGCCCGTTTTCGGTGTCATCAGTCAGGCCGCGTCGCAACGCCGCGTAAGCCTCATCATCGATTGCGCGACGTGCCAATTCTGGAATTTGTAGACTCTCAAATGAATTCGGGTCAGCGCGAACGTTCAACTGCGCCAACCGTGCAACTTCGGGGTCCGGTGGCGTGAACTTGATTTTTGAATTCTTTAGCTCGCGAAGCTCTGGCCACGCGCTGAGCTTATGCTTGGCTTTCGGTTCATCTGGCCGCACTTTCGGCGAACTTGGATCAGCCACCGGCAACCACAAAATTCGTTGCGGTGTACCAACTTCGGCGCCATCAAACAACGCCTTTGCAAGCATTGGCTGTATCCCGATGACGTAGCACAGACGATATCGGTGGTCCCGCAGCACAACAACTTTCGTGGCGTCGCTGAAATCGTGTCCCAAACGCTCACCAGACCAACCAGACCGAAACTCACTCATCATGGTGGAACCGTTGCGACCACCTGTTGCAAGCAATGTTTCGACTTCAGGTATGAAAGCAATGACACTCCATGCCTTTCCGATCTGCGTTGGTGGTGCTGGCTTATTTCTCACGTAGGCAAAGCATTTGGCTAGACCTTCGCCGCTGCCGGGTTTTGAAGCATCAACCATCGGGTCTACGGTTAACCAGTCGCGAGCTGCGGCGGTTGATGCGCTTTTAGTTGCACCGCTTGGACCTACCAGCCCAACAAAAAGATTCAAGCTGGCAAAGCTACCGCGTTCAGGTGGCAAGACGACATGCGGCGGAATTGCTGACGTAGCGAGGGTTAAAGCGTTGCCTAGCAAGGCATACGGGCCAATACGTCGCGAACGCGCAAACTGGCGAACATCTCGCATGATAGATGTTGATTCCCAAAAATCTTCGCTATCAAGCTCCGACACCGCTTGAGCGTCAATGTCATCGGCATCATGACTGTCCCAAATGCCCTTGGCGCTCTTGGCGTTTGGTGCTACCATCGGCCTATCTCCTTTGTCGAATAGCCCTAGCGTTTGATTTCCCGGTCTGGCGCTAGGGCTATTTGCTGAACTTGTCTCGGTACAGCCGCGAGTCGGTGCCCTTAGACCTACGTGAGCACGCTTCGATGTCATCGGTTTCGGCGTTCATTGCAGCCGTAGCGCACCAAACCGCCAGCGAATGAAACTCCCGAGCACTGCGGTTCCACAAGGGCCGCAACGTCTTGAGGACATCTTTAGCCGGTACAAAACCGATCACGGCCTCTGCCATACCGGCCTGCAAAGCTTTACGCATTGCGTCATGCGGGTTATTACCCTTGGCTAGCTCATTGCGGTAGATTCCGGCTTGCCCTTTGAGCTTGCCGGGATATTTCATCGTTGTGTACTTGGCGCAAAATTTGTCCAGATCAACAGCCGCACCAACACAACCGCTACCGCGATACAGGCCAGCGGGCAAGCGGGCCATCTTTCCGGCTCTGGCAACGTGGCGTGAATCGTTAGGGGAGGGCGGTAGAACCAAACCACCGCCGAGACAACGAATTTCGCCCCACTTATCCTTATGGTTACCGATTGCCGGTAATTCCGGCGGCAGGGCAAAAAAGTAGTGCCCACGGCGAACGTGTTCGTTTGGTCGGGTCAGAACGTGGGCCGTAGTCTCGCAGGCCATGCGGTGCGGCTTTGGAAATTTGTCGGGTCTGTCGATGTCCAAGACACAAGCGTTGAATCGCCCTGGACTAGTCGCGATGGCTTCAAAACCGCCTAAAGTTTTAGCCCACCGCCTTAGCGTCCGCTGATCTGTTGTGGCGTAGTCATACCAGCGCGAACCGTCCACTAGCCCTAAAAGCTCGCGAATACGTTTGTTACCAAGCAAGTTTCCGCACTCTTTGCCGTTGCCGGCCTTTGGGTCAAACGGTGCAACGGGTATTCCAGCGTCCGCGTAGGCCATAGCAGCGGCAAAGACACTTAAACCGTTGGTATCAGGTAAGCGGATCATATTGCCGAAACACTTGCGCTACGTGACGTTTCATCGGAAACGGGTCTAGATCACTCGTATAGTCCGGTCGCCATGGAACCTGATGGAACTTGTCACAGATCGCAGTAACCACCGTGAACTCACCAAAACCTAAGTGATACAGCCTTATTGAACTAGCATTTTCTCGACAGATGTCACAACGTTTTGTCTTCGCGTAGTGTTCGTGCGGTGCGGGTAATGCGACACGCGGGTCAAACGCCATAAGAAACGTACCGTCGCTACCGTCATCGCGGTTATCTAGGTGCTGTTCAACAACCAGTCTTGCCCACCAACGAAATTCTTTGCACTGCGGCGGCATCGCGCCGATTTCCTGCCAATCGTCCGGCATCACAACGGATAGACCATCATCCGGTTCCGCCTGTGAGGCAACCTGATTGAACACCTGATACTTTTCTGGTGAATCTAGGTAGCACGCATCTTTCATCCGCTGCGATAGCTCTGCCTTGCGCTGTTTATCTTCGTTGCTGGTCATGGTCTAGACCTGCTTGCAGGCAGCGAGCCAACGGTCAACGTCGGAACGTGCATAGTAGAGACGATTGCTAATTTTGGTCGGCTTCAACAGCTTTCGGCCCTCATATGTAGCGCGGCGAATCGTTCCCTCTGTAATGGTCTTGAGGTTACGAACTTCGCGGCAGTATTCGACTACCTCAGCGGCAGTGAAATAGACTTCATCAGAATCAATAGTCGGCGCAACGTGAGACACCTTGAATTTCCTTCCAATTGAATCGGCCCGAACCGGCCTAAGAGCACACCCATAGCGGGTGTGACCCCATCAGCATAGCGCGTGAAAGCCGTTGGTGCACAGGGTATTTCGGCGTGTCGCCCCTTGACGGCAGCGTGAGCAGCGGGCACACTGGCAATAGGCCAATAGGGTTGCCAGCCGCTTGGACGAGTACGGGAAGTCGGCGCGCCGACCCTGCGCGAACGGTTTAACCTTTCAGCGTTGCGCGCAGGGTCTACGGCGTTTTCTAGCAGACGTAACCGAAGGGTATTGAAAATGCTTACTAGTCAACGCGGTTGGCCTACCGTGCCGCCGTTCGGCGCAGAGGGCGGAATTGCCACAGAGTCCGACGCGCTTGTTTCTACGAGTATTGATGGCGTAGACCTCAATGTCATTTGGTCTGAAGTTCAGCAGACGTTGGCAACTTGGAACGCGGAGCGCGACGCGCTCGCTTCTTTGCTGAGCTATTCAACTATCAACACAGCTGAAGCGATCCCCCAATCGCGGAGTTTGGACCACTTCGAGCTAGCCAGCGAGCATGGTCAGCCCGAATCAATGCGTCCGCCAGCGGAATACGCGCTTATGGGGTTTGATTTTTACGATTACGACAAAGCGTCGCGTTGGACTCGCTTCGCTCTGCGGGACTCAACGCATGAGCAGATTCTTGCGACGCTGAACTATGCGCTTGAAGCTGACAACCGTCTAGTTAATTCGGCGATCTTGCATCAAATCTTCAATGATGGCGTGCGAACGAATGAGCACGGGCATACGGTCTATCCGCTTTACAACGGTGATTCGATGTTGCCACCCGACCATCTTGGCAAGCGTTTCAGCACAGCACATACTCACTACCTGGCTAGCGGTGGCACCGTGATTGATTCCGGCGACCTTGAGCTACTGGCAAAGACGGTGACTGAGCATGGTTTTGGGACAGAACCTAACGCGCAACTGTTGGCTTTGATGAATCCGGCGCAGGCAGAGGTTGTCAGTCAATGGAAAGCGGGTCAAGAGTCGGCAAGCGGTGTCGTCGCTAAGCATGACTATATTCCGAGTCAAGGTGCGCCAGCGTACTTTTCGCCGCAGGAAATCGTGGGCGAGGTTGCACCAGCGGCCTACGAAAAGTTGAAAATTCAAGGCAGCTACGGAAACCTTTGGGTTGTCGAGTCAGACTACATTCCAGAGGGCTACCTGACCGTGGTAGCAACGTATGGTGCCAACAATCCCGACAACTGTGTTGCGGTTCGCCAACATCCGAACGCGCAATATCAGGGATTTCGGACCATTCCCGGTAACAGCGAGTATCCGATTCAAGATGCGTTCTACACCAGAGCGTTTGGCACTGGTGTCCGTCGGCGCGGCCAAGCTGCTTGTATGCAAATCACCACGGAAACAAGCTACGAAGCACCGTCGATCTACGGTTACGTGTCTCCGGTCTAATGAAACGCAACAGCGGTGTCGGCCAAGTTGGGCCGTCATACGACGACGTAGACAGATTTTGCGATGCCTACCAACGGTCACAAGAGCCAAGCGAATTCGGGTTGCCGGAAAACTATTGCGATCCAAGCGATTACCGGCCAAAGGCGCCACGGTGATCGGTGTTGCTGGCATACCGATCATTGCGGGTATACCGTGACAGAACAGTTGCTACGCACCGCAATCCATGAGGCCGGTCATGTTGTCGCAACGTTGATGCTTGGCTACACGATTGCCGGTGTCAGCGTTGAACCGGGAGTAACTAGGCCCAACATCCCCGCGCCGCGAAAGTTCCGGTATTCCGCACAGCTTCGCGGTCGGGTAGAGCTGCCCGAAACCGAGCAAGAGGCAGAGCGTGCCCGGTATGCCGCTGATCTAGCGTTCATCTCTTACGGCGGGCCGTGGGCAACGGCCCGTCTGGATGGCGTAGAGATGGCAGCCGACGATTCAACCGACTACGAACGCTACGCAGACACACCGTCAGAGATTTTGGCCGGCTGGTCACAACAGCTTGAAAAACAGTGGTCCGCGATCAAACTGGCCGGAAGACGGCTGTACTTGGGTCACATGGATTACCGGCGTAGGCAAGCAGACCGCCAACGCCTGCGCCGACTCATCGATTGGTAGCCAAACCGTTCTCCGGAGAACGGTTTTTCGGGTCTGCCCGGTGCAATGACACCGGGCACGCTCATCAGGCAGCGAGCAACCCGCACAGCGGCCAGCAATCGCCATCCCAGCAGGTCGGCTGGTGAGCATCGCGGATAGCGGTGGGGGTTTGAATCGGGCACGATTCAATCCGCCAGATTGATTGCCCGACCGCCTAAGCTCGCGAACCATGATCTGTACTTTTCTGTCTCTTTCCGCTGACGCTTGGGCCGCGATAGCTCAATGGGTGACGGTCGGCATCGCTGGTGCTGCGGCACTGTTTGCATACCGCCAAGTAGGCGAAGCGCGCAAGACACGCGAAGAGGTCGCGCAACCCAACGTCGTGGTTTTTCCAGACATCAACCCGACGCAGTTTCATTACCTTGACCTGGTAATCAAGAACTTTGGACAGACACCGGCCTACAACATCACTTTGGACATTGAACCGCTAGAACACGCACCGTACGACAGCGCGATTACAGGCAAGAAGGTCACTTCGTTGTATGTACCGCCGGAGATTGTTGTCCTCGCACCGGGTCAGGAATGGCGCACGGTCTGGGAATCAGGCACGCGGCGGTCTGACTATGAAACGGTACAAAAACTACATTCACAGTTGGAGATGAGCGAGCTAAAGAGCGTGTTCAGCGGCACGGTCAACTACCAGGATCGCGACGGTAAAAAGTTCACTAACCCTATTCGCTTGGATATCAACACGTTTCGTAGCTCTATGCGGATCAAAGCGAAAGATTGAACCGCTGCTAACTACTCCGGTGCCGGTTCTGCCGGTGCCTTGACTGCACTGCCACAGCCGCCCGGTGGCGCAGGTGCGCCACCTTCAATCACACAGTCATAGCTGATGGGTGCAAAGTTTCCGGCGGTGAAAACTTGGTGCCAATACGAACCGTCAGGGTAACGCTCGCCATCGCAGAACCCGAAGACAAAACCGCCGTTACCGCCGGGACAGTTACCTACGCTGATGTTCGGTACGTGCGGGTCAAACGGTGACGGTGGCGGGTCAGCACTCGCGATAGGTGCGAAAGCGATTGCCGCACATAGCAATAGAATTCGTTTCATTCCGCGATTCCTTGTCTCTTGAGGTAGTTGAGAAATGATTGTATCTCTGCCGGTGCAAGGTAGACGCTGTTTGTCTTTTCAAGGCCGTTGTGTGCGTACAGCTCTACCTGATAGCTGTTGTGCGTGACGTACAGGCCGTCACCTAGATACGTTGGCGTAGTCATCGGGTCAAAGCCTTTACAAAGTCATCTAATTCGGCAGTGTCAAACTTCAAGAGCCGTTCGCCTACCCGGTGCGCTGGCACTTGACCTTTGGTGACGTACTTACGCAGCGTATTCTTTGATACGCCAAGGTATTTCGCGGCCTCAACCGTCGATAGATAGCGTTTCTCACTCATGGACTACCCTTTACAAACGTGGTTGGTTGTATAGCCAACGCTCTAAAGGCATGTCATCGGGACCGCTAGCGTTTTTACGTGACTTGAATACTCCGGTCAGTATTCGGCGCTCACGTCGGGCCGATTGCGATGGGCTAAACCGCTATGCCCGAACTTACCTGCGTTGGCACCAAAGGGCTACCTGTTGAGCCATATTGGACGGGGGAAACGCCGGTGAGCTTCGCGGATCGCGGTGTGGTGGTGGCGGCAGGTCAGCAAACAGGTCACGGCATCACCGGATAGCCCGTTGATAGCCCATCGGGCTATCAAATCGGGCAAAAACTGCCTCTGACCTGCATATTTATGTTGTGGTCCCGGCTGGGATCGAACCAGCGACCTTCCGCGTGTGAGGCGGACGCTCTCCCCCTGAGCTACGAGACCGGATGAACGAGGTCGAAGACTAGCACGCCCGGCGCCCACCACCTCAACGCGCAGCCTGATCGTCGCTCGACTCGCCGTTCTGACAGGGCAAGTTGTGTTGTCTCACATCAGTGGACTAATGTTCTGCTTCGCGACGAGCGACGATCTCGCTCGTGGCACGCGGATGTAGCGCAGTTGGTAGCGCATCACCTTGCCAAGGTGAGGGTCGCGGGTTCGAATCCCGTCATCCGCTCGAGGGTGTCAAGTGGCATCAACCCCTTGCGGTGGAGTGGCCGAGTGGTGAGGCAACGGCCTGCAAAGCCGTGCACACGGGTTCGATTCCCGTCTCCACCTCCGTTCCTTGGCTCTAAGCGCGGTTAGCTCAGCGGGAGAGCGCTTCCCTGACACGGAAGAGGTCGCTGGTTCAATCCCAGTACCGCGCACCAGATTTCATGCAGGTCAGCGCTCACTTTCTGACCTCAACACCGGTGCCGCACCAGATTCGCACCACCATGAGGAGCCCGCGCCGATGCGGCCGGCCGTTGTCGGTGCCGCGTGCCATGGTGGCCACATGACTCGCCTTATCACCGTTGTCGCTGCTGCGATCGTCACGCTCTGTGCTGCGGCCCCTGGTCCCGCCGGCGCCGATCCCGGCCCGACGCCCGCACCGCCAGGGCCCGGCGGCGGCTTCGCCTCCGGTTGGGCGCAATGCGGCGACCGGTTGGTGCCTGCCGATCCACGGGTCGACATGTCAAACCCGTTCGGTGGGCTGATCTACCGTGAGATGCTGCGGCACGCCTGCGGCAACGATGGCGCCGCAATGACCCCCTGACCGCACTTGCCGGCCGGTCGGCCCATACCGGGCTGGTGCGGTGCCACGAACACTGCCTGGCCCCGGCGGACTCCGCCGGTGAAGCCGCATCTAGCGGGAACCGACCCGAAGCGTGGGCCGGTCCGCACCAACGAGCAGCCAGGCAGCAGAATCGATGGCAACGCGCACGCAGGTGGAAAGGTAGCGAGAGATGAGCCCCACGAATCGACCCATCGCCGCCCTGTCGGCGGCCGCCCTGTTGGCTGCCGGTGTGCTGGCGGCATGTTCGGGTCCCGCCGAATCGGAGCGCGGGGCAATGTCGTCGGACAGCACCGGACCCGGGACGGCCGCATCGAAGCCGGGGCACACCGGTGACACCCTGACGCTGACCCGAGCCGACGGCAGCACCATCACCGTCACCCTGGAACGCGTCATCAGCCCGGCGACCGTCGCCCCCGGCAAGGGCGACCCGGCGGTCACCTACATCGCGACCGAACTCAAGATCGCCAACCAGGGCACGGCGACGATGAACGGCAACGCCAACACCAACGTCTGGGTGATCGGTTCCGACGATCACAGCTACGAACCGGATCTGAACAACGTCAGCGAATGCACCAATTTCGACTCCGGCATGTTCCATGTCTCCCCGGGCGATGCCGCAACCGGTTGCGTGGTGTTCGCGCTGCCGCATGGCGTCAGTCCGGCGAAGGTGAAGTACGCACCCTCCTCGGGTTTCGCTGATGACTTCGGGGAATGGCTGGTCTCCTGAGCCACCCTTGCCGTCAACCAAGGGTTGACGATCTGTGTTCGTCAACCTACAGTTGACGGCATGGTCGATCCGACGCGCCTCGCTCCGCCGGTCCGCCTCGACGACCTAATCAACGCCATCGCCGGGGTGCACGAAAACCCGCTGGAGCGGCTGACCGACGCGGTGCTGGCAGCCGAGCATCTCGGTGAGGTCGCCGACCACCTGATCGGGCATTTCGTCGACCAGGCACGCCGGTCCGGTGCCTCGTGGACGGAGATCGGCAACTGCATGGGGGTCACCAAGCAGGCGGCGCAGAAGCGGTTCGTCCCGCGCGCCGAAGCCGCCGTCCTCGATGCCGAGCAGGGCTTCGCCCGTTTCACACCGCGGGCACGCAACGCGGTGGTGGCCGCCCAGAACGCCGCCCACCGCGCCCGCAACGCCGAGATCACCCCGGATCATCTGATCCTGGGCGTTTTAAACGATCCCGACGCGCTGGCCACCGCCTTGCTCACCGCACAGCACATCGAGCCGGGGGCCGTCGCGGCCACCGTCGCGCTCCCCGCCGGCGACGCCGAGCCCCCCGCGTTGATCCCGTTCAGCGGCACGGCACGCAAGGCCCTGGAGCTCACCTTCCGCACCGCACTTCGACTCGGGCACAACTACATCGGCACCGAGCACCTGCTGCTGGCCCTGTTCGAAGTCGAAGACGGCACCGGGCCGCTGCATCGTGCCGGGGTGGATCCGGAAAGGATCGAGACCGACCTGGCGCACGCCTTGGCCTCGATCACCGCAAACTCGGCCGACGGCGACGCCGCCGCCCCGAACTGACCAATGCCTAGATCAGGCTGGCCAAGCTGCTGCACCTGCCACCGCGATGTGCCATCATGCCCACAGGTAAACCGAAGAAGGACATGATGCATCGCTGGATTCTGGCCGTCGTCACCTCGCTAGTCACCACGTTGGCCCTGCTGGTGCCGGCGGCCGGGAACGCCACGCCCACCCTGACTCCGGAAGCCCCGATCGGCCGGCTCGGCGACACGCTGCGGATCCAGTACCAGGATGAGGCCTTCGGCAAAATCATCGCGGACGTGACCCTGCACGACGTGGTGCCCAGCGAGATCCCGCCCGGCTGGGGCCAGAACGGGTCGCCGCGGTGGCGCGCCCAGGGCGGTCCGTGGCGGGCGAACCTCACGATCCACCCCATCTCGGTGCCCAACAGCTACATCATGGCGGCCTCGACCACCTTCAGCGGTGTCACCCCGGGCGGTGACGCCTACGTGTCCAAGCACACCGACGACCCCACCGCGCTGGATGCGGTGCTGACCAACGCGCCGGAGGGCTCCACGGTCACCGGCGGGGTTTACTGGGATGTCTACCGCGGCTTGGTCACCCATGTGGTGATGCTCTCCCGCAACACCGGCCTGCGGCTGGCGCAGTGGAATCTGTGAGTCAGCCGGCGCTCAACGCCAGCAGCCGAGATGTGGCCCGCAAGTACTTCTTTCGGTAACCCCCCGCCAGCATCTCGGCGCTGAAGATGCCGTCCAGCTTCGCTCCGGCGGCCACCACCGGGATACCGGCGTCATAGAGCCGGTCGGTCAGCGCCACCAGTCGCAGCGCCACGTTCTGATCCTCGATGGGATGCGCACCGGTGAGGAAGACGCCCGTGACTCCTTCGATCAGCGTCAGATACCGCGACGGGTGCATGGTGGCCAGGTGCGCGCACAGCGCGTCGAAGTCGTCGAGGGTCGAACCCGGTAGGGCGGCGGCGCGCTGCGCGACCTGCCGCGCCGACGGCGGTTCGGGCGCCGGCGGCAGGTCCCGATGCCGGTAGTCCGGACCGTCGACCCGCACCGGGGTGAAAATGCTTGCCAACGCGCTGATTTCACGTAGAAAATCCTGAACGGCGAAGCGTCCCTCGCCGAGTTGCTCGGGCAGCGTGTTCGACGTGGCTGCAACCGACACCCCCTTTGCCACCAGTTCCGACAGCAGCCGCGACACCAAGGTGGTGTTGCCCGGGTCGTCGAGTTCGAATTCGTCGATGCAGACCACCGTGTAGCCGCCGAGCAACTCGATGCATTCGGTGAACCCGAACACACCGGCGAGTTGGGTGAGTTCCATGAACGTCGCGAACGCCGTCCGATGCGGTTGCGTCCCGTGGGCGCTCTCGGCGACCTGGCGGTAGACCGACGCCAGCAGGTGGGTTTTGCCGACCCCGAACCCGCCGTCGAGGTACAACCCGACACCCGGCAGCACCTCGCGCTTGCCGAGCAGCCTGCGCCGCCCGGCCCGTCGCTCCACCGCCTGCGTGCAGAACGCCCGGCAGGCCGCCACGGCCGCCGCCTGGGTCGGTTCGGCCGGGTCCGGCCGGTAGCTGGCGAAGCTGGCCTCGGCGAACGTCGGCGGCGGCGTGAGCTGCGCGATCAACCGCTCCGGTGAGACGGCCGGATGCCGGTCCACCAGGCGAGCGCTCGCCTCGACGTCGGGATTGGGCACGCAGGAACTGTAGCCACATGGTGCAATCGTGGCCATGTCCGACCTCAGCGCAGACCCCGGTTTCACCCGGCTGGACTCGACACAACCCGTCGACGACGCCGAACTGGCCCGGCTGTATGCCTACCCCGAAACCGATGGCTCGCGCAGCTGGCTGCGGGCCAACTTCATCGGCAGCATCGACGGCGGTGCCACGATGGCCGGCAAGTCCGGCGGGTTGGGAAGCCCGGGCGATCGGGCCGTGTTCATGCTGCTGCGAGCGCTCGCCGACGTCGTGCTGGTCGGCGCGGGCACCGTCCGGGTCGAGAACTACGGTGGCGCCCGCCTCAACGTCACCGAGCGCCTGCGCCGCCGCGACCGCGGACAGTCCGAGGTGCCCGGGCTGGCGATCGTGAGCCGGTCGGGGCAACTGGATCGGGACGCTCGCGTCTTCACCGACACCGAACTGCCACCGCTGGTGCTGACCAGCGCGTCGGCGGCCGAGGCCACCCGGCGGCGACTCGACGGCCGCGCGGAGGTGCTGAACTGTTCAGACCGCGACCGCGACCGGGTCGACGAGGCCGCGGTGCTGGCCGCGCTGGCCGCCCGTGGACACCATCGGGTGCTCACCGAGGGCGGCCCGACCCTGCTGGGTTCGTTCGTCGAACGCGATCTGCTCGACGAACTGTGCCTGACCGTCGCCCCGTACCTCGTCGGGGGACTGGCCCGGCGCATCGCCACCGGCCCCGGCGAGGTGGCGACCCCGATGCGTTGTGCGCATCTGCTGGTCGACGAATCCGGCTACCTCTACGGCCGCTACGTCAAAGGCGCGCGCCTATAAGCTGGCCGGCATGCGTCGGCACTCCAGGATCGCGATCGCACTCGCGACGGCCACCCTGCTAACCGGTTGCGCTCCCGGACTGGCCGCCAACCCGCGCTTCGCCACCGACTCCGGCGCCGGCCCGCAGGGGCAACCCGAGTCCACCTCCGACAAGCCCGGGCCACCGCCTGTCGCGGTGCCCAAGAACGATCTGCCCTGGCATGACTGCACCGCCAGGGTGTTCGGGGACGCCGCGGTGCCCGCCACACCCGGCGTGCGGTTGGACTGCGCGAGCTACGACGCCGACGTCGACCCGCTCGGCGGCGGCTCCTCGGCGATCAGTATCGGCGTGGTGCGGGCCCGGTCGGTGCAGACGCCGGCCGATGCCGGACCGGTCGTCTTCACCACCGGCTGGGACCTGCCGTCATCACTGCAGCTACCGGTCTGGCTGGCACGTGGCGGCGCCGACGTGCTCAACGGCCATCCGATCGTCGCGGTGGACCGGCGCGGCACCGGGATGTCGAGCCCGGTGGACTGCCGCGAGCGCAGCCAGCGCGACGAGATGTGGAACCTGGCTCAGTTCACCCCCGGCGACGATCCGGTGGCCAATCTGGGCACCGTGGCGATGGCGGCGACCACCGACTGCACCGACTCCATCTCACCGGGCGAATCCTCCTACGACAACACCCACGCCGCCACCGACCTGGAGCGGCTGCGCAGCATCTGGGACGTGCCGGCGCTGGCACTGCTGGGCATCGGCAACGGCGCCCAGGTCGCCCTGGCCTACGCCGGCTCGCATCCGGGCAAGGTGGCCCGGCTGGCACTGGACTCCCCCATCCCGCTCGGTGTGGCCGCCGAGGCCGCCGCCGAGCAGCGGGTCAAGGGCCAGCAGGCGGCCTTCGACGCGTTCGCCTCGCAGTGCGTCGCGGTGGACTGCGCGCTGGCCCCGGACCCGAAAGGCGCCGTGGACGCGGTGCTGGACTCCGCCCGGTCCGGGCACGGCCCCGGCGGCGCCTCGGTGGCCGCGGTGACCCATGCCATCGTCACCGCGCTGGGCTACCCCACCGGTGATCGCGTCAACACCACCAACGAACTGGCCCGGGCGCTGGCCGCGGCGCGCGACGGCGACGTCAACCTGCTGAACAACCTGATCAACCGGGCGCAGGGCACCGTCGGCAGCGACGGCCACTTCATCAATTCCTGCGCCGACGCGCTCAACCGGCCCACCCCGGACCGCGTCCGCGAACTGGTCGTCGCCTGGGGTAAGGAGTACCCACAGTTCGGCGCCGTCGGCGCCCTCGACATGGCGCAGTGCCTGAGTTGGCCCACCAGCACCACCCCCGAGCAGCCCAAGGAACTCAAGATCGATGCGCTGCTGCTGGGCGTGCAGAACGACCCGATCGTCGGCGAGGACGGCGTGGCGGCCACCGCAGCGGCCGTCATCAACGCCGGCGCCGCCAGCAAGCGGGTGATGTGGCAGGGCATCGGGCACGGGGCGACGGTGTACTCGGCGTGCACCGTGCCTCCGTTGGTCGGCTACCTCGACACCGGCGAGCTGCCCGAGACCGACGTCTACTGCCCGGCCTGACCCCGCTTCGGTGTACGGTGCGCTGGTGACGGCAGCCGACTCCCTTACGAACCGGGCGCGCACCGCCCTGCTGACAGCGTTTCGGCCACCCACCACGGCGCCGAGCACCGCGACCGTGCTGCGGTCGGTGCTGTGGCCGCTGGCCATCATGTCGCTGATTCACCGCTCGGTGGTGCTGCCGCTCAACGGCAACATCACCGACGACTTCAAGCCGGTGTACCGGGCGGTGCTGAACTTCCGGCACGGCCTGGACATCTACAACGAGCACTTCGACTACGTCGACCCGCACTATCTCTACTCCCCCGGCGGCACGCTGCTGATGTCGCCGTTCGGCTACCTGCCGGAGACCTTGTCGCGCTACACCTTCATCGCCACCAACACCGTCGCGATCCTGATCGCCGCCTACCTGCTGCTGCGGATGTTCGGCTTCGGGCTGACCTCGGTGGCGGCTCCCGCGCTGCTGGCGGCGATGTTTCTCACCGAAAGTGTTTCCAGCACACTGGTGTTCACCAACATCAACGGTGTGATCCTGCTGGCGGAGGTGCTGTTCTTGCGCTGGCTGCTCGACGGCAGACCCAGCCGGCAGTGGTGGGCCGGTGTCGCGATCGGGCTGACCCTGGTGGTCAAGCCGGTGCTGGCGCCACTGCTGCTGCTGCCGCTGCTGAGCCGGCAGTGGCGGCCGTTCGTGGGCGCCGTCGCGGTGCCGGCGGCGTTCAACGCGGTCGCGTTTCCGCTGTCCAGCGATCCCACCAGTTACTTCACCCAGACGGTGCCCTACATCATGGGCACCCGCGACTACTTCAACTCCTCGATCCTGGGCAATGGCGTGTTCTTCGGCCTGCCACCGGGGCTGATCCTGTTCCTGCGCGTGTTGTTCACCGTGCTCGCGGCGGTCAGCCTGTGGCTGCTGTATCGCTACTACCGCACCCGTGACCCGCGGTTCTGGATGCTGACCTCCTCCGGTGTGCTGCTTACCGCGTCCTTCCTGGTGCTGTCATTGGGCCAGGGCTACTACTCGATCGTGCTGTTCCCGTTCCTGATGACGGTGGTGCTGCCGAACTCGGTGCTGCGCAACTGGCCGGCGTGGCTGGGGGTCTACGGGTTCATGACGTTGGACAAATGGCTGATCTTCCGGTGGATGAACGTCGGGCGCCCGCTGGACTACCTCAAGATCACCTACGGTTGGTCACTGTTGCTGATCGTGGTGTGCGCGGTGCTGTGCTACCGCTACCTCGACGCCCGTGAACAAGACCGCCTGGACGACGGGATCGATCCGGCATGGCTGGCGAACGAGCGGGCGCGAGCTACCGTGGAGCCATGACGTCTCCCAAGGTTTCCCTCACCGACGACGAGTGGCGGGCGAAGCTGACCCCCGAAGAGTTCGCGGTGCTGCGTCGTGCCGGTACCGAACCGCCGAACACCGGCGAATACACCGACACCACCACCGAAGGGGTCTACGAGTGCCGGGCGTGCGGTGCCGAATTGTTCCGCAGCACAGCGAAATTCCACTCGCATTGCGGCTGGCCGTCGTTCTTCGACCCGGCCGATTCCGAGGCGGTGATCCTGCGCCCGGATGACTCGCTGGGGATGCGGCGAACCGAGGTGTTGTGCGCGTCCTGCCACAGCCACCTGGGGCATGTGTTCGAAGGCGAGGGCTATCCCACTCCGACCGACCAGCGTTACTGCATCAATAGCATTTGCCTGCGGCTGATTCCGGCCCCCTGAGCGCCGAGGCTGTAGTTACCGAGGTCGCCACTCGCACTTTTCCACGCTGACTACAGGCTCGGCGAGTGGGAGGCGCCCACGGCCGCGGCGAAAGCTAGTCGATACGCGTGGCGTGGACTTCCCAGAACGGCGCGTGCGCCAGCTGGCCGTCCAGCAGCGGTTCGATGACCGCCAGTCGCCGCGCGATCTCCCCGATCCGGGGCGGCACGGCCGGACTCTGCTCGGCCTGGGCGGCGAACCTCGCCGCGTTGACGTTGACCAGATAGCTGGTGGGCCCCAGGTAGCTGATCTGCCAGCCGCCGGCCGGCAGCCCTGCGCGCAGCTCGTCGACCGACATCGCCGGCGGCATGAAGAACCCGTTGATGTTGTAGTCGGCGGCCGCGATCAGGTAGAGCCGGGCGCCGGGCCTGGTCGCCCGGTGCAGCGCCCGCAGGTAGTCGTGCTGGGCCGGGCCGCCGAACGTGTTGTAGAAAGCGGCGTCGACGACGGTGTCGAAGCAGTCGGTGAAACCGTCGAGGGTCTTGGCGTCGCCCACTTGAAAGTCGACCGAGACGCCCGCCGCCCGGGCGTTGGCGCGGGCCCGCTCGATCGCCGTCTCCGACACGTCGATGCCGGTCGCCGCGAAGCCGTGTTCGGCGAAGTGGACGGCATGGTGGCCCGGGCCGGTCCCCGGGTCGAGAACCGCACCTTTGATCGCGCCCAGTGCGACCAGCCGCCGCACCACCGGCTGGGCGCCACCGATGTCCCATGGGGTGGCGGCGGGCGACCCCGCCGCGGCGCGGTAGATCTCTTCGAAGCGTTCGGCATCGCCGGCCGGCGGGCCGGATGCGCCGGTCACGGCAGGGCGGCCACCAACTGCTCGACGTCGACCCGGGGACCGGTGAAGAAGGGGGTCTCCTCGCGGGCGTGCAGCCGAGCCTCGGTGTTGCGCAGGTCGCGCATCAGGTCGACGATCAGGTCGAGTTCGGGCGCCTCGAACGCCAGAATCCACTCGTAGTCGCCGAGCGCGAAGGCCGGCACGGTGTTGGCGCGAACGTCCTTGTAGGGCCGGGCCGCCATGCCGTGCTCCGCCAGCATCCGGCGGCGGTCCTCCTCGGGCAGCACATACCACTCGTGCGAACGCACGAACGGGTAGACGCAGATGTAGGCGCCGGCCGGCTCACCGGCGATGAACGCCGGGACGTGACTCTTGTTGAACTCGGCGGGCCGGTGCAGCCCCACGTTGCTCCACACCGGCGTGCAGGACCGGCCCAGCGCAGTGCGCCGGAAGCCGGCGTAGGTGGCCTGCAGGTCCTCCACCCGCTCGGCGTGCGACCAGATCATGAAGTCCGCATCCGCGCGCAGGCCGGCCACGTCGTAGACGCCGCGGATCACCACACCGCGCTCCTCCTGCTGTTTCAGGAAGGTGGCGGCCTGGTCGGCGACCTCGTCGCGACTGGCGGATCCCTCGTCGAGGGCCCCGGAACGAACCGAGAACACCGAGAACATCACGTAGCGGATGGTGGAATTCAGCTTGTCGTAATCGAGGTGCGCCATGCCCCACATGCTGCCACGACACGCCGCCGCTAGGGGGCCGGGGTGGCGCTGATCACTGCCGCCACCGCGCGATCGGCCGCCGCGATGCAGGCCGGCACACCGATCCCGTCGAGGTAGTTGCCCGCGACCGCCACCGTCGGCGGCAGCCCGGCGCGCAGGTCGCCGACCAGGGCCGCGTGCCCGGGACGGTACTGCGGCATCGCCGCAGGCCAGCGCTGCACCCGGACCTCGACCGGGTCCACCATGACCCCGAACAGGGTCTCCAGATCCTGCATGGCCCACCCCACCAACTCAGCCTCGGTGGCATGGGTGCGGGCGTCGCCGAACCGGCCGAACGACAGTCGCAGCAGTTCGACCTTGCCGCCATAGCCCCAGTTCCCCCACTTGCGTGAGGTCAGGGTGAGCGCCTTGGCGTGCAATCGCTCCCCGGTCGCGACCAGCACCCCGGAGTTGTCCGGGAACGCCGCGCCGGTGGGTACCGCCAGCGCCACCACCACCGACGACGCGCTGACGATGCCGCTGGCCGCCGCCGCGGTGCGGGGCGCGAATCCGGTTGCCAGCCGTGCCAGCGTCTGGGCCGGCACGGCCATCACCACCCGGTCGGCACGGTGGAAGCCGCCGGCGGCATCCCGCAACAGCCAGCCGTTGGCCACCGGGTCGATCTGCGTGACCGCCGCCTGCACCCAGCGCAGCCCGCTGCGGCGCACCAGCGCGTCGATCAGCACCTGATAGCCACCGGCGATGGCGCCGAACACCGGCGTGCCGGTAGCCCTCGGCAACGCCTGTGCCACCGCCGCGGTGAGGCTGGGCGCGCCGGCGTCCAGCGCGGCGGCCAGGCCTGGCACCGCCGCGCGCAACCCGACCGTTGCCGCCGACCCGGCATACACCCCGCCGATCAGCGGATCGACCGAGGCGGCCACCACCTGCTCGCCGAAGCGGTCGCCGACCAGGGCCCCCAGTGCCGGGTCGCTGCCAGGCTCGAAGCTCAGCTGGCGGTTGGGTTCGCCGGCGATGCGGGCGATGGTCTTCTCGTCCACCAGCCCGGCCATCGCCCCCGGCGACGATGGAATCCCGCTGAGCGTGCCCGTCGGAAGCGGATGCAACCGCCGACCGCGGTACAGCAGCGGGCGGACCCCGGTGGTGGTGCGCTCCCGATCTGCCAGGCCCAGCTCGGACAGCAGGGCGGGCACCTCGGGACGGCGAGCCACGAACGCTTCGGCCCCCACGTCGACGCCGATACCGCCCAGCGTCTCGGTGCGCAGCACCCCGCCGAGCCGGTCGGCCGGGTCGAAGACGGTGATGGTCGCCGCGTCACCGAGCGTCGCGCGCAGCCGGTAGGCGGCGGCCAGACCGGAAATCCCGCCCCCGACGACGCAGTAGGTCGACGTCACAACGAGTGGACCAGCTCCACCAGGTCGGTGAGCACACCGGGGTCCGATTCCGGCAGCACGCCGTGCCCGAGGTTGAACACATGCCCGGACGCGCCGGCGGCCACCGCGGCGCGACCGTCCGCGACGACGGCGCGGGCCGCGCGCTCCGCCACCGGCCAGCCCGCCAGCACCACCGCCGGGTCCAGATTGCCCTGCAGGGCGACGCCGGCTCCGACCCGGGCGGCGGCATCGGTCAGCCGAGTCCGCCAGTCGACTCCCACCACGGTGGCTCCGGCTTCGGCCATGGCGCCCAACAGCTCGGCGGTCTGCACCCCGAAGTGCGTCATCGGCACGCCGGCGTCGGCCAGCGCGGCGAACACCCGGGCGCTGTGCGGCAACACGAATTTGCGGTAGTCGGCCAGGCTCAACGTGCCAGCCCAGGAGTCGAACAGCTGGATGGCGTCCACGCCGTGGTCGAGCTGCACCGTCAGGAACGCGATGGTCAGGTCGGTGAGCCTGGTCATCAGCTGATGCCAGGTGTCCGGTTCGGCCAGCATCATCATCTTGGTCCGCGCGTGGTTCCGGCTGGGCCCGCCCTCGACCAGGTAGGACGCCAGTGTGAACGGCGCTCCGGCGAAACCGATCAGTGGCACGTCGCCCAGCGCGTCCACCAGCAGCGACACCGCCTCGGCGACGGCGGTCACGCTTTGCGGTTCCAGCGGCCGCAGCGCAGCGACATCGGCCGCGCTGCGCAGCGGCTCGGCGATCACCGGCCCGACGTCGGGCACGATGTCCAGATCCACCCCGGCCCCGCGCAGCGGCACCACGATGTCGGAGAACAGGATCGCCGCGTCCACGCCGTGGCGGCGGACCGGCTGCAGCGTGATCTCGCAGACCAGCTCGGGGTCGAAGCAGGCCTCCAGCATGCGGTGCTGGGCGCGCAACACTCGGTATTCCGGCAGCGACCGGCCGGCCTGCCGCATGAACCAGACCGGCACCCGGGCGGGTTGCCGGCCCGCAGCGGCGGCCAGGTAGGGCGAATCGGGCAGTTCTCGACGGGCACTCATCGGCCTCAATGCTGCCACGACCGGTTACGGCGCGGGAACGGCCCGTGTTTGACGCGGCGGTCCCGGCTTCCCCTCGCCTCCGCCGGCCCGGGGGCCGACTCCACCGAGCCTCGCCGAACCGCCGGTGTTTGGCGCGGCGGTCCCGGCTTCCCCTCGCCTCCGCCGGCCCGGGGGCCGACTCCACCGAGCCTCGCCGAACCGCCGGTGATTCGGCGCGCCTTTCTGCGCCGGCCGGCGTCGGGGGTTAGCGTGAGATTCGGCGACCCGCGTCGCGGCGGTGCGCAACAGCACCCGGGGGCCGGCCGCTGGCGGCGCGGGGCAGAGCGATCAGTTAAGGAGCGGCACCCGTGACATCAGCCGAGCCTGCCCCCTTCCGCGAAGCGGTGGCGACCATGCACGCCGCAACGGTCCGGTCCGAGATCGAGCTCGGCCCGATCCGGCCACCCCAGCGGCTGGCGCCTTACAGCTATGCGCTGGGTGCCGAGGTCAAACATCCCGAAGCCGATTTCGTCCCGCAGGACTCCGACGGCGATGCGTTCGGCCGGCTGATCCTGCTCTACGACCCGGACGGCACCGACGCCTGGGACGGCACCATGCGCCTGGTGGCCTTCATCCAGGCCGACCTGGACCCGCAGGAGGCGATCGACCCGCTGCTGCCGGAAGTCGCCTGGAGTTGGCTGGTCGAAGCGCTGGCCTCGCGCACCGAACACATGACCGCGCTGGGCGGCACCGTCACCGCGACCACATCGGTGCGCTACGGCGACATCTCCGGTCCGCCCCGCGGACACCAGCTGGAGTTGCGAGCGTCCTGGACCGCCACCACTCCGGAGCTGGGCACGCACGTTCAGGCGTTCTGCGAGGTCCTCGAACATGCCGCAGGCCTGCCGCCGGTCGGGATCACCGACCTGAGCTCGCGAACCCGCGTCTGAGATGACCGGACAGACCACCGAACCGGCCACCGAAGCGCCCGAACCGACGCCGCTGCCGTATCCCGCCGGCGGCGTACCGGAGGTGTCGGTCACCACCCGGCAGATCGGCGCCGCCGCCGAGAAGCTGGCCGGCGGCCACGGTCCGTTCGCGGTGGACGCCGAACGCGCGTCGGGCTTTCGCTACTCCAACCGCGCCTACCTGATCCAGATCCGGCGCGCCGGTGCCGGCACCGTGCTGATCGACCCGGTCGGGGCCGGCTCGGATCCGGCGGTCCTGCTGCGCCCGGTCGCCGAGGTGCTCGACGACGACGAGTGGATTCTGCACGCCGCCGATCAGGATCTGGCCTGTCTGGCCGAGGTCGGCATGTGGCCGAAGGCGCTCTATGACACCGAACTGGCCGGCCGGCTGGCCGGCTTCGACCGGGTCAACCTGGCGGCGATGGTGCAGCGGCTGTTGGGTCTGGGCCTGGCCAAGGGCCACGGCGCCGCCGACTGGTCGAAGCGTCCGCTGCCCGCCGAGTGGCTCAACTACGCGGCGCTGGACGTCGAGGTCCTCATCGAACTGCGTGAAGCCATCGCCGAGGTGCTGTCCGGTCAGGGTAAAAGCGATTGGGCGGCACAGGAATTCAATCATCTGCGGAGCACCGACTTCACCACCTCGACGCGCCGGGACCGCTGGCGGCGCACCTCGGGCATCCACAAGGTGCGCGACCGGCGCGGGCTGGCCGCCGTTCGTGAACTGTGGACGGTGCGCGACCGGATCGCCGAGCGCCGCGATATCGCGCCTGGGCGCATCCTGCCCGATGCGGCGATCATCGCCGCAGCCGTCGCCGATCCCACCACCGTCGACGAATTGCTCGCGCTGCCGGTATTCGGCGGACCCAAGCAGCGCCGCAGCGCGGCGACCTGGCTGGAAGCGCTGGCTGCCGCTCGCGACAACCCGGAACCGCCGGACTCCGCCGAACCCCCGAGCGGCCCACCGCCACCCTCGCGCTGGTCGCGGCGCAAACCCGAGGCGGCCACGCGACTGGAGGCGGCCCGCGCCGCGCTCGGGCAACTGTCCGAGCAGGTGAACGTGCCCACCGAGAACCTGCTCTCCCCCGACCTGCTGCGCCGACTGTGTTGGGACTGGAATGCGGCGACACCGGATCCCACGGCCGCGATCGAGGAGTTCCTCAACACCGGCGGCGCCCGGCCCTGGCAGCGGCAGTTGACGGTGCCGCTGCTCGCCCAGGCCCTCGGGGCTACGGTCGCCGGCGGCTAGCGCGGCCGGCTTGCTGCGCCCGGCGGCGCGGTCGACGTGTTGCTAGACTGCTGGAAGCGTCAGCCGTATTCGTCGATCGGCCATCGCTTCTCACGCCACGACCACCATGGACGCGAACCTTCGAGGACTTCCCATGGTCGATTTTCCTTGGAGCACCTCGTGTCACCAGTTGTTCGCCGGGTCAGCTACGTCATCAGCTACGAGATCGTCGCCATCGTGCTCACCGCCCTGGGTTTTGTCGTCCTGGGATTCGGCGGCGGCAGTTCCGGTGTCATGGCCGTGACGGCATCGACCGTCGCGGTGCTGTGGAACTACCTCTGGAACACCATGTTCGAGGCGTGGGAGCGGCGGCAGCGCTCCCGGGCCCGCACGCTGCGGCGCCGGGTGGCGCACGCCATCGGTTTCGAAGGCGGACTGGTCGTGTTCTTGTTGCCGATAGTCGCCTGGATCCTGCAGGTGTCGCTGCCGCAGGCGTTCGCTCTCGAGGCCGGCCTGCTGGTGTTCTTCCTGGTCTACACGTTCGTATTCACCTGGGTGTTCGACAAGGTGTGGCCGCCCACCGGGCCACGCCCTAATCCAGCCGCTCGCTGACCTCTTCGACGCAGTTGCTACTGCTCATCGCCGCCACCCAGCCGGTGATCTGGCGGGCCACGTCCTGGGCGGTCAGGCCCACCTCGGCCAGCAGCTCACCGCGGGAGGCGTGGTCGTAGAAACGCTGCGGCAACCCGACGTCACGGCAGGGCACGTCGATCTCGGCGTGCCGCAGCGCGGCCGACACCGCCGAGCCGACACCACCGGCGACGCCGTTGTCCTCGCAGGTGACCACCAGCCTATGGGCGCCGGCCATCTCGATGATCACCGCGGGAACCGGCAGCACCCAGCGGGGATCGACCACCGTCACGCCGATGCCCTGGTTGTGCAGCCGGTCGGCCACCGCCAGCGCCATGGGCGCGAACGCGCCGACCGCGACCAGCAGCACGTCGGCGGGCAGCCCGTCGGCCGGCAGCGCCAGCAGATCCACCCCGGACCGTCGCTCGATCGCCGGGACGTCTTCGCCCACATCCCCTTTCGGGAACCGAACCGCGCTGGGTCCGTCATGGATGTCCAGCGCCTCCCCGAGTTCCTCGCGCAGCCGGACACCGTCGCGCGGTGCGGCCACCCGTATGCCCGGAACGATGCCCAGGATCGACAGATCCCACATGCCGTTGTGGCTGGCGCCGTCGGGACCGGTGATCCCGGCTCGGTCGAGCACCACGGTGACCGGCAGCTTATGCAGCGCGACATCCATCAGCAGCTGGTCGAAGGCGCGGTTGAGGAAGGTCGAATAGACCGCCACCACCGGGTGCAGCCCGCCCATCGCCAGCCCGGCCGCCGAGGTGAGCGCATGCTGTTCGGCAATCCCGACGTCGAACATGCGGTCCGGGAACCGCTGGCCGAACGGGGTCAGCCCGGTGGGGCCGGGCATGGCGGCGGTGATCGCGACGACGTCGCGGCGCTTGGCGCCGTACTCGATGAGTGCATCGGAGAACACCGCCGTCCAGCCGCGGCCGGCGGTCTCGGTCGCAGACCCGGTCAGCGGGTCGATCACGCCGCAGGCATGCATCTGCTCGGCCTCGTCGTCCTCGGCCGGCCCGTAACCCTTGCCCTTGCGGGTCACCACGTGCACGATCACCGGCGCGCCGAAGCCCCGCGCACGGCGCAGCGCGGACTCCACCGCGGCCTCGTCGTGCCCGTCGATCGGGCCCAGGTATTTCAGGCCCAGATCGGTGAAGAGCGCCTGCGGGGCCAGCGCATCCTTGAGGCCCGCCTTGAAGCTGTGGATCACCTGGTAACCGATCTCGCCGACGACCGGCACCCCGCGCACCGCGGCGCGGCCGCGCTCGAGCAGCCGTTCGTAGGCGGGCTGCAGCCGCAACGCGGCCAGGTGGTCGGCGAAACCGCCGATGGTGGGCGCGTAGCTGCGGCCGTTGTCGTTGACCACGATCACCACCGGCCGGTTACCGGCGGCGATGTTGTTCAACGCCTCCCAGCACATGCCGCCGGTCAGGGCGCCGTCGCCGACGACGGCCACCACGTGCCGGTTGCGGTGGCCGGTCAGCTCGAAGGCCTTGGCCAGTCCGTCGGCGTAGGACAGCGCCGCGCTGGCGTGGCTGGACTCCACCCAGTCGTGCTCGCTCTCGGCGCGCGACGGGTACCCCGACAGCCCGCCCTTGCGGCGCAGGCTGTGAAAGTCGGGGCTGCGGCCGGTGAGCATCTTGTGCACGTAGGCCTGGTGGCCGGTGTCGAAGATGATCGGGTCGTGCGGGGAGTCGAAGACCCGATGCAGCGCCAGCGTCAGCTCCACCACACCCAGATTGGGGCCCAGGTGTCCCCCGGTCGCGGCGACCTTGTGGATCAGGAATTCCCGGATCTCCGCCGCCAGAGCGGTCAACTGCGCCTGCGAGAGGTGCTGCAGATCGGCGGGGCCGCGGATCCCTTCAAGCATCCGGCTAGTCTACGCATGGCGACCGGCACCACCCGTATGGTCGTCCTATGCAGGCCGAGGAGATCGCTGAGGAATTCCCGGTGGTGGCCATCGACTCCGACGCCCTGGACGCGGCCCGGTTACTGGCCGAGCACCGGCTGCCCGGCATCGTGGTCGCCGACGAGGACGGCAAGCCGCACGCGGTGCTGCCGGCCTCCCAGGTGGTGCGTTTCATCGTGCCGGGCTACGTCCAGGACGACCCGTCGCTGGCCGGCGTGCTCAGCGAGAGCGTGGCCGATCGTGCCGCCGAGAAGCTGCGCGGCAAGACGGTGCGCGACGTGCTGCCCGAACACCTGCCCGAGCTGCCGACCGCCGGGCCCGCCCACACCCTCATCGAAGTCGCTTCGACCATGGCCCGGCTGCGCACCCCGCTGGTCGCCGTCGTCAAGGACGGTAAACTGCACGGCGTGATCACCGCGTCGCGTTTGCTGGCCACGGCGCTGAAAGCCTGATCCTCCCCGGATGGCCTATTTCGCGGTAGCGGTCTTTGTGATCGCCTACGCATTCATCGCCGCTGACCGCGTCA
The DNA here is from genome assembly GCF_041287085.1 of Mycobacterium sp. pW045. Taxonomy (NCBI): domain Bacteria; kingdom Bacillati; phylum Actinomycetota; class Actinomycetes; order Mycobacteriales; family Mycobacteriaceae; genus Mycobacterium; species Mycobacterium sp. pW045. The sequence continues at coordinate 128,521 of NZ_JBGGKU010000011.1, read as the reverse complement.
ACAAAGCCCTGGTGGCATTGGCCGGAGCGGCGGCCGTCGTCGTCCTACCGGTGATCAGCTCCCATGACATCTTCTACTCGCACACGACCGGGATCGACTGGGACGTCATCTTCCTGCTGCTGGGGATGATGATCATCGTCAGCGTGCTGCGCCAGACCGGGGTGTTCGAGTACATCGCGATCTGGGCCGCCAAACGCGCCAACGGGTCCCCGCTGCGGATCATGATCCTGCTGGTGCTGGTGACGGCGGTGGCCTCGGCGCTGCTGGACAACGTCACCACCGTGTTGTTGATCGCCCCGGTCACCCTGCTGGTCTGCGATCGCCTCGAGATCGGCGCCGCACCGTTTCTGATCGCCGAGGTGTTCGCCTCCAACATCGGCGGCGCCGCCACCCTGGTGGGCGATCCGCCGAACATCATCATCGCGAGCCGGGCTGGGTTGACGTTCAACGCGTTTCTGATCCATCTGGCTCCGATCGTGCTCATCGTGATGGTGGTGTTCGTCATCATGCTGCGCTGGCTGTTTCCCGGATCGTTCACCGTCGAGGCCGACCGCGTCGCCGACGTGATGGCCCTGGAGGAACGTGAGGCGATCCGCGACCGCAGCCTGCTGATCAAGTGCGGCGTGGTGCTGGCCGCGGTGTTCACCGGGTTCTTGGGGCATGGCGCGCTGCACCTGGAACCGTCGGTGGTGGCGTTGCTCGGAGCCGGGGCGCTGATCGTGATCTCCAGGCTGGAGCGTTCGGACTATCTCTCCGGCGTCGAATGGGAGACCCTGCTGTTCTTCGCCGGGTTGTTCGTGATGGTCGGCGCCCTGGTGGACACCGGCGCGATCGCCACCCTGGCCAACGCGGCAACCGACCTCACCGGGGGCAACGCGCTGCTGACCACGATGGGCATCTTGGGGGTGTCCGCGCCGGTGTCCGGGATCATCGACAACATCCCCTACGTCGCAACCATGACGCCGATCGTGGCCGAGCTGAGCACCACGCTGCCCAATGACCTGCACCCGGATGCGCTGTGGTGGGCGCTGGCGCTCGGCGCCGACTTCGGCGGGAACCTGACCGCGGTCGGCGCCAGCGCCAACGTGGTGATGCTCGGAATCGCCCGTCGCGCCGGCCATCCCATCTCGTTCTGGGAGTTCACCCGCAAGGGCATCGTGGTCACCGCGGTCTCGGTCGCACTGTCCGCGCTGTATCTGTGGTTGCGCTACTTCGTATTCGGCTGATTTTGTCCGGCGCGAACAGACGCGAAAGCCCCCAAAAAAACCAGGATTTAGGGGTTTTCGCGTCTGCTCGCGGGAGGTTCTTAAGTCCGCGTCAACAGCGCCACGCACTCCACGTGGTGGGTGAGCGGGAACGCGTCGAACACCCGGATCTGCTCGACGGCGTAGCCGTGATCGCGGTACAGCCCGATGTCGCGGGCGAACGCCGCCACCTCGCAACCGATGTGCACCAGCCGCGGCACCTCCGCGGCCGCCAGCGCCTCGATCACCTCACGGCCGGCGCCGGCGCGCGGCGGGTCCAGCACCGCGACGTCGGCAGCCTTCGGCTGTGCGGCCAACACCCGGCGCACCGAGTCGGTGCGCACCGATACCTGCGGCAGATCGGCGAGGGCGGCCCGGGCGGCGGCCGTTGCGGCCCGTGAGGTGTCGATGCTGACCACCTCGCCGGAGGTCCCCACCGCCTCGGCCAGTGCCGCAGCGAAGATCCCGGCCCCGCCGTAGAGGTCCCAGGCGGTCATGCCCGCCTCCGGTTGCGCCCAGTCGGAGATCAGCGCACTGTAGAGCGCGGCCGCCCGGCGATGCGCCTGCCAGAACGCGGTCACCGGGATCCGCCAGCGTCGGCGCCCGACCCACTGGGTGGCGTGATAGTCGCCCTCGAGGACCTGCGGACGGTGGTTGCGGCTGGTGCCCACCACATGCCGGACGCCGTCGTCGTCCGTCACCACGTGCAGCTGATCGCCCGGCCGCCAAGTCTGCTCAGCCAGCCCCTTGGTCATCCCGGCGGGCAATTGGCCGCACCGCAGATCGGTGACCAGTTCGTCGCTGTGATACCGGTGAAATCCGGCCCGTCCGTCGGCGCCGACCTCCAGCCGGACCCGGGTGCGCCAGCCGGTCGGACCGTCCTCACCCAGCGGTTCGGCCTCGCCGTGCCAGTCGTGCCCGCCGAGCCGGCCCAGCTGGTTGGTGACCACCTCCGCTTTGAGCGCCCGCGCCGCGGCGGGCTCGGCGAACGCCAGGTCGCAGCAGCCGGCGCCGTCGACGCCGGCGATCGGACACAGCGAGGCGATCCGCCCGTCCGCCGCTTCGAGCACCTCGACGCATTCGGCGTGCCAGTAGGAGCCGCGCTCGGCGGTGATGCGGGCCCGCACCCGTTCGCCGGGCAGCGCGTAGCGCACGAACACCACCCGACCGTCATGGCGGGCCACACAACTGCCCCGGTTGGCCGGTGGGCCCACGTCCAGGATCAATTCGGTCACTCCGTGAAGCCTCTCCGGGTGTCGCCGGGCGCGTGGTGCGGCGCCAACTCCTTGCGCCGCTCCGAGGAGTTCAGCTGCCAGGGCACCGAGGTGACCATCACCTGCGGCATGAACAGCAGCCTGGTCTTGAGCCGCAACGCGCTCTGATTGTGCAGCACCTGCTCCCACCAGTGGCCCACCACGTACTCCGGGATATAGACGGTCACCACGGTGCGTGGCGACTCCTTGCTGAGCCGTCTGACGTACTCGAGCACCGGCCGGGTGACCTCCCGGTACGGCGACGCGATCACCTTGAGCGGCACGGTGATATCGCTGTCCTCCCATTCGCGGACCAGGGCCCGGGTCTCGGTGTCGTCGACGTTGACGGTGATCGCCTCCAGGGTGTCCGGGCGGGTGGCCCGCGCGTAGGCCAGCGCACGGCGGGTCGGCAGGTGCAGCTTGGAGACCAGGACCAGGGCGTGGTTGCGACTGGGCAACACCGCCTGGTCTTCGAGGGCGGCGGACTGCGCGGCCAACTCCTCGCTGACGCCATCGTAGTGGCGGCGGATCAGTTTCATCATGGCGAACAGCACCGACATCGCGACGATCGCGATCCAGGCGCCGGCCACGAACTTGGTGGCGATCACGACCAGCAGCACCGTCCCGGTGGCGACGAACCCGATGGTGTTGACCACCCGGGAACGCACCATCTTGGCGCGGGCCGCACGGTCGGTTTCGGTGCGCAGCAATCGGTTCCAGTGCCGGACCATGCCGATCTGACTCAAGGTGAAGGAGACGAACACCCCGACGATGTAGAGCTGGATCAGTGCGGTCACCTCGGCCCCGAACGCCACGATGAAGGCAATGGCCACGACCGCCAGGAACACGATGCCGTTGGAGAAGGCCAGCCGGTCACCACGGGTGTGCAGCTGACGCGGCAGATACCGGTCCTGGGCCAGGATCGATCCCAGCACCGGAAAACCGTTGAACGCGGTGTTCGCCGCCAGCGCCAGGATGAGCGCGGTCACGCCGGCGATGATCCACAGACCGGGCGGAAAACCGCGAAACACCGTCTCGGCCAACTGCGCCAGCAGCGTCTTCTGGTCGTAGTCTGCCGGCGCCCCGATCAGCTGTTCGTGCGGCCGTGCGGCGATTTTCACACCGGTCTGGCGAGCCAGCACGATGATGCCCATCATCAGCGTCACCGCGATCACGCCCAGCATCAGCAAGGTGGTGGCGGCGTTGCGCGACTTCGGCTTGCGAAACGCCGGCACGCCGTTGCTGATAGCCTCCACCCCGGTCAGCGCCGCACACCCCGACGAGAACGACTTCGCCACCAGGAACACCAGGGCCAGCCCGACCACCTCGCCGTGCGCCGAGTGGATCTTGAACGATGCCGAATCGGCCTGAAGTTGGTGGCCCAGTACGAAGATCTGGAACAGCCCCCAGCCCAGCATCGCGAAGACCCCGATCATGAACGCATAGGTGGGGAAGGCGAACGCGGTACCCGATTCCCGGATGCCGCGCAGATTGGCCGCGGCCACCACGACGACGGTCCCCACCGCGAACGCCACCTTGTGGTCGGCGATGTAGGGAATCGCCGAGCCGATGTTGGCTACCCCCGATGAGATCGAAACGGCAACGGTCAGAACATAATCCACCATCAGTGCACTCGCGACGGTCAAGCCCGCGGTGCCGCCCAGGTTGGTGGTGACCACCTCGTAGTCACCGCCCCCGGAGGGGTAGGCATGCACGTTCTGCCGGTAGGAGGCCACCACGGTGATGAACACGAACGCCACCGCCAGACCGACCCATGGCGTCATCCGGTAGGCCGCGATGCCGGCCACCGATAGCACCAGGAAGACCTCTTCAGGCCCGTAGGCCACCGAGGACAGCGCGTCGGAGGCGAACACCGGCAGCGCGATACGCTTGGGCAACAGGGTGTGACTGAGCCGATCGCTGCGGAACGGCCGCCCCAGCACCAGCCGGCGAGCAGCGGTGGAAATCTTCGACACGAGAGCCAAGGGTAAGCCAGGCCGGCGCTGGCGGTAGCGTTCACCGAATACGGGCACGACTGCAGTCGAAAACTAGTCGAACCAGCCGAAAGGACCGTGCACGTGCGGGTAGTTGTGATGGGATGCGGCCGGGTGGGGGCCTCGGTTGCCGACGGACTGTCCCGGATCGGCCACGAGGTCGCCATCATCGACCGCGACTCCACCGCGTTCAACCGACTCAGCCCGGAGTTCAACGGCGAACGGGTATTGGGCATGGGCTTCGACCGCGACGTGCTGCTGCGCGCCGGCATCGAAGAGGCCGGTGCGTTCGCGGCGGTCTCCTCGGGTGACAACTCCAACATCATCGCCGCGCGGCTGGCCCGCGAGACGTTCGGCGTGGCGCGAGTGGTCGCCCGGATCTACGACGCCAAGCGGGCCGCCGTCTACGAGCGGCTCGGGATTCCGACCATCGCCACCGTGCCCTGGACCACCGACCGGCTGCTCGACGCGCTGACCCGGGAGAGCGAGACCACCAAATGGCGTGACCCCACCGGCACCGTCGCCGTCGCCGAAGTCGTCCTGCACGAGGACTGGATCGGCCGCCCCGTCACCGACCTGGAGGCGGCCACCAACGCTCGGGTGGCGTTCCTGATCCGGTTCGGCACCGGCATCCTGCCCGAGCCCAAGACCGTCATCCAGGCCAGCGACCAGGTCTACATCGTCGCGGTGTCGGGCCGCGTCGCCGAGGCGATCGCTATCGCCGCGCTGCCGCCGAGCGAGGACCTGGACGAATGAAGGTCGCCGTGGCCGGAGCCGGGGCCGTCGGCCGGTCGATCGCACGGGAACTGCTCGACAGCGAGCATCAGGTGACGCTGATCGAGCGCAATCCGGAGCACATCGACGTCGAGGACATCGCCGAGGCGCAGTGGCATCTCGGTGACGCCTGCGAGTTGACTCTGCTGGAATCGGTGCACCTGGAAGACTTCGACGTCGTCATCGCCGCCACCGGCGACGACAAGGCCAATGTGGTGCTGTCGCTACTGGCCAAGACCGAATTCGCCGTTCCCCGGGTGGTGGCCCGGGTGAACGATCCCCGCAACGAATGGCTGTTCACCGATGCCTGGGGCGTGGACGTGGCGGTGTCCACGCCGCGGATGTTGGCCTCGCTGGTCGAGGAGGCCGTCGCGGTCGGGGATCTGGTGCGGCTCATGGAATTCCGCAAGAGCGAAACCAACCTGCTGGAGATCACGCTGCCCGACGACACCCCCTGGGGCGGCAAACCGGTGCGCAAGTTGACGCTGCCCCGCGACGCCGCACTGGTGACGATCCTGCGGGGCACCCGGGTGATCGTGCCGCAGGACGACGAGCCGCTGGAAGGCGGCGACGAGTTGCTGTTCGTCGCGTCCACCGGCGTCGAGGACGCGCTGCGCGAGCTGTTGCTACCGGCGCACTGACCGGGGTTCGCAGTCGTCTGCCGGGTGTGAGCCGGGCTGCTCGTCCAGTGTCCGCTGCACGTATTTGACCGCCAGGTAGGTCATCACCGCCGCCAGCGCGGTCAGCGGCCAGCCCATGGCGATGCGGGCCACCCCCAACCACCCGGTCTGGTCGGCGTCGTAGAGCAGTCGTTGCACCACGAAGCGGGAACCGAAGACCAGCACCCAGGTCAGGGTCGCGATGTCGTAGGCGTAGACCGCGGCGCGCACCCCGCGCCAGGCTCGGCTCTGCCCGCTGGCCCAGCTCCAGATGTAGCCGACCGCCGGTCGCCGGATCAGGATGGATCCGGCGAAGACCAGCGCCCATGCCAGCGACGTCCAGATGCCGAGCAGGAAATAGCCTTTGGAGTCGCCCATCCGGTAGGCGATCACGGCACAGACCGCCACCCCGAAGAACCCCGACACCGCCGGCTGGGTCGTTTCTCGGCGGATGAGCCGCCAGGCCAGCACCGCCGCGGCCACCGTCAGCGCCGCCACCACGGCGGCTCGCAGCCCGAAGACACTGGAGGTCGGCACGAACACCACGATCGGCAGCGACGAGTAGATCAGGCCGGACACTCCGCCGATCTGCTCGAGCAGTCGCTGCGGCCCTTGGGCGCCGAACCCGTCGGTCATCGTCACACCGGCCTGACGGTCTCCGCCCGTCACTGCTGAATTTCGTAGTGGGGGTTGTAGATGGCCTTGCAGCCGCTGTCGAGCTTGCCGAGCCGGCCGTGCACCCGCAGCGTGCGGCCCGAGTCGATGCCGGGAATGCGGCGCTGCCCCAGCCACACCAATGTCACGGTGTCGGTGCCGTCGAACAACTCGGCGCGGACCCCGCCCACACAGCCCTTGGCGTTGGCTTCCACGCTGCGCAGCACCCCGACCATGGTGACTTCTTGACCGCGTTCGCAGTCGATGGCGCGCTGCGCGCCGGTGTTGAGCGCCTCGTCGGACAGTTCCTCGACATCGCGCAGCTCGGGGTCTTCGGTCAGTCTCCGAGTCAGCCGCCGCAGATAGCCTTTGGGCGCAGCCATTGCACTCTCCCTCAGTTGTGTGCGCACGCTAGGGTAGACCTGTTGATTACCTAATGCCACAAGACCGGCCTACGGCGCGCCGAGCAGCACCCGGCACCATCGAGGGGTGGCATTCGATTTGCACGGTGTGACGGCAGTCCTGCTGCCGGGAACCGGATCCGACGACGACTACATCCACCGGGTGTTTTCGCAACCGTTGCAGCAGGTAGGCGCCGAGTTGGTGGTCCACCGGCCGCAACCTGACGGCCTCGTCGAGGGCTACCTGGCCGCGTTGGACACCGCAGCCTCGCGAGGCGTCCCGATCATCGCCGGCGGCGTGTCGATCGGCGCGGCGGTGGCCGCCGCGTGGGCGCTGCGGCATCCCGGGCGAGTGCGCGGGGTGCTGGCCGCGCTGCCAGCATGGACGGGTGCCCCCGATGGCGCACCGGCCGCGCACGCCGCCCGCCTCAGCGCCGAGGAGCTGCGCCGGGACGGCCTGCCGGCCGTGGTGGCCCGCATGCGGGCGTCCAGCCCGGCATGGCTCGCCGACGAGCTGACCCGGTCGTGGACCGCCCAGTGGCCGCTGCTGCCCGACGCGCTGGAGCAGGCGGCGGCCTATACGGCGCCGACCCGTGTCGAGCTGGCGACGCTGACGGCGCCGCTGGGCGTGACCGCGGCCGTCGACGACCCGGTCCATCCGTTGCACACTGCCACCGAGTGGGTATCCGCCGCGCCACGGGCGGCGCTGCGCACAGTCACGCTGGCACAGATCGGTGCCGACCCGTCCGCCCTGGGCGCCGCCTGCGTGACGGCGCTGATCGCCGCGTCGAGCCTCGCTAACCGCCGGGCTTGATTCGGCGGTCCAGCTTCGGCTCTCCTGCGTCGAGCCTCGCTAACCGCCGGGGCTGATTCGGCGGTCCAGCTTCGGCTCTCCTGCGTCGAGCCTCGCTAACCGCCGGTGATGGTGCGCAACTGCTGCATCGCGGATCCCTCCACGCTGCGGCGCGCGGTCGGCGCGGGCGGCGGTACATCGCCGCCGGGGCCGGGCTGGACCCCCCCGGGCTGCTGACCACCACCGGGCGCCGCGCCCCTGGCGGCCTGCGCGGCCGCGGCGGCTCGCAATTGCTCGGCCATCGGCTCGGGCAGCCGCACCGGCAACGGGGTACGCACCGGTAGCGGCGTGTCGCCACGCCGGACGACGGTGTCCGCCAGGGCTTCTCGCGCCTGCTGGGACAGCGCCTCCAACGACTCGTGGGGGCCGTTGACTACGCAACGCACCATCCAGCGATAGCCGTCGACCCCGATGAACCGGACCGCGCCGGCCGCCGATCCGACCACCTCGCGGCCCCACGGGCCGTCGATGACGCTGACGCTCGCGGAGTCCCGCCGCAGCGCCTCGGCAAGCTCGGCGGCGACCTCACGCCACAGCCCCGCCGATTTGGGCGCGGCGTAGGCGGCGATGTTGAACCGGCCATTGGGCGTCACCATCCAGACCGCGCTGGGCACGCCCGCCTCACTGAGCTCGACTTGGACCTGGGCGCCTGCGGGCATCGGCACCAGCACCGAACCCAGATCGAGCCGGGCCGTCGCCGCCGCCGCCGGGTCGTCGAAATCCTCGATGTCGAACGGGCCCTCGAGTTCCTCGCCCGCGTCCTCGTCGAGGTCCTCCAGCTCCTCGGGTGCCGGCACGGCGCGCGTCGGCTCGTCGCCGCCCACCTTGCTCTTGCCCCTACCGAATGCCATCACAGCCGCCCATCTCCGTCACTTCTGCCGTCACCAGCGGTTACACATGCCGTCACAAACTCGCGTGCCCGCCCGACGAGCCGTGGCCGTCACCGCCCCGGGTGGTCCCGGCCAGACCGGCCTCGTCGAACGAGGTCACCTCGACCAGTTCTGGTAGCTCGACCCGCTGCACCACCAGCTGGGCGATCCGGTCCCCCCGGTGGATCTCGATCGGGGTCGCCGGGTCCAGGTTGATCAACGCCACCTTAACCTCACCGCGGTAACCCGCGTCGATCGTTCCCGGGCTGTTGACGATTGAAAGACCTACCCTCGCAGCCAGACCCGACCGCGGGTGCACCAGGCCGACCATGCCGAACGGAATCGCCACCGCGATACCGGTGGGCACCAGCGCACGGTGGCCAGGGGCCAGTTCGACATCGACCGCGCTGTACAGGTCGACGCCGGCGTCGCCGGCGTGGGCACGGCTCGGCAGCGGGAGATCAGGATCTAGGCGAACAACCGCGAGACTGGGCGACACGAGGCGCAAGACTACTCTTAACCGGATGTCGGGATCGCGTGTGAACCACCGGGCACCGCAAACCGTGCGGTACCGCGAGCAACTGTGGGTGCCCTGGTGGTGGTGGCCGCTGGGGTTCGTGGGCAACGGGCTGATGGCCTACGAGGTGCGGCTGGGGCTGCGCAGCCTGCCGGGTTGGCTGCCGTTCGCGGTGTTCTTCGCGATCACCGTGGCCGCCCTGCTGTGGCTGGGACGCATCGAAGTCCGCGTCGTCGAAACCGGCGGCGAGGTCGAACTCTGGGTGGGCGAGGCGCACCTGCCGGCCGGCGTGATCGCCCGTTCCGCCGAGGTCCCGCAGTCAGCCAAGTCGGCGGCGCTGGGCCGCCAACTCGATCCGGCGGCCTACGTCGTGCATCGCGGCTGGGTTGGGCCAATGGTGCTGATCGTGCTCGACGATCCCGACGACCCGACGCCGTACTGGCTGATCAGCTGCCGTCATCCGCAGCGCGTGTTGGCGGCCTTGCAGGGTTGAGGGACGGTGCGGGTCAGGCCGCGCAGTCGGTGCAGATCATCACGCCGTTCTTCTCGCTGGCCAGCCGGCTGCGGTGCTGAACCAGAAAACAGCTCGAGCAGGTGAACTCGTCGGCCTGCTTGGGCACGACGCGCACTGACAACTCTTCACCGGACAAATCCGCGCCGGGCAGTTCGAAGGACTCGGCCGATTCCGATTCATCGACGTCGACCACGGCGGATTGCGCCTCGTTCCGCCGCGCTTTGAGTTCCTCGAGCGAGTCCTCAGAAACGTCGTCGGTCTCGGTGCGCCGCGGGGCGTCGTAGTCGGTAGCCATCGTCTTCTCCCCTCAGTCCCCTCGGTAACCCTGCGCGAGCTTTGTACCAGCGTCGAACGCATCCACCAAATGATTCGTGCCCCGATCCCGCCCAGATCAAGTGTGATTTACGTCACATCACCTTGCTGACCACGGCCATCGGGGTCGCCCGCGCCCTCTAGAGTGCGTACGTGGTCACGCAAATCACTTCCGGTACCGAGTTCGACAAGCATGGTCTGCCGTTCCGGCGACGCAATTACCGCCCCGCCGCCTACGCCCTGGCCGCCCTGGCGCTGTTGACCGCGGTGGCATGGGCGGTGGCGTTGACCCGACCGGCCGACATCCACGAGGTCGCGGTATGCAACGCACCGCCGGCACCCACCGAGCCCGACCAGCCGCGATTGGGCACCCAGGTGCCCCGCGCCGCGATGATCACCACCACCCCGGCCAAACTCGCCGACATCAAAGCGCGTGTCCTCAACGCCAGCGGCCGCGCCGGGCAGGCCGCCGACGTCGCCGACGCCCTGCGTGACGACGGCTTTGCCCAGCCGACCGCCGCCAACGACCCGGTCTATGCCAACAGCCGCCTGGACTGCAACGGCCAGATCCGCTTCGGTGAGGCGGGACAGGCCGCCGCTGCGGCCTTGTGGCTGGTGGCGCCGTGCACCGAGTTGTTCCGCGATGACCGCCTCGACGACTCCGTTGACCTCGCGGTCGGCAGCGACTTCGTGAGCCTGGCCCACAGCGACGACATCGAGGCGGCGCTGGCGGGCTTGCGTCCGGACGCCACCGGGCTGCCCGACCCGGCACTGCTGACCAAGATCCATTCCGGTACCTGCTGACAACCCGCCGAGGAGATCCATGACCGGCACAGACCCGACCGATTCCCCGCCCGGCGCGCCCGCTGCCGGGACCGGCGACGGGCGACCGCACCGACGCGGTTTCGGCGTCGATGTCGGCGGCAGCGGCATCAAAGGCGGCGTGGTCGACCTCGACACCGGTGCACTGATCGGCGAACGCTACAAACTGCCGACACCGAGCCCCGCGACCCCGGCCGCGGTTGCCGAGACCGTCGCCCAGGTGGTCCGGAAGTTCGGCTGGACCGGTCCGCTGGGGGTCACCTACCCCGGTGTGGTGATCGACGGCGTGGTGCGAACCGCCGCCAACGTCGACAAGTCCTGGATCGGGGTGAACGCGCAAGCCGCGATCCAGGCCGCGCTCGATGGGCAGCCCGTCGTCGTCCTCAACGACGCGGACGCCGCCGGACTGGCCGAAGAGCGGTTCGGCGCGGGCAGGGACAACACCGGCGTCGTCGTTTTGCTCACCTTCGGCACCGGGATCGGCTCGGCGGTGATCCACAACGGAAAACTGCTGCCCAACACCGAACTCGGGCACATCGACGTGGCCGGCAAGGAGGCCGAGCACCGGGCCGCCGCGTCGGTCAAGGAGCGCAAGAACTGGAGCATGAAGAAGTGGGCCAAGCAGGTGACCAAGGTGTTGGTGGCGATCGAGGACGCGCTGTGCCCGGACCTGATCATCGCGGGCGGCGGCATCAGCCGCAAAGCTGACCAGTGGGTGCCACTGCTGCGCAACCGGACTCCGGTGGTCGCCGCGACATTGCAGAACACCGCCGGGATCGTCGGGGCCGCGATGGCCGCCACGGCCGACGTGACCCGCTGAATAGCGCCCGCTCAGCGATTGTTGCGGCACGCTGTCGTTACAATGGTCCGCGGCGGCCGCCTAACCGATAGCGGCGACTATCCAAGTTGATCACCCAACTGAAATAGAGCCGACATCCGATATACCCGACACTTTCGGTGGCGCACAGCGCTGCGACCCGAAAGTCAGTCCGACCGAAGGGGTGGACGTGGCAGCGAGCAAGGCAAAGCCGGCGACCGAGGAGCCCAAGAAGCGCAGTGCCACCAAGGCACCCGCCAAGGCACCCGCCAAGGCCGCCGCCAAGTCGACTGCGAAGGCCCCCGCCAAGGCCGCCGCCGCACCCGCCAAGCGGACCGCGGCGAAGGCCACCAAGGCCGCACCGGCCAAGAAGGCCGCCAAGAGCACCGCGCGGGCGGCCGCCAAGACCGCCGACGACGGCGACACCAAGCCCAAGACCCGTTCGGCCCGGGGCCCGGCGAAGAAGGCCGCCGCCCGGGGCGCCAAGGGCGCAGCCAAGAACACCGAGGTCGGCCTCGCGAACGAGGAGCTGGACGCCGACACCGAACTGGACGCCGAACCCGGCGACGAGGACATCGACGACACCGACCTGAACCTGGAAGAGCTGGACGAGGACGCCGAGGACTCCGGCGCCGACGAAGCCGTGGTGGCCGCCGGGACGGCGACCGAGGAAGCCGGCGAGGAGGCAGCCGACGACGACGACGAGATCGCCGAGCCCAGCGAGAAGGACAAGGCTTCAGGTGATTTCGTCTGGGACGAAGAGGAGTCCGAGGCGCTGCGCCAGGCCCGCAAGGACGCCGAGCTCACCGCCTCGGCCGACTCGGTGCGCGCCTACCTCAAGCAGATCGGCAAGGTGGCGCTGCTCAACGCCGAAGAGGAAGTGGAGCTGGCCAAACGGATCGAGGCCGGGCTGTTCGCCACCCAGAAGATGGCCGAGCACGCCGAGAAGGGCGAGAAGCTGGCCGTCGCCTACCGGCGCGACATGGCCTGGATCTGCCGTGACGGCGACCGGGCCAAGAACCACCTGCTGGAGGCCAACCTGCGGTTGGTGGTCTCGCTGGCCAAGCGTTACACCGGCCGGGGCATGGCGTTTCTGGACCTGATCCAGGAGGGCAACCTCGGCCTGATCCGTGCGGTGGAGAAGTTCGACTACACCAAGGGCTACAAGTTCTCCACCTACGCCACCTGGTGGATCCGCCAGGCCATCACCCGGGCCATGGCCGACCAGGCGCGCACCATCCGCATCCCGGTCCACATGGTCGAGGTGATCAACAAGCTCGGCCGCATCCAGCGTGAGCTGCTGCAGGATCTCGGCCGCGAACCCACCCCGGAGGAACTGGCCCGGGAGATGGACATCACCCCGGAGAAGGTGCTGGAGATTCAGCAGTACGCCCGGGAACCGATCTCGCTGGACCAGACCATCGGCGACGAGGGCGACTCGCAGCTCGGCGACTTCATCGAGGACTCCGAGGCGGTGGTAGCCGTCGACGCCGTCTCGTTCACGCTCCTACAGGACCAGCTGCAGTCGGTGCTCGAGACGCTCTCCGAGCGAGAGGCCGGCGTGGTTCGGCTGCGGTTCGGGCTCACCGACGGCCAGCCGCGCACCCTCGACGAGATCGGCCAGGTCTACGGCGTCACCCGCGAGCGGATCCGGCAGATCGAGTCCAAGACGATGTCGAAGCTGCGGCACCCGAGCCGCTCCCAGGTCCTGCGCGACTACCTCGACTAGCCGGCTGTGGCAAAACCCCCACCGGCGGCGCTGCTGGCCGCCCTCACCGCGATGCGCGGCGGCCTGCAGCGACTGCGTTATGCGACGGTGCCCGCCGGTGTCGCCGTCTTGGAACTGGGATTCGGGGCATGGCTGGCCCAGGCGATGCACGTCGCGGTACGGCTGGGAATCCCCGATGCGCTCCGAGCCGGCCCGCTGACCGCCGACGAGACCGCACGGCGGGTCGGCACCGACCCCGCAGCCACTTACCGGCTGATGCGGGCGCTGGCCAGCCAATCGGTGCTCAAACTGCGCCGGGACGGCCGGTTCGCACTGACCCGCATCGGGCGCGCCCTGGTCGCCGATGATCCCGCCAGCGTGGCGCCGATGATCGCGTTCATCGGCGACCCGGCGCACCGGGAGCACTGGTCACACCTGGAACACTCGGTGCGCACCGGCGAGACCGCGGTCGACAAGGTGCGCGGGATGTCGTTCTTCTCCTACTTGGACACCGACCCCGAACTGGCGCAGGTCTTCAACAATGCGATGACCGGGGCGTCCGCCGTGGCGATCGAAAGTGCGGTGCCCGCATATGATTTCAGCGCCAGCAAACTGATCATCGACGTGGGCGGCGGCCACGGTGCGCTGTTGGCCGCGGTGCTGCGCGCCGCGCCCGGCGCCCGCGGCGTGCTGTTCGACCTGCCCGCGGTGGTGGCCGGGGCTGAGGCCACCCTGGCGGCCGCCGGCGTGACGTCGCGGTGTGATGTCGCCGGTGGGTCGTTCTTCGAATCGGTGCCGGCCGGCGGTGACACTTATCTGCTCAAGACCGTCATCCACGACTGGGACGACGAGCGTTCGTGCGCGATTCTGCGCAACGTCCGCAGCGCCATCGCCCCGGACGGCACCCTGCTGCTGCTGGAGATGGTGCTGCCCGAGGGCGCGCCCGCCCACCTGGGCCTGCTGCTCGATCTGGAAATGCTGGCGGCCGCCGGTGGCTTGGAACGCACCCGGCGCGAATACGCCGAGCTGCTCTCGCGAGCGGGATTCCGGCTGCAGCGGGTGGTGCCGACCGCCAGCCCGATGTCGATCATCGTGGCCGCTCCGGTTTGACGCCCGGTCGCCGGTCCCGCCGGTAATATCGCCGAGCATGCCGACCGATGGCGACGCCCAGACCTTCGCCGCGCTGCTCAACCGCGCGGTGCGCCACGGTCACCGGGTTCCGGCCGAGGCCGGCCTGGATCCGGCCGTGATCTCCGCGCTGAACGCCGTGGCCGCCGCCTGGCCGCGGGTGCCCGCCGCGCTAATCAACAAGGCTCAGACCACGTTCGCCCGTAGCGAACTCACCCGGGCGTCGGCGGCCAAGCCCACCACCCCGTTCAAACTCAATCCGCCGGCCCGAACGCGCCGTCCGGGCCGGGCCGATACGACCTGACGCCGATCACCGCATCCACGGGCAGCGGTCCGTACAGATGCGGGAACAGCATCGCCTCGGGATCACCCGGCACGCCCGGCTCCCAGCGCACCGGCGACGCCACCTTTACCGGGTCCACCTGCAGCAACACCAGATCGGTGCGCCCCCGATAGAGACGATTGGCGGGCAGATGCACCTGCTGTGGGGTCGACAGGTGCACGAACCCCGCGCTGTAGAGCGATTCCGGCCGCAGCGCGCCGGACGCCTGTGCCGCCGCCCAATCCCGGGTGCCGCACAGGTGTACCAGAATGTCGTGTTCCATCGCTGCTGATCCTGCCCCAGCGCCGCGCGGGGGGTGAGACACGACACAGCCGAAGCGGGGAACAACGCCGAACGCCCGAGCGTCTGACACACTTGACAGACCCGCGAGAAACGGAGGAGCCCATGAACGCGACTCTGACCAGTCCCGAACTCACTCGGGCTGATCGATGCGACCGGTGCGGTGCCGCGGCCCGAGTGCGAGCCACGCTGCCCTCCGGAGCCGAGTTGCTGTTCTGCCAGCACCACGCCAACGAGCACGAAGCCAAGCTGATTGAGCTGGCTGCCGTGCTGCAGGTCAGCGCCCCCGTCGAGGACTAGCCGATCGCAGCCCCGGATCCGCGCGCAACACGCCCTATGGAGGGAATTGGGCGCTAGCACCATTCGTCAGGAATGCTGGGCTGGTCATGGCTGACCAAATCCCCAAACCTTCCCGGCATCACCTGCTGCGCATCGCACGCCGCACCTTGGCGAAGAGCTGGGACGATTCCATCTTCGCCGAGTCCGCGCAGGCCGGTTTCTGGTCGGTGCTGTCGCTGCCGCCACTGCTGCTCGGGATGCTGGGCAGCCTGTCGTATGTGGCGCCGTTGTTCGGCCCGGATACGTTGGCCACCATCCAGGACCGGCTGATCGGGATGGCCAGCAGCTTCTTCTCGCAGAACGTGGTGGCGGAGATCATCGAAC
Source organism: Mycobacterium sp. pW045 (assembly GCF_041287085.1). Classification (NCBI taxonomy): domain Bacteria; kingdom Bacillati; phylum Actinomycetota; class Actinomycetes; order Mycobacteriales; family Mycobacteriaceae; genus Mycobacterium; species Mycobacterium sp. pW045. The sequence continues at coordinate 112,717 of NZ_JBGGKU010000011.1, read as the reverse complement.
CCACCGTGCGCGACATCGTCTCCAACGCGCGCGGTGAGGTGGTCTCGCTGGGCTTCGTGATTTCGCTGTGGGCCGGTTCCTCGGCGATCTCGGCTTTCGTCGACTCAGTGGTCGAGGCACACGATCAGACCCCGCTACGCCATCCGGTGCGGCAACGGTTCTTCGCGCTCGGCTTGTACGTGGCGATGCTGGTGATCGCCGTCGCCGGGGCGCCGTTCGCCGCGTTGGGGCCGCACGCGATCGCCGAGCACCTTCCCGCGCGGTGGACAGATCTGCTGCGGTTCGGTTACTACCCGACGTTGGTGCTGGGATTGCTGCTGGCGGTGACCGTGCTCTATCGGGTCTCGTTGCCCAAACCGCTGCCGTCACACCGCCTGGTGATCGGGGCATTGCTGGCCACCACGGTGTTCGTCGTGGCCACTCTCGGGCTGCGGGTCTACCTGCGCTACATCACCAGCACCGGCTACACCTACGGTGCGCTGGCGACGCCGATCGCCTTCCTGCTGTTTGCGTTTCTGCTCGGTTTCGCCATCATGCTGGGCGCCGAACTGAATGCCGCCATTCAGGAGGAATGGCCGGCGGAGGCCACCCACCTGCGTCAGCTGCGCGTCTGGCTGGTGTCGCGGACGGGCCGAAGCGGCCCCGGCGACGAGCCGGTGAACGACCCGGTCAGCTCTTCTTGAGTGTCGCGTAGATCCGCTTGCAGTCCGGGCAGACCGGCGATCCGGGCTTCGCCGACTTGGTCACCGGGAAGACCTCGCCACACAGGGCCACCACGTGGGTGCCCATGACCGCGCTCTCGGCGATCTTGTCCTTCTTGACGTAGTGGAAGTGTTTGGGGGTGTCGTCGCCGGTCCCGTCATCGACGCGTTCCTCGGCATCGGTGCGTTCGAGGGTGTCGGTCTGTATGCCCATTGCCCCATTGTGCCCGCAACTCAGCGGATCTTAAAACCCTTCGTGGCTGCGGGCCGATCCGTGTGCGACAGTGGAGTGATGAAGCACGGCCCCGAGCTGGGTTTCGACGACGACGGTCGGCCGGTGCTCATCACCGCGGCCGCCCCGTCTTTCGAACAGCAGCACCGTGAGCGGGTACGTAAGTACCTGACGCTGATGGCGTTCCGGGTCCCGGCGCTGATTCTGGCCGCGGCCGCCTACGGTATCTGGCACAACGGCTGGATCTCCCTGGCGATCCTGATCGCCTCGATACCGTTGCCGTGGATCGCGGTGCTGATCGCCAACGACCGGCCGCCCCGCAGCGCCGATGAGCCGCGGCGCTACGACGCCGCCCCGACGCGCACGCCCTTGTTCCCCACCGCGCCGCGCCGCGAGCTGGAACATCCGCGATCGCCGCAGCCTGAACCGGCCGGTCCTGAGCCGGAGTTCGGGCCGGGGCCCGCCGGCGCCGACGGGGCCGGCGAACCGCCGCAAGGTAGCGGTTCTTAGCACATTCTCAAAGTCATCGCCGTATTCCCGCACGTCAAGTGGTGTGGAAAAGCGATCGGGCGGGAACTCTGCACCCGTGTCGGACGTTGACACCTGTGACAGCTGAAGCCGATCAACGGGAGGCCGTAATGGCAAAGGCAGATGCCACCATCAGTCGGATCGATGGCGATCTGGATGCGCAGAGTCCAGCCGCGGATCTGGTGCGGGTGTACCTCAATGGTATCGGCAAGACCGCACTGCTCAACGCCGCCGACGAGGTGGAGCTCGCCAAGCGCATCGAGGCCGGGCTGTACGCGAAGCACCTGCTGGAGACCCGCAAGCGCTTCGGCGAGAAGCGCAAGCGCGAGCTGGCCATCGTGGTCCGCGACGGCGAGGCCGCCCGCCGGCATCTGCTGGAAGCCAACCTGCGCCTGGTGGTCTCGCTGGCCAAGCGTTACACCGGGCGGGGCATGCCGTTGCTGGACCTGATCCAGGAAGGCAACCTCGGGCTGATCCGCGCGATGGAGAAGTTCGACTACGCAAAGGGATTCAAGTTCTCCACCTACGCGACGTGGTGGATTCGCCAGGCCATCACCCGTGGTATGGCCGACCAGAGCCGCACCATCCGGCTGCCGGTGCACCTGGTCGAGCAGGTGAACAAGCTGGCCAGGATCAAGCGGGAGATGCACCAGCAGCTCGGCCGTGAGGCCACCGACGAGGAACTCGCCGCAGAATCAGGCATTCCGGCGGAGAAGATCAACGACCTGCTGGAACACAGCCGCGACCCGGTCAGCCTGGACATGCCGGTGGGCTCCGACGAGGAGGCGCCGCTGGGTGACTTCATCGAGGACTCCGAGGCGATGTCCGCGGAGAACGCGGTGATCTCCGAACTGCTGCACACCGACATCCGCAGCGTGCTGGCGACGCTGGACGAGCGTGAGCACCAGGTGATCCGGCTGCGGTTCGGCCTCGATGACGGACAGCCCCGCACGCTGGATCAGATCGGCAAGTTGTTCGGCCTGTCCCGCGAGCGGGTCCGCCAGATCGAGCGTGAGGTGATGGCCAAGCTGCGGCACGGCGAACGCGCCGATCGCTTGCGGTCCTACGCCAGCTGACACGAGCGCTGCGCCGGGCCACCGCACACCGTTGCGGTGGCCCGGCGCAACCGCGCAGCGCCCGGGCCGGTCAGCTGTCGCTGGCTGACCACGCCGCCGCCGCCAAGTAGACTCGTCGGGGACGGAAGGGCCCGAATGAACGAGTTGGTTGATACCACGGAGATGTACCTCAGGACGATCTATGACCTTGAGGAAGAGGGTGTCACGCCGCTGCGAGCTCGGATCGCCGAGCGCCTGGAGCAAAGTGGCCCGACCGTCAGCCAGACGGTGTCTCGCATGGAACGCGACGGCCTGCTGCGGGTGGCCGGTGACCGTCACCTCGAACTCACCGAGAAGGGCCGCGCCCTGGCAGTCTCGGTGATGCGCAAGCACCGGCTGGCCGAGCGCCTGCTGGTCGACATCATCGGGCTGCCGCTGGAAGAGGTGCACGCCGAGGCCTGCCGTTGGGAACACGTGATGAGCGAGGACGTCGAGCGCCGCCTGGTCAAGGTGCTCGACAACCCGACGACCTCACCGTTCGGCAACCCGATTCCCGGCCTGCCCGACCTCGGCTTCGGCTCGGACGCCGGACCGCGGGAGACCGACCTGGTGCGGTTGACCGAGCTGCCGGCCGGCTCGCCGGTGGCCGTGGTGGTTCGCCAGCTCACCGAACACGTCCAGGGTGACATCGACTTGATCACCCGGCTGAAGGACGCCGGTGTGGTGCCTAACGCCCGGGTGACCGTCGAAGCCGACGCGGAGGACGGCGTGACGATCGTCATGCCCGGCCACACCGACGTCAGCCTGCCGTACGCGATGGCGCACGCCGTCAAGGTGCAGAAGGTCTGATCGGTTCGTCTCAGCCGGCCCGTCGACCGAAACCCTGCCGCTGCGGCAGCGACACCCCGAGCCGGCCGGCCAGCCGATAGCCGGTATCGGCCAGCCCGCGGATCCGGTCGGGCCGCAGTCCCGACTGCAGCGCCGTGTCGAGCAGACCCGCCATCCGGTGGTCCGGCATGCAGCGCAACGCTGCCTCCAGCGACACCCCTGCCAGCGGTCCGTCACCGCGCGCATAGGCGCTGAACGCCAGCAGCACCAGCGCGTCGGCCCGCCACGGCTCGGGCAGCGTGCGGGCCAGTATCGACCACAGCGTCTCGGCGTCGGCGGCGTGCTCGCTGATGGCCAACGCGCACAGCGTGTCCCGTACCAGCACGTCGGTCAGCGAGCATCCCAGCCGGGCCAGCTCCGGTTCACTCGGCTCCCGGCCGCCGGCCAGCGCGACGACGGCAGCCAGCATCTGCTCGACGTCGCGGCGGGCCTGGCGATGTCCATCGGCCTGGCTCGCTGCGGCCCGGTCCGCCGCATGATCGTCGATCACCGCTGCCACCGCGGCACGGCGCGCCGCGTCGTCGGGGATGATCACCGCCTGCAGATCCGCTCGGCGCCGATACAGCCGCCGGCCCTCCAGCACGGCGGCAGCAGCCAGCGGAGAGGCTTCCGGATCGTCGACCGGGCCGCCCGCGCCGCAGCCGTCGATGCAGTGCCAGCGCCCACCGTGCGCCACTCGGTCCACCACGTGCGCGCCGAGCAGCGCGATGCCGTTGCGCGTCAACTCCTGCGACAGGGCATCGACCAGTCGGCGGTGCTCGTCGTTGCAGACCGGGCAGCACGCCCCCGCCGCATCGACGATCACCACGATGGCCCCGGCCGGGGCGGCGGCCGCCGCGACATCGGCGAGGTGGCCGACGGTGTCGGCGATGCCGTCGGACAAGTCAACCCGCAGCACCGAGCCCAACTCGCGGCCGTCGACCGATACCAGGATCAAGGATTTCTCCGGCACGAAGCCGAGGATGGCCGGCAGCGCCGCGATCAGCGCTGCGGGGCGGTTCAGGGTGAATTCGGGTTGCTTCGTCGTCATGGCAGCAACGTTGACGACACCCACCGTCATCGGGGCGCGCCCGCGTGGCGTCCGCGACCGCATTGTGGATGAACCGGCAACTGTGAGCCGACGGCTGCTCGAGGGTGTGGGCAGCCGCCGAAGCGGGAATTTCTCGTTGGGCGAACTCCGGTCCCGTCGGGAATGGGGCCGGGCTGACCGGGCGTTTTCGCTGACATCCGCGCATCGTTTTCCGGTGCGGCCTGACGTAGGGGAAAATGGACAGCGCGATCCGCATCGAGATCCGCACGACGAGGAGGCGAAGGCAATGGCCGAGCACCCGGATACCGGCTCCGACCGGGACCGGCACTACCAGGCCCAGCAGGGCGGCATGTACGAACTTGAGGTTCCGGCGCCGCAGCTGACATCGCCGGACGGCGAAGGTCCGGTGCTGATCCACGCGCTGGAGGGTTTCTCCGACGCCGGCCATGCGATCCGGCTGGCGGCCGGCCACCTCAAGAGCGCCCTCGACAGTGAACTGGTGGCGTCGTTTGCCATCGACGACCTGCTCGACTACCGGTCCCGCCGGCCGGTGATGACGTTCAAGACCGACCGTTTCACCCACTACGCCGAACCCGAGTTGAGCTTGTACGCGTTGCGTGACAGTGCGGGGACGCCGTTTCTGCTGCTGGCCGGCATGGAGCCCGACCTCAAGTGGGAGCGATTCATCACCGCGGTCCGGCTGCTGGCCGAGCGGCTCGGCGTGCGGCGGACCATCGGGCTGGGCACCATCCCGATGGCGGTCCCGCACACCCGCCCAGTGACGCTGACGGCGCACTCCAACAACCGTGAGTTGATCGCCGACTTCACTCCGTGGATCGCCGAGGTGCAGGTCCCGGGCAGTGCGTCCAACCTGCTGGAGTACCGGATGGCCCAGCACGGCCACGAGGTGGTCGGGTTCACCGTGCACGTGCCGCACTATGTGTCACAGACCGACTACCCCGAGGCCGCCGAGGCGCTGTTGCGGCAGGCGGCACAAACCGGCTCGTTGCAGCTGCCGCTGAGCGAACTCAGCCAGGCCGCGGCCGACATCCGGGCCAAGATCGACGAACAGGTCGAAGCGAGCGCCGAGGTGGCGCAAGTGGTGACGGCGCTGGAACGCCAGTACGACGCCTTCATCGCCGCCCAGGAGAATCGCTCGCTGCTGGCCCGCGACGAGGAGCTGCCCAGCGCCGACGAACTCGGTGCCGAGTTTGAGCGGTTCCTGGCCCAGGAGGCCAGGAAGGACCGCGGCGACGACGGCACCGCCTGACGGGCGGGCCTATCCCGTTCGCCGCAGCGCGGCGGTCAGATGGTTCTGCGCCGGCTCTCCGACGGCTCCCATGTCCAGGGTGTAAGACAACTCGTCACCCGCGAGGCGGTAGTGGCGGCTCAGTGCCGTCACCTCCTTGGCCGTGGGGGCCAGCCCGATCGTCGGCGCCGACATCTCGAGTTCGACGCCGTCCGCGGTCACGCGGTAGCGGCCCACCTCGATCTCGGTGATGCCGCTCGGGTGCGCCAGAACCCATTCGATCCGGCCGGGTTGCGGCACCCGCAGATAGCCGGTCTCGGCGTGCAGCGGCAGTCCGTCGGCCGCCGACTTGGTCTTCTGGCCGTAGACCAGAAACGGTTTACCGACGTGGGAGAAGGTCACCTCTTCGAGGTAGTCGAACGAGGCGATGGTGGGGTACACCCCGCGGCCCCGGCCCGACCAGGTGCCCAGCAGCGGTGCCAGCTCCCCAAGGTTCGGGTGCAGCTCTGGTGCCATGGGGCCAGCGTAGTGCGCGCCGCGACACCGCGAGCCTCAACCGGTGGTGGGCACCTGGCGGTGCTCACGCAGCGCTTCGATCTCCCGCTCGAAGTCAGCCGCCGACGAGAACGAGCGGTACACCGAGGCGAAACGCAGGTAGGCGACCTCGTCGAGTTCGCGCAGCGGACCCAGAATCGCCAATCCCACCTCGTGGCTGGGGATCTCCGGTGAGCCCGCCGCGCGCACCGCGTCCTCTACCTGTTGGGCCAGTAGATTCAGCGCATCGTCGTCGACCTGGCGGCCCTGACACGCCCGGCGCACCCCGCTGATGACCTTTTCGCGACTGAACGGCTCGGTGACACCGCTGCGTTTGACCACCGCCAGTACCGCGGTCTCCACGGTGGAAAAGCGCCGACCGCATTCCGGGCAGGACCGACGGCGGCGGATGGCCTGGCCTTCGTCGGTTTCGCGGGAATCCACCACCCGGGAGTCTGGATGGCGACAAAACGGGCAATGCATGGCCGCTCCTTCGCCGTGCCGAGAGCCGGACACCTGCAAGCGTTGCGGCGAAACCGGCCACTGGGACAACTGTGAGCGTACCTGCGCGGCCGCCGGGCGGCGCGCCGTGCTGCCCGCATGCCGCGACCGACCGGACATCGACGGCCACTCAGCCGATCGGCGCGATCAACGTCTGGCCGGCCTCCAGCGCCGCCGACTCGAGGCTGTTGAGCTCGCGGATCCGGTCGACGACCTGGCTGGTCGGCGCGTCGGGTGCGACCCGGGCCGCCAGGTGCTGCAGGGTCTCGCCGCCCTGGACCCGCACCACGCCCAGCTCGCCGGGCACCGCGGACCCGCCGTCGGCCATCGTCGCACCGAACTGGGCGATGAGACCGAGCCACACCGTGATCCCCGCGGCGATCAGGGCGAGCACCACGGTCGTCGCGGGCGTGATCGGTTTGGCGGGCCGGGGCCGATGCGCCGTGCGCGACATCAGCACACCGGTACCGCGATGCGATAGCGGCGCACCGTCCGGGCGCGACCGCGCCACTCGCGCCGGCCGGGTGTGAACCGCATGCGCCCGACCCGACGTGACGGGGCGCCGCCGGGGCCCCACCGGAGCGCGCTCGGCCGGGTCGAACGTCGGAGCGAACGTGTCGATGAGCATCATGTGCGGTTCTCCCTCACTCGGCGTCGGCGACCCTGTTCGCTCGACTGTTCGAATAGTAATCGATTGTATGTTCGATGTCCGAACATGTGATCGATTCGTTGTCGAAAACATTAGCGAAGGGGTCCGACAGCCGGCCGGCGGTTCGAACGTGCGCCCGACACACCTCGAACACATGTTTGATTAATGTCGACGAGACGACTAGATTCGCCGCTATGAGCGACAGCAGCAAGACAGCGCCAGCGCCCGACTCGACGCTTACCGCCCGGCAGCGCACCATTCTGAACGTCATCCGCGCCTCGGTGAGCGAGCGGGGCTACCCGCCGAGTATCCGCGAGATCGGCGATGCCGTCGGCCTGACGTCGACGTCGTCGGTCGCCCACCAGCTGCGCACGCTCGAGCGCAAGGGCTATCTGCGCCGTGACCCCAATCGACCCCGTGCCGTCGACGTCCGCAGTCCGGAGGAGGCGGCCGGCTCCGACGCGGCGCCGCGCAGCGATGTCGCCGGCTCGGATGCGCTGCCCGAACCCACATTCGTACCGGTGCTCGGCCGGATCGCGGCCGGTGGCCCGATCCTGGCCGAGGAGGCGGTCGAGGACGTCTTCCCGCTCCCGCGTGAGTTGGTGGGCGAAGGCGAGCTGTTCCTGCTCAAGGTGGTCGGTGAGTCGATGGTGGACGCCGCGATCTGCGATGGCGACTGGGTGGTGGTACGCCAGCAGAACGTTGCCGACAACGGCGACATCGTCGCCGCGATGATCGACGGCGAGGCCACCGTCAAGACCTTCAAGCGCACCGGCGGTCAGGTCTGGCTGATGCCGCACAACCCGGTTTTCGACCCGATCCCGGGCAACGACGCGGTGGTGCTGGGCAAGGTCGTCACGGTCATCCGCAAAGTCTGACGGGGCGATTCGGCGGCTACCCGGTGCCGCCAACGCCGGCCAGCGAGAAGAACTCCCGGCGGGAGCGGTCGTCGCTTCGCAGCGTGCCCGAAAGGGTCGAGGTGACGGTCGTGGACCCGCCGGCGTGCACGCCGCGCAACGTCATGCAGGTGTGCTCGGCGCGGATCACCACCCCGACGGCCCGCGGCTGCAGGTGGTCGGTGAGCCAGTCGGCAACCTGCTTGGTGAGCCGTTCCTGCACCTGCGGCCGGCACGCAAAGTAATCGACCACCCGAGCCAGCTTGGACAGACCCAGGAGCCGGTCACCGGGCAGGTAACCGACACAGGCGGTGCCGGTGAACGGCAGCAGATGATGCTCGCAGACCGACCGGAACCCGATGTCACGCACCAGCACCAGCTCGTCGTACCCCTCCTCGTTCGGGAAGGTGGTGGCCTCGAAGGGCGTCGGGGTGAACATCTCGGCGTAGGCCCGCGCCATCCGCCGTGGCGTGTCCCGAAGCGCTTCACCGGCGGTGGAGATGCCCAGCGCGTGCAGCAGCGCCGCGGCGGCCCGCTCGGCGGCATCGAGGTCGGGAACCGGCCGATCGGCGGCTCGCAGATCGGCGTAGACCGCTACCGACATCTCAATCCCCCATCGACGATCATCGTTGCGTTCAGATTGGCGGCGTCAGGCCCTATTTGTCAATTATTTTTGGTGTTACATTGGGGCGATGAGGTCCCCTCGCCGCGGCCACCCGGATCCGCTGACCGGGTTGAGCAGCCTGGACGATCCGGTACGGCAGCGGCTCTATCACTACGTCGCGTCGTGCGACGAGCCGGTGGCCCGGGAGCAGGCCGCGACCGCCGCCGGCATCAGCCGCACACTGGCCGCCTACCACCTCGACAAACTGGCCGAGGCCGGGATCCTGTCGGTGAGCTACGCGCGGCCGGCCGGCCGCTCCGGTCCCGGCGCGGGGCGCCCCGCCAAGCGCTATGCACGCACCCGGGACGAGCTGTCGGTGAGTGTGCCGCCCCGCAACTACCGGCTGCTGGCCGACCTGCTGGTCACCGCCATGGCCGACGACGACGCGGCGGCGGTGCGCGCGGCGGTCTCGGCGGCGGCCCGCCGGGCCGGCCGGGCCGGGGCGAGCGAACACGGCGTTTTGGAGGCCCTCCGGGAATTCGGCTACGAGCCGGCGGTCAACGATGCCGGCGACATCGAGCTGCGCAACTGTCCGTTCGAACGGCTGGCGCGTCGCTACACCGAAGCGGTGTGCGGTCTGAACCTGCAACTGATCGAGGGCATGCTGGAAGGCACCGGCGAACCGCCGCGGCGGGCCACGCTGGCCCCGTCAGAGCGGCGGTGCTGTGTCACCGTCCGAGCACCAAGGCGCGGGCACCGGTGAGCCTGCTGGAGTCACTGGGACTGACCGCCCCGGTCATGCAGGCCGGAATGGGGGGCGGGGTCGCCGGCGCAGAGCTGGCCGCCGCGGTGTCGGCGGCCGGTGGCTTGGGCACCGTCGGGCTCAGCGATCCGCGTAGCTTCGCCGCCGAGTTGCGCCGCGCCGTGGCGCTGGCCGGCGGGCGCCCGGTGGCGGCCAATCTGCTGGTGCCGTTCGTCCGCCGGCCCCATATCGACGCGTGCATCGCCGCCGGTGCCGCCCTGGTGGTGTTTCACGACGGTGCTCCCGCGCGCTGGATCACCGCGCTGCGGGCCGCGCGAATTCCGGTGCTGTGCACCGCCGGTGATGTCGCCCAGACCCGCCGGGCTCTGGCCGCCGGCGCTGACGGTCTGGTGGCGCAGGGCGTCGAGGCCGGCGGCCACCTGGTGGCCGATCGACCGCTCGGCGTGACGTTGCCGGAGGTGCTCGGTGCCGCCGACGGCGCCCCGGTGCTGGCCGCCGGCGGGGTCGCCGACGCCGACGACGTCCGCGCCCTGCTGGCCGCCGGGGCCGTCGGGGCGGTCGCCGGGACCCGCTTTCTGCTCACCGAGGAGTCGCGCGCCCACCCGGGCTACAAGCAGAAGGTGCTGGATGCGCAACGAACCATCCGCACCATGCTGTTCGGGGTGGGCTGGCCGCTGGCCCACCGGGTCGTTCCCAATGCCCTCACCGAACGCTGGTGTGCGCGAAACGAACTCGGTCCGCCGGCGGTGCGGGCATTCAACCGGATCGGCGCGCCACTGGGGCGGCTGATGCCGCTGGGCGCGCTGGGGACGATGCTGGTCGCGCAGCGGAGCGCCGTGCCGCTCTACACCCCGGCTTTGCCGTTGGCCGGAATGGACCCGGCCGCAGTCGACCGGTCAGCGCTCTACGCCGGCGAGACCAGTCGGCGCATCCATGACATCGTTCCGGCAGCCGAGGCACTGGCACGGCTGACACCGTGACGAATCACCGAGGAGGTCACCATGTTCGACCCGTGCCCACCTTTTGATGCGGAGTCGGCGCGCCGTAAGGTCCGAGCCGCCGAAGATGCCTGGAACACCCGGGACCCCGAACGGGTGGCGCAGGCCTACACCGACGACTCGGTATGGCGTAACCGCGACGAGTTCGTCACCGGGCGCGCCGAGATCGTCGCGCTCCTGCAACGCAAGTGGGCCCGGGAACGCGACTACGCGCTGCGCAAGGAGCTGTGGTGCTACCAGGACAACCGAATCGCGGTGCGCTACCAGTACGAAAGCCGTGACACGACCGGCCAGTGGTGGCGCAGCTACGGTAACGAACTGTGGGAGTTCGCCGACGACGGCCGGATGAGCCGCCGCGAGTCCAGCATCGACGACGTCGCCATCACCGAGGATCAGCGACGGATCTTCGGGCCCCGCACCGACAGTGACGAGCACACGCCACTGCCGCTGCGGTGATCAGCCCGCCCTGGTGAACCCGTTGAGCCGGGCCGCCTCCTCGGTGGCGAACCAGATCTCGGCGAGCGTGTCGTCGTACAGGGCGTTCTGCGGCGTGTAGTAGAGCCCCGAGCCGATGTTCGCCTTGATCGGGTAGCCGTCCGGCTGCTGGTAGGGGTCGTCCAGCGGCAGGTGCATCACCGGATGCGCCGACTCCCCGGCCCCGAAGCTGCGCTGGCCGGAGCCGAAGCCACGTGATTGCGTCGAGCCCGAGTCGGTGGCCGACGCCCCGTGCCCCACCGCGTGCCGACCGGTTCCTAGGTCCTCCTCGGTCACCACCCGGGTCGGCGCGGTGTCGGCGTCGTCATCGTCGTCGGGCTCGTTGCCGGCCTCGGCCTCGCCGTAGCGCAGCCAGGGCGCCTCCGGCAGCGGCTGACCGGGCGCCTCGGCCTCGGGCGCCGCACCGAACGACGACGAGCTGCCGTAGCGGCTCGGCAACCGGACGGTGCCCTCGTGGTCCGGCTGTTCATGGTGCGCCCACTGCTCGTCATCGTCACCGTAGTCGTCACTGACCGGCGCGGGCACCGCGACCGGCTGGCGTGCGGCCGACGGGGCCGGCCGGCGCCGCTGCCACCACATCGCCGCGCCCGCCAGCGCCCCCAGCACCGCCAGCACCGCGACCGGGATCAGCACCCACAACCAGTTCCAGTGCGTCTCGGTGCCGGTACCGGTCGTGGTCGCGGTGCTGCCGTTCGGCAGGTTCATGCCGGGGATCTGCAGGCCCACCAGCGCCGGCGCGAGATCGGCCGGCTCGGTGCTGTAGGCGTTGTTCGCCTGGTTCCACGACACCGTCCCGCCGGTGAACTTCTGCGAGACCACGTCTCCGTCGACGGTCTGGTCGCCCACCGGGGCGCCGAGCTTTCCTGAAGCACCATCAAGTTTGTCCCAGGCCGCCTTCATCGCACTGCGCACCACAAAGGCGCCGTTGTCGGGGCTGAAGAAGATCACCGGGTCGTCGTCGGCGGCGAACGACGCGAACTTGCTCCCGGCGATGGCACCGTCGGCCGTGCCGGTGATCGGGAAGCCCAGATCGCTGCCGGCCGGGCCGCCCAGCGACTCGTACTTGGCCAGGACGTCGCCGTCTAACGCGTAGGCCCCGGTCGCCGGGGAGAAGTAGACCTTGCCCCGGGCGAAATCCTGGCCCGCTCCGTCGCTGCCGATCACGTACTGGTCGCCCTGCTTGGCCCCGAGCGAGCCCGATGCGCCGCCGGTGGCGCGCCACGCGTAGTCGATGGCCGCGGTCGGATCAAGCTGAACCTGCAGATCGGCCAGCTGGGCCGCCAACTCCGGCGGCACCGTGGTGAACGTCCGAGTCGCGCCGTCGAAGGACAGCGCACCGGCGCTGAACTTCTGGGTCACCACCGCGCCGTCGTACTTCTCGTCCTCGACCGGCACGCCCAGCGCTCCGGTGGAGCTGCCCAGCTTGTCCCAGGCCGCGTTCATCGGGCCGCGCACCACGTGGGCGCCGTGTGCGGCCGTCCAGTAGATCACCGGGTTGTCGGCACCGGACAAGATGGCCACCCGGCTGTCGGGAACCAGCCCCGGCACCTCATCGCTGCTGGGGAACCCCAGCCCGCCGGTCGCCGCCCCACCCATCGACTCGTACTTCTCGAGGATCGCGCCGAACAGCGCCTTGGCCCCGGTCTCCGGTGTGAAGAAGATCGTGCCGCCGGCGAAGTCCTGCGCGAAGCCGACACCGACCGGATGCACGTCGCCCTTGGGCGGGCCCAGCGGCGAGCCGTCACCCCCGGCCGCCTGCCATGCCGCCGTGATGGCGTCGTGAGCGTCGCTGTCGGGCGTTGCCGCCGCTGTCTGCATCGACAACAGCACGGTGACCGTCGCCGCGAGGCCGAGCGCCATGCGCACCGCCGTCTTGCCGAACCGATCTCTCCGACTAGCCACCAGCCCTCCCAGGCACCGCAATCGACGCAAATGTTTCCGGCATAAACTTTCCCGCAATCGACCCGTATTGCGAAGCGAAGTCATCGATATTGCGGAAACAGATACCCACCCGATGCCGAAAAGTTGCCGACCCGCATAGCGACGACGAGGCCCTGCCCGCGACTGAATACGCAGGTCAGGGCCTCGCCTGTTAGAGTCAGACGCCCAGGCTGCGGCCGATGATCTCTTTCATGATCTCAGTGGTGCCGCCGTAGATGGTCTGCACCCGCGCATCCAGGTAGGCCCGCGCGATCGGATATTCGCGCATGTAGCCGTAGCCGCCGTGCAATTGCAGGCAGCGGTCGATCAAGTGGACCTGCTTCTCGGTGCTGTACCACTTGGCCATCGCCGCCTGCTCCGCCGTCAGCTGCTTGTCCAGGTGCAGCCGGATGAACTCATCGACCATCATCCGCACCACGGTGGCCTCGGTGGCCAGCTCGGCGAGTAGGAACCGGCTGTTCTGGAAGCTGCCGATCGGCTTTCCGAACGCCTTGCGCTCCTTGGTGTAGGTGATCGTCTGCTCCAGCGTGGCCTCCATTGCCGCTGCGGCCATGATCGCGATGGAGATCCGCTCCTGCGGCAGGTTCTGCATCAGATAGATGAAGCCCATACCCTCCTGGCCCAGCAGGTTCTCCACCGGCACGTGCACGTCGGTGAACGACAGCTCGGCGGTGTCCTGGGCGTCCAGCCCGATCTTGTCCAGGTGGCGGCCGCGTTCGAAGCCGGCCATGCCGCGCTCCACCACCAACAGGCTGAAGCCCTGGGCGCCCTTCTCCGGGTCGGTCTGGGCGACCACGATCACCAGGTCGGAGTGGATGCCGTTGGTGATGAAGGTCTTGGACCCGTTGAGCACGTAGTGGTCGCCCTGCTTGACCGCCCGGGTCTTGATGCCCTGGAGGTCGCTGCCGGTGCCCGGTTCGGTCATCGCGATCGCGGTGATCAGCTCACCGGTGCAGAACTTCGGCAGCCAACGCTGCTTCTGCTCCTCGTTGCACAACTCCAGCAGGTAGGGGGCACAGACGTCGTTGTGCAGGCTGAAACCGATGCCGCTGTAGCGACCGGCGGTGGTCTCTTCGGTGATGATCGTGTTGTAGCGGAAGTCCGGGTTGCCGCCGCCGCCGTACTCCTCGGGCACCGCCATGCCCAAGAAGCCCTGCTTGCCGGCTTCGAGCCAGACACCGCGGTCGACGATCTTGGCCTTCTCCCACTCCTCGTGGTGCGGCGCGACGTGGCGGTCCAGAAACGCCCGGTAGGACTCCCGGAACAGCTCGTGCTCGGGCTCGAACAGGGTTCGCTGGTACTTGACTGCGGCGCTCATCGCCTGACCTCCGAGATCGACGGAATCTTTCCGACGACAATAGACCAACCGGATGGTTGGGAGGTCAGAGGCCTGCGCTGAAGCGGGCTTCAGTGCCCGGTGCGGACTACCGCGCGTCCGCCCCGGTACGGCGCGGCCCGCCCCGCCGTGCCGGTCGCTGGGCGGCTCCCGGCGCCGCGGCGCGACGCCGGCGGGCGCTGCCCGATCCGCGGTTCTTCGGCGAAGCGGGCCGCGGCGGCGGGGCCGCCATGGGGACGGGCATCTGCAACGGGGCGATGTCGCCGACCAACGCTTGCACCGCCGTCGAGTCGATGCCGACCTGTTGCGGGGCGACGGTGATCCCGGCCCGGCGCAGCAGTACCTGGGTGTCCTTGCGCTGTTCGGGCAACACCACGGTTACCACGTCGCCGGCGCTGCCGGCACGTGCGGTGCGGCCCGAGCGGTGAAGGTAGGCCTTGTGTTCGGCCGGCGGGTCGACGTGGACCACCAGCTGCACCTCATCGACGTGCACGCCGCGCGCAGCGATGTCGGTGGCCACCAGCACCCGAGCCGACCCGGCGCTGAACGCGGCCAGGTTGCGGTCCCGCGCGGGCTGAGACAGGTTGCCGTGCAGGTCCACTGAGGGGATGCCGGACTCGGTCAGTTGCTTGGCGAGCTTGCGGGCCTGATGTTTGGTGCGCATGAACAGGATTCGGCGACCGCTGCCGGACGCCAACCGGTGCACCAGATCCCTCTTGTCCGCCGCCCCCGCGACGTGAAACACGTGATGTGTCATGGCCGGCGGCGGCGCTGCGACGTCATCGACCGAATGCGACACCGGATCGTGCAGGAAGCGCCGCACCAGCTTGTCCACGCCGTTGTCGAGGGTCGCCGAGAACAGCAGTCGCTGACCGGTGGCCGGGGTAGCGGCCAGAATCCGCGTGACGCCCGGTAGGAATCCGAGGTCGGCCATGTGGTCGGCTTCGTCGAGCACCGTGATCTGCACGGCATCCAGGCTGATCAGCTTCTGCTTCATCAGGTCTTCGAGGCGCCCCGGGCAGGCCACCACGATGTCGACGCCGCCGCGCAGCGCCGTCTCCTGCCGGCTCTGCGCCACCCCGCCGAAGATGGTGGTGACCTTCAAGCCGTAAGCCGCCGCAAGCGGTTTGACCGTCGCGGTGATCTGGGTGGCCAACTCCCGGGTGGGCGCGAGCACCAGGCCCGACGGCCGGTTCGGGCGTCGGCTGGTGTCGGCCAGCCCGGCTACCAACGGAATTGAGAACGCCAGTGTCTTGCCGCTGCCCGTCTTTCCGCGACCCAGCACGTCGCGCCCGGCCAGGGTGTCGGGCAGGGTATGGATCTGGATCGGAAACGGCGTGGTGATCTCGTTGTCGTGCAGCGCCGCCACCAGTGGGGCGGGCACGCCGAGGGAGCCAAAGGATACAGAAGATTCAGTCATGAGTGCGGTGCCTTTCCGGCATCGGTTGCGCTGCTGGAGCCATAAGAGGTCGGGTGCCGGCGGCGCAAAGTGGCGAGATTGCCGGTGGGCAAAATCGATCGCCGCGAGAAGAGCTTGTGCTGGACGCACCGTCCACCGGGTATCGGTGGCGAGTAAGCGTTCCACGACGTACCGGCGTCCTTTGACGCCAGCGTTGGTTGTGAGCCTAGCGCACCGGTGCGCGCAGCCCGAAACCTCTGTGACCGATCACACGCCGTGAACGGCTGCTACGCCTGGCCGAATTCTCGCAGGCTGGCTGCCAGCGCCGCCGGTACCCGCGCCCTGATCCGGGTGCCGCCCTCGCCGTGCTCGGCTTGGGTGAGCCGGCCCTGTTCATGCACCCGAGCCACCAAATCGCCACGCTCGTAAGGGATCACCACATCCACCGCGGTGTCGGCCGGTGCTACCAACTGCCCCATCCGGCGGCGCAGCGACTCTATACCGTCGCCGGTGTGCGCCGAGACGAACACCGCGTCGGGCAGCGCGCGACGCAACTGGGCCAGCGCCAGATCCCCGGCGACGTCGATCTTGTTGACCACCAACAGTTCCGGCGCAGGCTTGGCGTCCCGCTCGGCGATCACCTCGGAGATCACCTGACGCACCGCGCTGATCTGGGCCAGCGGCGCGGGATCGGCGCCGTCGACCACATGCAGCAACAGGTCGGCGTCGGCGACCTCCTCCAGCGTGGACCGGAACGCCTCCACCAACTGGGTGGGCAGATGCCGGACGAAGCCGACGGTGTCGGTGAGCACGAAGGGCCTGTCATCTTCCAAATACCCACGGCGCGTGGTGGGTTCGAGTGTGGCGAACAGCGCGTCCTGCACCAGCACCCCGGCGCCGGTCAGCGCGTTGAGCAGACTGGACTTGCCGGCGTTGGTGTAGCCCACGATTGCGATGGAGGGAACGTCGCTGTGCAGGCGCCGGCTGCGCTGGGTGTCGCGCACCTGCTTCATCGCCTTGATCTCGCGGCGCAACTTGGCCATCCGCTCCCGGATGCGTCGCCGGTCGGTTTCGATCTTGGTCTCACCTGGGCCGCGCAGTCCCACCCCGCCGCCGCTGCCGCCGGCCCGGCCGCCGGCCTGCCGTGACATCGACTCGCCCCAGCCGCGCAGCCGCGGCAGCATGTACTGCATCTGCGCCAGCGCCACCTGTGCCTTGCCCTCGGCGCTGGTGGCGTGCTGGGCGAAGATGTCCAGGATCAGCGCGGTGCGGTCGATCACCTTGACCTTGACCGCCTTCTCCAGCGCGGTCAGCTGCGCCGGCGACAGCTCACCGTCGCAGATGACGGTGTCGGCACCGGTGGCCAGCACCACCTCACGCAATTCGACGGCCTTGCCGGAGCCGATGTAGGTGGACGGGTCGGGCCGGTCGCGGCGCTGGATCAGTCCCTCGAGCACCTGCGAGCCGGCGGTCTCGGCCAGCGCCGCCAACTCCACCATGCTGGCGTCGGCCTCGGCGGCACTGCCCTCGGTCCACACCCCGACCAGCACCACCCGCTCGAGGCGCAGCTGGCGGTATTCAACCTCGGAGACGTCGGCGAGTTCGGTGGACAGCCCCGCGACCCGGCGCAGCGCCGTGCGGTCATCGAGGGCCAGTTCACCGGTGCTGGGAAGCTCGGGATGACTCACTGCGCCGACCACCACCCCGCCGCGATGTCGCCGCGGGCCACCAGCTCCGACGGCCCGCGCAGATAACTGGTCGCCTCGGTGACGGTGACCCGGACCTGCCCGCCCGGGATGTCGACGCGCAGCGTCCCGGTCGACGCGCCGGCGTCGGCCAGTGCGGCCACCGCGGCGGCCACCGTGCCGGTGCCGCAGGACCGGGTCTCCCCGACCCCGCGCTCATGCACCCGCATCGACACCACACCGTCACGGGCGGCGGTCAGGACTTCGACGTTCACCCCGTTTGGGAACTGCCCGCGGTCGAAACTGACCGGCGCGGCCACATCCAGGGCGGCCAGCTCGGCTGCCGACAGTGCCGGATCCACGCACGCCAGATGCGGATTGCCCACGTCGACGGCGAGCCCGGCGAATCGCCGTCCGCCCACCACCGCCTCGCCCGGTCCCAGCGTGTTGGCCTTGCCCATGTCGACGGTGACCTCCGCCCGCACGTCGTCGGCGTGGTGCACGGCGATCGGCCGCGGCCCGGCCAGCGAGCCGACGACGAACTCGTCGGCCGATTCCAGGCCGGCGGCGCGCAGGTAGTGGGCGAAGACCCGGATCCCGTTGCCGCACATCTCGGCCACCGAGCCGTCCGCGTTGCGGTAGTCCATGAACCAGTCGCCGGCCGAGACCCCCTCGGGCAGCTCGTCGAGCACGCCGGCGGCCACGGCGGCCCCGGCGGTGGTCACGCGCAACACCCCGTCGGCGCCCAGGCCGCGGCGCCGGTCACACAGCGCGCTCACCGCGGCGGCCGTCAGGTCCAGCTCCACCCCTAGGTCCGGCAACACGACGAAATCGTTCTGGGTGCCGTGGCCCTTGGCGAAAAGCATGTGCTCAGGATACGTGCCGCCACCCGGCCAGTGCCGCGTCGAGCAGTCCGCCGCCGGCGGCGTCCAACCATTCGATGCGGTGGTCGCGGCGGAACCAGGACCGCTGCCGGCGCACGTAGCGGCGGGTCCCGATGAAGGTGGGCTCGCGGGCGCCATCACCGTTGCCGCCCGCATCCAGGTCGGCGATCACCTGGGCGTAGCCCAGCGCCCGGGCGGCGGTGACCCCGTCGCGCAACCCGGTCTCCAACAGCCCCACCACCTCGGCCACCAGGCCGCGGTCGAACATCGTCGCGGTCCGGGCGGCCAGCCGTTCGTCGAGAAGCACGGTGTCGCAGTCCAATCCGATGATCGCGGTGTCCCAGCGGGGGACGCCGATGGTGGGCGCAGACGCGGCGAACGGCCGGCCGGTCAGCGCCACGACTTCCAGCGCCCGCACGATGCGCCTGCCGTCGGTGGGCAGGATCGCCGTCGCCGCAGCCGGGTCGACGGCGGCCAGTTCGGCATGCAGCGCGGCCACTCCGATGTCGGCGAGCCGCTGCTCGTAGCGGACCCGCACCGCGGGGTCGGTGGCCGGAAAGGACCAGTCGTCGAGCAGCGCCTGCAGGTAGAGCATCGATCCGCCGACGATGATCGGTACCGCGCCGCGGTTCATGATCGCCTCCACATCCGCGGCGGCGGCCTGCTGGTAGCGGGCGACCGTCGCGGTCGCGGTGACGTCGAGGACGTCGAGCTGGTGGTGCGGGATGCCGCGTCGCTCGCCCGGCGACAGCTTGGCGGTGCCGATGTCCATGCCCCGGTAGAGCTGCATGGCGTCGGCGTTCACAATCTCAGCTGATCTCCCCGACTTTTCCAGGCCTTCGGCCAGATCCAGCGCGAGCTGCGACTTGCCGGTGCCGGTCGGCCCGACGACCGCGATCGGCCTCACGGCTCCCAGACCCCGACGAAGTAGCCCACCCCGTAGGGGGCGCCGCGGTAGAGCTGCGTGGCGGTACGCGGCCGCTGCCCGACCAGCCCGGCCAGTGCCGCGAACGCCGCCCGGCCGACGACCTGCGGTGGCAGCCGCACCAGGCCGGCGACATCGCCGCAGGCCAGCGCGTCGTCGAGGGCACGCTGGACGTCGACGTCGGCGGGGCGATGTCCGCCGGGGGCCGCCGCGGTCAAGGTGTTGGCCCCGTCGGCCAGCACCAGCACCCCGATCGGCTCGCCCGACTGCTCGATCTCGGCGCGCAGCCGCCTCCCGGCGGCCAACGCCGCATCCGGATCGGTGTAGGCGTGCACCGCCACCTGGCCGTCCGAGCGCAGCTGGGCGCTGATCCACCCGGCGACCAGGGCGCACAGCGGCAGGTCGGCCGACCGGGTGGCACCGGGCGACAGCCCAACGGTGACCTCGGCCCCGTATCCGGCGAAACTGCCGGCGCTGTCGGGTCCCCATGTCCCCTCGGCACCGGCCCCCAGGGCCACCCAGCGTGGCGGCAGCGCCTCGGCGGCCGCCAGCGCCGCGGCCCGCAGTTCGGCGGCCTCAGGCGCGCTACCGGCCAGTTCGGGCACCAGAACCGGCGCCGACGGGATGATCGCTAGTCCGCCCAGCACGAAACCCAAGTTAGCTGCTCGTCGGCGACGCCAGCGGTTCGGCGACGTCGGTGCCGCCGGCGTCGGCGACGATCGTGGCCGCCTCGCCGCGGGCCAGTGCCGCCGTCGCGATGACGATCAGCACCACCCCGATGATCACCGCGAGGTCTTCGACCCCACCGGCCTGAATGTGCTCATTGAGCAGCAGCACACCCAGCGCACTGGCCACCAGCGGCTTGGCCACGATCATTGTTGGCATCGACGCCGTCAAGGCGCCGGCCCGGAACGCCGATTGCTGGAAGATCATCCCGGCCAGCGTCGCGGCCAGCCACGGGATCAGTGCCGGCGCGCGCAGCACCGCGGCGAAGCCGTCGGCCTTGAGGACCTCCACGAGCACTTTGGTCAGCAACGCGAACACCGCCAGCGAGGTCCCGGCCACCACCGCCAGCAGCACCGCCGCCGCCGGCCTTCCCTTGTAAATCCGCGCGGTCAGCACGCAGCCCACCAGCACCGCGGCCAACACCACCGACACCGTGATCCAGGTGCGTGCCGGCGCATGCTGTTTGCCCTCGGTCGGGTCGCCGACGATCACCACCACCGCCAGTGCCGCGGCCAGCAGCACCGCCCACATCCACTCCCAGTTGGTGACCCTGCGGTGGGTCAACCAGGCGTACATCGGCAAGGCGAACAACAGCGCGGTCACCTGCAGACCGGTCACCAGGATCACCGAACCCACCGCCAACGCCAACGCCTGTAGCGCGTAATTGGCCACCGCCGCGGCGCCGCCGCCCCACCAGCGCGCGTCGCGCAGCGACAACCAGAACAGCTGTAGGTGCCCGACCTGCTGGTCGGTGATCTCCTGGGCGGACCGCTGACGGATCACGTCGCCGATCGCGGACGCCAGCGCGGCACACAGCGCGAGCAACGCCGCGATGACATTTCCTGCCGACATGGCCCCTCCTCAACCGCGCAAGAATACCCGCCGGACGGCGATCCGCCCGGTCGCCGCCGAGTTGCCGGTACAGCGCGGCGGTTAACTGCTTGAATACTCCTGGATACTTCTAGGTAGATCGAAGGCGCCGCGGTGCGCGGCAGATGCGCGGGTTGACCGCGAAGGGTTAGGTGACGACAGCGATGACCATCGACAGCGGTTCGTCCGCCCCCACCCCCCGCCCGGGCCCGCGACCTGGGCCCCGCCCCGGCCCCAGGCCCGGAACCCGGCCCGCCCCGGTCGTTGCCGGTCCGCCCAACGCCGATCCGCACCGCTTCGGGCGGGTCGACGACGACGGCACGGTGTGGCTGGTCACCGCGGCCGGCGAGCGACAGATCGGCTCCTGGCAGGCCGGTGACCCCGAGGCGGCGTTCGCGCACTTCGGCCGGCGATTCGATGATCTGAGCACCGAGGTCGCCCTGCTCGAGGAACGCCTGGCCTCCGGGAGCGGCGACGCGCGCAAGATCAAGGCATCCGCGGCGGCGCTGGCCGAGTCGTTGCCGACGGCGAATGTGCTCGGCGACATCGACGCGCTGGCGGCGCGGGTAACCGCGGTCGGCGAGCGTGCCGACGCCGTCGCCGCGGCCAATCGGGCGCAGCGTGACGAGCAGCGGGCCGCGGCGACCGCCCGCAAGGAGGCCCTTGCCGCCGAGGCCGAGGAACTGGCCGCGAACTCGACGCAGTGGAAGGCCGCCGGCGACCGGTTGCGGGCCATCCTCGAGGAGTGGCGCACGATCACCGGCCTGGACCGCAAGACCGATGACGCGCTGTGGAAGCGTTATGCCGCAGCGCGAGACGGCTTCAACCGGCGGCGCGGCTCGCACTTCGCCGAACTGGACCGCGGGCGGGCGGGAGCGCGCGAGGACAAGGAACGGTTGTGCAGGCGGGCCGAGGAGCTGGCCGGCTCCACCGACTGGGCCGCCACCAGTGCCGCATTCCGGGAGTTGCTGACCAGCTGGAAGGCGGCCGGGCGGACGACCAAGGACGCCGACGAGGCGCTGTGGCAGCGGTTCAAGGCCGCCCAGGACACCTTTTTCAGCGCTCGCAACGCCGCCAACGCCGAACGCGACGCCGAACTGGTGGCCAATGCCACGGCGAAGGAGGCGCTGCTGGCCGACGCCGAGCGGATCGACCCGGCCAATCAGCATGCGGCGCGCAGCGCGCTGCGCTCGATCGTGAACAAGTGGGACGAGATCGGCAAGGTCCCCCGCGAGCGCTCCGCCGACCTGGAGCGGCGGCTGCGTGCCGTGGAGAAGAAGATCCGCGACGCCGGCACGGCCGCCGACGCCGCCGGTGTGGATCCCGAAGCCCAGGCGCGCGCCGCCCAGTTCCGTACCCGCGCTGAGCAATTCGAGCGCCAGGCGCAGAAGGCGCAGGCGGCCGGCCGCGACAAAGAGGCCGCCGAGGCCAACGCCAGCGCTGAACAGTGGCGGCAATGGGCCCAGGCCGCCGAGCAGGCACTCAACCGGCGCTGACCCACCGATGTTTGGCGGCCGGGCAGGCCGGGTTAACCCCTTGGTGACAACGACCATCTCACCTGGGGGAAGTATGGCCAGCAATATCACCGCAGCTCTCGACGTCAAGCGGCCGATCCGGACGGTCTACAACCAGTGGACCCAGTTCGAATCGTTCCCGCAGTTCATGGCGGGCGTCGAGCGCGTCGAACAGCGCGACGACACCCACCTGCACTGGACGATCAAGGTCGGGCCCGCGACCCGGGAGTTCGACGCCACCATCACCGAGCAGCACCCCGAGGAACGGGTGGCCTGGCGATCGGACACCGGTCCCCGGCACGGCGGCGTGGTGACCTTCCACAAAATCGATGAGGGCACCACCCGGGTGACCACCCAGATGGACATCGACCCGGACGGCGTCGTGGAGAATGTCGCCGACAAACTCAACATCCTCGACCACCGGGTCCACTCGGATCTCAAGCGGTTCAAGGACTTCATCGAGAACCAACCCGCGGAGACCGGCGCATGGCGCGGGGACGTACCGCGGCGCTGACGGCCCCCGCCGCGCGGGTGTTCCGCTGGGGGGCCGCCGCGCGGCACCGTCGGTTGTTCCATCCGTCCGGCGTACTGGCAACCGGCTTCCTGGACCGGGTCGCACCGGCCGACGAGGGTCTGCCGGTGGGGTCGTCGCCCGTCGTCGCGCGTGTCTCCAAGGGTGCCGGCACTCCGGGCGCGGCACCCGACGCCGTCGGATTGGCCCTGCGGGTGCCCCTCTCCCAGCACGAGCCGGACTGCTGGGACATCCTGCTGGTGTCGGCGGGTTCGGGGATGTTCGGCCGCGCGCTGGGGCTGCGTCCGGTGCTGTCATGGGCGGGCCTGGCCATGACCACTCTCATGCCGCTGGGCTATCGGGAAGACACCTGGTGGCTCCGCGCCCGGTTGGTCACGCCGGTGCACGGCTACGGATTGGCGCTGGGCAGCATGCGGCGCGAGATCGAGCGGGGCCGGGTCTGCTTCGAACTCGACCAGGCCCGCGGCACGGGGGACTTTCATCCGTTGGCCGATCTGGTGCTCACCGGCCTCGATCAGCGCCACGACGTGTCATTCGACCCGATCGTGAACACCGCGCCGGGGGTGGTTTTGCGTCCCCGGTGGCTGGCGGAGCTGCGCGCCCAGGCCTATCGGGGAAGCCGCGAGGGCAGGGGTGCGCCGCCGGTCACTCGCCGGGCGGCCGGTCGTCCGGACGCTTGATGTCGTCCAGCAGTCCGCGGGGCTGGCGCTGCGCGGTGCGCCGGCGGCGCTCTTCCTCGGCGGCCAGTTGGACCGCGGTGCGCGACCACACCAGTCGCGCCCAGTGAAACGTCAGCACGATCACCGTGATCCAGCACAGGATCAGTCCGAAGCCGGGCCCCGGATGGCCTTGCATCACGGTCTGCCGCGACCATACGGCCAGCAGTCCGGCCACGCTGGCCACCGCCGAGCCCGCCAGCGCCACCCAGGCCACCGTCCAGCGCCGGGTCATCAGCGCCAGCATCGAGAACCCGACCCCGAACACCAGCGCCAGCCACATGAACAGCCGCGACGGCAACGTCACCAGCGCTTCGTCGGAACCGTTGGCCGCGAACAACACATCCCAGCCCCGCACGGTTCCGGTGTGCGGCAGCAGAAACGACGCCAGCAGCACGAAGACAGCGATCGAGACGACCAGTCCCCTGCCGCCGGGATCGATTTCGCTGGCGACGCGCCGCTCCGCGGCCTCGATGT
Organism: Mycobacterium sp. pW045; assembly: GCF_041287085.1. Lineage (NCBI taxonomy): Bacteria > Bacillati > Actinomycetota > Actinomycetes > Mycobacteriales > Mycobacteriaceae > Mycobacterium > Mycobacterium sp. pW045. Next base: position 88,589 of record NZ_JBGGKU010000011.1, on the reverse strand, counting down.
CGGCCCGATAGGCCTCGAAGTCGTCCGGGTTGCCGCCGTGACCGCTCATCGGGCCACCCCCGGCATCTTCGGCATGCCCAGCCCGACACCGGGTGGGGGGCCGGCGTGGCTGTCGCCCGCCCGGGTGCGGCGGTGACTGTGCAGCGGCCCGTCGGCCAGCAGGTGGTGCGGTGCGGCGCCGGTCACCGTCGTGGTCACCACGTCACCGGGACGCACATCGGCGCCGCCGGGCACGAAGTGCACCAACCGGCCGTCGCGGGCCCGACCGCTCATCCGCGCCGTCTGGGCGTCCTTGCGCCCCTCCCCGACCGCGACGAGCACCTCGACGCTGCGCCCGACCTGTGCCCGGTTCTCGGCCAATGAGATCTCCTCCTGGAGGTCCACCAAGCGGTCATAACGTTGTTGGACAACCTCTTTGGGCAGCTGGTCGGGTAGCTCCGCGGCCGGCGTTCCGGGACGCTTGGAGTATTGGAAGGTGAACGCGGCAGCGAATCGGGCGGCCCGTACCACCTCGAGGGTGTCGTCGAAATCCCGTTCGGTCTCGCCCGGGAACCCGACGATCAGGTCGGTGGTGATCGCCGCGTCCGGGATGGCGGCCCGGACCCGGTCGAGGATCCCCAGGTAGCGCTCGGCCCGGTAGGAGCGGCGCATCGCCCGCAGCACCACATCGGAGCCGGATTGCAGCGGCATGTGCAGCGTGGGACAGACGTTGTGGGTCTGCGCCATCGCCTCGATGACGTCGTCGGTGAACTCGGCCGGATGCGGAGAGGTGAACCGGACCCGCTCCAGCCCGTCGATGTCCCCGCAGGCCCGCAGCAGCGATGCGAACGCCCCCCGGTCGCGCGGCAACTCCGGGTCGGCGAACGAGACGCCGTAGGCGTTGACGTTCTGGCCCAGCAGCGTCACCTCGAGAACGCCCTGGTCGGCAAGCGCCCGCACTTCGGCCAGGATGTCGTCGGGGCTACGGTCGACCTCGCGGCCCCGCAGCGACGGCACGATGCAGAACGTGCAGCTGTTGTTGCAGCCGACGGAGATGGAAACCCAAGCCGCGTAGGCCGATTCCCGCGCGGCCGGCAACGATGACGGGAACTCCCGCAGCGACTCGACGATCTCGACCTGCGCCTGGCGGTTGTGTCGGGCCCGTTCCAGCAGCACCGGCAGCGACCCCAGGTTGTGCGTGCCGAACACGACGTCCACCCACGGTGCCCGGCTCAGCACGCCGTCCTTGTCCTTCTGAGCCAGGCAGCCGCCGACGGCGATCTGCATGTCCGGGTTGCTGCGCTTGTTCGGCGCCAGGTGGCTCAGGTTGCCGTAGAGCTTGTTGTCGGCGTTCTCCCGCACCGCGCAGGTGTTGAAGACCACCAGGTCGGCGTCGGTGCCCGCGGCGGCGCGGCGGTAACCGGCCTGTTCCAGCATGCCGGCGATGCGTTCGGAGTCGTGAACATTCATCTGGCAGCCGTAGGTGCGCACCTCATAGGTGCGCAGCTGTTCGGAAATCACCGGCGAACTCACCCGGACTATGGTACGTCGGCCGGCATCGGCCGGATCGATCGGATTGACCCGCGGACGGGGATACAACCGCCGACACCGCATCGGTAAGGTCGGATGCCATGACCAGCGGCGGGCCGGATCCCGTGCCGATGATCGCCATCCGGGACGTCAACAAGTACTTCGGCGACCTGCACGTGCTCTGCGACATCAACCTCGACGTCGCCCGCGGCGAGGTGGTGGCGATCCTCGGTCCGTCGGGCTCGGGCAAGTCCACCCTGTGCCGCACCATCAACCGACTCGAGACCATCGACTCAGGCACCATCACCGTCGACGGCGAGCCGTTACCGGCCGAGGGTGCGTCACTGGCCCGGTTGCGGGCGCAGGTCGGGATGGTGTTCCAGGCGTTCAACCTGTTTCCCCACAAGACCGTCCTCGACAACGTCACACTGGCACCGATGAAGGTTCACAAGACCCCGCGGGCGCAGGCGCAGCGGCGGGCGATGGCGCTGCTGGAACGGGTCGGGGTGGCCGATCAGGCCCGCAAACACCCCGCTCAATTGTCCGGCGGGCAGCAGCAGCGGGTGGCGATCGCCCGTTCGCTGGCGATGAACCCGAAGGTGATGCTGTTCGACGAGCCGACCAGTGCGCTCGACCCGGAGATGATCAACGAGGTGCTGGCGGTGATGAGTTCGCTGGCCGACGACGGGATGACCATGGTGGTGGTGACCCACGAGATGGGCTTCGCTCGCCGCGCCGCCGACCGGGTGGTCTTCATGGCCGACGGGACGATCGTCGAGGACGCCCCGCCGGCAGAGTTCTTCGGTGAGCCGAAGTCCGCGCGTGCCAAAGACTTTCTCGCCCGGGTCCTCGACCACTGATGCTGGTCAGGCGGCTGGTGCACCGGCTGGCGCGGCTTTGTGCCGTGACGGCGGCGGCGTCCGCCCTGGTGCTCGCCGCGGCGTGCACCGCCCACGACAGCGACAAGATCACCATCGGGGTCAAGTTCGACCAGCCCGGGTTGAGTGTCAAAAGACCTGACGGCACACTCAGCGGGTTCGACGTCGATGTGGCCCGCTACGTCGCCGGGCGGCTGGGCTACCCGGCTGAGCGCATCGCCTGGCTCGAAGCGCCGTCCGGCCAACGCGAGACGCTGCTGCGCAACGGTCAGGTGGACTATGTGGTGGCCACCTATTCGATCACCGATTCGCGACTGGAAAAGGTCGACTTCGCCGGGCCCTACCTGGTGGCCGGGCAGTCACTGTTGGTACGGGCCGACAACACCGACATCACCGGCACGGCGTCGCTGCAACACCACAAGAAGTTGTGTTCGGTGTCGGGATCCACTCCTGCCCAACGCATCAAGGACCGCTACCCGGGGGTGCAGTTGCAGCGCTACGACACCTACTCGGCATGCGTGGAAGCCCTGCGAAACGGCGCCATCGACGCGGTGACCACCGATGACGTGATCCTGGCCGGCTATGCCGCCCAGAGTCCCGGTGCCTTCAAGCTGGTCGGCGAACGATTTTCGCGGGAGGAGTACGGGATCGGCGTGCGCAAGGGCAACGGCGGCCTGCGGCACCGGATCAATGACGCCATCGAGCAGATGGAGCGCGACGGCTCGTGGCGGGCAGCGTTCATCGACAACTTCGGCGCGGCCGGCTTCGCGGTGCCCGACCCCCCGCCGGTCGCGCGATGATATTCGCCGAGTACCGGGGACAGATCGTCGAGGCGTTCACCGTCACGGTCGAGTTGGCGGTGCTGTCGGGCGCCTTGGCGCTGCTGCTGGGCACCGGGTTGGCGGCGATGCGGCTGGCTCCGGTTCCGGCGCTGCGGTGGCTGGGCGCGGCGTACGTTCATCTGCTGCGCAACACCCCGCTGACCCTGCTGTTGCTGCTGTGCTCGTTCGGCCTGGCCCAGACGCTGGGGGTGACGCTGACCGATCCGCATTCGCCGACGTCGGTCGACGACAGCAATTTCCGGCTGGCGGTGCTCGGCTTGGGCGTGTACACGGCGTCGTTCGTGTGTGAGGCGTTGCGTTCCGGCGTCAACACGGTGGGGATCGGCCAGGCCGAGGCTGCCCGGTCACTGGGCCTGAGCTTCAGCCAGAATCTGCGGATCATTTTGTTACCCCAGGCTTTTCGGGCGGTGATCATCCCGCTGGGCTCGGTGCTGATCGCGTTGACGAAGAACACCACGCTGGCGTCGGCGATCGGGGTCGCCGAGGCGGCACTGCTGATGAAGTCGATGACCGAGAACACCGCGGCGCTGATGGCGGTGGGGGGCATCTTCGCGGCTGGTTTCGTGGTGCTCACCCTGCCGCTGGGACTGCTGTTCGGGTATCTGGGCCGGCGCTGGGCGGTGTCGCAATGAGGTCGGCGGCACGCGCGACCGTGCTGTTCGATGCGCCCGGGCCGCGGGCGCGTCTCCGCCACCACGCCATATCGGTGGCGACCGTGCTGATCGTGGCGTTGCTGGGCTGGCTGGTGTATTCGCGGTTGTCGGCCAAGGGCCAGCTGGCCGCGGAGAAGTGGACCCCGTTTTTGACCGCCGACCTGTGGCGGACCTACGTGCTGCCCGGGGTGGCGGGCACCCTGACCGCGGCGGCCTGGGCCATCGGGCTGGCCCTGCTGCTCGGTGTGAGCCTCGGAGTCGGCCGGCTGTCGGGCATCCGGCCGGTCCGCTGGTGTTGCGCGGTGCTGGTGGAGTTCTTCCGGGCGATTCCGGTGCTGATCATGATGATCTTCGCCTACTTCGTCTACGGCGTGCTCAACGCGTTTCCGCCACAGCAGCTCGCGTTGGCCGGGGTGGTGACCGGCCTGACGCTGTACAACGGTGCCGTCATCGCCGAGATCGTTCGCGCCGGTGTGCACGCCCTGCCCCGCGGGCAGTCCGAGGCTGCCGCCGCCCTGGGGCTGAGCTGGGGCGGCTCGATGCGACTGGTGCTACTGCCGCAGGCCGTCACCGCCATGCTGCCGGTGCTGGTCTCACAACTGGTGGTGGCGCTGAAGGACACCGCGATCGGCTACCAGATCACCTTCGTGGAGATGGTGCGCCAGGGCACGGTGGTCGGGTCCCAGTACAGCAATTACCTGCCCGCCCTGCTTGTGATCGCGGCGCTGATGATCAGCGGAAACCTGGTGTTATCGGCGGGTGCCACCGCGCTCGAGCGCCGGCTGCGCCGCTCCCGTCGCACCCCGTTGGAGGCGGCCCCGATCGAACCGGAGGGCACGCCGGGAGCCCAGGTCGTATAGGTCTGCACGGGCCCGGCCCGGCGTCTAGAGTCGGAGCCACCAGCCAGCGACAGGAGACCCTCATGGCTATCACTCCCAAGGACGCGTTCAACGCTGCCCGCGATATCGCCGCCCACGCCGTGGAGAAGGCTTCCGACATCGTCGAGGACGCCGGCGACATCATCCGCGGCGACGTCTCCGGCGGCGTCAACGCGATCGTCCAGGACTCCATGGAAATCGCCACGCACGCCGTCGAGCGGACCAAGGAAGTCTTCACCGCCAAGGACGAGGAAGACGCCGAAGAGGTTTAAACATCAGACCCGGCGGCGTTCCCGATGTGCCGACGCTGGGCGTCGAATCTTCCGCGCCGCCGTGCGCGATCGTGGTTCCATTCCTTTTGAGATCTCTCGAAAGGATTTGGCGTCATGGCAGTGCCGCAGGCGGATCGTCTTGCCCGAGTAGTCGAAAAGTGCCGTTCGGACGTCGACCGAGGGCCTACTACGTCATCGCTGTCGCAGGCACCTGATCGGCTGTTGGGCACACTTGCCCGGCTAGCCGGATACCAACGGGTGACCTCGAAGTTCTGCGAAGACCTCGAGGAGGGTCTACGCGCCGCTGGGATCAAGACATTTCCTGACCTGCGTGCCCCTACGAACACCCGGCGAACCCGCGTCTACCTGTTCAACACCGATGAATTCCCCTCTAACATCCAGCAATCGCGCGTACTTTTCGACGCAGAAGCAACCCTCGCCAATTTCCTGGAAAAGAATTTCGCATCACTGCCGGAGATCAAGAAAATGAACCTCCGTCTCATTGGACGGGAAAAACCCATCGGGCCCCGGTGCAGGATCGATCTCCTAGCCGCAGACAAAAAGACCGGCGCGTTGGTCGGTATCGAGCTAAAGGCCGGTGAGCCACGCAGAGACGTCGTCTCCGAAGCCGCAAGCTACATGTCGGCCCTGAAAAAGAAGTCGATCGCAGAAGATCTGCCGACTCCTAGACTTCTGATCGTGTCTGGCCAGCCGGATCAGGAGTTCCAAAAACAAATTCAGGCCCTTTCGGACAAAGAAGGCGTACCGACGCAGTGGTTGACCTACGCCGTGTCGATGTCGCTGAAAGAAATCAAATAGCTTAGCCAAAACATACAGGAAGCCGGATCAAGTAGTCCATAAGCGGTGCTGCGCCAGCGTCTCGTACCGTTTCGTCAGTGCGATTCTGTCGGTACCTGCCGATAAAATGGCGTGGTGCAGATATTACAATCGAACTGGCCGGTCTGCGGCAAATGTTGCGAAGTAGCACTGTTCTCGTGGATGGGCGGTACGCACCATTGTCTGGTGGCCCGACCGGAAGAGGAATTGGACGCTTCTCGGCTGACCATTGAAGACGGCCAACCATACAACAGTGAAGTTTTCGAATGGTTCCACAACAATACGGACAGATTCGTCTACCCGGACGAACGCGGGCTGCACTATCTCCTTTGGCGGCTGATCGACAATGCCGTCGACGAAGCGAAAGGCGGCTACGCCACCGCCGTGACGGTGCGGATCCTCGACGATCGTGGCGTGGCGGTCAGCGACAACGGTCACGGCATCGCAGCCGGCCAACCAGACCCCTTCTTGTCGACCGCCCACAAGATCGTCGCGGCGTTGCCGCGCGAAGGGGACGACACGTCGGACGCGAGATTCGGGCGTTTCGGCGGAACCCGGGCCGCGGGCAGCTGGATCGTGAATGCCCTGTCCACCCGGATGACCATCGAGAGCACCCACGCCGACGAGCACTGGATACAGCGGTACACCAATAGCAGGCCGTCCGGGTTTGAAATGCCCGAAGCGGCTGCGGCGGCGGGAACCACGGTGCGGTTCTGGGCCAGTCGGGAAGTGTTCGGCGAGGCGGTCTTTGATTTCGAAGTGGTGGCACGACACGTGCATCAACTGGCACTGCTGAACAACGGCGCGACCTTCGAGGTGGTCGACGAGCGTGTGGCACCCGAACCGCGGTCGAGAAGCTTCTGCTTCACTGACGGCTTGGTGGGCTACGTCCAGCGGAGAATTGTTCGCTACCGAACTCCGCTCCACGACGGCGTGATCCACTTCGTCGGTTGCCGCCTGGCAGGTGATATCGAGATCGCCATGCAATGGCTCCACAGCCACACCGAGCAGATCCATACCTTCGTTGACAACATCGACACCAGCGGCGACCTCGGCAGCCATGAAAGAGGCTTCCGTACCGGGGTCACCAAGGTCGTCAACAACTACGTCAGAGCGCGTAAACTGCTGCGCGACACCGAGCCCAACCTCGACGATAATGATGTCTGCGCGGGTCTGGCGGCTGTCGTGACCGTCAGGGCCACCGAGACTCCGGTATTCGAGGACAGCACCCGAACCCAGCTGATCGACCCGCACCTCGAGCTGGCCGTGCAGCGGCTGTGCGAGCACCGACTGGGCCGCTGGTTCGACGACAATCCCGCCGCAGCAGACGTGATTGCGCGCAACGCGGTCGCGGTCGCGGATGCAAGTCGGATGCCACGCCGAAGTCACTGCTACGAACAGCCGGCATACCGGCTCGGTTAACTCACACCCGGCGGCGCTCCCGCTCGGCGGCCAGCTCGGCGCTGACCACGTCGTAGGCCATCGACGGACTGTAGCCACGCCGGGCCAACATCGCCACCAGCCGGCGGGTGATCCGTAAATCGTCCTCGCCGAGGGTTTCCCGGCGCAATCTGCCCTGTACCAGCTGCTCGGCCCGGTCCCGCTCGGCACCGGCGTCGACGCCGGCCAACGCTTCGGCGATCACGTCCTCGTCGACGCCTTTGGTGCGCAGCTCGGCGGCGATCACTTTGCGGCCCTTGCCCGCGCGTTCGCGCCGCGACCGCACCCACTGCTGGGCGAAATCAGCGTCGTCGATCAACCCGGCGGTGGCCAGCCGGTCCAGCACCCGATCACTGACGTCGTCGGGGTAACCGCGCTTGGTCAGCTGGCCGGCAAGCTCGGCACGGGTGCGGGCGCGCGCGGTGAGCAGGCGAAGACACAGTGACTTCGCCTGCTCCTCACGCTTGGCCGGATCGGCCTCGGCGGGCTCAGAAGTCGACGGGAGCGGGCAGGGCTTCGCCATCGGTCAACTCATCGGTCAGCACGGCGCCGATACCGAGCTTCTCCTTGATCTTCTTCTCGATCTCGTTGGCCACGTCGACGTTCTCCAGCAGGTAGTTGCGGGCGTTCTCCTTGCCCTGCCCGAGCTGTTCGCCGTCGTAGGTGAACCAGGAGCCGGACTTGCGGATGAAGCCCTGGTCCACCCCCATGTCGATCAGGGAGCCCTCGCGGCTGATGCCCCGACCGTACAGGATGTCGAACTCGGCCTGCTTGAACGGCGGGCTGACCTTGTTCTTGACCACTTTGACCCTGGTGCGGTTGCCGACCGCGTCGGTGCCGTCCTTGAGGGTCTCGATCCGCCGAACATCCAGGCGCACCGACGCGTAGAACTTCAAAGCCTTTCCGCCCGTGGTGGTTTCGGGCGAGTTGTGCACCATCACCCCGTCGACGAAGTAGTTGTGGTTGCCCTCCACCTCGATGTCGAAGCGATGCATTGAGCGAGTGCGCGGTTTGACGTGCACATCCAGTACCCGGGAGGGCACCAGCCGCTGGGTGGGCTCGACGAATTGCGGTGTCACGGTGCCTTGACCCCGGAATCGCGGCAGCAGCTTGTATTCCATCGACGGAGCCATGTACGGCGCCACCAACTCCTGGAATTTCGCGGATGACGCGGTTGAAAACTGCAGCACCGCCCTGCCGGCCTTTCCTGGATAGCGCAACTTCACGTCCAGCCCATAGGCATCCCGCAGGTAGCCACAAACTCGCTCCCTCGTCCCTTCTGTCATGGCCTCGACGCAGATTTCGATGCGCCCGCTGCCACCGGCGGTATGTTCCTGTAATCCCTTGGAGCGCAATGCAAATGAGCCATCATCCATATACCAGATGGCCAGCGCCAGCGGGGTGAGCGCCTTGAGGTAGTCCTCGGAGAGGAACTTCTTACCGTCCCCGAGGTACACCGCGCGCTGCAGTTCCCCCAGTTCGGGCAACGGGGTGAAGTCGACGAAAGTCGCGCCCTGCGCGTTCTCCCGCACTGAGTGGCCGATGTTGCCCATCAGCGCTGTCTTCCACTGCAGGTACTCCACTTGTTTTGCGCCGTGCCCGAGCCGGAACCGCACGCCATTGCGGTCACGCCGATTAGGCGAGAGGTTCCCGTCGCCCATCAACGAACCGAGGACCACCTGGAACTGCTGGTCGCTGAGCAGGTGTGGCTCTGCGGTGAGAACCCGGTCGCCGGCGATGATTTCACCGGCTTCAGTCCAGCCTCCCGGCGTGCGAATGAGGTGGTTGGGCGTCGCGGCGAACTGCGATTTGCCGTTCCCGCCGGACTTCTCGACGGTGAATTGCAGGAACTTCTCGGCAGGCCCGTTGTCGAACCAGTTCACGATCTTTCTCGGGACCACCCGATCAGCGATGGGATCGTAGGACAACACCTCGACGTCCATCTTGTTGTTGACGATCTTGCCGATCTTCTCGGCGCTTCCGTCGGCGAGCGTCACTCGAGTGCTGTAGTTCATACATCCGAACATCACACCGATCTTTTCCCGCAGCTGGTTGATGAAGATCGCGGTGGTGCCCGAATTGTTCAGCGCCCCGGTCATCTTCCGCAGCGCCTGGCTCATCAGCCGGGCCTGTAGGCCGACGTGGCTGTCCCCCATCTCGCCCTCGATCTCGGCGCGCGGCACCAGTGCGGCCACCGAGTCGATGACCAGGATGTCCAGCGCACCGGAGCGGATCAGCGTGTCGGCGATCTCCAGTGCCTGCTCACCGGTGTCGGGCTGGGACACCAACAGCGAGTCGGTGTCCACACCGAGCTTCTTGGCGTAGTCGGGGTCCAGCGCGTGCTCGGCGTCGATGAACGCCGCGATCCCGCCGGCGGCCTGGGCGTTGGCAACTGCGTGCAACGCCACGGTGGTCTTACCGGAGGATTCCGGACCGTAGATCTCGACGACCCGGCCCCGGGGCAGGCCGCCGATGCCCAGCGCCACGTCCAGGGCGATCGATCCGGTCGGGATGACCGAGATCGGCTGACGCACCTCGTCGCCGAGGCGCATCACCGAGCCTTTGCCGTAGTTCTTGTCGATCTGGGCCATCGCCAGTTCGAGTGCTTTTTCGCGGTCGGGGGCTTGCGCCATGATGCCTCTCCTGTGGTTCGGTGTTCGGTTGACCGGTGCTCGGTCGGTTGGCCGTGACGCTAGCGACGGGGTCCGACAAACCAGCGAACTGTCACCACAGTAGGCGAACGGATGTTCGAATCAAGTGCGACACGCGGCGCGGCGGCGTGTCGTATTTTCCGGGCCTAAGCCACCTGCATCACGTGCGCCGAGGCCCCGATGGCGGTGTCCTCGTCGCCCATCATGGTGCGCATGAATTCTTCCTGCTCGCGCCGCCCGCGGGCCGCCGCGCGGTCCTGCCCGCCGGGGAGCAGCAGCGCCGCGGCGCTGCGCAGCAGGTTCACCGGCATCCGCACCAGTGGGTACCACGGCAACACGAAGGCCGGCAGGCCCAGCTTGCGCATGGTGCGCGGCCCCAGAAAGCTGCCGGTCACCGACAGGTGTGCCGACCGCGCGATGCGGCGCCGCACGCCGGTCAGCGCGGAATAGTGCCATTCCAGCGGATCGTCGGCCATCGGCCCGGCCAGCTGCTTGGTCGACTCGTCGGGCTCGGACAGCGCACCGAGGGTCTGATAGAGAATGCGGACGCCGTCCCGGAAGCTGGCCGGCAGCCAGTCCTCGCGGATGCCCATCAGCCAACCGACGTAGCGGGTCATATGCGCGATGTCCTCGAGCTCGCCCGGCGACAGTACGATTCCCAGCCCTATCCCGGCGGCGGCGGGCGCGATCAGCGCTCCCACCAGGGTGGCGGCCATGTCGGTCTGGTTGACCGGCAAGCCCCATTCGTCGCCACGCCAGTCCGGCAGCGCGGCCACGTGCCGGCGCACGTACTCGTGGATGAGCCGGACCCGGATGGTGGCCTGATACCCGGCACCGAGCGGCTCCAGTCCCCCTTCGCCGGTGACATCCATCGCCCACTGCAGTGTCTCGGCGAACCGCTTGTTCGAGCCCTTCTCCAGCACGCCGGTGCGCAGCAGGGTCTTGTTGAACGAGGAGAACTGGTAGCCGCCGAGAAACGACACGTCGCGGGCGATATAAGTGCCGTCGGCGCCGCCGCGCCGCAGCGCCCGCTGGCCCCGGCGCACCCGGTTCATGTCGACCCAGTCCGGGATGGGTTCGAACTCGCCGAAGAACTCCCGCAGCGGCGCCGGTGCATCCGGCACGGCGGCCAGCCCGTGGCCGAGGACCCGATCGAAGATCGGCCGCGCCTCCTTGGTCCTCGACATCCACGCGACCAGCCGCTGCATCGGCTCATCGCCGACGATCAGGTCCTCGCCGATCTGGCGCCACCGCTGCGGCGACGGCTTGGAGATCGCCATGGCGGCAGCCAGCATCCGGACGCTGGCCGGAATCGCACCCGGCGCTTCCGGATGACGGGCCGGGATGGCCATAGCGGGCGAGTTCATCGGATAAGCCTCCAGCCCTCTAATTTTGGATAACGCCTGTGTTCCAAATGTAGGTCGCAGGTAGGGTGATGTCAATGAAACGCCCGGGAGTAGTGCGCGACTACGGCGGCATCAGCGCGGTTGACCGCCGCGCCGAACGCCGGCGCAAACTGCTGTCCGCCGGTCGCCGGGTCTGGGGTGAATCAGGACTCGGCGAGGTCACCGTCCGCGGTGTCTGTACGGCCGCGGGACTGATCCCGCGTTACTTCTACGAGCAGTTCGCCAACCGCGACGCACTGCTGTTCGCCGTCTCCGATGACGTCCGCGACCAACTGCTCGAGGCCATGGTCACCGCCGGCGTGGGTGACCCCGGGACGCTCAGCGACAAACTGCGCTCGGCGCTGACGGCCTTCCTCGAGCTGATCGCCGTCGACCCGTACATCCACCGCATCGCCACCTGCGACCTGTCCGCCGTCCCCGGCCTCAGCGAGCACCGGGCGCGCATCCTCGACATGATCACCGACGCGGTCGTCGAGCAGGCCCCCGGTGTCATCGACGGCGAGCTGCCGGCGCCGGCCGACTTACGCCGCGGCGCCCTGTTCATCGTCGGCGGCGTCAACCAGATCATCGAAGCCTGGCTCGACGATCCCATCGAGACCCCGGCCGAGCTGGCCGCCACCTGCTCGGACCTCGCCGTCGCCCTGGTTCGCAGCATCATGGACGCGCCCGATCACTCTCACCACTGATCGCGCGGCACGTCGAAGTCCGCGCACAACGCGCGCCATACCTCGCGCGGTTCCACCCCGTCCTCGATAGCCTGGGCGGCGGTGCGCCCGCCCACCGCGGCCAGCACGTGATCGGCCAGCACGGTGGCCCCGTAGGCCGCACCGAAGCGGTGCGTGACCCGCTCGTGGAATTCGGTCAGCCGCACCCGTCCCAACCTACTCAGCCACCCGACAGCGCCTCGTGACACACCCGCACCGGGTCGGTCACCTCGGCGGCCCCGTCGGCGGCCCGTCGCGCGGCGGCGCGGTAGCTCGGCGACGCCAGCACCTCGCTCACCGCCTCGGTCAGCGCCGCCGGTGTCAGCGGACGGATCAGCCGGCCACTGCCTTGGCGCACAACGCGATTGGCGATCTCCCATTGGTCACCTCCGCCGGGAACCACCACCAGCGGCAGCCCGGCCAGCAGGGACTTGGCCACCATGCCGTGTCCGCCGCCGCAGATGACCAGATCGGCGCGCGTCAGCAGTTCGTCCTGGCGTCCCAGGCCGGCGACGGCCCATTCCGGCAGCGCCAGCTCGGGGCCGTTCAGCCGCGACACCGCCACCCGGGCGCCGGCCGGCAGCCCGACGCCCGGCACCAGCTGCTCCAGCGCCAGCTCGGCCAACCCGGTGGCCCCGGTCAACGCCGTGGACGGCGCCACCACGATCAGCGGGCCGGAGCCCGGCGGTACTGCCAGCAGCTCGTCGGTGGGCTCGAAGTGCAACGGCCCGACCACGACCGCCTCGGCGGGCCAGTCGGGCCTGGGCACCTCCAGGGCAGGCAGCGTGGCGATCAGGCGCCGCAGCGGGCCGGGGTCGCGTTCCGGCAGACCGATGCCCGCCCGGGCCTCGGCGCGCTGGCGCAACCCGGTTCGCACCGACCGCGCGGTCAACGACCGCATCACCGCGTCGCGCAACCGGCCCCGCAGCCCGGTACCGGGCGCCAGACCGCTGCCGATCGGCGGCAGCCCTTTCGACGGCAGGTACAGCGGATGCGGACTCAGCTCGACCCACGGGATGCCGAGCAGTTCGGCGGCCATGCCGCCGCAGGCGGTGATGACGTCGGAGACCACCAGGTCCGGCGCCAGCTGTCGGAGCTGGTCGAGGTTCTGCCGCGCCATGCGCGCCGCCCGCCGATGAATCTTGGCCCCGGCATCCCCGTCGTCGTCGCCGGCGGCGGGATCCAATCCGATCAGCTCGGCGGCGTCCACCCCGGCGGCCCGCGCGGTGTCCAGCCACTGCACCCCGGTCAGCAGCGTCGGCGCGTCCCCGGCCGCGACGAAGCGCCGGCACAACGCCATCGCCGGGAACGCGTGACCGGGGTCAGGCCCGGCGACCACCACGATGCGCATCGGCCTACCGTGCCACAGCCCCGCGGGCCTAGGCTGACAGGCATGACCGAACCGAGTGTCCACGACAGCGCCGTCGACAACATCCGAACCGTGGAGACCTTCCTCGACGCCCTCGCCGACGATGATCTCGACACGGCGGCCGACGCCCTGGCCGAGGACGTGGTGTACCACAACGTCGGGCTGCCGACCATTTACGGCCGCAGCGCCACCGTCGGGGTGTTCCGCCGGATGTCCGGCCGCGCGGGCTTCGAGGTGAAGATCCACCGCATCGCCGCCGACGGCTCGGCGGTGCTCACCGAGCGCACCGACGCCCTGACCTTCGGCCCGCTGCGGCTGCAGTTCTGGGTGTGCGGGGTCTTCGAGGTGCACAACGGTCGTATCACGTTGTGGCGCGACTACTTTGACTTCCTGGATATGTTCAAGGCGACGTTGCGCGCGGTGGCGGCAACCGTCTTCCCGGCGCTGCGCCCGACGCTGTAGGCCGCGTTGAGCACCCGCCGACGCCCCAACCCGATCCAATACGTCCGCTACTGCATCGGGCGACCCTTGCCGCCGTCCATGCGCGACTGGGTGCGCAACGACCTGGCCGGACCTGGTGCAACCCTTCGGATAATCATGCGCGCCGTCGTGCCGACGACGTTGATCCTGCTCCCGTTCTGGTTTCTGCCGACCGATTTCATGACGCATCTGTCCATGACGTTTCCCATCTGGTTCATGGCGATCCTGTTCTCGCACGCCCTCAACAAGGTGTGGCGCAAGCACATGCTGCGGATGCACGGCCTCGACCCGGACCTGGCCGACGCACGAAAGCGCCAGCGTGACGCCCACCTGCACCGGTCCTACATCGAACGCTACGGGCCGCGGCCCGAATCCGCCGATCAGCGAAGCGACGACATCTAGGGCCGGGGCAACTGGGCGAGTTCGTCGAACGCGGCCGCCCATCCCCGCATCCGGTCGGTCGCGCCGGTCAATTCTTCGCGGTAACGCTGCTGGGACATCGGTGAGTTCATCGGGTCACCGGTCGACGTCGATGATCCGTCATTGGCTGCGGCCACCAATTGCGCCGCAGCGGTGACCATCTCGTTGTACTGACGGACGCCGGCGCTCAACTGGGCGGTGAACGCGTTGATCGTCGGCACCAGGTACTGCCCCGCCTGCGCGTTGTGCTGGACGGTGCGCTCCATCGACACCACCTGGCCGGCGGTGGCCGCCATCGTCGACGCGGCGCCGTTGACCGCGGCGGTCAGTTCGGCGATCTCCTCGCTGGGTAGCAACCGGCCGCGTTCCAGCACGCCCAGCAGCGACACCATGCCACGCTCGGAGGCGCCCAGCGCATACATCGCCGGCCGCGCCGCCGAACCGGGCGGGGGCAGCCGGCGCGCGGTGACGGTCCGCGCGGCCGGCAGCGGCACCGAACGCAGCCAACGGAACCGCAGCAACAGCAGCGTGGCCGGCGCCGCCGCGCCGGCGGCGATCAGCCCGGTGATCAGCAGCACCCACACCGGTGTGGCCCACGAGGCCAGCACCGCCGTCACCAGCAACCAGAATCCGCATGCCGCGCCGAAGAACAAGCCCAGGCGCAGCGCCCAGCGGCGCTTGCGCAGCAGCCTGGCCCGCGGGTCGGCGATCGCACCGAGCTTGTCGGCCAGTACGTCGGCGGCCTCACTGGCACGGTCGACGGCCCGCTGCAGCAGCGCGCGCCGGGAACGACCTCCGACTGACATGGCCATCTGCTACTGGCCCAGCGGATTCTCGGGGTTGGGATCGGCGCCCGATTGCGGCGCCGCCGGTGTGACCGGCGGTGTGGCGCCGCCGGCCGGCAGTGACTCGCCGCGCATCGAGGCGCGGATCTGCTCCAACCGGGAGTGACCGGCCATCTGCACGCCGGCCTGTTCAACCTCGATCATCCGGCCGGCCACCGAGCCCTGCGCCAGCTCGGCGGCGCCGATCGCGTTGGCGTAGCGCCGTTCGATCTTGTCGCGCACCTCATCGAGGCTGGGAGTGGTTCCCGGGGCAGCGATCTCACTCATCGAGCGCAGCGAGGCACTGACCTGCTCCTGCATCTTGGCCTGCTCGAGCTGGCTGAGCAGCTTGGTGCGCTCGGCGATCTTCTGCTGCAGCACCATGGCGTTCTGCTCGACGGCCTTCTTGGCCTGCATCGCCGCCGAGAGCGCCTGGTCATGCAGGGCCTTGAGGTCTTCCACGCTCTGTTCGGCGGTGACCAGCTGCGCCGCGAACGCCTCGGCGGCATTGTTGTACTCGGTGGCCTTGGCGCCGTCGCCGGCCGCAGTGGCCTGGTCGGCCAGCGTGAGCGCCTGGCGCACATTGACCTGGAGCTTCTCGATGTCGGCCAGCTGCCGGTTCAGCCGCATCTCCAGTTGCCGCTGGTTGCCGATCACCTGGGCGGCCTGCTGGGTCAAGGCCTGGTGCTGACGCTGCGCCTCTTCGATCGCCTGCTGGATCTGCACCTTGGGATCGGCGTGCTCGTCGATCTTCGAGTTGAACAGCGCCATCAGGTACTTCCACGCCTTGACGAACGGGTTGGCCATCAGTCAGCTCCGTCTGATCGTTCGGATGTTGTCAGTCTGCCGCTTACCGCTGACAATTTATCGGTTCGCCGGTCGGTGGGTGCGGCTTCAGGCTGCCTTTCGCCCGGGCGCGCCGGGCCACGCTGTCATGCCGAGGCCATCGCCCGCGGCGGCGGGATCACGACCTTGGTACCAGCGTCGATGCGGGTGACCCCGAGGTTCCGGACGGCCCGTTCGGCCCGTTCGGCCCGCTCGGCCCGCGCCAACCGGCTGCCGGCATCGAAGAGCACGTCCGACAACGGGACCTGCAATGCCGAGCAGATCGCGTTGAGCAACTCGCTGGACGCCTCCTTGCGGCCCCGCTCGACCTCCGAGAGATAGCCCAGGCTGACCCGCGCCGAGTCGGACACCTCACGCAGCGTGCGACCCTGCGCCGTCCGGGCCTGGCGCAACACCTCGCCGACCGATTCCCGCAGCAATGCCGTCATCGTGTACTCCCCCTTAGGGCCAACCTGGAAAACCGACAGTCACCAAGGTCAACGCGCACCACGCCCGTCAGGGTTCCCGAACCCCTCGATCAGCTCCGGTCGCGCAGATCGGCGATCGCCGACCTCACGTAATCCACGCCGGTCACCACGGTCAGCACCACCGCGGCGGCCATCACCGCCCAGGCCGTCACCAGCCAGGGACCGCTCAGCGGCAGGATGAGCAGCCCGATACCGACCGCTTGCACCAGTGTCTTGAGTTTCCCGCCGCGGCTGGCCGGAATCACGCCGCGGTGCAGGACCGCGAACCGTAGCACGGTGATCCCGATCTCTCGGGCCAGTACCAGCACCGTCACCCACCACCACAGATCGCCAAGCATCGACAGGCCGATCAACGCGGCGCCGATCAGTGCCTTGTCGGCAATGGGGTCGGCCAGGGTGCCGAATTCGGTGACCAACCCGTAGTTGCGGGCCAGCGCACCGTCGAGCCGGTCGGTGATGATCGCCACCGCGAAGATGACGAACGCCGCGATGCGGGCCTTGGCGTCGTGACCGTCCGCGGCGAACAACGCCAGCAGGAAGACGGGCACCAACAGCAAGCGCACGACGGTGACCGCGTTGGCGAGATTCACCACCGGGACGTGCGTCACCGCCGGGCCGGTTTGAGGTTGCCGCGACACGGCAGACAGAATATCGGTTACCAAGCCCGAAATGAGAAACCGTTACTGTGCACCTGTGCACCTCGCGGCTGATTCGCCGGCCCCACCGCCCCTGATCCGGCGCGCGCGGACATCCGACGTCCCGGCGATCAAGCGACTGGTAGACACTTACGCCGGCAAGATCCTGCTGGAAAAGAACCTGGTGACGCTCTACGAGTCGGTCCAGGAGTTCTGGGTCGCCGAGGATTCCGAACAACAGGTGGTGGGCTGCGGCGCCCTGCACGTGCTGTGGTCTGATCTCGGCGAGGTGCGCACCATCGCGGTGGACCCGGCGCTGACGGGCCGCGGCATCGGCCACGCGCTCGTCGACCGGTTGCTGCAGGTCGCCCGGGAACTGCAGTTGCAGCGACTGTTCGTGTTGACTTTCGAGACCGCGTTCTTCGCCCGGCACGGCTTCACCGAGATCGACGGAACACCGGTCACCGCAGAGGTTTTCGCGGAAATGCAGCGGTCCTACGACGTCGGGGTGGCCGAATTCCTGGACCTGAGCTACGTCAAGCCCAACACGCTGGGCAACACCCGGATGCTGCTGGTGCTCTAGTCCATCACCAGACCGGCGGTCCGGCGCGTCGAGCCGACGAGGAAACTGAACTGGCCGTCGGATTCCATGCGGCCCTCCCGCACCATGGCGAGGTCCGCGATCCCCTGCTTGCGGGCCTGCTCGCGGACGTGTTGCTCGGTGATCATCTCCTTGCGCATGTTGCCGTGCAGGAGTTCGCCGTCGTGAATCACCAGCAATGGCCCGGGCCGCAGCAGCCGTGCCACGGTCGGCCAGCGGTGGGCCATCCAGTTCAGCAGGTAGGACCAGCCGATGATCACTCCGACCAGCAGGATCCCGTCGCTGATCGACCGGTAACCGCCCGCCATCCCGTTCTGCGCGGCGTCGGCGATCAACACCACGACGATCAGATCCGTGATGCCGTTAGTGCCCGCCTCCCGTTTCAACACCACCCGCAGCAACGCATAAATCGCTATGTAGATGACGGTCCCGCGGACAATGATCTCCGAAGGCGGTGTGTCGAAAGCAAAAAGTCGCGCCCAGTCCACGTGGCGAGATTACGCGCCCGGCGGACCCGGGAAAACCGCCGGTGTCTGGTCCGTGTCCGGTCCGTGTCCGGCACGTGTCCGGCGCGTGCCGGGCGCCGAACCAGGGACTTCCGGCCCTGCCGCCGGCGACGCGAACACGAGATAGTGGTACTGACAGTTGCAGACAACTGGAGGTAGCCGTGGCCGAGCACCTGAGCCCCCTGGATGCGAGTCTTCTGAACGTCGAGGACGCCGATCGGCACACCAACCTCGGCATGGGCGCCCTAGCGGTGCTCGACGGCCCGATGCCCGATCACCAGACGCTGATGTCGGTGCTGGGCGAGCGGATCGCGGCCTGCCCACGGTTCGCCCAGCGGCTGCGGCGTCGGCTCTTCGACCTCGGCTCTCCCGAGTGGGTGGCGGACCCCAACTTCAAGCTTGCCAACCACGTCTGCGGTATCGCGGTCCCGGGCGCCGGTAGCGACGACGATTTGTTCTCGGTGGTGGCCGAGGTGATGTCCTGGCGACTGGAGCGGGACAGGCCGCTGTGGGAGATCTGGGTGATCGGGGGCCTGTCCGGTGGCCGCTGGGCGATGCTGGTCAAGGTCCACCCCTGTATCGCCGACGCCGTCGCCACCGTCCACATCCTCGCCGGGCTGTCCGATGAGGGTCCGGCCCGCGGCACCATGCCCGGCGCGGTCACAGCTGCTGCCGGCGGGTGGCGCGGTGCGCTGCGGGTCGCCTCCTCGATCGCGACCGCCACAGTGGCCGGGGTGATGCGGACCGACCAGGCGTTGCGCGACGCCGCGGAGTTCGCGGCCGGCCTACGGCGACCGGCGACACCGCTGAACGGCCCGCTGACCAGCCGGCGGCGCCGGTACGTCTCGGCCCGGGTCAGCGCCGCCGAGGTCGACCAGATCTGCCAGACCTTCGACGTCACCGTCGACGATGTCGCGCTGGCGGCCCTCACCGAGAGCTACCGCAACATGATGGTCCGCCGCGGCGAGCAGCCGAAGTCCGATTCGCTGCGCACCCTGGTACCGCTTCGGCAGGCGCTGCTGCTGCCCCGGCTGCCGGTCGACGAGGACAACCCGGTGGTTCGGCTGCGCTTGGTGCACGCGCGGCTGGCGCAGGCCAGAGCCGACGCCGATCGCAGCCCCGCCGGCGCGGTGGCGGCGGTGGCACGGGCGATCCCGGTGCCGCTCACCGCCTGGGCGGCCAATCTGCTGTCCCGGCTGCCGCAGCGCAGCGTGGTGGCGCTGGCGGCCAGTGTGCCCGGCCCCGGGCGGCCGCTGGCAGTCATGGGATGCCCGGTCGCTGCGGTGTTGCCGGTCCCGCCGATCGCGATGCAGTTGCGTACCGGCGCGGCGATCCTGCGCTACGCCGACAGCCTGTTCTTCGGCATCGTCTCCGACTACAGCACCGTTCGCGACGCCGACGAGCTGGCGCGCGGCGTCGAGGCGGCGGTGGCCCGGTTGCTGGTTCGCAGCAGGCGGCGCCGGGCCGGCCGGGATCGGCACGGGTTGTCGCTGGTGGTCAACGTCTGATCGTCGCCGGCTAGCCGTCGTCGCCGTCATCCGCGGCGTCGGCGTCCGCGCCGCCGCGGATGGCCATCAGGGTCGCGGCCAGCTCGTCGGGCTTGACCAGCACTTGGCGGGCCTTGGAGCCCTCGGAGGGGCCCACGATGCTGCGGGTCTCCATCAGGTCCATCAACCGGCCGGCCTTGGCGAAGCCGACTCGCAGCTTGCGCTGCAACATCGAGGTGGAACCGAACTGGCTGGACACCACCAATTCCACCGCCTGCAGGAAGACCTCCATGTCGTCGCCGATGTCGGGGTCGACGTCGGTGCGCTCGCCGGTCGGTTTCGCGGTGGTGACGCCGTCGGTGTACTCGGGCTCGGCCTGGTCCTTGCAGGCGGTGACGACGGCGTGGATCTCCTCGTCGGTGATGAAGGCGCCCTGCAGCCGGACCGGCTTGTTGGCGCCCATCGGCAGGAACAACCCGTCGCCCATACCGATGAGCTTCTCGGCGCCGGCCTGGTCCAGGATCACTCGGGAGTCGGTCAGCGACGAGGTGGCGAACGCCAGCCGGGACGGCACGTTCGTCTTGATCAGACCGGTGACAACGTCCACCGACGGCCGCTGGGTTGCCAGTACCAGGTGAATGCCGGCGGCGCGGGCCTTCTGGGTGATCCGCACGATCGCGTCCTCGACGTCGCGCGGCGCGGTCATCATCAGGTCGGCGAGCTCGTCGACGATCGCCAGGATGTAGGGGTAGGGACGGTACTGCCGTTCACTGCCCAGCGGTGCGGTGATCTCGCCGGAACGGACCTTCTCGTTGAAGACGTCGATGTGGCGCACCCGGGACGCCTGCATGTCCTGGTAGCGCTGTTCCATCTCCTCGACCAGCCAGGCCAGCGCTGCCGCCGCCTTCTTCGGTGAGGTGATGATCGGGGTGATCAGGTGCGGAATGCCTTCATACGGCGTTAGTTCCACCATCTTCGGGTCGATCAGGATCATCCTGACCTCTTCCGGGGTGGCCCGTGCCAGCAGCGACACCAGCATCGAGTTGACGAAGCTGGACTTACCCGAGCCGGTGGAGCCGGCCACCAAAAGGTGCGGCATCTTGGCCAGGTTGGCGCTGATGAAGTCGCCCTCGATGTCCTTGCCCAGCCCGATCACCAGCGGGTGATGATCGCGGCGGGTGCTCGGCGCGGTCAGCACGTCGGCCAGCCGCACCATCTCCCGGTCGGTATTGGGCACCTCGATGCCGACCGCGGACTTGCCCGGGATCGGTGCCAGCATCCGCACACTCTCGGTCGCCACCGCGTAGGCGATGTTGCGCTGCAGGGCGGTGATCTTCTCGACCTTGACCCCGGGGCCCAGTTCCACCTCATAGCGGGTGACGGTGGGACCGCGGGTGCAGCCGGTGACGGCGGCGTCGACCTTGAACTGCTCGAGCACCGAGGTGATCGCGTCGGTCATCGCGTCGTTGGCGGCGGTGCGCGTCTTGGGGGGATCGCCGGCGACCAGCAGGCTCAGCGGTGGCAGCGTGTAGGGGCCCTCCACCACCCGGTCCAACACGACGGTGGTGTCGGTGGGTTTGCCCGTCTTGGGCTTGGGCTTACGGCGGGCGGGCTTGGGTACATCGGCGGGCGCTACGTCCGTTTCGGAGAGCGGGTAATTGTCCAGCGGCGTGCGCGACTGCCAGTCCGGGGTGTCGTCGGCGAGCGCCCCGTCGTCGTAGTCGGCGGCGGCGGCGTCGTCATAGTCGTAGTCGTCGTCGTAATAGCCGTCGTCATAACCGTCGTCGTAGTCCCGCGCGACGAACATGGTCCGTAGCGCCTCGGGCGCCTCGCGCAGCGTCGTCCCGGTCAGCAACAGCACTCCGAACAGCACCGCGATGCACAGCAGCGGGGCGGCGATCCAGGCGGTCAGTCCGTCGGCGAGCGGGCCGCCGATGGCGAACCCGACGAAACCGGCACCGTGCAGGCGCCCCTCGGGGGTCTGCGGCGAACCGGCCCACAGATGCCACAGGCCCAGTATCGGCAGCGCCACCATCGCCGAACCGAGGATCAGCCGGGGCCGGTTCTCCGGGACGGGTTCGGTACGCATCAGCGCGACGGCGCCGATGCCGGCCAGCACCGGAAGCAGCACCACCGCGCCGCCGATCACGGCGCGCAACCCGGTGTCGATCCATGCCCCGACCGGCCGCGCAGCGTCCAGCCAGCAACTGGCGGCCGTCACGACGGCCAGGCCCAGCAGCGCCAGCGCGATACCGTCGCGGCGATGACCGGGGTCGATGTCATGGGCGCGGCCGACGGACCGCGCGGTGCCGCCGGCCGCCTTGGCGACCATCAACCAGGCCGCCCGGGCGGCCCGCCCGCAGGCCATTCCCGCCCCGGCCAGCCCCGAATGCTGCCGGCGCGGCGCGGGCTTGCGGCGTGCCGCCGCGGCGCGGGCCGGTCGGCCATTGGCTCGCGAACCGGCCTTTGACCTGCTAGTTCGCGTTCCCGACCGAGCCTTGGTGCCACTAGCCGTCTTACTAGCCATAGCCGCAAGCCTAACCGCAATACCCTCATTAGCACCATCTGCCACACTGGCCACGCCGTGGGTTGGCCGAGCTCACCCGCGTGGCACCGGTCACAGCGCAGCTGCGTACCGTGACAGGGCCTGACTTTCCGCGCCACCCCTCACGAAGGAGATCTGCATGCCCGTGGTCGTCGTCGCCACCTTCGCCGTCAAGCCGGAATCGGTCGAAGCCGTCCGCGACATCTGCGCCAAGTCGGCGGCACAGGTGCACCAGGAGCCCGGTTGCCAGCTCTACGCGGTACACGAAACCGACGGCGCCTTCGTGTTCATCGAGCAGTGGGCCGACGCCGAGGCACTCAAAGCGCACTCGACGGCCCCGGCGGTCGCCGAGCTGTTCAGCAACCTCTCCGAGCACCTGGACGGCGCGCCCGACATCAAGATGCTGCAGCCGCTGCCGGCCGGCGACCCGGCCAAGGGCCAACTGCGGGCCCAGTGATGGGAGCCTTGGACGGCAAGGTCGCCTTCATCACCGGCGCCGCCCGCGGCCAGGGGCGCGCCCATGCACTGCGGTTGGCCGGCGAGGGCGCCGACATCATCGCGGTCGACCTGTGCCAACAGATCTCCAGCGTGCCGTATCCGCTGGCCACCGCCGACGATCTGGCGGAGACGGTCAAGCTGGTCGAAGAGACCGGTGCGCGCATCGTGGCCAGGGCGGCCGACGTCCGCGATCGCGCCGCCCTGGGCACCGCCTTGCAGGCCGGCCTCGACGAACTCGGGCGGCTCGATTTCGTGATCGCCAACGCCGGAATCGCACCGATGGCGGGCGAGGACGCCTGGCAGGACGTGATCGACGTCAACCTCACCGGCATCTACCACACCGTCGATGTGGCGATGAAGCCGATGATCGCCCAAGGTGACGGCGGGTCGATCGTGCTGGTCAGCTCGGTGGCCGGGCTGGTCGGGCTGGCCGCTCCTGCGGCGGGCTCCCTGGGTTACGCCGCCGCCAAGCACGGCATCGTCGGGCTGATGCGTGTATACGCCAATCTGCTGGCGCCACACAGCATCCGGGTCAACTCCGTGCATCCCGCCGGTGTGCAGACGCCGATGATCGACAACGAGTTCACCCGGAAATGGCTCGAGGGCATGGACACCGGAGGCGGACCGGACATGGGCAACGCGTTGCCGGTGCAGGTGCTGCAACCGGAGGATGTCGCCAACGCCGCATTCTGGCTGGTCTCCGATGCGGCCCGCTACATCACCGGCGTGACGCTGCCGGTGGACGCCGGCTACGTCAACAAGAGGTAGCCGAGACCCCTTCTGGCGAGCAGACGTTAAAGCCCCCTCAGCGAGCCAATTTTGGGTGCTTTCACGACTGCTCGCCGAGGGGTCAGATCTCGATGACGGTCGGCACGATCATCGGCTGGCGGCGGTAGCTCTCGCCGACCCACTTGCCGACCGTGCGGCGCACCGCCTGCGCGATCCGGGCGGGGTCGGTGACGCGTTCGGCGGCAAGGGATTCCAGCTCCGCCTCCACCTTGCGGGCCGCCGGCTCCAGCGCCTTGGGGTCTTCGGAGAAGCCACGCGAATGCAGCTGCGGCGGCGCCACCGCCTTGCCGGTCCCGCGACGCAGCACCACGGTGATCGCGACGAACCCCGATGACAGGATCAGCCGCTCCCCCAGCGTGGCATCGCCGACGTCGCCGTCCACCAGCCCGTCGATGTAGACCTTGCCGACCGGAACCGCCCCGGCGATACTGGCCTGCCCGGCGACCAGGTCGACGCTGACCCCGTTCTCGGCCAACAGGATCGACTCCTCGGGGACCCCGGTGCGGGCGGCCAGCGCGGCGTTGGCGCGCAGCATCCGCCAGGTGCCGTGTACCGGCATCACGTTGCGCGGCCGGATTCCGTTGTAGAGGAACAGCAGCTCACCGGCATAAGCGTGCCCGGAGACGTGCACCCGCGCCGCGGCGTTCGTCACCACCCGCGCGCCGATCTTGGCCAGCGCGTCCATCACGCCGTAGACGGCCTCCTCGTTGCCGGGGATCAGCGACGACGACAACACCACCAGGTCACCCGCGGTCAGCGTGATGGACCGGTGCTCGCCGCGCGACATCCGCGACAGCGCCGACAGCGGCTCGCCCTGGGTCCCGGTGGTCACGAGCACCACCTGCTCCGGCGGCATCATCTCGGCGGCGCCGATGTCGACCAGGTCGGAGTCCGCCACCCGCAAAAAGCCCAGCTCCTTGGCGATGCCCATGTTGCGGACCATCGACCGGCCGACGAACGAAACCCGGCGGCCCAGTGCGACCGCCGCGTCGACGATCTGCTGCACCCGGTCGACGTTCGAGGCGAAGCAGGCCACGATCACCCGTCCCTCGGCACCGCGGATCAACCGGTGCAGGGTGGGACCGACCTCGCTCTCGCTGGGCCCGACACCCGGGATCTCGGCGTTGGTCGAGTCGCACAGGAACAGGTCCACACCCTTGTCGCCCAGCCGGGACATGCCGGGCAGATCCGTGGGACGCCCGTCCGGCGGCAACTGGTCGAGCTTGATGTCGCCGGTGTGCAGCACGGTGCCCGCGCCGGTGTGCACCGCGATCGCCAGCGCGTCCGGGATGGAGTGGTTGACCGCGAAGTATTCGCATTCGAACACCCCGTGGGTGCTGCGCTGACCTTCGGCGACCTGGACGAACACCGGTTTGATGCGGTGTTCGCGGCATTTGGCGGCGACCAGCGCCAGCGTGAACTTCGAACCGACCACCGGGATGTCGGGGCGCAGTTTGAGCAGGAACGGGATGGCGCCGATGTGGTCCTCGTGGGCGTGGGTCAGCACCAGCGCCTCGATGTCGTCGAGGCGGTCGGTGATGTGCCGGATGTCCGGCAGGATCAGGTCGACGCCGGGCTCGTCGTGGCCCGGGAACAGCACCCCGCAGTCGATGATCAGCAGCCGGCCGAGATGCTCGAAAACGGTCATGTTGCGGCCGATCTCGCTGATACCGCCGAGCGCGGTGACGCGTAACCCGCCGGCGGTCAGCGGACCCGGCGGCTTGAGGTCCTCACTCACCCGCACTCACTCGAGGACCGACGCGGCGCGCATGTCGATGGCCAGTTCGTCGACCTCGGCCGCGGTCGCGGGCACCATCGGCAGCCGTGGCTCGCCCGCATCGAACCCCTGCAACCGCAGCCCGGCCTTGACGAAGGTGACGCCACCGGTGCGGCCCATGGCGTTGGACAGCGGCGCGATCGAGACGTTGATCTTGCGGGCGGTCTCGACGTCACCGGATTCATACGCGGCCAGCATGTCGCGCAGCTGGCCCGCCGCGAAGTGCCCGATCACGCTGACGAATCCGGTGGCGCCCATCGCCAGCCACGGCAGGTTCAGGGCGTCGTCGCCGGAGTAGTAGGCCACGTCGGTTTCGGCCATGATCTGCGCGGCGGCATGCAGGTCGCCCTTGGCGTCCTTGATCGCGACGATGTTCGGGTGCTCGGCGAGCTCGAAGATGGTGTCCGGGGCGATCGGCACCGCCGAACGGGCCGGGATGTCGTACAGCATCACCGGCAGTCCGCTGGCGTCGGCGACCGCGGTGAAGTGCGCCAGCAGCCCGGCCTGCGAGGGCCGCGAGTAATAGGGGGTGACCACCAGCAACCCGTGAGCGCCGACCCCGGCGCAGGCCTCGGCCAGCCGGACGCTGTGCTCGGTGTCGTTGCTGCCGGCGCCGGCGATGATACGGGCGCGGTCGCCCACGGCCTCCACCACGGCACGAAGCAGGGTGAGCTTCTCGTAGTCGGCGGTGGTCGGCGACTCGCCGGTGGTCCCGGAGAGCACCAGGCCGTCACAGCCGGCGTCGACGAGCCGGTTCGCCAGCCGTACGGCGGCGTCGGTGTCCACGGAGCCGTCCGCACCGAACGGGGTCACCATCGCGGTCAGAACGGTGCCCAACTGCGCCTTGGCGTCGAATACGGTGCTGCTCACGAGCCCAAGAGTACCTGGCGGCGCGGAGTTGCTCAGACCTCGGTGGCGAGCGGACTGGTCGCCACTTCGGTGCCGTCGGCCAGCGCGGCGATCTCGAAATCTCCGAACGCGGCGGGGGCGAGCCCGATGAGCTGCCGCAGGCACTCGACGGCCAGCCGGCGGATCTCGACATCGGCATGCTCGCTGGCACGCATCGCGATGAAGTGCCGCCAGGCCCGATAGTTCCCGGTCACCACGATGCGGGTCTCGGTGGCGTTGGGCAGCACGGCGCGGGCAGCCTGGCGGGCCTGTTTGCGCCGCAGCACGGCATTGGGCTGGTCGGCGAACTTGGCCTCGAGCCTGGCCAGCAGTTCGGTGTAGGCGGCCCTGCTGGCGTCGGCGGCCTCGGCCAGGATCTGCTGCAACTCCGGGTCGTCGTCCAGCCCCGGCGGCACCACGATCCGGGAGTCCGGTTCGGGGACGTAGCGCTGGGAGAGCTGGGAGAACGAGAAATGCCGGTGCCGGATCAATTCGTGGGTGGCCGACCGGGAGATCCCGGTGATGTAGAAGCTCACGCCGGCGTGCTCGAGAACCGAGAAGTGCCCGACGTCGATGATGTGCTTCAGGTAGGCGGCGTTGGTGGCGGTGCGCGGGTTGGGCTTGGACCAGCTCTGATAGCAGGCTCGGCCGGCGAACTCGACCAGCGCCTGACCGCCCTCGGCGTCGGTGCTCCACGCAACGTCGCGCGGTGGTATGAACTCGGTCTTGGCAATCAGTTGCACGCGCAGCGGCGCCGTCTCGGCCACCGCACCACCTTAAGGCGTGCCGGCCCGGGTCAGCCCTTCGGCACTTTCGCGGCGATTTGCCGGGCGATGACGACCGCGGAATCCTTCGGGTCGGTGCTGCAGGTGTTGACGTCGACGACGACGTTGTTGGCCACGGTCAGCGCCCGCCCGCAGGCCTGCCAGGCCGATTCGCCGGCGTTTTGCTGGGTCGCGACGGTGCTCAACACGCCCTCGGCGTTCGATATGCGCCCGGCGGTCCACTCCGAACCGCTCTGGGTGTGGGTGTATTCGTGGCATTCCGGCCATTGCTTGGCGGACGCCTCGAAGAACTCCTCGGCTTGCTTGGCGGTCGGAAACAGCACCACGGCCTGATCGACGAAGTGGGCGTTGTCTTCGCCGTCGCTGACACTCTGCTCCCGCACCGCGCTGAAACCGCTGCGCGCATAGACCTGCTCCTGGGCGACTCCGTCGACGGCCAGGCACTCCCTCGGCTGCATCGTGGCGCTGTCGTCGGACAACACATCGTGGGGGGCGTGCGCCTTCATGTCGGCCACGCCCATGATCGGGTTGATCTCCTCGGGGGTGAGCAGCAGTGCCCGCAACCCGTCCTCGCCGACCGGGGCGACGGCGACCGTCGTCGTAGTCGGCGTCGCCGCGACGGTGGTGGTGGTTTTCGCCGCGCCGCCGCTGCCGCCGCAGCCGGCGATCGCCAGGCAGCCCATCACGACGAAACCGTACGAAACCGAACCCCGCACGCGATCACACCCCGTGTTTTCCATCAGGCTTGTGGATCCGCACGCCAGTCGAGGCGTCACCGATCAGTTCTTGTGCCACAGTAGCGAAAAATCGGGCGGTGCCGCCCGCGCTCAGCGCGGATCCGCCCAACCGCGTTGAGGCCGAACCGTTTTGGCTGCCGGCGACTCCGGATGTTTACGTTGTAATCCCACCGGGTATCCCGGCACATCGGCGGCCACCCGGCCGCCTGCTGGGTGGACGGCCCGCACTGCGCGGCCCGTCCGTCCGGTCTTGATCCGATCAAGAGAGGCACACCACATGAGTGACAAGGACAGTGGCCCCGAAGCCGGCATCAAAGGTGTCGTGGAAGGCGTCAAGGGCAAGGCCAAGGAGGCTGTCGGCACGGTGACCGGGAACGACTCGCTCAAGCGGGAAGGCCAGGCGCAGCAGGACAAGGCCGACGCGCAACGCGAGGTTGCGGCCAAAGAGGCAGAGGCCGAGAAGGCCCGCGCCAAGGCCGAGGCAGACGAGGCGCGCGAGCGTGCCGAACAGTAGCGAGGCAATCGCGTGTTGATGCGCAGAATCGCACGTCCGCTGCTGGCGGCGGCGTTCATCGGGCAGGGCGTGGAGGCGTTGCGCCGGCCGCAGCAGGCCGGCCAGACGGCCCGTCCGGCGTTCGACGGGCTGCAACACCTACCCGACGAGATATCGGCGAAAGTGCCGTCCGATGTCGAGACGTTCGCCAAAGCCAACGCGCTGGTCCAGATCGGCGGCGGCCTGCTGCTCGCCAGCGGCAGACTGCCGCGGATTGCCGCTGCGGCGCTGGCATGCACGGTCATTCCCGGCAGTGCGGGCGGCCACATGTTCTGGATGGAGCCTGACATCCAGCGCAGGGCACAACAACGCCAGGCGTTCCTGACCGACGTCAGCCTGATCGGCGGGTTGATGATCGCGGCGGCCGACACCGAGGGACGGCCATCGCTGGGTTGGCGGGCCCGGCGTGCCGCCCGGCACGCATACCAGCGTGCGGCGGCGGCTATGCCCACCGCCTCGAACGATGCGGTGCTCGACACGGTCGGCGAGAAGCTGAGCGCGGGTCTGCAGGCCGGCGCCGAACACGGCCGCGAACTCGCCGAACTGGTGGGTGAGCGGGCCGGACCGCTACTGGAGGCGGCCGGCGAACGCGGAGCGCAGTTCGCCGAGGTCGCCGCCGACCGCGGCACCGACCTGGCGCACGCGGCCCGCGAAAGCGCGACCACCCTCGCCGAGAGCGCGCGCCGGCGCCTTCACCGGCCGGACAACCACCGCGGCCGGTGATTCATCGGCGGGGCCGCCCTCGGCGCAACTCGGCCGCCAGGTCGCCGCGCTCCCCCACGCTGACCCGGCTCAATCCCAGCCAGTGCGCCATGGTCTGCAACTCGAGTAGCAACGCCTGGGCCACCCGCTGCCGGGCATGGCCCGCTTCGGCGAACGCCCCGACGACGTGTAGCGCCCCGGCTCGGCGGTCGGCCTTGAGGTCCACCCGGCCGACCAGCTGTCCGTCCAGCAGGAACGGCCACACGTAGTAGCCGTATCGTCGCTGGGCCGCCGGGGTGTAGATCTCGAGCCGGTAGTGGAAATCGAACAGCCGCTCCACCCGGGGACGGAAGAAGATCAGCGGGTCGAACGGACACAGCAGCGTGGTGCCCCGATCACCCCGGGGAATCGGCTGACCGGACCGCAGGTATGCCGGCCCGTCCCAGCTGGCCACCGTCACGGGCTCCAGGTCGCCGGCGGCCACCAGCGCCGCGATCGCCGGTTTGGCCTGGCCGGCCGACAGCCGGAAGTAGTCACGCAGATCGGCCTCGGTACCGACACCCAGAGCGGTCGCAGCCCGCAGCACCAGTTCCCGCACGGCCTCGGCGTCGTCGACCTGCCGCGCCAGCACGTGGGCCGGTAGCACGTTCTCCACCAGGTCGTAGTGCCGGGCGAATCCCACCCGGGTGGCGGTGGTCAGCACCCCGGCGGCGAACAGCGCCTCGGCGACCCACTTGGTGTCGCTGCGATTCCACCACGGGCCCTTGCCCACCCGGCCCGCTCCCGACCACGTGGCGGCCAGGTGCGCCTCGAGTTGGCCGGCGGTGGCCGGGCCGATCTCGGCGACTGCGGCGGTGACATCCTCGACGAGCTGCGGATTGGCCCGCACGATGTGGGCGCCCCAGCGGCCGTGCGGCCACTGGCGCATCCGCCAGCGCAGCAGCGGCCAGTCGTCGACGGCCATCAGCGCCGCCTCATGCGCCCAGTATTCGACCAGCAGCCGCGGCGAACGGCTGCTGTGGCTCCAGGCGGCGCGGTCCAGCATGGTGCGGTCGTAGCAGCCCAGCCGGCTGAACACCGGGGCATAGTGGGCGCGCACCGCCACGGACACCGAGTCCAGTTGCAACACCTGGATGCGGGAGATCAACCGCTTCAGGTGCGCCCGGGTGATGGTGACGCGTGGTTTGGCGACAGTGAATCCCTGTGCGGCGACCGCGATCCGGCGCGCCTGCGCCGAGGTCAACGACGCCATCAGCGGTGGTAGCTGCAGAACCGGTACCGCAAGCCGCGCGCGCTGGTCAGCCACGGCCCCGCGGTGCCCCGCCAGCTTTCGTCGAGCACCGGTGCCACGGCGTCCTCGTCCTGCCGGGGCAGGTCGATCTCCACTTCGGTCACCTCGCACCGGTCGGCGAGCGGCAGCGCCAGCGCGTAGATCTGCGCCCCGCCGATCACCCAGGTCTCGGCATCGGTCAGCGCCGCGTCGAGGGCCGGAACCACCTCGGCGCCGTCGGCGCGGTAGTCGCTGCGGCGGCTGACCACCACGTTGGCCCGGCCGGGCAGCGGACGCACGCCGGCCGGCAGCGATTCCCAGGTCAACCGGCCCATCACCACCCGGTGCCCCAGGGTGAGTTCCTTGAAACGCGCCTGGTCTTCGGGCAGTCGCCACGGGATGCCGCCGTCACGCCCGATCACCCCGGACGTCGACTGGGCCCAGATCAGACCCACCTTGGCCGGGCGGCTCATACCGCGACGGGCGCCTTGATCGCCGGGTGTGGGTCGTAGCCCAGGATCTCGATGTCGTCGAAGGTGTAGCCGAAGATCGAATCCCGCGGCGCCAGAGCCAGTTTCGGGTAGGCGCGGGGTTGGCGGGACAGTTGCTCCCGCACCTGCTCGACGTGGTTGTCGTAGATGTGGCAGTCCCCGCCGGTCCAGACGAACTCTCCGACGTCCAGCCCGGCCTGCGCGGCCATCATGTGGGTGAGCAGCGCATAGCTGGCGATGTTGAACGGCACGCCGAGGAACAGGTCGGCGCTGCGCTGGTAGAGCTGGCAGGACAGCCGCCCGCCGGCGACGTAGAACTGGAAGAGTGCGTGGCACGGCGCCAGCGCCATCTGGTCCAGTTCGCCGACATTCCATGCCGAGACGATGATGCGGCGTGAGTCCGGGTCGGTGCGCAACAACTCCACCGCGCGTTCGATCTGGTCGATGTGCTGCCCGCTCGGTGTCGGCCAGGAGCGCCACTGCACGCCGTACACCGGCCCGAGATCACCGGTGTCGGAGGCCCATTCGTCCCAGATGCTGACGCCGTGTTCCTTGAGCCAGCCGATGTTGGAGTCCCCGCGCAGAAACCACAGCAACTCGTAGACCACCGACTTGACGTGCACTTTCTTGGTGGTGATGAGCGGGAAGCCGGCGGCCAGGTCGTAGCGCAACTGGTGGCCGAACAGGCTGCGGGTGCCGGTGCCGGTCCGGTCGGCCTTGGGGGTTCCGCGCTCGAGCACCAAGGCCAGCAGATCCTCGTACGGGGTGGCGATCGGCACGTCGTCCAGCTTACTTGCCCGGCGTCGGGGTAGAACGGAAGCCATGCCGACGATCACCGACACCATCACCACTGCCGACGGCGACTGCCCCGTCCGGCTGTTCACCCCGGACGGGCCCGCTCCCTGGCCGGGCGTCGTCATGTATCCCGATGCCGGTGGAGTGCGGCAGACCTTTGTCGAGATGGCCGCCGAACTGGCGAGTTCGGGCTACGCCGTGCTGCTGCCCGACGTGTACTACCGGCACCCCGGCTGGGAGCCCTTCGACATGGCCACCGCGTTCAGCAACGCCAAGGAGCGGGGCCGGATCATGTCGATGCTGGGCAGCGTCACCTTCGATCGGATGACGACCGACGCCGAGGCGTTCTTCGACTACCTGGCGGGCCGCCCCGAAGTGCGCGGGGAGAAGTTCGGGGTCTGCGGTTACTGCATGGGCGGGCGCATCTCGGTGGTCGTGGCCGGCCGTGTTCCCGATCGGGTGGCAGCGGCGGCGTCGTTCCACGGCGGCGGCCTGGTCACCGACGCGGCCGACAGCCCGCACCTGCTGGCCGAGCAGATGAGCGCCACGGTGTATGTCGCCGGTGCCGCCAACGACGCGTCCTTCACCAAGGCGCAGGCAGCGACGCTGGAGCAGGCGTTGGCCGCCGCCGGCGTCGAGCACACCGTCGAGTTCTACCCGGCCGCCCACGGCTTCGCGGTCCCCGACAACCCGCCGTACGACGCCGATGCCGCGGCCCGGCACTGGGCGGCGATGCGGCAGGTGTTCGCCGCCGCGCTGACCGGATAGCCGGGCCGGCTCCCGGCCTAGCCAGGATGCAGGGCGTCACCAAGATGGTCGGCGATGCTGACCTCATCGAGTGCGCTGTCGCGGGTTTCGCGCATCACCAGCACCGCGGCGAAGGACAGCGCCGCCGCGATCGACAGGTAGATGCCCACCCAGCGCACGCCGTACCCGGTGGCCAGCCAGGTGGCGATGAACGGCGCCACCGCCGCCCCCAGGATGCTCGCCGCGTTGTAGGACACGCCCGATCCGGTGTAGCGGACGTTGGTGGGGAACAGTTCGGGTAGCACCGCGCTCATCGGCCCGAATGCCAGGCCCATCAACGTCATTCCGATGATCAGGAAGGTCAGTATCGCCGCGGGCGGCCGGTCCGGGCGCAAGAAGAACCCGAAGGTGGTCCCGTACACCATGATTCCGGCGATGAAGACCAGCAGCACCGGCCGACGGCCAAATCGATCGGCCAGCACGCCGGACAGTGGCAGCACCGCTATGAAGAACAGCACCCCGATCAACTGCAACCCGAGGAAGTCGGCGTAGCTGTAGCCCAGCCCGGTGCCCTGCGGTGGCCGCTTGGTGGTGGCGTGGCTCAGTGTCCACGTCGTCACGGTGTAGAACAGCGTGTAGGTCGCCACCATCACCAGCGTGCCGATGACCAGCTCGCGCCAGCTGTCCCGGAACACCTGGGCGATCGGCGCGGTCAGACGCTCACCGCTCTCGATCGCCCGGGTGAACACCGGTGTCTCGGTGAGCCGCAGCCGCACATAGAGCCCGACGCCGACCATCGCAGCGCTCAGCAGAAACGGGATGCGCCAACCCCAGCTCAGAAACGCCCCGGACCCATCGTCGTCGGCGCCCGCCGGCCCCAGCAGCCGCAGCAGCAGCAGGAACAGCGCGGTGGCGAACAGAAATCCCAGCGGGGCGCCCAGCTGCGGCCATATCCCCGCCGACGCCCGCCGGCCCGGTTTGGCGGTCTCGGTGGCCAGCAACGCCGCACCGCTCCATTCGCCGCCCAGCGCCAGGCCCTGGCTGAACCGCAGGATGGCCAGCAACACCGGTGCGGCCAGGCCGATGTGGTGATAGGTCGGCAGCAGCCCGATCAGGAACGTCGCGATACCCATGACCAGCAATGAGGCGACGAGCGTGGCCTTGCGGCCCAGCCGGTCGCCGAAGTGGCCGAACAGCACCGACCCCAGCGGCCGGGCCACGAACGCCAGGCCGAAGGTCGCCAACGACGCCAACAGTGCCGCGGTCGGGTTTCCCGGGGGGAAGAACAGGTGCGGAAAGACGGTGACCGCCGCGGCCGCATAGACGTAGAAGTCATAGAACTCGATCGTGGTGCCGATCAGCGCCGCCACCGCTATTCGCCTGCGCGGAACCCCGTCGACGAGATCCGGTTCGCTGGTGCGGGTCACCGCCTCCCCTCAGATCCCCGCTTCATCGGCGACCTCGCGGGCCTTGCGCACGAGCGCGTCGATCCACCCCGTGATCGGGGTCCCGGCAGCGGCCTTGTTGGCCGGATTGTCCAGCACCCGCCGCACGATCCCCTCGGCGATGATCGCGACCTTCCAGAGCCCCAGCGCATGCCAGTACTGCAGCGTCGCCGCGTCGCGCCCGGTCTGCTCGAGGTAGACCCGGGCCAGTTCGGCCCGGTCGGGAAAGCCCTCCAGCGTGCTGAGGACGAACTCTCCGGCGATGTCCTCCTCGCCGGGTTCCGGCCAGTACGCCAGCAGGCTGCCCATGTCGGCCAGCGGGTCGCCGAGGGTGGACAACTCCCAGTCCAGCACGGCCACCACCTGCCCGCTCTGCGGTGAGGTGATCACGTTGCGCAGGTGGAAGTCACCGTGCACCAAGGTGAGTTCGTGCTGCGGCGGCGCCGCCGCAGCCAGCCGCCGGGTCAGGTCATCGAGCGCGGGCAGCTCGCGGGTCTTGGACTTCTCCCATTGACCAGCCCAGCGTTTGAGCTGACGCTGCGCGTACGGCTTGTGACTGGCCAGATCGTCGAGGCCGACGGCTTTGATGTCGACGGCGTGAATCTTGGCCAGTGTCTTGGGCATTGACAGCCCGATCTGCCGGCGCCGCTCTGGCGTCAGCGATTCGGCAACCGACATCCGGTCGGCCACCACCCCGTCGACGTACTCCATCAACAGCAACGGCGTGCCTTCGGAGTCGCGCGTCATCCCGTACACCCGCGGGGTGGGCACCTCGGTGTCTTCCAAGGCGGCAAGAATCCGTGCTTCGCGGGCGACGTCGTGGGCCGATGCCAGCAACTCACCCAGCGGCGGGCGACGCAGCACCCACCGGTGGTCGGCGGCGTCGGAGACCAGGTAGGTCAGGTTCGACTGCCCAATCCCGATCCGCTCGAACTTCACCGGGCGACTGACGGGAATACCCAGTTGCGCAATCCAGCGCGCGATCATCGGCGGGTCGACGCCGAGCACCTCAGCCACCACGACCTGCCCGGAAACCGGTTGCGTCACCGAGGACCTGGCCACCGTCGACCACCAGTGTCTGTCCGGTGATCCAGCTGGCCGCATCGGAGACCAGAAACGCGACCGCGTCGGCCACATCGACCGGTTCCCCGATCCGTCCCAGCGGA
The DNA here is from genome assembly GCF_041287085.1 of Mycobacterium sp. pW045. Lineage (NCBI taxonomy): Bacteria > Bacillati > Actinomycetota > Actinomycetes > Mycobacteriales > Mycobacteriaceae > Mycobacterium > Mycobacterium sp. pW045. Next base: position 53,696 of record NZ_JBGGKU010000011.1, on the reverse strand, counting down.
ATCGTCGTCGACAACGCCTGCTCGTGCTCCTGCCACAGCACCTCGGCCAGCCTGGTGCGCACCACGCCGGGGCAGATGGCGTTGACCCGCACGCCCGGTGAGAGCTCCAGTGCCAACTGCTTGGTGACGTGAATCAGCGCGGCCTTGGTGGCGTTGTACATGCCCATCAGCGGCGCGGAGCTCATCCCGCCGATCGAGGCGGTGTTCACCACCGCGCCGCCGTGCTCGGCCATCCACGACTTGACCGCGCACGACGTCCACAACAGCGGGCCCCACAGGTTGACGTCGAAGATCTTGGCGAACCGGCCGTGGTCCTGGTCGATCAGCGGACCGAACGCCGGATTGGTGCCGGCATTGTTGACCAGGATGTCGATGCTGCCGAACCGTTCCAGCGTGAGATCGACACAGCGCTGTGCGGCATCGTCCTCGGCGACGTGAGCGGCCACACCCAGCGCATTGCCGTCGATCTGTGCGGCCGCGGCATCGGCGCTCTGCTGGTCGCGCGAGGTGAGTACCACGTTGGCGCCCGCCTGGGCCAGTCGCTGTCCGATCGCCAGCCCGATGCCGCGGGAGGCGCCGGTGATGATCGCGGTGCGCCCGGTCAGCTCCGTCGTTGTCACTGGGCGGCCGCCCGGTACTTCTTCAATTCCTGCCGGGCGATGGCGCGCTTGTGGACCTCGTCGGGACCGTCGGCGAGCCGAAGCGTGCGCAGGTGCGCCCAGAACCCGGCCAGCGGGAAGTCCTCGGTGACGCCGCCGGCGCCGTGCACCTGGATGGCCCGGTCAACGATCTTCAGCGCGATCTCGGGTGCGGCGACCTTGATCGCCGCGATCTCGACCTGCGCCGCCTTGTTGCCGACGGTGTCCATCAGGTAGGCGGCTTTGAGGGTGAGCAGCCGGATCATCTCGATGTCGATGCGCGCCTCGGCGATCCAGTCGCGGATGTTGGCGTTGTCGGAGACCGGCTTGCCGAAGGTGACCCGGGATTGCGCACGCCGGCACAGCAGTTCCAGCGCACGCTCGGCCATGCCGATGCAGCGCATGCAGTGGTGGATGCGGCCCGGTCCCAACCGGGCCTGGGCGATCGCGAAACCCTCTCCCTCGCCTTTGAGCACGTCCTTGGCCGGCACCCGGACATCCTTGAAGTCGATCTCGGCGTGGCCCTCGCGGTCCTGGTAGCCGAAGACCGAGACTCCGCGCATGACGGTGACGCCCGGGGCGTCGATGGGAACCACCATCATCGATTGCTGCCGGTGGGTGGCGGCGTCGGGATCGGTCTTACCCATCACGATCATCACCCGGCAGTTCTGGTGTAAAGCGTTGGAAGCAAACCACTTCCGTCCGTTGAGGACGTATTCGTCGCCATCTTTGACCATCGACAGCTGCACGTTGGTGGCGTCGGAGCTGGCCACCGCCGGCTCGGTCATCGCGAACGCCGAGCGGATCTTCCCCTCCAGCAGCGGCTTGAGGTATTTCTCCTTGTGCTCATCGCTGCCGAACAGCGTGAACACCTCCATGTTGCCGGTGTCGGGCGCGCTGCAGTTGGTCGCCTCCGGCGCCAGGTGCGGGCTGCGGCCCATGATCTCGGCCAGCGGCGCGTACTCGAGGTTGCTCAGGCCGGGGCCGACGTCCGGATGAGGGTGAAACAGGTTCCACAGACCACGGCTTCGCGCCTCGGTCTTGAGCTCCTCCAGGATCGGGGGCTGAAAATGTGGGTCGCCGGATTCGGCCATCTGCGTCTCGTAGACCGCCTCCGCCGGGTACACGCAGCTGTCCATGAATTCCAGCAGGTCGGCTCGGTATTTCGCCGCGCGCTCCGACATCTCGAACAGTGACATGCAGACTCCTCTTCTAGGGCACTTCCGGATTGAGCAGGCCGCGCTGGTAGCGGCGCATTCCGCGCAGCCAGCGGTCGTAATCGGCTCCCTTGAACCGGTACATCTCCAGCACGGCCGGGTGCGGCAGGATCAGGAAGCGTTCGTCGGCGATGGCGGCGAGCACCTCCTCGGCGACGGCGGCCGGTTCGATCACCTCGCCGGCCGCGGTGACCGCGCGGGTGGCGAGATCACCCAGCGGGTCGCCGGATTGTTCGCCGGCGTAGAGCAGTTTGGTGTTGACGCCCATCGGGCACAGGCAGCTGACCCGCACGCCCTGATCGCCGTAGCTGATGTTGAGCCATTCGGCGAATCCGACGGCGGCATGTTTGGTGACCGCGTAGGTGGCGCCACCGAGTTGGGTGAGCAGGCCGGCCGCCGACGCGGTGGACACGAAATAGCCCTCGCCGCGGCGCACCCAGTCGGGGACCAACAGCTGCGCGGCGCGGATGTGGGCCCGCAGGTTGATGTCGATCGCCTGGTCCCAGTCGCCGTCGTCGGCGTGCAGACCGGGGGCGCCGGTGATGCCGGCGTTGGCGAAGTACATGTCGACCGGACCGTAGTGGCGCTCGGCGAGCGCGATGAGCTCCCGGATCACCGCGGTGTCGGAGACGTCACCGCCACTGCTGGTCGCCGCGCCCGGATGCTCGGCGTTGATGGCGTCGGCCACCGCCGCCGCGGCCGGCGCGTCGAGGTCGGCCACCACCACCGTCGCCCCGGCCCGGGCCAGCGCTGTGGCCAGTGCGCCGCCGATGCCGCCCCCACCCCCGGTGACGATAGCGACCCGCTCGGCAACCTTCATGGGCACCTTCCCTCACTTCGGTCGTTCGTCACCGTAATTGAAACCGATTTCACCTTCAACTATTGGCCTTCCGGAAAGCGCAGGGCGTTGGCCCACAGCCGGGTCACCGTGCCCACCAGCGCCTCGAAGTCGATGTCGACCGTCTCGCCGAGCACGAACGCGCCGTAGGCCAGTCGGCTGACCATCCCCGAGAGCGCCAGCGATGCCAGCAGCGGGTCGACGTCCGCGCCGGCGATCCCACGTGCCTGCAGGTCGGCGATTCCGGCGGCATTGCGCTGGACGAACGCATCGGCCCGCTGCGATCGGAAAGCACGGAACGTGGGATCGATCTGGGCCACCTGTTCGAGCAGGCCCATCAGCTTGGCATTGCGCCGATATGCCTCCAGGTAGGCACGATTGCTCGCCTCCAGGACAGCATAGGGATCGTCGGTGCCGCCGACCCGGCCCATTCCCGGGTGCATCATGTCCTGCTGCGCCTGTTCGAGGACGGCGGCGAAGATCTCCTCTTTGTTCGCGAAGTAGGTGTAGAACGACCCGGTGGCGCAACCGGCCGCCTTGGTGATGTCGGTCAGCTTGGCGTCGAGATAGCCGTCCCGCTCGAACACCTTGCGGGCGGCGGCGACCAGCGCGGCCCGGGTCCGCGCGCCGCGCACCGTCGCCGGCGGTTGGCGGGTCGGGGCGGCCGGCACGGCTTCCATCCGGGCAGCCTAGCTGAATCCGACGTCAAGTTCATCCATGGCGGTGCCGTCGGCGAGTGCGCCCAGCATGGCGTCGGCCTCCGGTTCGGGCAGCGACTCCACCCCGCGCAGCTTGCGTTCGATGGCGCGGGTGCGGACCCCGGCGGTGTCGATGGTGTTGCGGGCGGTGTCGAGTTGCTTGCGGGTCTTCTCCAGCACCGCGGCGAACTTTCCGAACTCGGTTTTGACCGCACCGAGCACCTGCCAGACCTCGCTGCTGCGCTGCTCGATCGCCAGCGTGCGAAAGCCCATCCGCAGGCTGTTGAGCAGCGCCGCCAGTGTCGTCGGGCCGGCGAGGGTGACCTTGTACTTGGCCTGGATCCGTTCGAACAGCCCCGGTTGGCGCAGCACCTCGGCGTAGAGGCTCTCCGTCGCCAGGAACAGGATCGCGAAGTCGGTGGTGTGCGGCGGTGACAGGTACTTGTCACAGATGTCTCCGGCTTCGGCCTCGATCCGCCGGATCAACGCCTGCCGCGCGGCGGCCTCCCCCGCGGCGTCGGCGCTCTCCTGCGCGTCGAGCAGGCGCTCGAAGTCCTCCCGCGGAAACTTGGCGTCGATCGGCAGCAGCACTTCACCGGCGCCGGATCCGCCGGGCAACCGGATCGCAAACTCCACCCGGGCGGCCGACCCCGGCACGGTGGCCACGTTGGTGGCGTACTGCTCGGGCGTGAGTGTCTCGGCCAGCAGCGCGGCCAGTTGCGCCTCACCGAAGATGCCGCGGGTCTTGACGTTGGTCAGCACCCGCTTCAAGTCGCCCACCCCGGTGGCCAGCGTCTGCATCTCGCCGAGCCCCCGCTGCACGGCCTCCAGCCGCTCGGAGATCTGCGTGAAGGACTGGGCCAGCCGGGTTTCCAGCGTCGCCTGCAGCTTCTCGTCGACGGTGGCGCGCATCTTCTCCAATTGCGCGGTGTTCTCGGTCTGCAGGCTCTTGAGTTGGCGATCCAGCGTCGCGCCCAGTTTGTCCTGGGTGCCCTGCAGGGTCGCCCCGAAACGGTGCAGCGTCAGCTGCCATTGGTGAAACGCCTGCGCGAGTTCGGCACGCCCGGTGTGCTGCTCTTCGCGCAGTGTTCGCTCCACCCGCTCGCTGTCGCCGCGCAGCGCGGCGAGCTGTTCGGGCGAGAGCGTTCCGCCACCCGGCCGCAGCAGCATCACCACCTGGAGGATCACCGCCAGCAACGCAAGTGACGTGAGCAGGATCAGCAGGGCGGTGTCCATACCCGGCAAGCTAGCGCGGGGTACCGACAACTAGCCGCTCGACAGCTCCGCGATCCACCGTCGGGATTCCGCCGGGTCGATGACGTCGTCGAGTTCGAAGGTGGTCGCCGCGCTCAGCGCCCGCCCGCGCCGGTAGGCCGCCGCCACCAGCTGCTCGAACAGCTGTTGGCGCTGATCGGCGTCGGCGGCCTCGGCGAGTTCCTTGCGGAACCCGAGCCGTACCGCCCCTTCCAATCCCATCCCGCCGATCTCGCCGGTCGGCCAGGCCACGGTGAACTGCGCGGCGTGAAACGATCCGCCCGCCATCGCCATCGCGCCCAGGCCGTAGCCTTTGCGCAGCACAATCATTCCCATCGGCACCGTCAGACGGGCGCCGGCGACGAACATCCGGCTGAACCGGCGCACCGTGGCCTCCCGTTCGGCATCCGGGCCCACCATGAATCCCGGGGTGTCGCACAGCGTCACGACCGGCAGCCGAAACGACTCGCACAGCACGAAGAAGTCGGCGGTCTTGTCGGCCGCCTCGGCGTCGATGGCACCGCCGAGGTGGTGACTGTTGTTGGCCAGCAGCCCGTATGCCACGCCGCGCACGCGCACCAGGGCGGTCACGATGCCGATCCCATAATCCGGTCGCAGTTCCAGTGCCGAATCGACATCGGCGATCGCCTCGATCGCCCGGCGCACGTCATAGGCCCGCAATCGGTTCTGCGGCACCACATACCGCGCCAGTCTCGGATCGGGTTCCCGCCATTCGGTGACCCCGCCGCGGAAGTAGGACAGATAGCGCTTGGCCAGCACCACCGCGTGCGCCTCGTCGTCGGCGGCCAGCGCCACCACCCCGTTGCGGCGCTGCACCTCGATCGGGCCGATCTCCTCGGGCCGGTACACCCCGAGTCCGCCGCCCTCGATCATCGCCGGGCCGCCCATCCCGATATTGGCGTCGGGTGTCGCGATGATCACGTCGCACACGCCGGCCAAGGCCGCATTGCCGGCGAAACAGCGGCCGGACACCACGGCCACCAGCGGCACCTGACCGTTGAGTGCGGCCAGCGCGCGAAACGTCATGAGATCGAGCCCTGCCATGCCTGCGACATCGGTGTCACCGGGCCGGCCACCGCCGCCCTCGGCGAACAGCACCAAGGGAATTCGCCGGCGGGCCGCCAGCTCGAAGAGCCGATCGGTCTTGGCGTGGTTACGCATGCCCTGCGTGCCGGCCAGCACGGTGTAGTCGTAGGAGGCCACCGCCACCTGCGCCGAATCGATGGTCGCCAGGCCGGCGACCAGGCCGTCGGCCGGCGTGTTGGCGATCAGGTCCTCCTCGGAGCGCCGGCTGCGTTGCGCGGCCAGCGCCAGCGCCCCGTATTCGACGAAGCTGCCGGGATCGACCAGATCGGCGATGTTCTCCCGGGCGGTGCGTCGTCCCTGCCGGTGCCGTCTGGCGACAGCCTCGGGCCGACCGTCGTCGCGGGTGAGCCGGTGGCGCTGGGCGACCTCGTCGAGGTCGGCCCGTGGCGAATCCAGGTCCGGGCCACCGTCGGGCCGCTCGCCGGTCTCGTCGCCGGTTCCGGCGAACACCAGCAGCGGTTCCCCGGCCGCGACGACCTGCCCGACGGCGACCAGTCCGCGCACCATCGGGCCGGGAGCGGCGAGCACGTGCTGCATCTTCATCGCCTCCAGCACCACACCGCCGGGCTCCATCTCGACGACCGTGCCCGCCATCGGTGCGTACAGCACGTGTTCACCCGGGCCCAGATCCGTTGCGGTTAACCGATGTCCGGCACTGCCCGGCGACGCGGCCCCGACCAGGGCTGGCAGTCGCCGACCCAGCCAGCCGGTGGTGACAGCCCCGGTCGCCGGCTCCGCCTCCGACAACACCGCGGCGAGCAGCCCGATGTTGGTGCCGACCCCGGCGATGATCAACTCCGCCAACGCCGTGCGGGCTTTGTGCAGCGCGGCGTCCAGCGAGGTGCCGTGCACGTGGGTGATCACCTTGGCCAGCAGCGAGTCGTAACGGGGGCCGACGGTCAGGCCCGGGCGGGCATAGGTGTCCACCCGGACCCCCGGGCCGCTCGGCGGCGTGAACGCCGTCAGCGTGCCCACGCACGGCTGCACCGCACCGTCGGCGGCCACCGTTTCGGCGTTGACGCGGCATTCGACCGCGATCCCGTGGGAGCGCGCCGGTTCCCCGGATTCGCGACCATCAGCGGCGACGACGCCGGCCGGCAGATCCAGCTCGCCCAGCGTGGCGCCCTCGGCGATCCGGAACTGCACCGCCACCAGATCCAGCCCGGTCACCGCCTCGGTGACCGGGTGTTCCACCTGAATGCGTGGATTGACCTCCAGGAAGACGAAATCGTCTCCGGTGACCAGGAATTCCACGGTCGCCAGGCCCCGGTACCGGACCGCTGCACACAGTCGGGCCGCCGCTCGGTGCAGTGTGGCACGCAGCCCGGCAGAGATCGCCGGGGCGGGCGCGATCTCGATCAGCTTCTGATAGCGGCGCTGGATGCTGCAATCGCGATCACCCACCGCCATAGCGCGCGCGCCGTCGCCGACGATCTGTACCTCGATGTGGCGGGCGTCGGCGACGAATTCTTCGGCGAACACCGCTGCCGCGCCGAAGCCGAGCCTGGCCTCCTCGACGCACCAGCGGTAGGCGTCCTCGAGCTGACCGGCTTCGCGTACCGTGCGTATCCCACGGCCGCCACCGCCGGCGAGCGCCTTGAGCACGATTCCGCCGGGATGGGCTCGCAGGAAGCCGCGGATCTGTTCCAGACCGCCGGCGCCGTCGGTGGCCGCCGGCACCGGCAGGCCCGCGGCGATCGCTGCACCGCGGGCCACCGCCTTGTCACCGAAGGTGTCGAGCAGACCAGGATCCGGCCCGACGAAGATTCGCCCGACGGCGGCCACCGCTCGGGCGAATGACGGGTTCTCCGACAGGAACCCGTAGCCGGGATGAATCAGCGCCGCGCCGGATTTCTCCGCGGCCGCCAGGATGGCGGCCTGATCCAGGTAGCCGGCGGGGCCGGTGCCCGGCAGTGCGATGGCCTCATCGGCGGCGCGCAGGTGCGGACTGTCGGCGTCGTCGGGGGCATAGACCGCAACGGTGCGATAACCCGACTCGGCGGCGGTGCGGATGATCCGCAGGGCGATCTCGCCGCGGTTGGCGATCAACACTGCCTTCGACGGGGCTCGGATGGCGCTCACCGCAGCGGGTCGCCCCACTGCACCTGCTCACGCAGCGTCCCTTTGAGCAGCTTGCCGCTGGCGGTGCGTGGCAGTTGTTCGGCGACGACCGTGATGTACTGCGGCACTTTATAGTCCGCCAGCTGACCACGACAGTGATCGAGCACCGCTGCCACGTCCAAATCCTGCTGGCCCGTGCCGAGCAGCACCGCGCCCACCTTCTCCCCCATCACGTCGTCGGGCACCCCCAGCACACAGGCGTCGGCGACCCCGGGCGCCGACAGCAGCGCCGCCTCCACCTCGACGCTGGAGACGTTCTCGCCGCCACGGATGATGATGTCTTTGAGCCGGTCGATGATGTGCACCCGGCCGGCGTCGTCGACGCGGACCACGTCGCCGGTGTGCAGCCAGCCGTCAACGATGGTGGCGGCGGTGGCATCGGGCCGGTTCCAGTACCCGCGCATCACATTCGCGCCCCGCACCACCAGCTCGCCGGTGGTCGCATCGCCGGAATTGCTGTCCAGCGGTACGACGCCGAGGTCTCCCGAGGGCACCGCGTAGCCGACCGAGTCGGCGTGGGCGACGGCGTCGGAGTCGGGCAACACCGTCATCAGCGAGGCCGTCTCGGTCATGCCGTAGCCATTGAATACCGTTGCGGCACCGAATGCGTCGCGCAGCGACCGCACCAGGGCCGGGGCGGTCGGCGCACCACCGTAGCCGACCCAGCGCACGCCGGTGACGTCCGCGGCGGCGAAGTCGGGGTGCCGCAGCAGCAGCGAATAGATCGCGGGAACCGTTACCATCGATGAGATCCGTTGCGCACCAAGCGTAGCGATCATCTCGGGTAGGCTCAGCACCGGCATGATCACCGCCGCTCCCCCGGTGTAGGCGGCGACCAGCAGCTGGGAATTGCAGCCGGTCACATGGAACAGCGGCACGGAGATCAAGGTGCGCAGTTCCTCCCCCAACTGCCGGGACTGGCCCATGGAACGCACCATGTTCTCGGCATTGGTCAAAAATGCCTCGTGGGTGGTCGGCACACCTTTGGGCCGTCCGGTGGTCCCGGAGGTGTAGAACAGCGCCGCGATGTCAGCCGCCTCGACACCGTCGACCACATACGGTTGGCCGTCGGGCAGCGCGGTGCCCGGCGCCAGGTCCACCCGAACCCCGGCGTCGGTGAGTACGAAGTCGACCTCCGGTGCGGCCGACCGGGTGTTGACGGCCACCGGGACACCACCGGCCAGCAGGGTTCCCCAGAACGCCAGCACCCAGTTCAGCCCCGCCGGATAACGCAGCCCCACCCGGTCGCCGCGTTCCAGCCCGTCAGCACGCAGCCCGCCGGCGACCCGCGCCGCGCGCTGCCACAACTGCCGGTACGTCAACGCGCCGGCCCCCAGTTCGACGACGGCCTCGGCGTCCGGCCGGCATTGGGCCTGCTCGGCCAGCACGTCGAGCAGAGTGGCGGGCAACTGCTGGTAGTGCGCGACGCCGTTGGGGTCGCGGATCACCCCGGTCGTCGGAAAAGGGTTGCGCCGCCGCGAAATCTCGACGATGCCGGTCATGACCGGCGCCGCCGTGCACTGGCCAGGGCTCGCATCGTGCCGCGCAGCGCGTAGACCGCCGTCATGACGCACGCCAGGATCAGCACGACGAACAACGGCAACCAATTGCCGCGCTCATGGTCGATGTGCCACCAGACATAGGTGAACAGCACCGAGCACACGAACAGCACCACGTCACGCCAGTTGCCCTGATAGGAGATTGCCGCGGCCCGCAGCGCCCGGCTCCGATCGAAGGCGGCGACCAGGTCGTCGATGCGCTCGTCGATGGTGCGTTGCAGCTCGGCCCGCCGTTCGGCCTGTTCGGCCGGAATCCGATCGAGCAGGTCGAGATCCTGTTTGATGAGGTTGCGCGGATCCGGGCCCCGCAGCTGCCCGGCCGCCGCGGTCAGCAAGGCGCCACCGAAGACCGGTGCCGCGCCCAGCGTCATGCTCAACAGAGAAGGCATCGTCGTGGCGGTCCTTTCGCGCTGTCTCCCCGCGTCACCCTACGACGTCTGGCCCAAATGCACGGTGCCGTCCGGGCCGATTCGCCAGGACGGGTTACGGGCGATCTCCCAGATCAGTCCGTTGGGGTCTTGCACGTGGGCATGGAATACCCCGCCGAACTGGCCGGGCTGCGGGGTTTTGAGGACTGTGCCGCCGGCGCCGGCCATGGCGTCGGCCAGCGCGATCACGTCGCCGGGGCTGTCGACGTTGTGGGCCAACGTGATCCCGGAGATCGAAGAATGGCTGCCGGGCAGCCCCAGGTCTTGGTTGAACTTGTCGGCGATGAAGAACCCGAGCAGCTGCCCCGGCGCCGTCTGGTAGAAGACGATCTCGTCTTCGACGTCCAGCAGCGGGCGCCATCCCAGCGCAGCGTAGAAACGCCGGGTGGCATCCAGATCAGTTGTGGCGACGGTGACGAAGTGCACCTGTTGCTCCATGCGCAAAGCCTAGAAGGGCCCGTCTCCACAATCTGCCAGCCATGGCCGCAGTTATCCACAAGGGGCCACCTGCCAAAAACTTGAGTCAGTAGAATCCGCTATAATCGAACACATGTTCGATTCCTCGTTGTCGGGACCCGAGGCGCTGGCCGATGCCGATGACCGTGCGCTGGTGGCGGCGATAACCGGCTGGGCTCGGGTGGAGGCGGCTGCAGCGGCCCGTCGGCTGGCCGCGATCGGGGAACTGGTTGCCCGCCGCACCAGCGGTGACGGGTTCGACCGGTCCCGCTGGTCGTGCGACAACTGGGATAGCGCGGCTGCCGAGGTAGCGGCCGCCGAACAGATCAGTCACGGCATGGCGTCCTCGCAGATGTATCTGGCCAGCGCCCTGCGCGACCGGATCCCCCGGGTGGCGGCGCTGTTCCTGGCAGGCCGGATCAGTGCCAGGCTGGCCGCGGCCATCGCCTGGCACACCACGTTGATCACCGATCCGGGTGTACTGCTGCTCGTCGACGCCGACCTGGCCGAGTTGGCCACCTCGCTCGGCCCGCTCTCGGTTGCCAAAACCGCAGCCGCCATCGATGCGCTGATCGAACGCCACGATCCCGCTGCGGTTCGCCGGACGCGCGACCGGGCCCGCGGGCGTGAAGTCGTGATCGACACCGGTCAGACCGAAGGTGGGATCACCGGCCTGTGGGGCCGGTTGTTTGCCGTGGACGCCGCCGCCCTGGATCAGCGCCTGATGCAGTTGGCTCACACCGTGTGCGACGACGACCCGCGCACGCTGGCCCAGCGCCGCGCCGACGCACTCGGTGCCCTGGCCGCCGGCGCCGAGTCCTTGGCGTGCGCCTGCGGGCGCTCCGACTGCCCCGCCGCCGGGAACGCCGACGCACGGGCGACCAATGTCGTCGTGCACGTCATCGCCGAAGCCGCCGCCGTCGATGCTGCTCCTGACCCACAGTTGTCCGGGGAGATCGAACTCGAGCCCCCGGACGCCCGCCCGCAGCCCGCTGCCACGCGGCGGGGTGCGCCGTCGGGACGCATCATCGGTGGCGGGAGCGCGCCGTCGGGCCTGCTGGCCGAGTTGATCGCCGGCGGGGCCGCCGTCAGGCCACTGCGGCAGCCCACCGAAGCACCGGCTCAACCGGGCTACCGGCCGTCTGCGGCGCTGGCGGCATTCATCCGTGCCCGCGACATGACGTGCCGATTTCCCGGGTGTGACCGCCCGGCCACCCACTGCGATATCGACCATGCGGTCGCCTTCCCGTTCGGGCCGACGCATCCGGGTAACCTGCGTTGCCTGTGCCGAAAACACCATCTGCTCAAGACATTCTGGACCGGTTCCGGCGGCTGGCGTGATCACCAGCAGCCCGACGGCACCATCGAGTGGACATCCCCCACCGGCCACACCTACACCACCTGGCCCGGCAGTCGGCTGCTGTTCCCCGCCTTGTGTCTGCCCACCGTCGCGCCGGCGGCCGCGGCACCCGCGCCGCCGCCCGATTCCGGGCGTGAGGTCATGATGCCGGTCCGCCGGCGTACCCGCGCCCAAGATCGGCTGAGCTGCATCCAGGACGAACGCGCCCGCAACCTCGGCCAACTCGACAAACGGCCGCCCTAGCGACGGCGGAAGCTGCCTCAGCTCTTGAAGGGCAGCACCTTGTCGAGCAGGTCGAGTTGCTTGCGCAGGTCGTGGATCAGCGCGGTGCCCCTCGCCGTCTGCGCCACGGCATGAATGCCGCTGTGGTGCTTGGCCAGTTCCGCGATGTCCTCGTAGGCGGTGCGCACTGACTCCAGGGTGCGCGCCAGCAGGTCCGTAGTGGACGCGGTGTCGTTTGGTTGAGTCACGGCATCGCAGCTTATCCCCCGACCCTGAAAACTGCGCGCAAACCGCGACCACAAACCCGGCAAACCCCGGCGCCATCCGGGCTAATCTCTCCCCAGCACGCCGGGCGGGAAGGGGACGACCGTGACGCGACACCTCACCGGGGTTCTGGCCGCCATGATGGTGGCCACCGGGCTGATGGCCGGGTTGGGGATCGGCTCGGCGCCGCACGCCCATGCCGGTTGTCAAGACAATCCCCTGCTGTTCTTCTCCACCGCCCAGAAGTGTGATGGGCCGATTCAGCCCGACGGCAGTTGGCAGCGGTGTGTGATCTACTACTACGAACCACCGAAATCACCGCCGTCGCAGCAAGACTGCCATCAGATGGGGCCGCTGGGCCGGCAGTATCCGTTCCACTCGTTCTACCAACCGGAGACCCACATCGGCCCGTAGCGGTGCTCAGTCCATCAACATCGCGGCAACCGTCGCGCCGAGCTCCCAGCACGCTTCCAGTTCATCCTTGTCGGGCTTGGCGGAGACGACGACGTAGTCGGCGGCTTTGAGCCATCCCAGGCCCGTCGTGATGGAGTCGACGGCGCGTTCGGCTCCCTCGGTACCTTCATTGCCGTGCAGATACAACCCGAAGGGCCGGCCGCGGGTGGAATCCAGAATCGGGTAGTAACACACGTCGAAGGCGTGCTTGAGGGCCCCGCTGAGATAGCCCAGGTTGGCCGGGCTGCCCAGCAGGTAGCCGTCGGCGGACAGCATGTCGGTCGGCGACACCGACAGCGCCGCCCGCCGCACCACCTCCACGCCCTCGATCTCCGGAGCGCTCGCACCGGACACGACGGCCTCGAACATCGCCTGACAGTAGGGCGAAGGTGTGTGGTGGACCACCAGCAGCGTCTTGCTCATCGGCTCTCCTGCAGTCGGACCGCGGTCTTCATCGCCTCCCGCGCCCGACGACGGTCCCCGGCGAACTCATAGGCCCGGGCCAGCCGGTACCAGCGCCGCCAGTCGTCGGGCTCGGCATCGAGTTCGTCGCGAACCGTCCGGAACAGCGCATCGGCCGCGTCGCGTTCGATGCGGCCGGACGGGCGTCGCGGTAGCGCGCCGGCATCGAGTTCCATCCCGTCGGCGGCGATCAGCCGCGACAGCCGCTGGTGAGCGAAGCCGTCGCGCAACGTGGCGACCATCGCCCACAGCCCGATGAACGGCATGATCAGCAGCGCCAGCCCCATCCCGATCGCCGGCGCCGAGCCGGAACCGATGAGCAGCACCGCGGTCCGGCCCAGAAACACCAGATACATCAGCAACGCCAGGCACATGAAGGCGATGAGCGCCTTCGTTCGCGCGGCCGCCGACACCTTGACCACGGCTAGTCCAGGTCGAGGAGGGGTTCGATGCCGATCGTCAGCCCGGGAAAGCCGGCGACGCGGCGCACCGCCAACAGCACCCCGGGAACGAACGACGTCCGGTCGATGCTGTCGTGCCGGATGGTCAGCGTCTCCCCCATGGTGCCGAACAGCACTTCCTGATGGGCGACCAGCCCGGCCAGCCGTACCGAATGCACCGGGACACCGTCCACGTCGGCGCCGCGGGCTCCCGGGAGGCCGGTGCTGGTGGCATCGGGGTTGGCCGGTAGGCCTTTTCGGGCCTCGGCGATCAACGCCGCGGTGCGGGTCGCGGTACCCGACGGCGCGTCGGCCTTGTGTGGATGGTGCAGCTCGATGACCTCGACCGATTCGAAGAACTTGGCGGCCTGGACCGCGAAGTGCATCGACAGCACCGCACCGATGGCGAAGTTGGGTGCGATCAGCACCGCCGCACCGGGTTTGGCCTCCAGCCAGGACCGCACCTGCGCGAGCCGCTCCGCGGTGAATCCCGTGGTGCCGACTACGGCGTGAATGCCGTTGTCGATCAAGAACTTCAGGTTGTCCATCACGACGTCGGGGTGGGTGAAGTCGATCACGACCTCGGTGTCACCGTCGGTCAGCAGGCTCAGCGAGTCACCGGCGTCGACCTCGGCGGACAGGGTCAGATCATCGGCGTCACGCACCGCCGCCACCATGGTGGCGCCGACTTTGCCCCTGGCGCCCAGCACTGCTACCCGCATGGCTGCCACCCTAGCGGCAGTGGGCCTCAGGACACCTCTCGGCGGGTCTCGCCGGGCCGGTCGGCATCCGCGAGGCGTTCGGCCACGAAGCGGCACATGAGATCGAACGCCGCCCGGCTGTCCGGCAGGAACGGGAACAGCGCCGGGAAGGCGTGCAGTTGCCGCGCCCACAGCTCCAGTCGGCTGGACCGGCCCAGTTGCTGCAGCGCGGCGTGCAGCCGTTCGGCATCGCAGCGCAGGATCTCCGACTCGGCCGCGATCAGCAGGGCCGGTGGCATCGTGTCGAGCCGGCCGTTGATCGGCGACAGTTCCTGGCGCAGCTTCGCCGAGGGGCACACCAGGTCGATGAGGTCGGGCAGCACCGCCGGTATCCCGAATGCGTCGGCGCTCTGGTTCGTGTGGGTGTCGCGCGCCACGCCGTCCAATTCCAGCAGCGCCGAGATCCCGACCACCCCGGCCGGGGCGGGCAGGCCACGTTGTTGACCGGCCAGCGCCGTCGCGAACGCCAAAAAACCCCCGGCGGAGTCCCCGGCGAGCACCGTCTTGGCCGGGTCGGCGCCCTGGCTCAGCAGCCAGCGGTAGGCGCCGACGCAGTCGTCGACCGAACCGTCGACGGTGACCTGCGGGAATTGCCGATAGTCGGCGTGCACGACCGGCAGCCGGGTGCGGCGGGCGAGTTTGGCCACCACATGCAGATGGGTGTCCAGGCCGCCGGTGATGAAGCCGCCACCATGGAAGTACAGGATCGCGCCGCCGGTGAACGCCTGGCCCAGCGGTCGGGACCGCTCGACTCGGCGGACGACCTCGACGGGGACCGCTGCGCCGGTGCCGCGGGTGAAGCCGACACCGAGGAACGGCCGCACTCGTTGCAGCCTGGCGATGGTGTTGATCCGTCGGCCCATCGTCGTCATCCGGCCGGCCACCGTCCCGCTGCCGGCGTGCAACACCAGTCGCCGCACCAGGCGCGGCGTGACGGCGTTCGCGACGGCGAAAATGAGCTTGGCGGGCAGACTTGCGGAATGGATCGGACCGGCTCCGGACATCCGGGCAGTCTAGGGGCAGATCGCCGGCGAGCGCCGCGGTTTGACCCGAACCGCCTGCGTATCAGGGCCGCCGACGCTCAAGCGTCGATCACGATCCGGCCGCCGCGCGCCCTCGATACGCAGACCAGCATCTCGTCGGCCTCCTCGGCGGTGCGACCGCGCCGGTCGACGTCACCGGAGACCACCTTGACCTTGCAGGTTCCGCAGAACCCCTGTCGGCACGAGCACGGCGTCGTCGGGTCGGCGTCGAGCATCACGTCCAGTGCCGAGCGATCCGCGGGGATCAGCAGCAGCCGCTTAGACCGGGCCAGCTCCAGCTCGAAGGGCACCCCGTCGACCACCGGCGGTGGGCTGAACCGCTCATAGTGCAGCGGCGCTGGAACAGCCGAGCCATGCTCGTCTCGAGCGATCCGCACCGCTTCGAGCATCGCGGTCGGCCCGCACACATACACCGCGGTTTGCGGACCGGCGCCGGCGAGCAGTTCCTCGGTACCGGCAAACCGGCCGTGCTCGTCGTCGGCCCACACCGTGACCCGCTCCGGGTCTACCGCCAGCACCTCGTCGAGCAACGGCATGTCGGCCCGGCTGCGGCCGGCATACACTGCGCGCCAGTCGATTCGGCGCTGGGCCGCCTCGCGCAGCATCGGCAGCATCGGAGTCACCCCGATCCCGCCGATGACGAACAGCACGTCGCTCTCGTCGGTGCCGAGATAGAACGCATTGCGGGGGCCCTCGAAGACCAGGGTGTCGCCCACCGCGTAGGCCTCGTGCATCTCGACCGACCCGCCACCGCCGTCGTCGAGTCGGCGCACCGCGATGCGGTACTCGGTGCGCCGGCCGGGCACCCCGCACAGCGAGTACTGCCGGCGACGGCCCGACGGCAACTGCACGTCGATGTGACCGCCCGGGGTCCAGGACGGCAGCAGCCCGCCGTCGGGTTGGGCAAGGGTCAGCGCCACCACGTCCGGGGTCAGCATCTCGCGCTTGGTGACGACGGCCTCGATCGTCCGCGAGACGGGCACCACCCGCGACGGCTTCCAGCGCGACAGCGCGGATACCCCGCTGAAGATCGTCACCGCTCCCCAGAGCATGTTGAAGAACCGGTCGTGCTTACGCCGGCCGTACAGGTCAGCGGGGCGGGTTCGCCAGATCTCCTGCGCCATCTCAGCTTTGCCGCATGTCGCTGTCGGGGGTGTCCGCCCTGCCCGTCATGTTCTGCTCCACCCATTCGTCGGTGAGCCGGGCGACGATCTCGGGGCGGTCGGTCACCACCCAGTGCCCGCCGTCGATGTCGAGCACCCGGTGCCGGGGCGGGATCGCGCCGGTGAATCGCTGCACGGCAGGGCTGACGAAGAGGTCGAGGCGTGGCGCGAGCACCTGTACGGCGACGTCGGTGGTGGGCAGCGGGGTGGCCGGTTTGAACAGCGGCCTGGGCATGTTCGCCCGGTAGAGATTGAGTCCGTTGAGGTAGTCGTTCTGGCCCCGGAGCGTTTCCCACGGGCTGGCGCCGGAGCGGCCGATGCGCTCCAGCGTCGCGATGAGTTTGCCGCCGAAACCGGACCGGAAGATCGCCTCCGGTAACCGGGGGGTCAAAAACAGCCAGATGTAAGCCGACTCCAACACCTGCCGGGCGACGGCGAGCAGCGTCCGGGGGTTGCGGGGCGATCGCAGGAACTTGCCCGCGTAATCCAGATGCGGCCCCGAAATCGAGGTGTAGGAAGCAACTTTGGGCCCCACGACGGGGTCGGTCACCGCCGCCCAGCCCTGGATCGAACCCCAGTCGTGGCCCAGCAGATGGACGTCGTCGACCCCGAGATGCTCGATGACCGCGCCGACGTCGGCGATCAGCTGGGGAAGCCGATAGCCGGACCGGTCCGCCGGCGGCGACGACGCCCCCGCACCGCGCACGTCGTAGGCGACGACGTTGTATCTGCCCGGGTGGTTCTCCAGCAGCTTGTGCGCCACCCCGTCCCAGACGTGGTGGTTGTCCGGATAGCCGTGAATGGCCAGGATGGTGGGGCGCCGCGGGTCGACGTCGGTGTAGGCGTGCACCGCCAGGGTCACCCCGTCGGTTGCCGTCACAGTGGTCTGAGAGTTCATCGACTGCAGTCCTTTCCGGCTCGACACCGGTCAGTGCGTGGCGCGAGCGGCGGGTGACACCGCCAGGTAGTTGACCGCCTTCTCCACCCCGCCGAGCTGCGCCGGATGGAAGCCCGGCCGGTAGTAGGAGGCGATGGCGGGCATGAACTCGAACGGAGCGGGAACCAGCCCGCGGCGCGCCACCACAAACCAGTCCCGCCACCGCGGTTTGACTCCCGCCGGCAATTCCGGGTCCACCTTGTACATGAACCGCAGCCCGCGCACCCACAGCCACAGCATCAGCGGCGTGACGATCAGCTGGGTGCGGACCTGCCGGAGGTATCCGGCGCGCAGGTGCTTCATCACATCGAAGGCGACGGCCTTGTGCTCGACCTCTTCGGCGCCGTGCCAGCGAAGCATGTCCAGCATCGCCGGGTGCGCTCCGGCCTCATCCAGCGCCGGGCTGTCGAGCACCCACTCGCCCAGAATCGCCGTGTAATGCTCGACGGCGGCGATCAGCGACACCCGTTCCAGCAGCCAGCGCTGCTGGCGGCGCTTGCTCCAGTGCGGGCGGTCGCCGAGCAACTTGTCGAACAACCACCTGATCTGGGCGGTGAAGGGCGCCATGTCGACGCCACGGGCGGCGAGGTGGTCGACAACACCGGCGTGCGCCTGGGAATGAGTGGCCTCCTGCCCGATGAACCCCTGGACGTCGAGGCGCAGTTGGTCGTCTTTGATCAGCGGCAGGGCCTGCTTGAACACCTCGACGAAGAACTCCTCGCCGGCGGGCAACAACAGGTGCAGCACATTGCAGAAGTGGGTGGCGAACGGCTCGCCGGGCACATAGTGCACCGGCAGGTCCGACCAGTCGAATGCGACGTCGCGGGCCTGTAGCACGATGCGCTCGTGGTCCTGCGCCCCAGTACCGTGCGGGCCTGCGGCTCGGTCGTCAACCGAAAGCATGGCAACTCCTTCACCGACGCGTTTACAAAACCATATTCGATGTCGTTGGCCTCGACAAGATCCCCGCGAACGTCTAAGGGGTTGCCGGTTCTCGTGGCTCGTTGCTTGGACCCGATCATAGCGGTACCGCCGGTACCGGTCAGCCCGTAGAACGCCGCGCAGGTGTCCGGCGCGTTACTCGAGACCCCGGATATTGACAGCTCTGTAAATATCTCGCGGCGAACGTTAAGACGTTGTTAACCCGCTTGGAGTTCGGCCGCACGGTCAGGAAACGTGTCGGATGTTCCCAGGAAACGTTGAGGCACAGCCTGTCCGGTCTTAGACCGGTCGTTTGCCTTGTCTGCCATTGTTTTAAGGAGAGCTTCTTGTCGTTCCTCACCGCAGATCCCGAAGCGTTGCGGGCCGCCGCCGACTGCTTGTCGAGCACCGGGGTCGCACTCGCCTCCCAGAACACCGCCGCGCAAGTTCCCACGACCGGGGTGCTGCCCCCGGCCGCCGACGAGGTCTCGGCGATGCTGGCCGCACGCTTCACGACCCAGGCACAGCACTACCACCAAGTCAGCGCTCACGCCGCCGCCATTCACGAGATGTTCGTGGCGACCCTCAATGGCAGCGCGAACACCTATGCCGTCGCTGAAGCCGCCAACGCGGTCGCGGCCGGGTAGAGCTGGAGACGCACCCATGGATTTCGCAGCGCTACCGCCGGAGGTCAACTCCGCACGGATGTACGCCGGCCCCGGTTCAGGGTCGCTGGTGGCTGCTTCGGCTGCCTGGACTGAGCTGGCCGCCGAACTGCACACCGCTGCCGCGAGCTACCGAGCAGTGGTAACCGAGCTGACCAGCGGCGCATGGCTGGGTGCGTCGTCGACGAAGATGGCGGCGGCGGCGGCACCGTATGCCACCTGGCTCACCGCCACCGCCGAGCAGGCGGAACTGACCGGCGCCCAGGCGATGGCCGCGGCCACGGCCCATTCGGGCGCGTTCGCCATGACCGTTCCGCCGCCGGCCATCGCCGCCAACCGAGCGCAGTTGGCCACCCTGGTCGCAACGAACTTCTTCGGTCAAAACGCCCCGGCCATCGCCGCCACCGAGGCCCTCTACGGCGAGATGTGGGCGCAGGACGCGGCAGCGATGTACGGCTATGCCGCAGCCGCTGAGGTTGCATCGGAGATGGTCCCGTTCACCGCGCCGCCCCAGACCGCAGACCCGGCCGGCGTGGCGACGCAAGGTGCCGCTGCCGCCGAGGCGTTGGGGCAGGGAGCCGCGCAAGCCACCGTCAACCAGGCAATGCAGGCGATGCCGCATGCGATGGCCGGGGCGGCGGACGCGACGTCGCTGATGCTTCCCGACATTTTCAGCGACCTGGCCACGCTGGGCGCCGCCCCGGTGTCGACCTTCATGCTCACCGCGATCATCGCCGCCTTCATACCCGAGTACATCCTGGGTGCCGCCGGGCTCCCGGCACCCTTCGGCCTGGAGGCGTTGTCGGCCACGTCCTTTGCGGCGGGCCTGCCGCTGGGTCTGATACCGGTCGAGGGCGCCACCGCCACCCTGTCGTCGGCGGCGATGTCGGCGGGCCTGGGCAATGCGGCCTCGGTCAGCGGGTTGTCGGTTCCCAAGGCCTGGGCCACAGCCGCCCCGGAAATGCGGCTGGCCGCAGCCGAGTTCTCGACGGCCAACGTCGTCGCGGGCGAACGCGCCGCCGGAATGTTCAGCGGCATGCCGCTATTCGGTGGTGCACCGCTGATGGCGATGGACGGGCGCGGCGGCGCCGGGTCCCGAAACCACAAGGCATCCGAGGAGGACGCCAAACGCAAGGCCGTCAAGGGGCGACGGTCGACCATGTGGTGACCGGCTCAATCCGACGCTAACCCGGCCACGATGTCGGCAGCCGGACCCGAACGGGCGGCGCGATATGCGGTCCCGGCCCACAGGCTGGTGCCGTGCGGGTCATCCATGGCCACCGCCGCCGCCCGGATGGGGGTGGTCATGTGGTTGATCTCGGGGTATCCCACCGGCGCCACGTTGTCGAAGGCTCGCGTGAAGTCGTTCTCCAGGCCGCGGGCATACCGGCCGGAGAACGCGCACGTCACCGTGGTGTTGCCGAATTCCGGGTTGGTCAGCGCCGCCCGGTGCGTCGGGTTGGTGCCCGCCTCATCGGCCAGCAGCAGTGCGGTACCGACCTGCGCGGCCACCGCGCCACGCCGCAACACCCCGGCCACAGCGGCAGCGGTGCCCAGACCACCGGCCGCCACCAGCGGGACATCGCCGTGGGCATGGCCGATCTCGGCCAGGAGATCCTCCAGGCTGTCATTGCCCGGCTGCATGTCGGGGGCGAACGTGCCGCGGTGGCCACCGGCGTGGGGACCCTGCACCACCAGCACCTCGGCGCCGTGTGCCACCGCGATGCCGGCCTCGTAGGCCGACGTCACCGTGACCATGGTCAGGATGCGCAACGCGCGCAGTCTCGCCAGCTGGTCGGGCGAAGGCGTACCGAACGTGAACGACACCGCGGTGGGCCGCAGGTCGGCGATCACCTCGAGCTTCTCCGGCCAGCAGTCGTCGTCGCCGAAGCGGGGCCGGCCCAGCTCGACGCCGTAGTGTTCGGCCAGTGGGTCCAACAGATCGGCGTAATCGTCGAGCAGCACCACGTCGGCGACGCTGGGTTGGGGCACAAAGAGATTGGCGCCGATCGGTCCGGTGGTGGCGTCGCGCGCGGCGGTGATCTCGTCGGCCAACTGTTGCGGAGTGCGGTAACCGCCGGCGACGAATCCCAGGCCACCGGCCGCAGACACCGCCGCGGCGAGCGCCGGCGTGCTGGGACCCCCGGCCATGGGAGCACCGACCAACGGGATCGCGAGTTCGGAGAAGCTGAACACCATCCCCCTAGCCTGCCATCGACCGCAACCGCCGCGGCAGCGCCCCTTTCGACCGGTACGGGCCGAGAACAGCGACACCGTAGGGCCGGTGCAACAGTCGCTTCGCCACGGCGTTGACCTCCTCGACGGTGACCGCGGACAGTTCCCGCAGCGTGCGGGAGATGGGCCGGTGCCGGCCGTAGTTCAGTTCGGTGCGGCCCAACCGGTTCATCCGCGAACCCGAGTCCTCCAGGCCCAACACCAGCCCGCCACGCAGCGACCCCTTCGCGATCCGGCATTCCTCGGCGGTGATGCCGTCGCGTGCCACCGAGTCGAGCACCTCGGCGGTCACGGCCGCCACCTCGGCGAACCGCTCCGGCTGGCAGGCGGTGTAGACCGACAGCGCACCCGCGTCGGCGAAGGTGTCCACCGACGAGTAAATCGAGTACGCCAGCCCGCGGGACTCCCGAACCTCTTGGAACAGCCGGGAACTGAGGCCCCCACCGAGAGCAGTGTTCAGCACGGCCAGCGCCTGGCGGTGCTGCCAGTAGCGCCCCGGGACCCGCACCCCCAGCGACATGTGGGTCTGATCGGCGTCGCGATTGATCAGGGTCAACCCGGGGGCACCGGGCATCCGGGCGGTGCCACGTCGCGGTGCGGCGGGCCGCTGACCACGGATCAGCCGGTGCCCGAAGTGTTCTCGTACCAGTGCCACCACCGTCTCGTGGTCGACATTGCCCGCCACCGCCACCACCATGCGCTCGGGTGTGTAACGGCGCTGGTGAAACGAGCGCAACTGCTTGGCCGTCATCGTCGACACCGACTCGACATTGCCGATCACCGGCCGTCCGATCGGATGGTCGCCGAACAGCGTCGAGGCGAACACATCACCCAGGGCGTCCTCGGGATCGTCATCGCGCATCGCGAGTTCCTCGAGCACCACGTCGCGCTCGAGGTCGACGTCGGCGGCCGCGCAGGATCCGTTGAGCACCACGTCGCTCACCAGTGCGACGGCCAACTCCAGGTCGGTGTCGAGCACATGGGCGTAGTAGCAGGTTTGCTCCTTGCCGGTGAAGGCATTGAGCTCTCCGCCGACGGCATCCATCGCCTGGGCTATACCGGCCGCGGTGCGCGACGGAGTGGCCTTGAACAGCAGATGTTCCAGGAAGTGGGCCGCCCCGGCCAGTGTGGCGCCCTCATCGCGCGACCCCACACCGACCCAGACGCCCACCGATGCCGAACGGACCGCCGGGAGGTACTCGGTGACGACCCGTAGCCCGCCCGGCAGGGTGGTGCGTCGCAGTGTGGCGCGCGCGATGTCAGCTCTCGGTTGCCGCGGCATCGACAGGCTGAGCGGACCCCTGGCCTGAGTCGGCCGACTCAGCCGAATCTTCCACGGGCACCAGCGAGATCTTGCCGCGGTTGTCGATGTCGGCGATCTCCACCCGCAGCTTGTCGCCGACCTTGACAACGTCCTCGACCTTGGCGACCCGCTTGCCCTTGCCGAGCTTGGAGATGTGCACCAGCCCGTCGCGGCCCGGCAGCAGCGACACGAACGCGCCGAAGTCGGTGGTCTTGACCACCGTGCCCAGGAACCGCTCGCCGATCTTCGGCAGCTGCGGGTTGGCGATCGCGTTGATCTTGTCGATCGCGGCCTGCGCCGACGGACCGTCGGTGGCACCGACGAACACGGTGCCGTCGTCCTCGATGGAGATCTGGGCGCCGGTCTCCTCGGTGATCGAGTTGATCATCTTGCCCTTGGGCCCGATCACCTCGCCGATCTTGTCCACCGGAACCTTGATGGTGGTGACCCGCGGCGCGTAGGGGCTCATCTCGTCGGGGGCGTCGATGGCCTCGGCCATCACCTCCAGGATGGTCAACCGGGCATCTTTGGCCTGCGCCAGCGCACCCGCGAGCACCTGGGACGGAATCCCGTCGAGCTTGGTGTCGAGCTGCAGCGCGGTGACGAAGTCCTTGGTGCCGGCCACCTTGAAGTCCATGTCGCCGAACGCGTCCTCGGCGCCCAGGATGTCGGTGAGCGCGACGAACCGGCGCTCGGTCTTACCGTCGACCTCGACATCGTCGGAGACCAGGCCCATGGCGATACCGGCGACCGGAGCTTTCAGCGGCACGCCGGCGTTGAGCAGCGCCAGCGTGGAGGCGCACACCGAACCCATCGAGGTGGAACCGTTGGAGCTCAGCGCCTCCGACACCTGCCGGATGGCGTAGGGGAACTCCTCGACACTGGGCAGCACCGGAACCAGCGCCCGCTCCGCCAGCGCGCCGTGGCCGATCTCGCGGCGCTTGGGCGAGCCGACCCGGCCGGTCTCACCGGTGGAATACGGCGGGAAGTTGTAGTGGTGCATGTACCGCTTGGAGGTCTCCGGCCCCAGCGAGTCGATCTGCTGCGCCATCTTCATCATGTCCAGCGTGGTCACGCCCATGATCTGGGTCTCGCCCCGCTCGAACAGCGCGCTGCCGTGCGCGCGCGGCACCACCGCGACCTCGGCACTCAACGCCCGGATGTCGGTGATCCCGCGGCCGTCGATGCGGAAGTGATCGGTCAGAATCCGCTGCCGAACCAGCTTCTTGGTCAGGCTGCGGTAGGCCGCGCTGATCTCCTTCTCGCGGCCCTCGTAGGTTTCGGCGAGCCGCTCGATGACCTCGGCCTTGATCTCCTCGGTGCGCTCGTCGCGCTCGGCCTTGCCGGCGATGGTCAGCGCCTTGGCCAGCTCATCGGTGGCGACCGACGCCACCGAGTAGTAGACGTCATCACCGTAAGGCGGGAACAGCGGGTACTCGGCGGTCGGGCGGGCGGCGGCATCGGCCAGCTCCTGCTGGGCCTTGCACAGCGCCGCGATGAACGGCTTGGCCGCCTCCAGGCCCTCGGCCACCACGGTCTCGGTGGGCGCCTGCGCGCCGGCTTCGATGAGCTCGATGACGTTGTCGGTGGCCTCGGCCTCGACCATCATGATCGCGACGTCACCATCGTCGACGGCCCGTCCGGCCAGCACCATGTCGAAGGTCGCGCGCTCGAGCTGCTCGATCGTGGGGAACGCCACCCAGGTGCCGTCGATCAGCGCCACCCGCGCCGCGCCGACCGGGCCGGAGAACGGCAGGCCGGCAAGCTGGGTGGAGGCCGACGCGGCGTTGATCGCCACCACGTCGTAGAGCTCCTTGGGGTCCAGGCTCAGCACGGTCACCACCACCTGGACCTCGTTGCGCAGGCCCTCGACGAACGACGGGCGCAGCGGGCGATCGGTGAGCCGGCAGGTCAGGATGGCGTCGGTGGACGGCCGGCCCTCGCGGCGGAAGAACGAACCCGGGATCCGCCCGGCGGCGTACATCCGCTCCTCGACGTCGACGGTGAGCGGGAAGAAGTCGAAATGATCTTTGGGAGCCTTGCTGGCGGTGGTCGCCGACAACAGCATGGTCTCGTCGTCGAGGTAGGCGACGACGCTGCCGGCGGCCTGCTGGGCCAGCCGGCCGGTCTCGAAGCGAATGGTGCGGGTGCCGAAGCTCCCGTTGTCGAGGGTGGCGGTGGACTCGAAAACGCCTTCTTCAATTTCAATTGCAGACATGGACGCCCGTGCGGCCTTCCTGGTTCGTTCAGCTGTTTCGCGACGCCAGACATAGACCAGCGACGAACCTGGATGCGGCTACGGTCGTCGATCGAAGCGGCCGGATTCTGCACGAACGTTCAGACCCGGCTGCCACTACCGAAGACCGCCCGACACAGGTCTGGCTGATCGCGGGAACGTGTCCCGTCGTGACGTGCCGGAGTGACGCGCGCGGACTGCGCGGGCCACACCGATGCCCGGGCGGAACCCGGAACGGTCTTACTCTACACGGCGGCGTTGTCGCCGAATGTCAGCGCCGCAGGCCCAGGCGCTCGATGAGCGAGCGGTAACGCGCCACATCGACCTGGGCGAGGTACTTGAGCAGACGACGACGCCGGCCGACCAGCAGCAGCAGCCCACGCCGGGAGTGGTGGTCGTGCTTGTGGGTCTTGAGGTGCTCGGTGAGATCGGTGATCCGCTTGGTCAGCAACGCGACCTGCGCCTCCGGCGATCCGGTGTCGGTCTCGTGCAGGCCGTAGCTGCCCAGGATCTCTTTTTTCTGCTCGGCGGTCAGCGCCACGAAAACATCTCCATCAATATCGTCCCGCGAATGAAATGACGGCGGCCACCGCGGACTGCAGCACGCCGAGGGGCGAGTCTAGCAGCGCCTCGGGCACCCTTCCCAATCGTGCCCAATCGTGCGAGCGGTCAGCCTTCGGCCAGCAGGTCGCGGGTCTTCTCCACGTCCGTGTTCATCACCGCCACCAGATCCGCCACGGCGTCGAATTTCTCCTGCCCGCGGATCCGGCTGACGAAGTCGACGGCCACCCGTTGTCCGTACAGATCGGCGGTTTGGTCGAGCACGAACGCCTCAACGGTGCGCGCCCGCCCGGAAAAGGTCGGGTTGGTGCCCACCGACACCGCAGCCCGGCAACGCTGACCGGCGACGACGGTGCCCGGCACCGGGCCGTGTCCCAGCACGGTGAACCACGCGGCATACACCCCGTCGGCGGGGATGGCCGCATACGCCGACGGCGCCACGTTGGCCGTCGGGAAGCCCAGGTCACGTCCGCGGCCGTCGCCGCGCACCACCAGTCCCTCGACGCGATGCGGCCGCCCCAGCGCCTCGGCCGCCGCGACGACGTCGCCGGCGTCCACGCATGACCGGATATAGGTCGAGGAGAAGGTGACCGGCTGCGTCACGTCCGAGTCGGCGCGCTCAGCCACCAGCGAAACCGACTGCACCGCGAACCCGAACTGTTCGCCGGCGCGGCGCAGCGTCTCGACGTTGCCCGCCGCCTTGCGCCCGAAGGTGAAGTTCTCCCCGACCACCACTTCCACCACGTGCAGATGCTCAACCAGCAGTTCGTGGATGTAGCGGTCGGGGGTGAGCTTCATGAAGTCGGGGGTGAACGGAATGACCAGGAACACGTCGACGCCGGCCTGCTCGACCAGCTCGGCGCGGCGCGCCAAGGTGGTGAGCTGAGCCGGGTGGTTGCCCGGGTAGACAACCTCCATCGGATGCGGATCGAAGGTCATCAACACCGTCGGCACCCCGCGGGCCTTGCCGGCCTTCACCGCGTGCGCGATCAGTTCGGCATGGCCACGGTGCACACCGTCGAACACTCCGATGGTGAGCACGCACCTGCCCCAGTCTGTGGGGATCTCGTCCTGCCCCCGCCACCGTTGCACACCCGCAAGCCTAAACTGTGTGCCGTGAGCCCTTGGGAGCAGTCGGACGGGCTGACTACCGTCGCTCAGGACTACCTGAAGGTCATCTGGACCGCGCAGGAATGGTCACCCGACAAGGTCAGCACCAAGATGCTGGCCGAGAAGATCGGCGTCTCGGCGAGCACCGCCTCGGAGTCGATCCGCAAACTCGCCGACGCCGGCCTGGTGGACCACGAGAAGTACGGCGCGGTGAGCCTCACCGATGAGGGTCGCCGGGCGGCGCTGGCCATGGTGCGCCGGCACCGTTTGATCGAGACGTTCCTGGTGCGCGAGCTGGGCTACAGCTGGGACGAGGTGCACGACGAGGCCGAGGTGCTCGAGCACGCGGTCTCCGACGCGCTGGTGGACCGCATTGACGCCAAGCTGGGATTCCCGCAGCGTGACCCGCACGGCGACCCGATCCCGGCGGCAGATGGGCGGGTGCCCACTCCCCCGGCACGCCAGTTGTGGGAATGCGCCGAGGGTGACTCCGGGACCGTCGCGCGGATCTCCGATGCCGACCCGGAGATGCTGCGTTACTTCGACGCGGTGGGCATCAGCCTCGATGCCCGGGTGCACGTTCTCACCCGCCGGGATTTCGCCGGGATCATCTCGGTGGCCCTGGCGCCTCCCGGGGCACCCGACGGGGAACAGACCATGATCGACCTGGGAAGCCCCGCCGCGCAGGCGATCTGGATGGTCTAGCCGCTATCTCAGGTGGCCGGCGAGTTCACCTTCGGCACCGAAGAGTTCTCGCTGCCAATATGCGACGAGTTCGGCGGTGTCGATCTGGTCGGGGTGAAAATCCCGCTTCTTAAAGGGCCGCATGTCGCCGTAGAAGCCCTGCCACATCGGGTTGCGGAGCATCTGCACGGTCTCCTTGAGGATCCGGAACGGCTGACGGCGGCCCTCAACGTCGGTGGTGGCGATCGACAGCCAGGTGAACAGCACCAGGATCGGTATCCCGCAGTTCTGCGCGAAGCGCATCCAACGGATGCGTGTCGATTCGGGAACACCGATGGCCCGGTAGACGTCGAACGCGACCGATTTGTGTTCCAGTTCTTCCAGCGCATGCCAGTTGAGCAGGTTACGAATCTCGGGGTCATACATCATCGTCTGGATTTCCGGGCGCTTGAGAATGTTCGCCGCCCACACCGCGGTGAAATGTTCTGCGGCCACCGTGAATCCGAGGAAGAAATGGCGAAGTCTCGGCAGCCGGCCCGGGTCGGGGTACTGCTTGTCGAGGAACTTCTCCATACGCTCGGTGCTTTCCAGCAGGTATTCGAACCACGCGGTCGGGTATCCCATCGCCGTCAGCTGCTCGTTGAGCTCACGGTGTTGTCGGCCGTGCGTCTTCTCCTGTCCGATGAAGCCGGCGACCCGCTTCTTCAGATCGGGGTCGTCGATGACGTCGACGTAGCGGCGAACCGACCGCACGAAGATGTCCTCGCCCGGAGGGAAGATCGCCGACAGGATCGCCACCAGGTGGCTGAACACCATGCTGCCGTCGGCGAAATACTTGTCTGTCGGAGGTGCATCGTTGAACCCGAAGTTCATCCGCCGCACCGTCAGATCCACCACATCGTGAGAAGCAACCATGAGGACCAGCCTGGCCGACGCGAGTGGTCCTGGGAATGCGCGAATCGGACAGTGATTTGATCGATTCGGACACCCGCTCAGGCTTTGGCGCGACGGTGTCTGCTCGGCGGCGTCCCGGTCCACCGACTGAAGGCGCGGGTGAAGGCGGCGGTCTCGGAATAGCCCAGCTGACGTGCCGTCTCCTCGACGGTGAGCCCGGACTCGAGCAGGGCCACCGCGAGGGTCACCCGAACCTCATCCACCAGCGCGCGGTAGCTGGTGTGTTCGGCCGCGAGGCGGCGATGCAGCGTGCGCTCGGTGATGGACAGTTCGTCGGCGATCTCGGCCATGGCCGGCAGCTGGCCGGGATCGCGAACCAGGCGGGAGCGCACCAGCGCGGCCAGCCCGCGGCGCTGACGGCGCGACTCCAACAACTCCTCACACTGCTGAGCGCACGTCAGTGCGGTCGCGGCGTCGGCGGCCGGCATCGCCAGCGCCAGCGCATTCGCCGGGATGGAAATCGCGGCGCGTGTCGCCGCCAGGTCCAACTCGACTGTCAGCCAGGGAAATTCCAGCCGATCAACCGGGAAGTCGATCCCGGGGAGTTCCACTTTCAGTGCGATCGTGGACTCCAACTGTCCGATCAGCAGCGGCGCGACGTTGATCACGGCGAACATGTCACGTTCGAGCATGAACTCGCGCACGTCGGCAGGAACAGCGCTGTTGTCGAATTCCAGGACCGCACCATCGTCGGTGTCGCAGCGGGTCAGGCGGTGAAATGTCGATGACAGCGCCGCGTACCGGCAGGCGATGTTGACCGCATCACCCAGCGTCGGGCTCGCCAGCAATGCATAACCGAGAATCCCCATGTTGGCGAAGTTGTACTGAACCCCGACGGCGCAGGCGAACTCGTGCGGATCATCAACACGCGCGAGAATGTTACGGACGATTGCCAGCTCCTGACCGGCTTGGACTTCGGTGGCACCGTCCTCGATGTCGGCCACACCGAGATCGGTTCCCGCCAGGCAGTCCTCGGCATCGATGCCCTGCAGCCGGGCCGCCGCCAGCAGATGCCGGCAGGTCGCCGCGGGCCGCGGAATATCCCAATCCGCCTGCGCGGCACCACAGATCGACACATGTCCGAATGTATCAAATTTGGATCGGGTAGCTCCTACCGCACTACGATTTGCCGATGGCAAAACTTGAACTGTCCCGTGAGCTGTCGCTGCCTCCCGCCGAAGCCTGGTCCCACGCATCGAATCTGACCGAGTTGGGCGACTGGCTGTCCCTGCATCAGGGATGGCGTTGTGAGATCCCAGCCGAACTCGAGGCGGGAATGACCCTGGTCGGGGTGGCGGGAGCCAAGGGCATGCGCAACCGCGTCACCTGGACAGTCCGCAAGGTCGACCCACCGACGCTGCTGGAGCTCACCGGGGAGGGAGTGGGCGGCACCAAATACGCACTGACCCTGGCGATCGCCCCGACGGCATCGGGATCGA
Organism: Mycobacterium sp. pW045; assembly: GCF_041287085.1. NCBI lineage: Bacteria > Bacillati > Actinomycetota > Actinomycetes > Mycobacteriales > Mycobacteriaceae > Mycobacterium > Mycobacterium sp. pW045. Next base: position 24,167 of record NZ_JBGGKU010000011.1, on the reverse strand, counting down.
AGTTCACCCTGCGGATAGACCTGGGTGGCCGGCCGCTGTTCGGCCCAATCGGGGCCACCGCGGCCCGCGCGGTCAAGGGCGACATCGAGCGGTCCATCAAGCAATTCGAAGCCCTGTACACCTGAGCCGTCAGTCGCCGCCCGCCCGGGCGTGGTAGGCGTCCCGGGTGGCCTGGTCTACGGCGAGATAGAGCTGCTCAGTGCGGGTCACCCGAGCGATGAGGCGGCGTGGGCCTTCCGGCATGGCCAGGGCTGTGCGCAACGCCCAACCCATTCGGCGCGGTACAAAGGATGTCGCTCGCCGCGTCCGCGCAGCTGCGACGACGGCCTTGGCGATGTCTTCGGGCTCCACTGATGCGAAGTGCTCCACGGCGCCCGGAAGCTGCACTCCGGCCGACAGTTCGGTGTGCACGATCCCCGGCAGAATCGCGCTCACGGTGATCCCGCGCGGCCGCAACTCCTCCCGCAATGCGGCGGTCAGGCCCACCACACCGAACTTGGTGGCGCAGTATGTCGCGACGCCGGGAAAGCCCGCGATACCGGCCATCGACGCGATGTTGATGATCGTTCCGCCGCCGCGGCCGGTGAAGCGGTCGGCAGCCAACTTGCACCCCAGGATGACCCCGTGCAGGTTGACGTCGATCATCTTGCTGACGGTCGCCGGCGATTCGGCAAGGAATTCGCCGGTGAGCATGACGCCCGCATTGTTGACCAGGACGTCGAGCGAGCCAAGCGTGGCCTCCGTGTCGTCCAGAAACGCCGAAAACGACTGCGGCGAGGTGACATCCAGAGGAAGCGCCACGACCTTGCCGGCGATCTGATCAGCCGCCTTCTTCGCCAACTCGACGTCGAGGTCACCGATCGCCACCTTGGCGCCCGCGGCTACGAAGGCGCGCGCAGTGGCCAGGCCGATGCCGCGGGCACCGCCGGTGATCGCAACGACAAATGTAACCGCTGACCGTCGGCCGCCGAGACACCAGATATCCATGACTACCACTTTGCACTTGCCGCTGCCGACCGAGAAGGTACGAGGAACCGATAAAAACTAGAAGTAGGCGATACCGACTTTGACCCCACTGCCGTCCAGTTCGATGCGTGACGATCGCACCAGCGATTCCACCCCGGCCTTGGATACTCAGCCCAGCTGATCGTAGTGCGGGGCGATCCGGATGAGCGGCGGCGGTGTCCTGAAACAGCTGACAGATGCTAGTGGCATTCCGGACATCGTCCGGTGTTCGTGCAGGCATATACTCTTATTCCTCAGCTGGCGTCGGCTTGGGCGACTGCGGTGCGCAGAAACTCACCCGCCGAGATCAAGCTGGCTGAACTCCCGTCGGAGTCGCGGGGCCAGAGCCAGTAGCCGTGCATCAGCTCCGGCCAGACTCGTTCCTCGCACCGACCACCGGCTGCGATCACCCGCGCGGCCAGTTCTTCGGCATCAGATCGCATGACTTCTCTAGTGCCGTAATGCAATTGGATTGGCGGAAGACCAGCGAGATCCGCATTCAATAGGCATAGGCGGGCGTCCTCTGGATCGTGATCGCCGAAATACAGCCCCACGGCACGGGCAGCGGCCCGTGGATCGAACGGTTGACGTCGAGTCCGCATGTCAACCATCGGCGCCCGGTAGGCAGGATCGACCAGCGGACCGAACAGGGCGGGCGCCGCCGGAACCGGCAACCCTTCTCGCCGGGCTCGCAACGCCAACGCCACGGCAAGGTGGCCTCCCGCCGAGTCTCCGGCTACCACAACCTTGCTCGAGTCGTAGCCGCGGCTGAGCAACCACCGGTATGCCGCCATCGCGTCATCCTCGGCCGCTGGAAACCGGTGTTCAGGCGCCAACCGATAGTCGATGACCAAGGCGGGCATGCCCGAATGCTGTGACAGCTGCGCCGCGAAACCACGATGGGTCCGCGCCGAGCAGATCAGGTAGCCACTACCGTGCAGAACCAACAGCACGCGATCGTTGTCGATGGCCGCCGGTGCACGCACCCACTCACCTTTCACCGGCGCGGATGCCGCGCCGACCTCAACACCGGGAAGCACCGGGCTGGCGGCGATGATCGCTCGGTCGGCCACCGGCCGCAGTCGGGCCAACAGCCAGCGGTTCGACAGCACTACGTTCAATGTCGCGGTGAAGACCACGCGCGACACGCGGCTATACGTGAGCCGATCAGCAAGAGTGATCGACCAGCGACGCAGTCTCACTGGCTCAGCAGCCCCTTGGCGATGTGGGTGACCTGAACCTCGTTACTGCCGGCGTAGATCATCAGCGACTTGGCATCCCGGGCCAGCTGTTCCACCCGGTACTCGGTCATGTAGCCGTTGCCGCCGAACAGTTGCACCGCCTCCATCGCGACCTCGGTAGCCGCCTCCGAGGAGTACAGCTTTATCGCCGATGCCTCGGCCAGCGTCGGGATCTTGCCGTGCTTGGCCTTCTCCAGCGTCTGGAACACCATGTTCTGCACGTTGATCCGGGCCACCTCCATCTTGGCCAGCTTGAGTTGGATCAGCTGGAATCCGCCGATGTTCTGGCCCCACAGGGTGCGGCTCTTGGCGTAGTCGACGCAGAGCCGATGGCACTCGTTGATGATCCCCAACGCCAGTGCGGCAACCCCGACCCGTTCGGCGACGAAGTTGGCCCGGGCACTGTCACGCCCGTCGCCGCCGGTGTGCTCCTCGGTCTCGCCCAGCAGCCGGTCACGCCCCAACCGCACGTCGTCGAAGAACAACTCGCCGGTCGGCGAGGAGTGCATGCCCATCTTCTTGAACGGCTTGCCCTGGGTCAGGCCGGGCATGCCGGCGTCGAGGACGAAGGTGAGCACCTTGCGGTTGCGCGGATCAGCGCCGTCCTGTTCATCCAGCTTGGCGTAGACGATGAGAGTGTCGGCGTAGGGGCCGTTGGTGATGAACGTCTTCTGGCCATTGAGGATGTAATCGTCACCGTCACGTCGGACGTAGGTCTTCATCCCGCCGAACGCGTCGGAGCCCGCATCCGGCTCGGTGATCGCCCAGGCGGCAATCTTTTCCAGGGTGAGCAGCTCCGGCAACCAGCGCTCCTGCTGCGCCAGGGTGCCGCGCGACAGGATCGTGGCGGCCCCCAGGCCGAGACTGACACCGACCGCGGCGACCAATCCCAAGCTGACACCGGCGAGTTCGCTGACCAGGATCAACCCCATCGAGGCCTGCGCACCCAGATCGCCGAAGCCGCCGTCGGACGACGCGGCCGGCTCACTCCCGGCTTGGCCTGCCTGCCTCGCGTGCGCCTTCTCCAGTCGGCTTTTGATGGCTTCCGCCGCGAGCACGTCAATCCCGAAGTCGGCGAACAGCTTCCGCAGGATCGGATAAGGCGGAAGTTCGCCGCTCTCCAGCGCGTCGAGGTTCGGCCGAACCTCCCGGTCGATGAATTCCCTAACGCTGTCCCGGATCAGTTCGTCGGTGCCGGACCACTCGATCATGGCAACCTCGCTGCGATGTCGTCGATCTGCCAAAGGCCGTCGGTCTCGATGGTCTCGGTGTCATGCCAGCCCTGCAAGGCCGAGATGGCACCGCCCTGCACCGCGAAGACCCGCCCGGTGACCGGGCACTTCTCGGTGGCCAGGTAGGCCACCAGCGGCGAGATGTTGGCGGGACTGAACAGGTCGACCTCGCCCTCCTCCGGCTCGGCCATCAGCGCACCCATGCCGGGTGTGGCCAGGGTGAGCCGGGTGCGGGCGATCGGCGCGATGGCGTTGACCCGCACCCCGTAACGGTCCAGCTCTTCGGCGGCGATCAGGGTCAGCGCGGCGATCCCGGCCTTGGCCGCACCGTAGTTGGCCTGGCCCGCGTTGGGCAGCGTGACTCCGGACCCCGAGGCGGTGTTGATCACCGCCGCGTTGGGCTGATCCCCGGCTTTGGACTGCGCCTTCCAGTACGCCGCGGCATGGTGCAGCATCGCGAAGTGCCCCTTGAGGTGCACGTTGATCACCGCGTCCCACTGCGACTCCGCCATGCCGGGGATAAACGCATCCCGCAGGATGCCGGCGTTGTTGACCAGCACGTCCAACCGGCCGAATTCGTCGATGGCCTGCTGCACAAGCCCTTCGGCGGCGTTCCAATCGCTGACGCTGTCGGTGTTGGCCACCGCCCGCCCGCCGGCTGCCACGATCTCGTCGACGACCTGCTGAGCGGTGGTGCTGTCGGAGCCCTCGCCGGCATTGGTTCCGCCCAGGTCGTTGACCACCACGGCGGCGCCTTCGGCTGCGAAGAGCAGGGCGTGTTCTCGCCCGATGCCGCGTCCGGCGCCGGTGATGACGGCGACCCGGCCTTCCAATACACCCATATCTGACTCCTTGTTGTCTCAGTCGGCGATGACAGCCAAGCCGTCAGTGATCGCCATTTCGCCGGCGCCTACGCGCGCGGTCTCGAATGCGTACGTCGTGGCGTCGTCGCCGCGATCGCTGGTCCAGATCCGGGTTTCCAGGTCGTCGCCGGGCAGCACCATCTTGGAGAACCGCACCGCTAACCGCCGTAGCCGGCTGACATCCGAGCCGGCCACTTCGGTGAGCACCGCCCAGGACGTGAACGCCATGGTGCACAGGCCGTGCGCGATGATCCCCGGCAGTCCGGCGTCGCGGGCGACTTCCTCGTCCAGGTGGATCGGCATCGGGTCACCGGCGGCCGGCCCGTAGCGGAACGTCTGATCGGCATCGACGTGCTGGACGACCTTGGCCACCGGCGCCTGCTCTCGCAGTGCGTCGTCGAACTTGTGTCCGGGGCTGAGTTCGCCGATCCGCTTGCCGGCATTGTGTCCGCGGAAGAAACAGGTCACGTATTGCTCGTTGACCAGTTCGCCTTCCTCGGTGCGACATTCGAGCAGAATCGCCGCGCGAGTGCCCTTCTCCAGCCCTTCGTAGCCGATCATCTTGCCGCGGGAGACCAGCTTGTCTCCCGGTCGGATGGGCCGGTGGAAATGAAAGTCCTGCTCGCCGTGCACCACCCGCGGGATCAGCTCGACCGGTGCCACCTCGACGGCTGGAACCAGCAGTGACTCGAATACCGGCACAATCCCAAACACCGGCGGGGCGAGATCGCCGCTGCGGTGCGCGGCGATCGGATCGTTGGTCGCCGCCGCGTACTCGACGATCCGCTCCCGGGTGACCTCGAAGCGGTCCTCATCGGACCACTTGTCCAGCCCGGCATCGTCGAACTGCAGATCATCGGCCACGTCAGGCCGCCGCCGACGCCAGTGCCTCAAGCTGCGCGAGGGTCTTGTCGAGTTGCTTGGCGCCGTCCTTCTCGACCGCCTTGCCCAGCGCACCCTTGATCAGCGCGCCCTCGAAGTCGCCGGCCACACTGAACTGGGAGCCGTCACCATCGGGTGTGACGGTGAAGTCGAAGCGGCACTTCACGCCCGCCATACCGGTGCCCGACAGCGTCAGACTGGTCGGGGCGTCCACCTTCTCGACGGTCCATTCGATCTTGTTCGCCATCCCGAGCATGACGATCTTGGCCGTCAACGTCGAGCCCGGTACCAGTGCGGCCGGTGGCTCGGTGAGCCACTTCTCGTGGATGGTGAACCACTTGTCCCAGCTGGACAGGTCGCTGATGGTGTCCCACAGCGCGTTCGGGCTGACGGCGAGGCTTTTCGTGGCTTCGATGTGTCCCATGATGTGTTCTCCTCGGTTGTCGATGGTTTAGCGTTCGGCGCGCTGGTAGGCGGTGACCACGGCGGCGCCGCCGAGGCCGATGTTGTGTTGCAGCGCGGCGGTGACGCCCGGCACCTGGCGCTTGTCGGCGTCACCGCGGAGCTGCCAGGTCAGTTCGGAGCACTGAGCCAGGCCGGTGGCCCCCAGCGGGTGTCCCTTGGAGATCAGGCCGCCGGACGGGTTGACCACCCAGCGGCCGCCGTAGGTGGTGTCGCCGTCGTCGATCAGCCTGGGCGCATCGCCCTCGGAGCAGAGTCCCAGAGCTTCGTAGAGCAGCAGCTCGTTGGCCGAGAAACAGTCGTGCAGCTCGATCACTTGGAAGTCTTCCGGCCCCAGGCCGGACTGCTGGTAGACACGTTGCGCGGCTTGCACATTCATGTCGTAGCCAATGAGGTTCTTGGCGCTGCCGTCGAAGGTGGAGCCGAAGTCGGTGGTCATCGCCTGCCCGACGATTTCGACGGCACGCCCGGCCAGGCCGTGCTTGTCGACGAACGCCTCGCTGGCCAGAATCGCCGCCCCAGAGCCGTCCGAGGTCGGCGAGCACTGGAGCTTGGTCAGCGGGTCGTAGATCATCCGCGAGCCCAGGATGTCGTCGAGGCTGTACTCGTCCTGGAACTGGGCGTAGGGATTGTTGACCGAATGCTTGTGGTTCTTGTAGCCGATCTTGGCGAAATGCTCGGCGGTGGAGCCGTGTTGCTTGATGTGCTCGCGGCCCGCGGCGCCGAACATCCACGGCGCCACCGGGAACAGCACCTCAGAGATCTCGGCCAGCGCGAGCACATGCTTTTCCATCGGCTGGGCGCGGTCGTCGTAGGTGGACCCCAGCGAGCCGGGCTTCATCTTCTCGAAGCCCAGCGCGATGGTGCAGTCGGCCAGCCCGCCCCGGATCGCCTGGGCAGCGAGGTAGAGCGCGGTCGAGCCGGTGGAACAGTTGTTGTTGACGTTGACGACCGGGATCCCGGTCAAGCCCAACTCGTACAGCGCTCGCTGCCCCGAAGTGGACTCGCCGTAGACATAGCCGACGTAGCCCTGTTCCACCTCGCGGTAGTCGATCCCGGCATCAGCCAGCGCCTTGGTGCCGGATTCCCGGGCCATGTCGGGGTAGTCCCAGGCCGATCCGTCGTCGTTTTGTCGCCGGCCCGGCTTCTCGAACTTCGTCATCCCGACGCCGATCACATACACCTTGTTCGCCATGGTTGCCTTTCGCCTCCGACCAGTGGCTAGAAACATACAGACCTGATTGCATCTTTACAAGGGTGCGCAGAGGGACGCCGTAAGAGCGAAGCTGCGGTGAGTTCTTGGCCCGGGAAGTCAGTCGGCTTGCGGCAAAACGCCGGCCGCCACCTGACGCAGGTGCACGCACGCGCGATCCCAGCGCCGCCGAGCGCGCTGCGGATCGTCGTCGACAAAATTCGACACCAGGATGCCGCGCAGCACGTCCATCGCGGTGAAGACGACGTTGCGAATCTCCTTCTGCGCCGGGTGCCCCGGCATCAGCTGGGCGATCGCGGCGACCAGAGTCCCGTTGACGACGCCTTCGACCCGCTCGATGTGTTGCGCCAGCACCCGGTCCGTGCGTGCGGCAACCCAAAGTTCCATGGTGGCAATGAACATCGGCCCCTGGTGGGCCTCCCACAGAAAGTCCAGGGCTGTTGCCACCGGGTCCGGAATCGACCGAACTTGGCCGAGTTCACGAATGGCGGCCTGGGTGCGCTGCTGGGCGAGATGCTCGACGGCGGCGACGACGAGGTCTTCTTTAGACCGGAAATGATGGATCTGAGCGCCCCGGGTAACGCCGGCCAATTCGGCGATACGCGGTGTCGTGGTGCCGGAATAGCCGTAGCTCACCAAGCAGTCGATGGTGGCGTCGAGCAGGCGGGTCCGCATCGCGGCACTGCGCTCGGCCTGGGTACGCCGCGCCGCAGGTGCACTACTGCTCGCAGTCATCCCGCCACCTCCACCAGTTTCCAACCGCAACTCGCGCGTCAGCATAACTGGCGGCGACACGTTTACATACCGTTCTCGCTGGCATGTAACTATCCCGGCGCGGCACTCACCAGAGCATGTGCACCTGTTCGGCCCAGCCAAGTAGACCGTCGACGGCCACACTCGCGCCGTCGTCGGTGCGAATCCGGCCGTCGTAATGCCCGAAACACTGATGGGTCCCCGGCAACGGTGACCGGTGATGGAACGGAGTGAACGTCAGCTCCACCTGATCGGAGTCGGGAGTGCGGATCGCCCACGGCCCGGGTATTCGCCGGTAGTGCCAGTCCAGTTCGGCGCCGATCTTGGACAGTCGGCCATCGACGCAGAGCGCATTTTCGGTGCTTGCGGTGCCGACTGTCCACTTGCCGCCCAGCTGCAGGCCGACCGTGTGGCCGTCGGTGTGCCCGGAGGCCGCACCCCAGTTCCACACGATGTTGGCCGGCCAGCGTCCGCGCCCGTGGTCGAGTACACCCCACCCGCCGGCGAAGTCGTAGGTGTCGTCACCGATCCGCACGACACCCGACGCCGGTCGCGCGGTGTGCTTGGCGGTGTACTGGAATCTCTTCTCGCTCCACGGCACCACCACCGCCAGCGTCTCGTGCCCGGGAGGCAGGGCCACAAACAGGTCGCCGGTCATCGGACCGGCAGAGGTCTTGCAGGAGAAGCGGATCCGCGTGCCATCGAGCTCGGTGGCGAGGTCGATCGCGACCAGGCCACGGGCGGCGGCCGGTCCATCGCCGAGGCTGGTGGGCAACGTGATCCCCCACCCGCCCGGGTGCAGACAACTCCGGCTCACCTCGCGCCCGGAATAGTCCAGGAGGAAGACGTTGCTCACCCCGAGGTAATCGAGGTCGGCGAGGGTGATCGCAACCAGGTGGGTGGGCGTTGTCACACACCAGTACTCCCACCGCTTGGTGCGGCCCCAGCCACGCAGATTGCAGCGGTGCAGCGGTGTTCGGGTCCAACCGACGGCGGCCGGGTTCAGCGATCCGGACGCATCGCACAGATCGACCGGCTTGATAATCTCGCGTTCCGCGGTGGCCATCGGCGGTCTAAAGCGTGGCCGGCCGGATGACCACCACCGACTTGGTCCGCTTGCCGGAGTCTTCGAGCAGCGCGATCACCCGGCCGTCGGGAGCGGCCGCGGCGTAGATCCCGTCGATGCCCGCCGGGGCCAACGGCCGGCCGTGGCTGACATCGATCGCCTCCTCGACGCCCAGGTCCCGGCGCGGAAAGGTCTGCAGGCAGGCCTCATCCAGGCTGTAGCTCAGCCGCGGGTTGTCCCCCAGCTCCTCGAGGGTGCGGGCCTGATCGAGACCGAAGCTGCCCGCGCGGATGCGGCGCAGCGCCGTCAGGTGCCCACCCACCCCCAGTTCGTCGCCGAGGTCGCGGGCCAGCGCGCGGATGTAGGTGCCCGCCGAACAGTCCACCTCGACGTCCAGGTCGATGAGGTCACCGGCTCGCCTGATGCCGGTCACCTCGAAGCGATCGACGCGCACCGGCCGGGCGGGCAGGTCGACCGCACGCCCCTCCCGGGCCAGCTGGTAAGACCGTTTGCCGGCGACTTTGATCGCGCTGACCGTCGAGGGCACCTGCAGGATATCGCCACGCAGCCCCGAGATCGCCTCGGCGATCTGCGAATCGGTGACGTGGGCGGCTGAAACCGTCTGCAGCACATCGCCTTCAGCGTCCTCGGTGGATGTGGTCTGACCCAGCCGAATGGTGGCGGCATAGGACTTCGCCGACGTGGTGAGCAGCCCCAGGATCTTGGTGGCCCGTTCGATGCCGATCACCAGCACCCCGGTGGCCATCGGGTCCAACGTGCCGGCGTGGCCGACTTTACGGGTCCCGAAGAACCTGCGGCACCGGGAAACGACGTCGTGGCTGGTGATGCCGGCGGGTTTGTCGACGACCACCAGGCCGGGTTGCACGCTCACAGCACGATCGCGGTCAGCACCAGCCCGCCGGTGACCGACCACCGCCCGCGCAGCTCGGTCAGCGGCGGACCGGACAGCGCCGCGGGGTCGATGAGGATGCGGGAGACAAACGCGCCGGACATCTGGCCGGTCAGCGTGAACGTGATGTGGGCGTCCTCGAAGCCCAACCACCGTCTGGTCAGCGGAAACCACACCTTGTAGGTGGCTTCCTTGGCGCAGAACAGGATCCGGTCCCAATGGTGACCGGTCGGCAAGCCGGCCAGTTCGGCACGCTCGGCGGGCAGACTGACGGCCTCGAGCACACCGTCGGGGAGCACATCGTGCGGTTCGGCGTCGATACCCACCGACCGCACCTCGGGGTCGCGGCCCACCACCGCACCGCGGAAGCCCGCGCAGTGCGTCAGGCTGCCGACCACACCGTCGGGCCAGCACGGCTCGCCCTTCTCCCCCTTGAGAATCGGCACCGGCGGCTCACCGAGCTCTTCCAATGCGAGCCGGGCGCAGTAGCGCACCGTGACGAATTCATTGCGGCGCTTGGCAACCGAACGCGCTACCAGCGGCTCCTCCTCGGGCAGCGGAGCCAGCCCGGGCGGGTCGTCGTAACGTTCGGCCCAGGCCAGCGACGGCGTGGGATCGAGCACCGTGTTCAGCAGTCTGCTCATCGGGACTGCCGCTGCCGTAGCCGTTCGGCGAACTTCGCCCTGGCCGCCCGCATCTCGTCGGTGATGATGAAGTGGCCACCGAACTCGTTGAGGTATCCCGGCGGATACTGCGGGTCGGGCAAGATCTGCCGCAGCCACCGGTGTGGCTTGCGGACCCGCCACTCCCGCGGGTAGCCCACCGAGACCTCCTCGAAGCGCACCCCGTCGTAGAAGGTGGTGCGCGGGATGTGTAGGTGGCCGTAGACCGAACAGGTCGCGTTGTAGCGGGTGTGCCAGTCGGCGGTCTCGACGGTGCCGCACCACAACGAGAACTCCGGATAGAACAGCGCATCGCAGGGCTGGCGCACCATCGGGAAATGGTTGACCAGGACGGTCGGTGTCATCCAGTCCAGGTCCTCGAGCCGCTTGCGGGTCACCGCGACCCGATCCCGGCACCAGGCGTCCCGGGTGCCGTACGGCTCCGGAGACAACAGGAACTCGTCGGTGGCCACCACGTTGTTCTCGCGGGCAACGGCCAGACCTTCGGCCTTGGTGGTCGCGCCCGCCGGCAGGAACGTGTAGTCGTACAGCAAGAACATCGGGACGATGGTGGCCGGGCCGCCCTCCTCGGTCCAGAGCGGGAACGGGTGCTCGGGGGTGATGACCCCCATCTGGTCGCACATGTCGACCAGGTAGTCATAGCGCGACCGGCCGAACACCTGCATCGGATCCTTGGTGGTGGTCCACAGCTCGTGGTTGCCGGGCACCCAGATCACCTTGGCGAACCGTTTCCGCAGCAGGTCCAGGGACCAACGGATCTCATCGGTGCGTTCTGCGACGTCACCGGCCACGATCAGCCAGTCGTCGGGCGTCACCGGGTGCAGCGACTCGGTGACCGGCTTGTTTCCCAGATGGCCGGTGTGCAGGTCGGAGATCGCCCACAGGGTCGGCCCGTGCGAGGCCCGCGGCTCGGGGATGGTCACGATCGTCCAGCCTAGCGATCCCCTCCGTCCAGGCCGCCGGGGGCAAATTGGAACGTGTTCTCGCTTTTGCTGCAGTAGCTGGAGCCACAACTTGTACACTCCCGGGGAAAGTCCGGCGGAAGCGAGGAGTGGCATGCTCACCAAACTGCGCCTTGCCACGGCGTTCGGCGCGCTGGCGATGGCCATCGTGATGGTCTGGCAGCAGCCGCCGACCGGCGACGGCGCAGCCGCAGCGGGGGCGCACGGGGTGCAGTTGCGCTCCACGGCAGCACCGCTGGCCCCGCCGCCCACCTCCAGCAAGCCGGTCAACCTCACCAATCCCCGCCCGTTCGACGCCTGCGAGGACATCCCGCTCGACGTGATCGCCCAGCTGGGTCTGGCCTTCACCCCGCCCAAGCCGGTGGAGGGCGTGCGCTGCGAATTCGACGCCGGCAACTACCAGATGGCCGTCGAGACGTTCGTGTGGCGCAGCTACGACGAGTCGATACCGGCCGACGCGATCGAGATGGACATCAACGGCCACCGCGCGGCGCAGTACTGGGTGATGAAGCCCACCGAGTGGAACAACCGCTGGTGGTTCTCCTGCATGGTGGCGTTCAAGACCAGCTACGGATTGATCCAGCAGTCGCTGTATTACTCGCCGGTGTACTCCAACCCCGACACCGACTGCCAGACCGAGAACCTGATGCGCGCCCACCAGCTGGCGCCGCACTACAAATACTGATCCGGGTGACCACGGCCCGCCGCCTCACCGGTCCCCTCCTCACCGGTCCCCGCCTCACCGACGTCGTCCTGAACCGGGCGGCGCTGCGGCGGCTGCCCGCGCCCACCACCGGCTACACCGTGCACCGGGAGGCAGTCCCGATGCGCGACGGCGTGGTGCTGCGAGCCGAGCGCTATCAGCCGACCGGCGACGCGGTCGGCACCCTGCTGGTGCGCTGCCCCTACGGCCGCGGTTTTCCGTTCTCGCTGGTGTTCGCCCGAATATATGCCGCCCGCGGCTATCGGGTGATCCTGCAGAGTGTGCGCGGCACGTTCGGCTCGGGCGGCAGCTTCGAGCCGATGGTCCACGAGGCCGCCGACGGCGCCGACACCGTGGCCTGGCTGCGCACGAGGGCGTGGTTCACCGGTAGGTTCGGCACCATCGGGCTGTCGTATCTGGGATTCACCCAGTGGGCGCTGCTGGCCGATCCGCCGCCGGAGTTGGCGGCGTCCGTCATCACCGTCGGGCCACACGATCTGTACCAGTCAACCTGGGGCGCAGGGTCATTCGCACTCAACGACTTCCTGGGCTGGAGCCACATGATGGCCCATCAGGAGGACCGGCCGCGAATCCGGGCCGGAATCAACCAGCTCACCGCCCAGCGAAAGGTCCGGCGCGCCGCGGCCAGACTGCCGTTGGGGGCCGCGGGGCGGGCACTGCTGGGCGACGGGTCACCCTGGTACGAATCCTGGGTCGAGCACCCCGAGCGCGACGACCCGTTCTGGGATCGGTTGCGCCACCCGGCGGCACTGGAGCACTCGCGGGTCCCGATCCTGCTGCTGGGCGGCTGGCAGGATCTGTTCCTGGATCAGACCCTGGCCCAGTACCGGGCGTTGCGCGACCGGAACGTCGAAGTGGCGATGACGATCGGCCCGTGGACGCACACCCAGATGCTGACCTCCGGTCTGAGCCGGGTCACCGCCGAGTCGTTGCAGTGGCTGGAGACCCAGCTGCGGGGCTCGACCACATCGGCGCGGCCGAGCCGGGTACGGATCTTCCGTACCGGCAAGGGCTGGGAGGACCGACCGGATTGGGCGCCGGCCGCTGCCACCGACGCCTGGTACCTGCAGCCCGGCGGCCGGCTCGCCCCGGGCGCACCCGACCCGGCTGCTCCGGCGGCGTCGTTCCGGTTCGACCCGACCGACCCGCCGCCCACGATCGGGGGTCGGCTGCTGTCCCCGGCCGGCGGCTACCGCAACGACAACCGGCTGTACCGTCGCGACGACGTGCTCGGCTTCACCGGCGAGGCATTGACCGAGGACCTGGACGTGTGCGGGGTCCCGGTGCTGGAGTTGGACCACAGCTCCGACGTACCGGACGTCGACCTGTTCGTGCGGGTCAGTGAAGTCAATCGGAAAGGCCGCTCGGTCAACGTCACCGACGGCTACCGCCGGTTGCAGCACCACACCGGCCGAGTGCGTATCGAGTTGGACGCCATCGCGCACCGTTTCGCCGCCGGCTCCCGGATCCGGGTGCTGATCGCCGGCGGCAACCACCCGCGGTACGCGGCGAACCTCGGTACCGGAGAAGCGCCGATCAGCGGCACACGGGTGCAGCCGGCGACGCACACGGTGCGGTTCGGCGACTCACGGTTGCTGCTGCCCCGCGACCCCTGAGACGGCCGGCCGACCGTTATCGCTGGCCGCGGACCGCAGCGGCGGCTTTGACCAACAGATCCGACATCAGCCGCTGCGGATCCAGCTGCCGATCCGCGCTGCCCATGACGACGATCGACGTTCGATCGTTGAGTGCCGCTGTGTAGAGGTAGTCGGGATCCTCCTCGGGATCGGCGACGGAGAGCTTGACTCCGGTTGTGGTGACGCCGGCGATGGCGGGTGCCGGTATACGGTCCACGGTCCCGGTCGCCTCCGGCGAACCGGACAGCGAGATCCGGTCGCAACCTGCCGGATCATCGCCGGCTGCAATCGGATTCGGTGACCGCAGGGCGACGACATACATGTTGCCCTGGTCGCCCTGCCCGATCACACCGGCGGCTTCGGTCCCGGCCTTCGGATCGACGTAGGGCGGGATGACCACCGACCGGCACTGCGGCGGCTCGACCGTGGCGTCGGTGAACGCGGCGACCGCCGACCCGGCGATGTCCTGCTCCCCCAGCGTCTTGGCCGGGTGCGCCTGCACGGCGAAGCCCGCCGGGAAGTCGTCCTTGACGGCGTCGACCCGCGAGATGTCATACGCTGCAGCGTCCTGCGCTGCCGGCGCGGCGGCAGGCCGCGGCGCAGCCGAACCCGCCGGGGCGGACTCCACGCTGCGGTCGCACCCGGCAAAAATCGCCGCCACGCCGAGCACCGTCATCAGCGCCACGCCGTGGCGGGCGGCGCCGCGCCGCCCGCCGTCAGCATTGCGCGAGGCCCGCATCGCGGTCACCACCACCACCACCAGCGATGCCACCAGTGGTGATGGTGATGCCACCAGTGGTGGCCCCACCACTGCGGCATCGGCCCGGATTGCCGGCCGGCGGCGAAGTTCGTCGGCACACGATCGGTGGCCAACCCGCTTACGGCCGTGATCGGATTCGCGCGCTCGACCTGGACCGTGGCGGGCGGGTCGCCGACCATACCCGGGGCGGCCTGCGCCGACGCTGCACCGCCGACGAGCAGTGCGCCGGCGACCGTGGCGGCACCGATCGCACCGGCCGCCAGGCGGCGGCATGAATTCGTGGATATCGACATTTCACCCTCCTCATTCGAGGCCTCTCCGGATTACTTTTCCTTATATTGCGACGCTAGCACCGCATCAAGCCTCGAAACAATGGCAAGAAGACATTTTCTACGCCGCGGCAGATAACCGTTTCGTTGGCGCTGCCGAAGGAGGTGAAACAGCTTATATGCAGGTAGTACCTGATCTACTGATCTACTGAGCCACTGATTCACGCATGCCCGTATTTAATGATTTCACCCCCGGCTACAGGTTTCTGATCACGCTTTGTAATGACCTCTACTAATTGCTTCCTGACCGCGATCGATGGCGACCGAATTCGCGCGGTGATAAACCAGTGCAACCACCGATCCGACCGCTCCCCGACGCTTGCGCGGCAGGCGGGCTAGTCTGGCGTCAGTATCAGAGTGAGGCCCTACCAGAGACAAAGGTCCACATGATGAGCGCTGCCAGCGACCCCCTCGACAATCGCGGTCTCGGCGTCCAGGCACCCGACTGGTCGCCGGCACGCGAAACCGGCATGAAGCCGACCGAGCCGATCCCGCTGCGTCAGACCCGCACCCGTCGCACCGTCGACCTGTCGCCGGCCCAGCACCGCGGGCTCGATCTCTGGCAGCGGGACGCCGCCGACCGGGTGGGCTGCGCCCGCATCACCGGGCAGGAGGTCATGACCGCTCTCATCGACCAACTGCTGGCCGACCCCGACCTGTCGGCTCAGATCATCCGCACCCTGCGGTCCCGGCGCTAGGCACCTGCGCGCCGGGCGGCTGGCCGCCAGCGGGCTGGACCCCGACGGCCGGTTGGTGCTGGCACTGGTCGAGCGCGACCGGGCAGGGGTGAGCATCGGCGAGGACTGGTCGGCGAACGCCCGCACACACAGCGCGCACGATCCGGTGGACTTGTCAGCCCACGGTGTCGCGGACCCGGGCGGTCACCGCCTCGAGCTGTTCGGTGGTGAGCACCGGGTCGCCCAGCTCAGGGTCGGCGATCGGTAGCCGCACCCAACTGTTGCAGCCGGCATAGTCGGGGCTGCGCGCCAACCGCACCGGTGCGGTCAGCGGAAACACCTGGACCACCAGCGCCGTCAGCCGGTGTCTGGGCCGGAAATCCAGCCGATCGGCGCGCACCGACTCGGCGGTCCAGATATGCAGGTCGGAGATGTCCTCGAGGGCTTCTGGGCGCTCAACGGGCAACCTTGCGACCACTTTCGCCGCGGCCCGCACCAGCACCTGGTCGCCGGTGGAGTCGCCGACCGCCGCGGTCAACAGGTCACGGTGTTCGGGGCGGACCCGCTCGGCGTGACTGTGCACCGCCGTCGGGAACAACAGGAATTCGTCAGCGGCGACCTCGAACCGCTTTTCGTGGATGCCGCCCTTGCGCAGCAGGATTCGTTGCCGGCCGCCCAGCAGCGCCGCGACGACGGCACTCCACTCCTTCAGGGCCTGCATTCCGCCCAGCGTAGTCGGGGCTACGGTGAACCGGTGAGCGACGACATGCTGCTGGTCCAGACACAAGACCGCATCCGTACCCTGACACTCAACCGTCCGCAGGCCCGCAATGCGCTCTCCCGCGCGTTGCGTGACGCGGTCTTCAGCGCCCTGGCCGAGGCCGACGCCGACGACGGCGTCGACGTGATGATCCTGACCGGCGCCGATCCGGTGTTCTGCGCCGGCCTGGATCTCAAGGAGTTCGGCGATTCCGATTCGACTGCGCTGCCGGATATCTCACCGCAGTGGCCACCGCTGACCAAACCGGTGATCGGGGCGATCAACGGGGCCGCGGTGACGGGCGGGCTGGAGTTGGCGCTGTACTGCGACCTTCTTATCGCCTCGGAGCAGGCTCGCTTCGCCGATACCCACGCCCGGGTCGGGCTGATGCCCAGCTGGGGGCTGAGCGTACGGCTGCCGCAACGCGTCGGGGTGGGCTTGGCCCGCCGGATGAGCCTGACCGGCGATTACCTGAGCGCCGCCGATGCACTACGGGCCGGCTTGGTCACGCAGGTGGTGCCGCACGCCGAGCTGCTGGACACGGCGCGTGGGGTGGCGGCCTCGATCGTCGGCAACAACCAGGCCGCGGTGCGCGCCTTGCTGGCCGCCTACCACCGCATCGACGAGTCGCAGACCGCCACCGGGCTGTGGATCGAGGCGATGGCCGCCAAGCAGTGGCTGCAAACGGTGAGCTCCGCGGACGTCTCCGCCAACCGGGCCGCGGTGCTGAAACGCGGGCGGGCGCAACTGCATTGACAAGACACGTCCCGGGCGGTGTCGCCATACCGCCCGGGACGTGTCAGTCGAGGCGAACTGCTAGAAGTCGAGCCCCAGGAACGCGTCGCCCGGATCCAGCAGCGCCGAGGCGTCGAAACCGCCGAACAACGAGCTCAGGTCGAAGTCGCCGAACGGGGTCACGAAGACGTCCGAGACGGTGCTGTCGGCACCGTCCAGACCCGGGATCGCCGAGTAGACATTGGCGAATCCGCCGCCCAGGTTCAGCACGCTGTACACCGAACCCAGCTCCGGCAGGTCCGCGGCGTCACCGTCACCGGGCGTCACCCCGTCGATGACGAACTCGGTGGTGGTCAATCCCAGTAGCTGCGTGACGGTCTCCTGGGCGTGCGCGGTGCCGAGCAGCTCGGTCCCGTCGTAGATGTTGAAGTCCTGCGACGTGATCGGCAGCGGGAAGTACGTGCCGCCCAGGTCGACGCCCGGCGTACCGCCGCCGATGTTGAGCAGCGGCAGCGCACCGACGGTCTGGAAGACCGGCGCGAATCCCGGGGTGGTGTCGGCTCCGGATCCGGTGAACGGGTCGAAGGTGGTACCGCCGATGGTGAAGGCGTCCTCGCCCACGGTGCTGTCACTCAGCGCGCCGAACGCCGCGCCCGGGTCCAGGCTGATCCCGTCGCCCATGCCGGCGAACAGCGAGCTCAGGTCCATGCTTCCGAACGGCGTCACGAAGGTGTCGGTGACGGTCCCGTTCTCACCCGGGGTGGCGACGTAGACGTTGGCGAAACCGCCGCCGAAGTTGAACGCGTCGTAGATCGTTCCCGCTGCCGGCAGTCCGTCACCGGTCTCCGAGCCGTCGGTGACGACCAACTGGGTGTTGGTCATGCCCAACAGGTTGGTGACATCCACCGCGGTGTTGATGGTGCCGATCTGGGTGGCGTCGTCGCCGGTACCGCTGTAGACGTTGAAGTCCTGCGAGGCGAGACCGCTGCCATGTTGGCTGGGGTCACCCAGCGAGGCGCCGCCGATGGCCAGGAAGGGCCCCGCGCCGCCGAGCGCGTTGATCGCGGCGAAACCCTCCTGTGCCGAGTCACCGGTTCCGGTGAAGGGGTCCAGGGTCAGACCGCCGATGGCGAAGGCATCCTCGCCACCGCCGGATGCCCCGGCCTGCAGCGCGGCGAACGCGTCACCGGGCTGCAGCGGGTCAGCCGCGTTGATACCGGCGAACACCGAACTCAGGTCCATGCTGCCAAACGGCGTCACGAAGGTATCGGTGACGGTTCCGTCCTCGCCCGGGGTGGCGACGTAGACGTTCGCGAAGCCGCCACCGAAGTTGAAGACGTCGTAGACCGAGCCCTCGACGGGCAGATCCGCCGTCGATCCGTCTGCCGCCGTGACGTCGGTGACGGTGAACTCGGTGTTGGTGAAGCCGGCCAGGTTCGTCACGACCACGCTGGAGTCGATGCTCCCCAGATTGGTGCCGTCTGTCCCGAAGACGTCGAAACTCTGCGGCGCGGTGGGCAGCTGTCCCCCCGGGCTGCCACCACCGAGCGTCAGCAGCGGCGCCGACCCGGTGAGCGGGTGAACTAGGGAGAAGCCCTCAGCCGCCGAGGAGCCGCTTCCGGTGAACGGGTCGAACGTGAAGTCGCCGATGGTGAAGGCGTCGGCGCCGGTGGCGCTGGGTGCCACACCGTCCGCGTCGGGGCCGGCCATCGCGACCGCCGCCTGCAGGAACGCCGCGGTCACCAGCCCGCCGCCGGCCGCTAGACCGGCGGCAATCAACCGATAATGCATCATCTGCGTGTGTGTCCTTTTCTGCTGCGTTTCGGGGGGTCGGTGACCCACGTCGTGCTGGACACGGCGTGTGTCACCGTTAACAACGGGCGAAACGCTACTCGCCAGTAACCTAGATGTATAGATAGCCAACGCAAATTTTTTACATAGTTTGGACAGTCATAGGCTTATTTGTAATGCCGTGGTGGACGACTGCCTGCCGTGCCGGAACGAGGTCCGCGGCCGGCCCGTGACGGCCTACCTGATCGCGCGGATGACCCGGCAGGGATTCCCGGCAGCGAACGCACCCGCCGGGATGTCGCGGGTCACCACGCTGCCGGTGCCGATGACGGTATCGGCCCCGATCGTCACCCCCGGACAGACGATGACGCCGGCCGCCAACCAGACGTTGTCGCCGATGGTGATCGGCGCCGCCGACTCCCAGCCGGCCCGCCGGGCGGCGATGTCGTCGATCGGGTGCAGCGCCGTGACCAGTTGGGCGCGCGGGCCGATGGACACGTGGTCACCGATGGTGATGGGCGCGCAGTCGAGCAGGATCGCGTCGTAGTTGATGAAGCAGTTGGCCCCGATGTTGATGTGGCTGCCGTAGTCGCAACAGAATCGCGGCATGATGACCGACGCTTCCCCGAAAGCTCCGAGCAGTTCGCCCAACAGCTCCCGGCGGCGGTCTTCCTCGCCCGCGCAGGTGTCGTTGAAAGCGGTCACCAAGCGCTGACATGCCTGCCGGTCGGCGACCAGCCCGGGGTCGTCCGGGCGGTACAGCGCCCCGCTGAGCATCCGATCCCGTTCACCGCTCATGCCCGCCGATCCTACGGCCGGCCGGCCCGCGTCCATCGTCCCGAAAGCGCCCGCCACCCGACGAACACCAGGCGCAGCACGATGAATGTGGTCAGCCCCGACCAGATCCCGGCCAGTCCCCAGTCCAGCATCAGTGACAGCCAGGTCAGCGGCAGGAAGCCGGCCAGCGCGCTGATCACGGTGGCCGTGCGCATGAACGCGGCGTCACCGGCCCCCAGCAACACCCCGTCTAGGGCGAAAACCACTCCGGCGATGGGCAATTGGGCTACCAGGAACCACCACGGCACCGCGACCGACGCCAGCACCGCGGCATCATCGGTGAACACTCCCGGCAGCACCGTGGACCCGGCGGCCAGCAACGCTGCCAGCACCGCGGCGGCGACCGCCGAGAACACCGTCACCCGGGCGGCCACCGATCTGGCGTGCCCGGCCGCGCCGGCGCCCAGGGCCGCGCCCACCAGCGCCTGCGCGGCGATGGCCAGTGAATCGAGCACCAACGCCAGAAACGTCCACAGCTGCAGCACGATCTGATGGGCGGCCAGCGCTGCGGCCCCGAATCGCGCCGCGACCGCGGCAGCCGA
This sequence comes from Mycobacterium sp. pW045, assembly GCF_041287085.1. Classification (NCBI taxonomy): domain Bacteria; kingdom Bacillati; phylum Actinomycetota; class Actinomycetes; order Mycobacteriales; family Mycobacteriaceae; genus Mycobacterium; species Mycobacterium sp. pW045. Next base: position 4,103 of record NZ_JBGGKU010000011.1, on the reverse strand, counting down.
TACGAAACAGGCCTGGAAGGCCAGCGAGCGCACGATCAGGTCGCGACCCATCAACACCTGCGCCCGCAGCACCGCGCCGTCGATCCGCAGTGGGATCCGCTCGGAGCGCAGAGCACGCAGGAACAGCAGCGCGGCGAGCCACTGGCCGGCACAGTTGGCCACCGCCGACCCGGGCAGTCCCCAGCGCGGCATACCGAGGCCGCCGTAGACCAGCAGCGGGCACAGCAACGCCGAAAGCGCAAAACCGGCAACCACATAGCGGGGCGGTCGCACGGTGTCCTGCACGCCGCGCAGCCAACCGTTGCCGGCCAGCGACACCAGGATCGCCGGGGCGCCCAGGATCGCGATCCGCAGCCACCCGCAAGCGGCCGCGGCGATGTCGTCGCGGCCGGCAATGGCCGATACCAGCGGTACCGCCGCGGCCTGCACCACGACCACGATCACTGCTCCCAGACCCAGTGCCAGCCAGGTCGCCTGGACCCCCTCGGCGACCGCTGCGGCGCGGTCGCCGGCACCGTAGTGACGTGCCGAGCGCGCGGTGGTTCCGTAGGACAAGAAGGTGGCCTGCGAGGCCAGCAGCCCCAGGATCAGCCCGCCGATGGCCAGCCCGGCCAGGCCCAGCGCGCCCAGCCGGCCCACCACCGCGGTGTCGAACAGTAGATACAGCGGCTCGGCGGCCAGCACCACCAGCGCCGGCAGTGCCAGCGCCGTGATCTGGCGGGCGCCCGCCGGCGTGCCCTCGATCATCAGTCCAGCGCGGCGACCAGGGCGGCGACCACGTCCTGCGCTCCGCCGGTGGCCGTGTACCCGGCGGCCAGCCGATGCCCGCCACCGCCGAACGAAACGGCGACGGCGCTGAGGTCGACCGCCGACTTGGCGCGCATCGACACCGCCCAGCAGCCCGGCTCGACCTCCTTGAACACCGCGGCCACCTCGGCCTGCTGGGTGGTCCGCACGATGTCGACGATGCTCTCCACCTCTTCGGGCCGCGCGGCGGTCCACTCGGCGTTGTCGACCACGGCATAGACCAGCCCGCGCCCACGCACCGCGTCGGGCAGCAGCCGGGCGTCGGCCAACACCCGCGACAGCAACCTCAACCAGTCGAACGGGTGGGTGTCCATCACGGTGCGGGTGATCGCCGCGTTGTCCACCCCGGCGCCCACCAGCCGGGCCGCCAGCCGGTAGGCGCGGGCAGTGGCCCACCGAAACGAGCCGGTGTCGGTGGCCAGCCCGGCATAGAGGCAATGCGCCACGTCCGTGTCGATCGGCTCACCCCAGGCGTCGATCAGCTCGGCCACCAGCATCGTCGTCGAATCCGCTGACGGATCAACGAAATTCGCCGTCCCGAACAGCTGATTGGAGACATGATGGTCGACCACCAGCAGCTCGGGGCAAGCGGCTGCCAGCTGCTGCAGGGCACCGAGCCGATCGGCGCTCGAGACGTCCACCGTCACCACCAGGTCGGCGTCGGCGCGTAGCGCCTCCGGACTGACCAGCAGCTCGCCGCCCGGCAGCGATTGCAGTGACTGCGGCAGCTCCGACGGACAAGCAGGACGGGCGAAACAGACCTGGACCTGCTTGCCGCGCCGTCGGAGGACCATCGCGAGCGCCAGCGCGGCACCGATCGTGTCGGCATCGGGATGCACATGGCAGATCACCGCCAGCGTGTTCGCGCCCGCCAGCAGCGCCACGGCCCCGGCGGCGTCGACACGCCGACCCCTCACCGGCGGCTCAGTCGCCGGATCGCTCACCGTGACCGCTGTCTTCGGCGCCCGATCGGCCGGGCGCCTCCCGGTAGGGGTTGGGGTCCCCGACCGGCTGCTTGCCTTCCCGTATCCGGGCCAGGTCCGCGTCGGCTGCCTGGGCTGCAGCCAGCAACTCCGACATCCGGTGTGCGGCGTCGGGCACGGTGTCGCGAACGAAGGTCAGGGTCGGGGTGAAGCGCACTCCGGTCCCGGCGCCGACCTTGGAGCGCAACACGCCCTTGGCCCCGTCCAGTGCGGCGGCCGCGCCACCGTAGTCGGGGTCCTCGTCCAGGGACCGGCCCATCACCGTGTAGTACAGCGTGGCGTCGTGCAGGTCGGCGGTCACCTTGGCGTCGGTGATCGTGACCCCGGCCAGCCGCGGATCCTTGATCTCGTACTCGATCGCCGAGGCGACGATCGCGGAGATCCGCTTGGCCAGCCGGCGCGCGCGTGCCGGGTCAGCCATGGCTAGGTCCGTGCCTTCTCTACGAGCTCGTAGGTCTCGATGACGTCGCCTTCCTTGATGTCGCTGTAGGTCAGCGTCAGACCACATTCGTAGCCGTCGCGGACCTCGGTGACATCGTCCTTCTCCCGGCGCAGCGACGAGACCGTGAGATTCTCGGCGACCACGACCGAGTCGCGCAGCAGCCGGGCCTTGGCGTTGCGGCGCATGATGCCGGAGGTGACCAGGCAACCGGCGATGTTGCCGACCTTCGAGGATCGGAAGATCGCGCGGATCTCGGCGCGCCCCAGCTCCTTCTCCTCGAAGACAGGCTTGAGCATGCCCTTGAGCGCGCTCTCGATCTCCTCGATCGCCTGGTAGATGATCGAGTAGTACCGGATCTCCACACCCTCGCGGTTGGCCAGCTCGGTGGCCTTGCCCTCGGCGCGCACGTTGAACCCGATGATGATCGCGTCCGACGCCGATGCCAGGTTGACGTTGGTCTCGGTGATGCCACCGACACCGCGGTCGATGACCCGCAACTGCACCTCGTCGTCGATCTGGATACCCATCAGGGCCTCTTCCAGCGCCTCGACGGTACCGGCGTTGTCGCCCTTGAGGATCAGGTTCAGCTGACTGGTTTCCTTCAGCGCCGAGTCCAGGTCCTCCAGCGAGATGCGCTTGCGCGACCGTGCGGCCAGCGCATTGCGCTTGCGGGCGTTGCGCTTGTCGGCGATCTGGCGGGCGATCCGGTCCTCGTCGACGACCAGCAGGTTGTCACCGGCGCCGGGCACCGAGGTGAACCCGATGACCTGGACGGGCCGCGAGGGCAGCGCCTCCTCGACGTCGTCGCCGTGCTCGTCGACCATCCGACGGACTCGGCCGTAGGCGTCGCCGGCGACGATCGAGTCGCCGACCCGCAGCGTGCCGCGCTGGATCAGCACGGTGGCGACCGGGCCGCGACCGCGGTCCAGATGCGCCTCGATCGCCACACCCTGGGCCTCCATGTCGGGGTTGGCCCGCAGGTCCAGGGCGGCGTCGGCGGTCAGCAGCACCGCCTCCTCCAGGGCCTCGATGTTGGTGCCCTGCTTGGCGGAGATATCGACGAACAGCGTCTCGCCGCCGAACTCCTCTGGCACCAAACCGTATTCGGTGAGCTGCCCGCGGATCTTGGCCGGGTCGGCGCCCTCCTTGTCGATCTTGTTGACCGCCACCACGATCGGCACATCGGCGGCCTGGGCGTGGTTGATCGCCTCCACCGTCTGCGGCATCACACCGTCGTCGGCGGCCACCACCAGGATGGCGATGTCGGTGGCCTTGGCACCGCGGGCGCGCATAGCGGTGAACGCTTCGTGGCCCGGGGTGTCGATGAAGGTGATCAACCGCTCGGAGCCGTCGAAGTCGACGGCCACCTGGTAGGCACCGATGTGCTGGGTGATGCCGCCGGCCTCGGCTTCGCGCACATTGGCCTTGCGGATGGTGTCCAGCAGCCGGGTCTTGCCGTGGTCGACGTGACCCATCACCGTCACCACCGGCGGGCGGCTCTGCAGGTCCTCCTCGTCGCCTGAGTCTTCGCCGTAGGAGAGGTCGAAGGACTCCAGCAGTTCGCGGTCCTCGTCCTCGGGCGAGACGACCTGCACCACGAAGTTCATCTCGCTGCCGAGCAGCTCGAGGGTCTCGTCGCCGACCGACTGGGTGGCGGTGACCATCTCACCGAGGTTGAACAGCGCCTGCACCAGCGCGGCCGGGTTGGCGTCGATCTTCTCGGCGAAATCGCTCAGCGACGCACCGCGGGCCAGCCGGATGGTCTCGCCGTTGCCGTGCGGCAACCGCACGCCGCCGACGCGGCTAAACGGGAAGCCGACGCCTACCGCGGCGACGACCCGCGGCCGCTGGGGGGATACGCGGTGGTGTTG
>NZ_JBGGKU010000010.1:0-207037 GCF_041287085.1 Mycobacterium sp. pW045 | reverse complement strand
GCCACGGCGACGCGAGCAATCCCGACGGCGGCCGCGGCGGCGACGGCGGCCTCATCGGCGCCGGCGGCCAGGGCGGCGCCGGCGGGACGGGCTCCAGCCAGGGACTCCACGGGGCCGCCGGGGCGGCACCGACCGGGCGCGCCGGAGACGGCGGCGCGGGCGGCGACGGCTACGACGCGGCATCCGACCCGAACGCTCTGCCCGGCACCGACGGCGGCAAGGGCGGCGACGGCGGCACCGGCAGCCTGCACGGCGACGGCGGGGCCGGCGGCAACGGCGGTAACGGCGCCACCGGCGCACACGGTGTCGCCGCTACCAACGGCGGCAATGCCGGTGACGGTGGCAACGGCGGCGCCGGCGGCAACGGCGGCAACTCGCTGGGCGACGGCAACGGCGGGGCGGGCGGGGCCGGCGGTTCGGCCGGCGACGGCGGCCGCGGGCTCGACCAATCGCAGCTTCCCCCCAGCGCCACGCTGCCCGGCAGCGGCGGCAACGGCGGGGCCGGTGGGGCAGGCGGGGCGGGCGGCAGCAGCGTCAGCGCCCATGGCCCCGGCACGGGCAACGGCGGTGCCGGCGGCGCGGGCGGGGCCGGCGGCAACGGTGGCGGCAACGGCATCGCCACCCTGGACGTCGCCAACAACGTCCAGTACGGCAGCGGCGGCGACGGCGGGGCCGGCGGCGTGGGCGGCAATGGCGGGCTCGGCGACAACGGCGCCTCCGGCGGCGGCAACGGATTCGACGGCGGCCACGGCGGGGCCGGCGGCTCCGGTGGTGCGGGCGGCTCGTCCTACCAGGGCAACGCCGCTCTGGGCGAGCACGGCCGGTTCGGCACCAACGGCGACGGCGGTGCCGGGGGCAGCGGCGGGACCGGCGGCGGCGGTGGCACCGGCGGCAGCGGGGTGGCCAGTTCGGGTGGCACCGGCGGCAACGGCGGCAACGGTGGGGCGGCCGGCGACGGCGGCGCCCCCGGATCGGGCTCCTTCGCCCAGCCCGGAATCAACCGGGCACCGGTCGGGATCGGCGGTGCCGGCGGGGACGGCGGAGCGGCAGGAGCCGGCGGGACCGGCGGTGTCGGCGATGCCGGGTTCAACGGCGGCAACGGTGGCAACGGCGGCGTAGGCGGTGCCGGGGCGCACGGCGGCGACGCCGCCGGCAGCTTCTACTCACAGGGTTCCAGCGGTGGAGACGGCGGCGACGGCGGAGCGGGCGGCAATGCCGGTTCCGGCGGGGCCGGCGGTTCGGGTGCCCACGCGGGCACCGGCGGCAACGCCGGCGCGGGCGGCAGCGGCGGCGACGGCGGTCACGGCGGCGACACCACGCTGGCCTCCACCAACGTGCACGGCGGGGCGGCCGGTGACGGCGGCGCCGGGGGCGCTGGGGGCAGTGTGGCCGCCGGCGGGGCCGGCGCCGCGGGAGGCGACGGCGGCGACGGCGGCACCGGTGGGGACGGCGGACCGGTCGGCAGCAACGGGGCCAATGGGGCCGGCGGCAGCGGCGGCGCCGGCTCGGGGACCGCCGCCGACGGGAGCGACGGCGGGCCCGACGGCCCGGTCAACGCGACCATCCCGCTGTATCTGCAAAGCGGTGGGATCAGCCCGATCGTCTACATCTCGATCAACGGCGGCCCGCCGGTGCCGGTCCAGCTCGACACCGGTTCCACCGGGTTGACGATCCTGGGCAACAGTCAGGGCCTGGGCGACTCGGTCTTCTCCGGCAGCGCAAGCTACGCCGGCCTGGGCGGCCAGTCCTACAACTACACCACCTACGACACCACGGTCGGGTTCTGCGACAAGGCGGGCACCTGTTTCGAGGAACTGGTCACCGATCCCACCGCGGTCAATATCGTCGACCCGTCGTCGACGGCGCTGATGACGCAGTACTTCAACCAGTACAACATCGTCGGGGTGCTGGGTATCGGGCCGAACAACGGTTTCTCCGGGACCTCGACGATCATCTCGGCGCTGCCGGGTGCCCTGAACCAGGGTGTGCTCATCGACGCCACCCGCGGCGAGGTGGTGTTCGGCCCCAACCAGCTGGACCCGGAGCTGTCGGTGCCCGGTTCACCGTTCGTCGACACCATGGTGTCGATCAACGGCGGTGTGCCGCAGCCGGTTTCCACGTCGATCGACTCCGGTGGCATGTTCGGCAGTGTCCCGCAGTGGCTGGTTCCCAGTGCCGGCATCGGCTCGCGCCTGCCGGCTGGCACCGAGATCTCGGTGTTCACCGCCGACGGCCAGACCCTGCTGTACTCCTACACGACCACCTCGTCCAACAGCCCATGGGTGTGGTCGAACACCTCGATGAACAGCGGCTACTTCCCGTTCTCGGAGAACCCGATCTACATCGACTACCGGCCCAGCGGTTTCGGGTCGACGATCTTCAGCGGTTAATGCGGCGGTCCCAGCTTCGCCTCTCCTCCGTCGAGCCTCGCTGAACCGCCGGTTAGAACAGCTCCTTGGCGAGCAGCTCGCAGGTCAGCTCGCGCCCGGGCGAGGTGGCCGGATCGGTGCCGCGGCGCGCCGACGCCACCGGGTTGATCATCACCTCGTCGACGTCGAAGTGCGCGGCCAGCGCCCTGAGCTGGTCGGCGGCCTCGGCCGGTGCGCCGACGACCGCGCGCCGCAGCCCGCCGTCGACGATGCGCTGCTCGGCATCGGAGACCACCGCGGCCTGCGCGTCCTCGACCAGGTCGACCGCACCCAGCGGCCGGCCGGTCCGCAACCGGGCCATCATCTGAAGGTTCGGCAGCATCAACGCCGTTGCCTCCTCCCGGGTTTCGGCAACCGAGGCGTTCACGGTCAGGAAGGTCGTCGGCTCGGAGCACACCTCGCTGGCGGTGAAGTGCTCCCGGTAGTAGGCCAGCGCCTCCTCGGTGCCGTGACCGGAGAAGTGGTGGGCGAACACGTACGGCAGGCCCTTGGCCGCGGCCAGCCGCGCCGAGTACATGCTCGATCCCAACAGCCACAGCTGCGGCTCGGTCACCGCGGCCGGGGTGGCCTTGAGCAGATAATCGCCGTCGCGCAGTTGCACCTGCACGCCGCGACTGCTCATCATCGCCCGCACCTGATCGAGATAGTCGGGGAAGTTCGCGATTTCGCGTTCATCGTTAGCACCGCGCAGCATGAACGAGGTGACCGGATCCGAACCCGGCGCCCGCCCGATGCCCAGGTCGACCCGCCCCGGCGCGGCGGCCTCGAGTAGCGCGAACTGCTCGGCGACGGCCAGCGGGGCATGGTTGGGCAGCATCACCCCGCCCGAGCCCAGCCGCACCCGCGCGGTCTGCGCGGCCAGGTAGGCCAGCAACACCGGCGGGCTGGTGGCACCGACCGAGGGCATGTTGTGGTGCTCGGCCACCCAATACCGGGTGAAACCGAGCCGGTCGGCGGCCTGCGCCAGCCGCACCGTGGCGGCCAGCGCGTCGGCGGTGGACTGGTCGGTGCGGACGGGGACGAGGTCAAGAACAGATAGGCGCATGTTGATAGTGAACGCGGCGGCTCAACCGGATAGTCCCGCCAGCTCAGCCGCCCGCCCGAAGATGTCGTCGAGCATCGCCGGGGTGAGCCTGCCGGTGAACATGTTCTGCTGGCTGGGGTGATAGCAGCCCAGCAACCGCAGCGTCGGGCTGAGTTCGGCGAGCGCGCCGTGGCCGAATTTCGGTTTAGGTTTGGGCGGCTGATCGGTGGCCACCCGCAGCGCTATCTGCCAGGCGAAGCCGCCGAGCGCGACCATCACCCGCACATGCGGGGCGATCAGCCGCCATTCGGTGTCGATCCACGGCGCACAGGTGTTGCGCTCGGTGGTCGTCGGCGCGTTGTCCGGCGGGGCGCAGCGCACCGGGGCGATGATCCGGATCTTGTTGGCCTGCAAGCCGTCGGCGGCATCGACGCTGGTCGGTTGGTTGACCAGCCCGGCGCGGTGCAATGCGGCGTAGAGCTGGTCGCCGGAGCGGTCGCCGGTGAACATCCGCCCGGTGCGGTTCGCGCCGTTGGCGGCCGGCGCCAGACCGACGATGACGAGCTGCGGTGTCGATGATCCCCAGCCGGGCACCGGGCGCCCCCAATAGGGTTGGTCGGCAAACGATTTCCGCTTGGCGACAGCCACCTCCTCGCGCCAGCTCACCAGCCGCGGGCAGGCCCGGCACACGCTGATCAGCGCATCCAGTTCGGCGATCGTCTCGGTTTGGCCGGCCAGCCGGGCCACCCGGGCGGCATCGGCGGCCTGCGGCGTCTCCGGGGTGGCCGGGTCACCGGGCCAGCCGGTACCCGGATGCACCGGGGAGTCGAAGAGCTGACCGGTGCGCGGGTGGGCGAGCATGACACCATCCTGCCGCCGGCCGATCGCCGGCGAGAAGCGGGTCAGCTAGACAGCTGTTGGGCGGTCGCCCGCAGTTCGCGGCCGGTTCGCCAGGTCGCGCTGCGGCAACGCTCCGTAGGATGACCTGCGTGGATGCCCTGGCCCAGTTGATCGCCGACCTGCCCGACGCAATGGTGGTCACCGACCCCGCGATCACCGCCGGGTACCGCCAGGACAACGCGCTGGACCCGTTGGCCGGCTCGCCGCTGGCGGTGGTGCGCCCGCTACGCACCGAGGACGTGCAGACGGTTATGCGGTGGGCCACCGAGCACCGGGTGCCGGTGGTGACCCGGGGTGCGGGCACCGGTCTGTCCGGCGGCGCGACCGCGATCGACGGCGGGATCGTGCTGAGCACCGAGAAGATGCGCGACATCACCGTCGACCTCGTCACCCGCACCGCGGTCTGCCAGCCCGGCCTGTTCAACGCCGAGGTGAAGAAGGCCGTCGCCGAACACGGGCTGTGGTATCCCCCGGACCCGTCGTCGTTCGAGATCTGCAGCATCGGCGGCAACATCGCCACCAACGCCGGCGGGCTGTGCTGCGTCAAATACGGCGTCACCACCGACTACGTGCTGGGCCTGCAGGTGGTGCTGGCCGACGGCACCGCGGTGCGACTGGGCGGGCCGCGCCTGAAAGACGTCGCCGGGCTGTCACTGACCAAACTGTTCGTCGGCAGCGAGGGCACCCTCGGGGTGATCACCGAGGTGACCCTGCGGCTGCTGCCGGCCCAGCCGAAGTCCGCGGTGGTGGTGGCCACGTTCGAGTCGGTGGCCGCCGCCGCCGACGCGGTCCTCGACGTCTCCGGACGGCTGCGCCCGTCGATGCTGGAGTTCATGGACGCCGCGGCGATCAATGCCGTGGAGGACCAGCTGCGGATGGGGCTGGACCGCGACGCCGCCGCCATGCTGGTGGCCGGCTCCGACGAACGGGGCCACGCCGGCGCGGAGGACATCGAGCTGATGGCCCGGGTGTTCTCCGAACACGGCGCCAAGGAGGTGTTCTCCACCGACGATCCGGTCGAGGCCGAAGGCTTCATCGCGGCCCGGCGGTTCTGCATCCCGGCGGTGGAGGCCAAGGGGCCGCTGCTGCTCGAGGACGTCGGGGTGCCGCTGCCCCGGCTGGCCGAGCTGATCACCGGCATCGAACAGATCGCCGCCGACCGCCGGCTGATGATCTCGGTGATCGCGCACGCCGGCGACGGCAACACCCACCCGCTGATCGTCCACGATCCGAACGACCCCGACCACGTACAGCGCGCCGAGGCCGCCTACGGCGAGATCATGGATCTGGCGCTGTCATTGGGCGGCACCATCACCGGCGAACACGGCGTCGGGCGGCTGAAGCGGCCGTGGCTGGCCCGGCAACTGGGCCCGGACGCGATGGCACTCAATCAGCGGGTCAAGGCGGCACTGGATCCGTTGAACATCCTCAACCCCGGCTCCGGGATCTGATCACTTCCTGTTCAGCCGTGCCAACCACCGCGGCGAGCGTGCGCATTTCCGGGATTTCGCTCGGCGTGTCGACCGGGGACACGCACTTTCGCGGGAGAATTGATTGACATCCTGACTGCTGTGTCGTACCAATGAGACATGACGACAATGATGTCTCGTCCGAAGTTCGTGCCGTGCAATGCCGAGACGTGGCCGAATCCCTACCCGATGTACGCCGCGCTGCGCGAGCACGACCCGGTCCACCACGTGATCCCCGACGGCCACCCCGACCAGGACTACTACGTGCTGTCCCGGCACGCCGACGTCTGGGCGGCCGCCGCCGATCACGAGTCGTTCTCCTCGGCCAAGGGCCTGACGATCAACTACAACGACCTGGAGATGATCGGCCTGACGGACAACCCGCCGATGGTGATGCAGGATCCGCCGCGGCACACCGAGTTCCGCAAACTGGTGGCGCGCGCGTTCACTCCTGCCCACGTCAAGCGGCTGGAGTCGCAGGTCCGCGAGTTCGTCGTCGAGCGCCTCGAACGCCTTCGCGCCGCCGGCGGTACCCAAGACATCGTCGCCGAACTGTTCAAACCGCTGCCGTCGATGGTCGTCGCGCACTTCCTCGGCGTGCCGCAGGCCGACCGCGCCCAGTTCGATCGCTGGACCGATGCGATCGTCGCGGCCACCGTCAGCGAAGACGGGGTCGCCTCGGCCGGTGACGCCGTGATCGAGATGATGACCTACTTCAGCGGGCTGATCGAGCGGCGCCGCACCGAGCAGGAAGAGGACATCATCTCGCATCTGGTCGCCGCGGGCATGGGCGCTCCGGGCGACGACGCCGGGGTCTTCGCGATCCTGGCGTTCGCCTTCACCATGGTCACCGGCGGCAACGACACCACCACCGGAATGCTGGGCGGCTCAGCGCAATTGCTGCATCGCCATCCCGACCAGCGCCGGCTGCTGATCGACGACCCGTCGTTGATCAACGAGGCCGTCGAGGAACTGCTGCGGATGACCTCGCCGGTGCAGGGCCTGGCGCGTACCGCCACCCGCGACGTCGCGATCGGCGACACCACCATCCCGGCCGGGCGCCGGGCGCTGCTGCTGTACGGCTCGGCCAACCGCGACGAGCAACAGTTCGGGCCGACCGCCGGCGAACTCGACGTGCTGCGCAAGCCCCGCCAGATCCTCACCTTCGGCTACGGCGCCCACCACTGCATCGGCAACCAGGCCGCACGCATGCAGGCGCGGGTGGCGCTGGAGGAATTGCTAGCCCGCTGCCCGGAGTTCACCGTCGACGAATCCGGGATCCGTTGGGCTGGAGGCAGTTACGTGCGCCGACCGCTGACGGTGCCGTTCACCACGGGGGCGTGATGGCCGGACGGTCCTGGCTGTCGGATCAGCGCGGTGAACTGGCCGCCGAGAAGATTCTCGACGCGGCCGAGAGGCTGTTCGCCGAGCACGACCCCGGCTCGGTGGGCATGAACGAAATCGCCCGCGCCGCAGGGTGTTCCCGCGCCACACTGTACCGCTACTTCGAGAGCCGTGACGCGCTGCACACCGCCTACGTGCACCGCTGGGCCAACGCGCTCTACCACGAACTCACCGAACGCCTCGACGGCGTCGACGACCCGGCACAGCGGCTGGTCACCGGGATCACCGAGTCGCTGGCGCTGGTGCGCGGCAACCCGGCACTGGCGTCGTGGTTCGCCGAGACCGGGCCGCCGATCGGCACCGCCATGGCCGAACGATCCGACGTCATCACCGTGATGGTCACAACGTTCCTGTCGGGATTGGGCGGCAAGGACGCCGAGACCGAGCAGCGTGCCCGTTGGGTGGTGCGGGTGATGACGTCGCTGCTGAGCTTTCCGGGACGCGACGCCGAGGATGAGCGGGCGATGCTGGCGCAGTTCGTGGTCCCGGTCGTCGTTGCGCCGGACCGGCTCCGATCGGCGCGGGCTAGCTCAGGGAAATAGCAGCGTTGTCCGCCTTTGAGCGACAACCGCGGGGGCGTGCGCGCGCAGGTGCGATTTGTCGCTCAAAGGTGGGCAACTGCCTCCATGAGTCCGCTCCGGAGGTCCGCCGGGAACCCGGCTCAGGACTTCACCGGGTGAACCGGTGCAGCAGCCACGACACCGGGATGGTGACCATCATGGTGAGCACGAACAGGTTCAGCATCGAACCGGTGTAGACCGGGGCCCGCAGCACTTCCACCATCACCACCTCCATGAGCACCAGGTGGACCAGGAAGATCTCATACGAGATCTCCCCCAGCCACACCATCGGCCGGCTGGCCAGCAGCCGCGCGTACCAGCCTTCGTTGCCCAGCGCCAGCGGCGCCACCGCCAGGGTGGCGATCGCGGTGTAGAACACCGCCTTGACCAGCGCCTCCGACAGCCCGGCCGGTGAGGTGGTGGGCTCGCCGGCCAGCGGGGTGGACGCGATCAGATAGCAGATGAGCGCCAACGGGATCGCGACGAAGCCGTAGCAGCGCACCCCCATGGCCTGCAGTACCGCCAACGCCATGCCGCCCAGGAACCACAGCAGGTAGGTCGGCAGCCACAGCCGCGCGCCGTCGGGCAGGAAGTCGGTGGTGTGCACCAGCACCAGCCACGCCGGGCTGATCAACGCCAACGCCGTCAGCGCCGCCAGCAGTCGCACCGGCCGCCACTGTCGCCGGCACAGCCACACCAGCGTGAGGTAGGCCAGCCCGGGCAGCACCGCATAGAAGGCGACCTCCACCGCCAGGCTCCACATCTGGGTCAGGCCCTGGTGCAGATAGCCGAACATGTAGTTGTCGGTGTAGATCTGGGTCAGCGTCAGATTGCGCAGCAGGCCGATCCAGGTGTGGCCGGGGTTCGGGCCGGCGGTGCGGAAGTGATAGATCAGGTAGGCCAGTACCACGGTCACGACGTAGGCGGGCATGATGCGCCGCACCCGGCGCCAGGCGTAGCGCCGCACCGACGGATCGGGGCGATCGAATGCGGTGGCCCGCACCCAGGGCCGGAACAACAGGAAACCGGAGAGCACGAAGAAGATCGGCACACCGATCTCCATCCGGGAACCCAGCAGGCCCGCATAGCCGTGGGTGTATTTGCCGGTGGTGTAGGCCGCATGGGTGCCGACGACCAGGATGGCGGCCACCGCGCGCACACCGGTCAGCGAGGCGACCCGATCGACGTGGGCGACCTGTTCGAGCCCGCCTTGGGCCACCTCCTCTTTCGGCAGCGTCATCCCATCCGTTTCCGGTGCGTCCCCCCGTCGCCGTGGCGGGCGGGTTTGCCGGACGGCCGGTCCCGGCGCAAGTTGATCAACTGACCCTGGATGCGGGTCTGCTCCAGCGCCTTGAGCGTCTTGCCCGACAGCTTGGCGGGCAGTTCCACCAGCGAGTGGTCCACCCGGATGCTGATGTGGCCGAAGTCGCTGCGGTTGAGCCCGCCCTCGTTGGCCAGCGCCCCCACGATCGCGCCCGGATTGACCTTGTGGCGCTTGCCCACCGCGATCCGATAGGTGGCGAATCCCTCCTTGGGCGGACCCTTGCGGTCGCTCTTGCGGTCGGGTCGCTCGGACTTGTCGCGTGACCGGCGTTCTCGCGCAGGCGGTTCCGGCGCCATCAGGAACTCCTCCCCGTCGCGCGACTGCAACGCCAACGCGGCGGCGATGTCGGCCATCGGCACGTTGTGTTCCCGGCTGTACTCCTCGATCAGGCTGCGAAACAGGTCGGTGCCGTCCGCACCGAGGGTGGCGGTGATCGAGTCGGCGAACTTCGCCACCCGCTGGGCGTTGACGTCCTCGACGGTGGGCAGCGTCGCCTCGGTGAGCTTCTGGCGGGTCGCCCGCTCGATCGCCTTGAGCAGGTGACGTTCCCGCGGGCTGACGAACAGCAGCGCGGTCCCTGACCGACCGGCCCGCCCGGTGCGGCCGATGCGGTGCACGTAGGCCTCGGTGTCGTGCGGGATGTCGTAGTTCACCACGTGCGAGATGCGTTCGACGTCCAGGCCGCGGGCGGCGACATCGGTGGCCACCAGGATGTCGATATTGCCGCTCTTGAGCGACGCGATGGTCCGCTCGCGCTGCGCCTGAGCGATGTCACCGTTGATCGCCGCGGCGGCAAACCCGCGGGCGCGCAGCTTTTCGGCGACCTCCTCGGTGGCCTGCTTGGTGCGCACGAACACGATCATCGCCTCGAACGTCTCCACCTCGAGCACCCGCGTCAGCGCGTCCATCTTGCGCGGGCCGGCGACCTCGATGTAGCGCTGCGAGATGTTCTCCGCCGTGGTGGTTTTCGCCTCGACGGTGACCTCGACCGGGTCGTGCAGATAGCGCGTGGTGATCCGGCGGATCGCCGGGGGCATCGTCGCGGAGAACAGCGCCACCTGCTTGTACTCCGGAGTGTCGGCCAGGATGCGCTCGACGTCCTCGGCGAAACCCATCTGCAGCATCTCGTCGGCCTCGTCGAGCACCAGGTAATCCAGGTGCGACAGGTCCAGGCTGCCGCGCTCCAGGTGGTCGATGACCCGGCCCGGGGTGCCGACCACCACCTGGGCGCCGCGTCGCAGCCCGGACAGCTGCACGGTGTAGGACGCGCCGCCGTAGATCGGCAGCACGTTGACGCGCGGCAGGTGCGAGCCGTAGCGCCCGAACGCCTCGGCGACCTGCAGGGCCAGCTCCCGGGTGGGCGCCAGCACCAGCGCCTGGGTGGCCTTGCTGGCGGTGTCGATGCGCGACAGGATCGGGATGGCGAACGCCGCGGTCTTTCCGGTGCCGGTCTGCGCCAGCCCGACCACGTCGGAGCCCGCCAATAGCGCCGGGATGGTGGCGGCCTGAATCGCCGATGGCGTCTCGTAGCCGACGTCGACGACGGCCTGCAGCACCGAAGGGTGTATCTGCAGGTCGGCGAACGTCGTATCAGGTGCGTCTGCGGGCGGGGCCGGCGAGTCCGGGATCGGCTCGGCGGGGGCATCAGGCGAGGTCATGACGCTTAGCAGTCTACGGCCAACCGGGCCGGCCATTCGCCACCCTTGATCCGCAGCCGCCGACGCCGGTCGGCCGCGCCTCCCGGAGTTCTCGGCCGCGCACCGGTACGGTGCCCGATGTGTTTGCCGCAAGACCGTTAGGACTGTTCGCCGGCCTGGGCGCACTGTCCGCGGCGCTGCTGGCCGGCTGCGGTTCGGGCGATTCGACCGTCGCCAAGACCCCGCAGAACACCAGTCCCACCGCCACGGCTGCGCCGCCCGTCACCACGTCGACACCGGCCGGCAGCCCGGCGCCGGCCGACCCGTGCGCAGTCGACCTGGCCGCCCCGGCGATCGCCAAGGCCGTCTCGGAGCTGCCCAAGGACCCGCGCAGCGGCCAGCCCTGGAGCCCGGAACCGCTGGCCGGCAACTACAGCGAGTGCGCCGACCTGTCCGCGGTGATCGTGAAGGCCAACACCAACGCCGAGAAACCGAGCACGCGTGCCGTGCTGTTTCACCGCGGCGTGTTCCTTCCGCAATCGGTACCGGACACCTACGGGTTCAGCGGAATCGACCTCGCGCACTGCACCGCCGACACGGTGGCCCTGAAGAACGCCAGCGGCATCGCCGGGTTGACCGGCCTGGTGAAGTTCCACTGGAACGGCACCGGCGTCGAGATCATCGGCAACACCACCCGATAGGCGGCGGCGCGATCAATCGTCGCGGTGGGAGTACCTCACGAGTTCGTCGGTGTCGTCGGCGTCGTCCCGGTAGTGCCGGTTGCGACGCCTCGGGCGTCTGCCGGTGATCCCGAACTTGGCCAGCACATCCGGCACCGGCTCCCCGTTGCCGGCCCGACGGTAGCGCCGTCCGGTACCGACATGAAATCCGTTGTGCTGCAGCGGTGTTGCATCCTCATCCCGCGGCCGGACGGTTACCGGCGGAATTTCGACGGTCAGCGGCTCGGTGGCCGGGTCGTCATGCCGGACCGGCGGGCGGACGTCGCGCCGGACCGGCCGGGCCGACCGCACAGGCCGGACAGACCAGGCCACCTGGTGTGCGTCGTGCCGGCCGGGGCGGCGCGATGCCGGGCGGATATCCCGCTGACTCGGGACGACGACCGGGATCAGCTCGGTCGGCTCATCGTCGTCGCCGACTTCATCGGCTGCCGCGACGTCGTCGGCTTCGTCGCTGCGGGGGGTGCTGAACGCCGCGAAGTGACGCGGCAGGCTGACGCGCTCCAGGACGGGGACATCCGAATCCCGGCGGCGGTCAGCGGGTTCGTCGAGGTCTTCCACATCGCCAAAATCGTCGCAATCGAGGTCATCGTCGTCGAGATCCGCGACCGGGCGGGGCGTCCGGCGAGCCGGCGCGATGACGAAGCCCACCATGAACAGCGCCGCGACCACGCCGAACAGCACGACGAACGCCGGTAGCAGCGTCGACTCCGACATCGCCGCCGCGAACGGCTCGTGCAGGAAATCAGGCAGGTTCCGGTTACCGGACCCCGGGTGCAGACCACCCGGCATCGGCGGCAGATTGGTGGAGATCCGCGACGTCATGAACGCCGCCATGGCGGCGCTGCCCAGCACCGCCCCGACCTGCCGGGTTGCGTTGTAGACCCCGGAGCCGGCGCCGGCCAGGTGCGGCGGAAGGTTGCGGGTGGCCGTCGCAGCCAGCGGCGACCAGATGAACGCCATTCCGATACCGACGGCCGTGAACGGCAACAGCAGCCGCCAGACCGGGGTGACCGGCGTCATCTCGATCGACAGCCAGGTCAGCGCGATGGCCAGCGTCGAGAAGCCGAACCCGACCATCGTGCGGGGGTGGGCCCGGTCGACGATCGTGCCGACGACGGGGGCCAGTACCCCGCTGGCGATGGCCATCGGTGCGGTCAGCAGCGCCGCACGCGTCGGCGACATGCCGCACACCGCCTGCGCGTAGAACATCACCGGCAGCACCATCGCGGTCGCCGCGAAGCCGATGACGGCTACCCCGATGTTGGCCAGGCCGAAGTCGAGGTCACGAAAGATGTGCAACGGGATCAGCGGCTCGCCTCCGGTGACCACCTGCCAGTACACGAACAGCGCCAGGCAGCCGACGCCCCCCACGATCAGCGCCCAGATCCAGGGCGCCCAGCTCTGTGACTCGCCCTCCTGGAGCGCGAAGACGAGCAGGAACATGCCGATTCCCGACAGCGCCACCCCGATCAGGTCGAATCGATGTCGGTGCACCGGCAGGTCGGGGATGAGCACGTATGCCAGGACCAAGCCGAGCACACCGACCGGCACATTGACGAAGAAGATCCACTCCCAGCCCAGCCCGTCGACCAGCGCCCCGCCCGCCAGCGGCCCGATCAGCGTCGCCACCCCGGCCGTCGCTCCCCACACGCTCATCGCCATGCCGCGGCGGTCGGCGGGAAATGTCCGGGTGATCACCGTCAGGGTCTGCGGCGTCAACAGCGCGGCCCCGATCCCCTGCACCGCGCGCGCCGTGATCAACATGTCGATCCCGCCGGCCAGACCGCACCACAGTGAGGCGCCGGTGAACACCGCCAGCCCGGCCAGGTAGAGATTCTTCGGGCCGAACTGATCGCCGAGCCGACCGGTAACCAGCAGCGGCACCGCGTACCCCAGCAGGTAGGCGCTGGTAACCCAGATCACCGTGTCGTAGCCGACGTCGAGCGCCGCCATGATGCTGGGGTTGGCGACGGCCACGATCGTGGAATCCACCAGGATCACGAAGAACCCGAGCATCATCGCCCACAACGCGTTCCACGGATTGGCCGAATCCCCCCGACCGACCGGTCGCGGAATCGTGAAACGCACACCACCGGGGCGTCTCGATTGGTCGCCGGGGCGAGTCCGGCTGCTCGTAGCGCTCAAGCGCCGCCCCTCCCCTCGCTGCGCTCTGCGGTTCCGGGCTGGAGCCACCCCATGCGACGCTACGGACCGAAGTTGCCTTGAACAACTCGCAGCGCCGGTGCCCTGATTCGCTGGCGAACGGCTAGCGGCCCGTTGCAGCGGGTAAACCCCCACCGGAACGTTAGCCTGAACAACTACGGAGTCGGAATGGGAGGCAACCATGGGCATCTTTCGGCGACGGCGGTCGGCGCAGGAGCCGGCGCCGGCCCCCGGCGGTGAGAAGCCCGGCATGACGGCCCGGGTGTTGTCGCGGGTCATCGAGAGCAGCGAGAGGGTGCAGGGCCCGGCGGTGCGCGCCTACGTCGAGCGGCTGCGCCACCGTGATCCCGGTGTCGGTCCGGCGCAAGTGGTGAAGAAGCTGGAGCGGCGTTACCTGGCCGCGGCGACGGCCACCGGTGCCGCCGTGGGAGCCACGGCGGCGGTCCCGGCGATCGGCACCCTGCTCGCGCTGTCGGCGGTCGCCGTCGAGACCGCCGTCTTCCTGGAGGCCACCGCGTTCTTCGTGCTGTGCGTGGCGGAGGTGCACGGCATTCCCGTCGACAATCGGGAACGGCGGCGCGCCCTGGTGTTGGCGGTGCTGGTCGGCGACCAGGGCAAGGGCGCCATGGCCGACCTGCTCGGCTCGGGCCGCACCAACGGCGCCTGGCTCGCCCAGGGGACGGCGGCGCTGCCGCTGCCGGCGGTGTCGGAGCTCAACTCGCGGTTGCTGCGGTACTTCGTCAAGCGCTTCACCCTGCGGCGGGGCGCGCTGGCGTTCGGCAAGCTGCTGCCGGTCGGGCTGGGCGCGGTGATCGGGGCGATCGGCAACCGCTTCATCGGCAAGAAGATCGTCGGAAACGCCCGCCAGGCGTTCGGTCCGGCCGCCGACCGCTGGCCGGTCACGTTGCACCTGCTGCCGGCCCTGCCCGACGACGACGTAAGCCCTGCGCAACCGTCGGCGTGATCAATCGAACACCGGTGGCGGAATAACGTGAAGGGGCTAGCCTTTATGCAGGCAGGCGGGCACCGGTCGGGCGCCCGACCGGATGATCGGGAATACAGGAATAGAGGCGAGTAACTGTCGTGAGCGGTATGAGTTCACCCTTCGGTCAGAACGAATGGCTAGTCGAGGAGATGTACCGCAAATTCCGCGACGATCCCTCCTCGGTGGACCCGAGCTGGCACGAGTTCCTGGTCGACTACAAGCCCGGCGCTGACGGCTCGCCCATGCCCGCCGAACCGACCCCCGCTGCCCGGCCCGCCCAGTCCGCCCCGAAACCTGCGACCCCCGCCCCGGCCAAGCCCGCGCCGGCGGCCCCAGCCAAGCCCGCGCCGGCCGCCGAGGCGAAGCCCGCACCGGCAGCCAAACCCGCCCAGTCGAAGTCGCCCGCTCCGGCCGCCGACGCCGAGGTCCAGGTGTTGCGCGGGGCCGCCGCCGCGGTGGTCAAGAACATGGCCACCTCGCTGGCGGTGCCCACGGCCACCAGCGTGCGTGCCATTCCGGCCAAGCTGATGATCGACAACCGCATCGTCATCAACAACCAGCTCAAGCGCACCCGTGGCGGCAAGATCTCGTTCACCCACCTGCTGGGGTATGCGCTCGTGCAGGCGGTCAAGCAGTTCCCCAACATGAACCGGCACTTCGCCGAGATCGACGGCAAGCCCAACGCCGTCACTCCGGCACACACCAATCTGGGGCTCGCGATCGACCTGCACGGCAAGGACGGCAAGCGCTCCCTGGTGGTGGCCGGTATCAAGGAGGCGGAGTCGCTGCGTTTCGCGCAGTTCGTCGCCGCCTACGAAGACATCGTGCGCCGCGCCCGTGACGGCAAGCTGACCGCCGAGGACTTCGCCGGCGTGACGATCTCGCTGACCAACCCCGGAACCATCGGCACCGTGCACTCGGTGCCCCGGCTGATGGCCGGCCAAGGGGCGATCATCGGCGTCGGCGCCATGGAGTATCCCGCCGAATTCCAGGGGGCCAGCGAGCAGCGCATCGCCGAACTCGGGGTGGGCAAGCTGATCACGCTGACCTCGACCTATGACCACCGCATCATCCAGGGCGCGGAATCGGGTGACTTCCTGCGCACCGTGCACGAGTTGCTGCTCTCCGACGCGTTCTGGGACGAGATCTTCTTCGAGCTGTCCATCCCCTATGAGCCGGTGCGGTGGCGCACCGACAACCCGGACTCGGTGGTCGACAAGAACGCCCGCGTCGTCGAGTTGATCGCCGCCTACCGCAACCGCGGTCACCTGATGGCCGACGTCGACCCGCTGCGGCTGGACAACACCCGGTTCCGCAGCCACCCCGACCTTGACGTGCTGACCCACGGTCTGACGCTGTGGGATCTGGACCGGGAGTTCAAGGTCGAGGGCCTGCCCGGCGGCGACTTCCGCAAGCTGCGCGAGATCCTCTCGGTGCTGCGCGATGCCTACTGCCGCCACGTCGGCGTGGAGTACACCCACATCCTCGAGCCCGAACAGCAGCAGTGGCTGCAGGAGCGCGTCGAGGTCAAACACATCAAACCGACTGTGGCGCAGCAGAAGTACATCCTGAGCAAGCTGAATGCTGCCGAGGCGTTCGAGAGCTTCCTGCAGACCAAGTACGTCGGGCAGAAGCGGTTCAGCCTGGAGGGCGCCGAGTCGGTGATCCCGATGATGGACGCGGCGATCGACCAGTGCGCCGAGTACGGGCTCGACGAGGTGGTCATCGGTATGCCCCACCGCGGCCGGCTCAACGTGCTGGCCAACATCGTCGGCAAGCCTTATTCGCAGATCTTCACCGAGTTCGAAGGCAACCTCAACCCGGCCGAGGCGCACGGTTCCGGCGACGTCAAGTATCACCTGGGCTCCACCGGCGTATACCTGCAGATGTTCGGCGACAACGATATTCAGGTCTCGCTGACGGCTAACCCATCGCACCTGGAGGCCGTCGACCCGGTACTGGAAGGACTGGTACGGGCCCGTCAGGACCTGCTGGATCGCGGCTCCGCGGACAACGGTGAACGGCCGGCGTTCTCGGTGGTCCCGATGATGCTGCACGGCGACGCCGCATTCGCCGGCCAGGGTGTGGTGGCCGAGACGCTGAACATGGCGATGCTGCCGGGCTACCGGGTCGGCGGCACCATCCACATCATCGTCAACAACCAGATCGGGTTCACCACCGCACCGGACCACTCCCGCTCCAGCGAGTACTGCACCGATGTCGCCAAGATGATCGGGGCGCCGATCTTCCACGTCAACGGCGACGACCCGGAGGCATGCGACTGGGTGGCCCGGCTGGCGGTGGACTTCCGGCAGAAGTTCCACAAGGACGTCGTCATCGACATGCTGTGCTACCGCCGCCGCGGGCACAACGAGGGCGATGACCCTTCGATGACCAACCCCTACATGTACGACGTGATCGGCACCAAGCGCGGCGTGCGCAAGAGCTACACCGAAGACCTGATCGGCCGTGGCGACATCTCGATGAAGGAGGCCGAGGACGCACTGCGCGACTACCACGGCCAGCTGGAGCGGGTGTTCAACGAGATCCGTGAGCTGGAGAAGCACGCCGCGCAGCCCAGCGAGTCGGTCGAGTCCGAACAGCAGGTGCCGCGCGGGCTGAACACCGCGGTGGACAAGGCGATGCTGGCCCGCATCGGCGAGGCGTTCATGTCGATTCCCGAGGGCTTCACCGTGCACCCGCGGGTGTTGCCGGTGCTCGAGCGGCGCAAGGAGATGGCCTACGAGGGCAAGGTCGACTGGGCGTTCGCCGAACTGCTGGCGCTGGGTTCGCTGGTGGCCGAGGGCAAGCTGGTGCGGCTGTCGGGACAGGACACTCGCCGCGGCACCTTCTCGCAGCGGCACTCGGTGATCATCGACCACACCAACGGCGCGGAGTTCAGCCCGTTGCAGCTGCTGGCCACCACCCCCGACGGCACCCCGAGCGGCGGCAAGTTCCTGGTCTACGACTCGCCGCTGTCGGAGTTCGCCGCGGTCGGCTTCGAGTACGGCTACACCGTCGGCAACCCCGAGGCGATGGTGCTGTGGGAGGCGCAGTTCGGCGACTTCGTCAACGGCGCGCAGTCGATCATCGACGAGTTCATCAGCTCCGGCGAGGCCAAGTGGGGCCAGCTGTCCAACGTCGTGCTGCTGCTGCCGCACGGCCATGAGGGCCAGGGCCCCGACCACACCTCCGGGCGCATCGAGCGCTTCCTGCAGCTGTGGGCGGAGGGCTCGATGACCATCGCGATGCCCTCGACTCCGTCGAACTACTTCCATCTGCTGCGCCGGCATGCGCTCGACGGGATCCAGCGGCCGCTGATCGTGTTCACCCCGAAGTCGATGCTGCGCAACAAGGCGGTGGTCAGCGACATCAAGGACTTCACCGACGTCAAGTTCCGCTCGGTGCTCGAAGAGCCCACCTACGGCGACGGCGAGGGCGACCGCAACAAGGTCACCCGGGTGCTGCTGACCAGCGGCAAGCTGTACTACGAGTTGGCGGCCCGCAAGGCCAAGGACGGCCGCGAGGACATCGCGCTGGTGCGTGTCGAGCAGCTGGCCCCGCTGCCCAAGCGGCGCCTGGCCGCCACCTTGGACCGCTACCCCAACGCCGAGCAGTTCTTCTGGGTGCAGGAGGAGCCGGCCAACCAGGGGGCATGGCCCCGGTTCGGCCTGGAGCTGCCGGAGTTGCTGCCCGAGAAGCTCACCGGTATCAAACGGATCTCGCGGCGGGCGATGTCCGCGCCGTCGTCGGGTTCGTCGAAGGTGCACGCCGTCGAGCAGCAGGAGATCATCGACGAGGCGTTCGGCTGAGCGTTCGGTGACCCCCTTCCCCGCGAGCGTGCGGGTCTGTACGTCGAAACGCGGCGTGTCGCGTACAACTCGGCACGCTCGCCGGGGCGCTGAAGGCGGTACCGCCGGTACCGGATAGGCTCTGTTGGGCAACCGACCGCGGGGAGGACACATGCAGGGATTCGCCGGGAAAGTCGCCGTCGTCACCGGCGCCGGCTCGGGGATCGGCCGTGCGCTGGCCGTCGAGCTGGCCCGCGCCGGCGCGCAGCTGGCGATCAGCGATGTCGACACCGAAGGCCTGGCGCAAACCGAGCAACGGTTGGCCGCGCTGGGCGTGCGGGTCAAGGCCGACCGGCTCGACGTCACCGAGCGCGAGGTGTTCATCGGCTACGCCGAGGAGGTCAAAGACCACTTCGGCAAGGTCAACCAGATTTACAACAACGCCGGGATCGCGTTCAGCGGCGACGTCGAGGTCAGCGAGTTCAAGGACATCGAGCGGGTGATGGACGTCGACTTCTGGGGTGTGGTCAACGGCACCAAAGCCTTCCTGCCGCACCTGATCGCCTCCGGCGACGGCCATGTCATCAATATCTCCAGCCTGTTCGGGTTGCTGTCGATGCCCGGCCAGGCCGCCTATAACGCGGCCAAATTCGCTGTCCGCGGCTTCACCGAGGCGCTGCATCAGGAGATGGCCATCGCCAAGCACCCGGTCAAGGTCACCACGGTGCATCCCGGCGGCATCAAGACCGCGATCGCCCGCAACGCCACCACCGTCGAAGGAGTGGACCACGCGGCAATGGCCGACTTCTTCGACCGCCGGCTGGCCTCCACCAGTGCGGAAGAGGCCGCCCGGGTGATCCTCGACGGGGTGAGCAAGAACCGGGCCCGGGTGCTCATCGGCAACGACGCGCGGGCACTCGACCTGCTCGTGCGGCTCACCGGCTCGCGCTACCAGCGGCTGTTCTCGTTCGTCATTCCCCGTTTCGCGCCCCGGTAGGGTTCGCGGCCCGGTCGTTTTTCGCGGCGCTACCGCCCGAGCGGATGCTCCTCCAGGAAGGCATCCACGACCGACTGCGGGTCGGCGCCGTGGGCCACCCGCCAGCGCATATCGGTCAGGGCTTCGGTATCCAGCACACCGGCGACCTGATTGATCGCCAGCAGTTGGGATTCGGTCAGCTCGTTGCGCCGATACAGCGGAACCACATTCTCGGCGCGCACCAACGCCGGCCTGCCATCGGTGAGTAGCACGGTGCCCTCGTCGGGCGTCGACGGATTGGCCGTACTGGTCCATGCCGCGGTGATCTGACGGTCGCGCAGCGCAGCGAACAACGCTGAGCTATCGGGGAATTCGCGCAATCTGGGCAACCTGCACCGCCCCACCGCCGCCGGCGGCCGCACCCCGGCGACAGCGCCGACGACCAGCCCGGAGCAGTGCCGCACCAGCGCGGACAGCTCGGTTCCGCCCCACGCGGCGGCCGTGGCCTTCGTCACGGCCAACGCCGGTTTGTCAGCGGCGGTCATGGCGTAGTCACCGAGCGCAAGCCCCTCCGGCAGCGCACCGGCCAACGCCCAGTAGACCTGCCGGTCGGAGCGCGCCGTGGAGTCGGGGGCGAACACCGCCAGCAGGCGACCGGTGAAACCGGGAACCAGGGTCAACTGCCCGGCGTCGAGCGCCGCGACCGGATCGGCCACCGATTCGATGCGCACCGCGGCTCCGGCACCGCGCAGGGCGCTCGCGTACAGCTGCGCCAAAACCTGCGATTGCGGGTCCGGCGCGGTCCCCACGCCCAGCGGCGCCGGCCCCGGGCGATCAGCACAACCGGCGAGCAGCAGGGCGGTGATCAGTACCAGCGCCAACCGGCGCAGCTGATGTCTCGGCAGCCGCGGCACCGTGCGCTCAGGACGACGAACCGGCGGCCGCTGCGACCGCTGCCGCAACGGCCGGTTCGACACGCGGGTCCAGCGGGCTCGGCACGACCCGCTCCGGTGCCAGGTCGTCGGCGACCACGGAGTAAATCGCCTCCGCGGCAGCCAATTTCATCTCTTCGCTGATGCGTTCGGCACCGGCGTCCAGCGCCCCGCGGAATACGCCGGGGAAGGCCAGCACGTTGTTGATCTGGTTGGGGAAATCACTGCGGCCGGTCGCCACCACCGCCGCATACTTGGCGGCCAGGTCGGGGTGGATCTCCGGGTCGGGGTTGGACAGTGCGAACACCACCCCGCCCGGGTTCATCGACGCGATCAACTCCTCGGGGACCACCCCTCCGGAGGCACCCAGGAACACGTCGGCGCCGACCAGCGCCTCGGCAAGACCACCGGTGCGGCCGCCGGGGTTGGTGCGCTGCGCCAGCTCGGTCTTGACGTCGTTCATGTCGGTACGTTCCGGATGCAGCACGCCCTGCGAATCGAGCACGATCATCTCCGAAATACCCACCGACATCAGGATGTTGGCGCATGCCACGCCCGCGGCGCCGGCACCGGAGACCACCACCCGCAGCGACGAGATGTCGCGTCCGAGCACCTTGGCCGCACCCATCAGCGCCGCCAGTGCCACGATCGCGGTGCCGTGCTGATCGTCGTGCATTACCGGGCAGTCCAGCGCCTCGATCACCCGGCGCTCGATCTCGAAGCACCGCGGCGCGGAGATGTCCTCCAGGTTGACCGCCCCGAACGACGGACGCAGCCGCACCAGCGTGTCGACGATCTCGTCGGGATCCTTGGTGTCCAACACGATGGGAATGGAGTCCAGGCCGGCGAACGTCTTGAACAGCGCGGCCTTGCCCTCCATCACCGGCAGCGACGCCGATGGACCGAGATCACCCAGCCCGAGCACCGAAGTACCGTCGCTGACCACCGCCACCAGCCGGTGCGCCCAGGTGTAGCGGGCGGCCAGGGTGTGGTCCGCGGCGATCGCGCGGCTGACCTGCGCCACCCCGGGCGTGTAAGCGATCGACAGCGCGCGCTGGCTGTCCAGCGGGGCTTTCAAGTCGACCGAGATCTTTCCGCCCATGTGGGCTTCGAAGATCTCTTCGTCTCCAATGACAATCAGCGAGTTGTCCACCGTGTTCGCAAGGTTCTCAGGCATCGAGTCCAGGGTACTGCGCCGGCGAATCTCGACCGGCGACGGCCGGTGCCCGTGGGCGCCGGCCGTGCTCAGATCAGGCCCAGTCCCTTGACGGCCTCGCGCTCTTCGGCCAGCTCAGCGGTGGAGGCGTCGATCCGGCCGCGGGAGAAGTCGTCGATGTCCAGGCCACCCACGATGCTCCAGTCGCCGCCGGAGGTGGTGACCGGGAACGACGAGATCAGGCCCTCGGGCACCCCATAGGAGCCGTCGGAGACCACCGCCATCGACACCCAGTCCCCGTCGGGGCTGCCCAGCAGCCAGTCCCGGGCGGCATCGACGGTGGCCGATGCCGCCGAGGCGGCCGAGGAGGCGCCGCGGGCGTCGATGATCGCCGCGCCGCGCTTGGCGACGGTGGGGATGAAGTCGTTCTCGATCCAGGCCTGGTCGTTGACGACCTCGGCGGCGTTGCGGCCGCCGACCTCGGCGTGGAACAGGTCCGGGTACTGGCTGGCCGAGTGGTTGCCCCAGATCGTCATCTTCTTGACGTCGGTCACCTTGGCGCCGGTCTTGGCCGCCAGCTGCGAGATCGCCCGGTTGTGGTCCAGGCGGGTCAGCGCGGAGAACCGCTCCTTGGGGATGTCGGGGGCGTTGGTCATCGCGATCAGCGCGTTGGTGTTGGCCGGGTTGCCGGTGACACCCACCCGGATGTCGGAGGCCGCGACCGCGTTGAGCGCCTTGCCCTGCGCGGTGAAGATCGCACCGTTGGCCTCGAGCAGGTCGCTGCGCTCCATGCCCGGCCCGCGCGGGCGGGCGCCGACCAGCAGCGCCAGGTTGGCGCCGTCGAAGATCTTGTTGGCATCCGAGCCGATCTGCACGCCGGCCAGCAGCGGGAAGGCACAGTCGTCGAGCTCCATCACCACACCCTCGAGCGCCTTGAGCGCGGGCTCGATCTCCAGCAGCCGCAGTTCGATCGGCCGATCAGGGCCCAGCAACGAGCCACTGGCCAGGCGGAAAAGCAGGCTGTAGCCGATCTGGCCGGCGGCGCCGGTGACGGCAACCTTGAGTGGGGTTGTGCTCACGTCAAGTGCTCCTCGAACGGGTTCGGCATGGTCTGGATTGGTCCGCGTCGAAACTAGCGCACCGGCGCGGGCCCGAAAACTCCGGACCCCGCGGCGACCGCGCTGACCGGTCACTTTGGGTTCGGGCGCGTAACATTTGACCGGCTCATGCGCCGGGAGGGAGGGCTGCCATGACGGCGTTGCGAGGCCCGGTTCCGCGGGTGCTGGTCGACTGCGGCGTCTACGACGAAGGTGACCGGGTTTCCGGCGACTTCACGCCCGCCGGTGCGATGGCCAGGGTGCGCGAGATCGAGGCGAGCGGCCGGGACGGGTTCGTCTGGGTGGGCCTGCACGAACCCGACGAGTCCCAGATGCAGGCGGTGGCGGCCACGTTCGACCTGCACGAGCTGACCGTCGAGGACGCCGTGCACGCCCACCAGCGGCCGAAGCTGGAACGCTACGACGAGACGCTGTTCCTGGTGCTCAAGACCGTCAATTACGTCCCGCACGAATCGGTGGGGCTGCCGCGACAGATCGTCGAAACCGGCGAGATCATGATCTTCGTCGGCAAGAACTTCGTCGTCACCGTCCGGCACGGTGAACACAGCGGACTGTCCGAGGTCCGCAAGCGCATGGACGCCGACCCCGAGCATCTGCGGCTGGGCCCGTACGCGGTGATGCACGCCATCGCCGACTATGTGGTCGACCGCTACGTCGAGGTGACCAACCTGATGGAGACCGACATCGACACCATTGAAGAGGTGGCGTTCGCGCCGGGCACCCGCACCGACGTCGAGCCGATCTACCAGATCAAACGTGAAGTCGTCGAACTGCGGCGCGCGGTGGCACCGTTGTCGGTCCCGTTCCAGCGGATGCAGACCGACTACAAGGATCTGATCTCCAAAGAGGTGCGGCGCTACCTTCGTGACGTCGCCGACCACCAGACCCGCGCCGCCGAACAGATCGCCAGCTACGACGAGATGCTGAGTTCGCTGGTGCAGGCGGCGCTGGCGCGGGTGGGGATGCAGCAGAACACCGATATGCGCAAGATGTCGGCCTGGGCCGGCATCATCGCGGTGCCCACCATGATCGCCGGCATCTACGGGATGAACTTCGACCACATGCCCGCGCTGCACTGGACGTTCAGTTACCCGGCGGTGCTGCTGGGAATGGCCGGCATCAGCACAGTGCTCTATCGCGCGTTCCGCCGCAACGGCTGGCTCTGACCTCCCCGGCGAGCGTGCGTGTTTGCACGCCGACACGCCGCGAAATGCCGTACATCGGCGCACACTCAGCGGGTGCGTGGACCCGCTTATCCCGTACTCCGGTGCGGCCATGCAGCCCAAAAGGACAACGGTGAACGCGCACAACGGGTTCCGGAACGTCACCCCCGGCCGTCAAAGTCACGCCACCGCCTGTCACGAACGTGCGCAGTTGTACGGAAAAACCGGCGTGTCGCCGTACAAACACGCCCGCTCGCGGCAAAAAAAGGGGGACCCGGTACTAGCGGGGCTGGGAGGCGGGGCGGTCCGGGTCGAGCACATCCACCCCGTCGGCGCGCCAGGCCTCGCGCATCGCGTCGGCGCCCTTGAGCCGCACCCAGGCCGCCTCGGTCGCGGTGATCGGGATGGCCGACAAGAACCGCACCGGCTCGCGTGGTGCCGCCAACGCCAACTCGGCGATGTCGCTCTCGCCCAGCAGCATCGCGGTGAACGGCACGCCGCCGGACTGCCGGGTCCACAGCGGACCGCCCAGGTCCATCAGCGCGTCCGCCGCCAGCACCACGCCCTCCACGACCGGCGCGGCGGCCACCATCGCCAGGCTGCGCGCCAGCCCGGCATCAGAACCCGAGATCCGCAGCCGCAGCACGACCTCGGCGCGCGGACCGTGCACCGGGTCGGCCAACACCTGACCGGGGTCGCCCATCGGGTGCCGCGAACAGCCCACCGAGACGTAATGCACCATCCGGTCGGGCCCGGGCCCGAACCGCAGCACCTCGATGGGCTCGACGCCCAAAAACGTCACCCGCGCGGCGCCGGGTCCCGACGCGATGCCCGCGGCCGCGTAGTGCGCTTTCAGGTGCGCCCGCACCCGTTCCAGGTCGTCGCTCACCGTTCGGTCGGCGGGACGGTCAGGTTCAGCCCGGACTCGGCGTCGAACACCACCACTTTGGCCGCGTCCAGGGCCAACTCGACCGGCTGCCCGCCGGCGGCTTTCGACGCGGCGGGAACCCGCGCCACCAGACCGTTTTCGGTCGACGTGCCGGCGGCTTCGTTCGGGGTGAAGTACAGGTACTTGTCGGCGCCCAGCGATTCGACCAGATCGACGCGCGCGGAGAAGGTCACCGCCCGGGCACGCTCGGCGTCGTCGAGCAGTCCGGCGTCGCCGAGATGTTCGGGCCGCACGCCAATGACGACGTCGTGGTGGGATCCGGGATGTCGACCGATGGTGTCGCGGACCTCCGCGGCCAGCGGCACCTCACCGAACGCCAGTCGCGCACCGGTCGAGGTCAGCGCGCCGGGGAAGAAGTTCATCGCCGGCGAGCCGACGAAGCCCGCGACGAACAGGTTGGCGGGCCGCTCGTAGAGCTCATCGGGGGTGCCGATCTGTTGGGCGATCCCGCCGTGCATCACCACCACCCGGTCGCCGAGCGTCATCGCCTCGGTCTGATCGTGGGTGACGTAGACGGTGGTGGTGCCCAGCCGGCGCTGCAGCCGGGCGATCTCGCTGCGCATCTGCACCCGCAGCTTGGCGTCCAGGTTCGACAGCGGCTCGTCCATCAGAAACGCCTTGGGGTGCCGCACGATCGCCCGTCCCATCGCGACCCGCTGGCGCTGCCCACCGGACAGCTGCGACGGCTTGCGATCCAGCAACTCCGTCAGGTCAAGGATTTTCGCGACTTCGGCGACCTTCTCAGCGATCTGCGGCTTCTTCATCTTGGCCAGGGTCAGCGGAAAGGCGATGTTGCCCCGCACCGTCATGTGCGGGTAGAGGGCGTAGGACTGGAACACCATCGCGATGTCGCGGTCCTTGGGGGCGCGCTCATTGACCCGCTCACCACCGATGCGCAGTTCCCCCGACGAGATCTCCTCCAGGCCGGCGATCATGTTCAGCGTGGTGGATTTTCCGCAGCCGGACGGTCCCACCAGGATGATGAACTCGCCGTCGGCGATCCTCAGCGACAGGTCCTTCACCGCCACGGCGCCGTCGGGGTAGCTCTTGGTGATGTGGAGGAGTTCGATCTCTGCCATCGGCCTATCCCTTCACCGCGCCGGAGGTCAGTCCCGCCACGATCCGTCGTTGGAAGATTAGAACAAAGACGATGATCGGCACCGTGATCACCATCGCGCCGGCGGCGATGGAGCCGGTCGGTTCCTCGAATTGCGAACTGCCGGTGAAGTTCGCGATGGCCACCGGCGCGGTGATCGACGCCTTGGTCGCCGTCAGCGACAACGCCAGCAGCAGGTCATTCCAGGCGAAGATGAACACCAGGATCGCCGCGGTGACGATTCCCGGCGCCGCCAGCGGCGCAATCACCTTGCGGAACGCCTGACCCGGGGTGGCGCCGTCCATCTTGGCGGCCTTCTCCAGGTCCCACGGGATCTCGGAGAAGAACGCCGAGAGCGTGTAGATCGCCAGCGGCAGCGCGAAGGTGATGTAGGGGATGATCAGTCCCGGCCAGGTGTCGAACAGCCCGATAGCCCGTTCGATGTTGAAAATCGGTGTCACCAACGATATCTGGGGGAACATCGCGATGAGCAGCGCCGCCCCCACCAGCAGCCGCTTGCCGGAAAAGTCCAGCCGGGCCACCGCGTAGGCGGCCATCGCACCGATCACCACCGCGATCACGGTGGTGATCAGGCCGATGCCGACCGAGTTGATCAACGCCGACCCGAACACATCGCCGGCGAAGATGCCGCGGTAGTTGTCGAGGGTCACCGACGACGGGATCAGCTTGCCGTCCTTCACCGTTGACGTCGGCTTGAGCGACAGCGAGAAGATCCACAGCACCGGCACCAGCGCGTAGGCAACCACGGCCACGTCGATGATCAGCCAAGCCACGCGGCGTCGAACGTCGGTCATTTCTGTTCCGATCCCGGCGCCGCGGCACCGAACACCTTGACGAACAACACCGCGATCAGCGCCACGCAGACGAAGATCAGCACCGAGATCGCGGAGCCCAGGCCGACGTTGAAGCCCTTGAACAGGTTGTTGTAACCCAGGATCGACACCGAGCCGGTGTTGTTGGAGCCGTTGGTGAGCACGTAGATGTTGTCGAAGATCCGGAACGCGTCGAGCGTGCGGAACAACAACGCCACCAGGATGGCCGGTTTCATCATCGGCAGGATGACGCTGACCAGACGCCGCCAGGCCCCGGCGCCGTCGACCTGTGCCGCCTTGAGCAGATCGTCGGGCACCAGCGCCAGCCCGGCCAGCAGCAGCAGCGCCATGAACGGAGTCGTCTTCCACACCTCGGCGAGGATCACGATCCCCAGCGACGGCAGCTGCTGGGTCAGCGGCGCACTACCGGCGGGCAAGAGGTTCGCCAGATAACCGGTGCCCGGTGTCCAGGCGTAGTACCAGCTGTAGGCGGCGGCCACCGTGACAATGCCGTAGGGCACCAGTACCGCGGTGCGCACCATGCCTTTGGCGAACAGGCTGCGGTGCATCACCAGTGCCAGCGCAAGACCCAGGACGAATTCGATGGCCACCGAGACGACGGTGATGCCCAGCGTCACCGCGAACGCCGTCCACCAGTACGAGTCGGTCAGGGTGGTCTGGTAGTTGGCCAGGCCGACGAAGGCGGTGTCGTCGGGGGTGGCCAGGTTGTAGCGCAGCAGGCTCAGCCAGATCGCATACCCGATCGGATAGGCCGTCACGGCCAGCATCAGCACCACCGCCGGGGCGACGAGCAGCAACGCCAGCCGCCGCTGCGACCGCTCGTCGGCGCGGGACGTCATAGCGCACCGCTCACGGGATCAGCCCCTTGCCGTCGATGGCCTTGCGCACCTGCACGGTGAGCTCGTCGGCGGTGCGCTCCGGGTCGATGGCGGTGATCGGCGCCAGCGTCGCCGATATCCGGGTCGACACCGCCTGGTAGACCGGCGTGGCAGGGCGCACCGCCGCTTCGGTGAGCTGGTCGCGAATCAGGTTGTGGTGCGGGTATTTCTCCTGCAGCTGCGGATCGGAGTACAGCGAGGCGCGCACCGGGGGCAGCCCACCGTCAATCGCAAGGTACTTCTGGTTGGCGACGTCGCGCAGGCATCGCACCGCATCGAATGCCTCGGCGCGGTGCCGGGTGGTGCGGGCCACCGCCAGGTTCATCCCGCCGAGCGTGACCTTGGCCGGCCGCCCGGGCGACACCGCCGGATACGGTGCGAACCCGAGCACGTCGCGACTGGCCTCGTAGGCCAGCCGGTACTGGGCGTCGCTGGGGGCGAACATGCCGAGGTCGTTGATGCTGCCGGCCAGATCGGCACGCCGGTCCAGCGGCAGGAACCCGACGCCGCCCTTGACGGCGTTCTCCAGCATCGACGGCAGCACGAACGGCCAGTTGACCTCCAGTGCCGCCTTGCCCTGTTCGAACGCCAGCCGGGCGGTGCCCTCGTCACTCTGGGTGATCGACGGGTCAGCGCCCGGAGCGGTCGCCACCGCGCGCATGATGCGCAGCGCCGCCACGGTGGCGGCCCGATGCTCGGCGGTGTCGGTCAGGGTGACGGTCTTGCCGTCGTCGTCGAGCACCCGGCCGCCGGCGCTTGCCAGCAGCGTGTTGAACCACACCACCAGGCCCTCGTACTGCTTGGCCTGCACCGCGATCCAGCTCGGCTCGCCGGCGGCACGCAATCGGCCCGCCTCGGCAACCATCTCGTCCCAGGTCGACGGCGCGGCGTCCATCAGATCCGGCCGGTACCAAAGCAATTGGGTGTTGGTGATGATCGGGGCGGCATAGAGCCGCTGTTGCCAGCGGGCGGTCGCCAGCGGACCCGGCAGGGTGTCGGCGACGGCGTCGGCCTCGGCCTCACCGGCCGGGTCTTCCGACAGTGGCAACGCCCAGCCGGCCTCGGCGAACTCGGCGGTCCAGACCACATCCAGGCCCATGATGTCCAGCGTGCGGTCGTTGCCGGTGAGCCGGCGGGCCAGCTGCAGGCGCTGGTCGTCGGCGGCACGCGGCAGGCTGAACTGCTCGACGCGGTAGCGCCCACCGGACTGTTCGGTACAGCGCCGCGCCAGCACTTGGAACGTCGCGGTGTCGTTGGCCGGGGTGTACACGCTGACCACCAGGCCGTCGTCGTGCCCGGCCCAACCGCAGGCCGACCCGGAGGCGAGGGTCAGTGCCGCCAGCGCAGCCGCGCCCAGCCGCCGAACGCGACCGCGCCGACTCGCCACGCCACCCGCCTCCTGTTGCCGTTCCGTGCCAGAACGGTAAGGCCGGTCGGCCGCGCTGTGCAACAACGCCGAGTCAGAGCGTCAGCTTCGCCAACAGATCCCGGCCCTGCTCGGCGCTCTGCGGGTCGCAGAGCACGTCGTAGCGACCCGCGACCAGCTGCATGGTCGAGCTGAAATCCCTTGTGCCGCGGGCCATCGCGTAGGGCACTGACGACGTGATCAGACCGAAGAACACACCGGCGATCAGGCCGGTCACCAACGCCTGTGCCGGGTTGTCGCTGAAGATGCCCAGCACCAGGCCGATGAACAGACCCAGCCAGGCCCCGGTCAACACCCCGCCGCCGAGCACCTTGGGCCAGGTGAGCCGGCCGGTGACCCGTTCGACCTGCATCAGGTCGACGCCGACGATCGTCACCTGGTGCACCGGGAACTGTTGGTCGGACAGATAGTCCACCGCGCGCTGCGCCTCGGCGTAGGTGGGGTAAGCCCCGATCGGCCAACCTTTGGGCGGCGTGGGCAACCGGCCCACGTCTCGCCGACCCGCGGCCGCCGCACCGAGCGGATCGGGGGCCTGTCCGGGCTGAAAAGGGCTGGTCATGAGGTTTCTCTCTCCTTGTTCCGGGATAGTTCCGGGGTGGCGGACCGGCACTCCGCGCGGGTCTGGCACCCGACGCATCCGCTAGGTTGAACAGCATGACAGCTCCCGGCGGGGATTCTGGCGAGAATCCACGACCCAATGCCGACCAACCCTGGCCCGAGGCGGGTGCGCCCGGGCCCGAGCAGGGCGGCTGGGCCAACCCCTCGGGTTTCGATGGCTATCCTCCCCCACCGCCGGGTTACCCGCAGGGCCCTCCGCCCGGTTACCCGCCGAGCGGCTTTCCCCCACCCTCGGCCGCCGCCGGCTATCCGCCGCCGCCGACCGGCGGATTTCCGCCGCCGCCACCACCGGGCTACGGCTCGCCGCCCGGCTACGGCCCGCCGGCCGACTATCCGGGCGTCGGCACGCCGCCCGGTTACCCGCCGGGCTACGGCGCCCCGCCCGGCTATCCGCAGCAGGGCTACGGCACGCCGTATCCGGGCGGCTACTTCAATCCGGGCCAGCCGCAGAAGACGAACGTCTTGGCGGTCTGCTCCCTGGTGGTCGCGCTGCTGGGCCTGCTGTTCTGGCCGCTGGCCGTCGTCGGCGCCACGCTGGGCGTGATCGCCCTAGGCCAGATCAAGCGCACCGGTGAGGCCGGCCACGGCATGGCGGTGGCCGGCACCGCGGTCGGCGGCGCCGCGGTGGTCCTCTCGTTCGTCCTCGCGATGGTCGCCCTGCACTGAGCCCGCGCGGACGTAGGCGCCCAGTGGACATTTGACGACGCGACGTCGGCGTGTCGCGTCGTCAGATTGCCCCTCGCGGGCAGATCCGGGCAGATCTAGGCCGACGGCGGCTCGAACGGCGGTGCTTCACGGCGCATCCCGGCCGCCCGGCCCTTGCCGGCCACCACCAGCGCCATCTTGCGGCTGGCCTCGTCGAGCATCTCGTCGCCGAGCATCACCGCGCCGCGTGCCCCGCCGGCCTGCGAGGTGTGCCATGCATAGGCCTCCAGGATCAGCTCGGCATGGTCGTACTCGGCCTGCCGCGGGCTGAAGATCTCGTTGCCCGCCGCGATCTGGTCGGGGTGCAGCACCCATTTGCCGTCAAAACCCAGGGCGGCCGAGCGCCCGGCCACCCGGCGGAACGCCTCGACGTCGCGAACCTTCAGATAGGGCCCGTCGACGGCGGCGATCCCGTGGGCACGCGCGGCGACCAGGATCGTCATCAGCACGTGGTGATAGGCGTCGCCCTCGGTGTAGCCCTCGGGCTGCTCGCCGACCTCCAGCGTGCGGGTGTTGAGGCTGGCCATCAGGTCGGCCGGGCCGAGCACCAGCGCCTGCACCCGGGGCACGGCGGCGATGGCGTTGATATTGGTCAGCCCGCGGGCGTCCTCGATCTGGGCGTCGATGCCGATCTGCCCGGCCGGCAGCCCGTGAACGGTCTCCAACTGGGTCAACAACAGATCCAGGGCCTGTACATGCGAGGCGTCGGACACCTTCGGCAGCACGACGACGTCAAGGCGGGCCCCGGCGGCGCCGACGGCCGAGACCACCTCGATCAGGTCGGCGTGCGTCCACGGCGTCGTCCAGTCGTTGACTCGCACGCCCAGCAGCGGCGCACTCCAGTCCGATGCCGTCAGCGCCTCGGCCACCCGGGCCCGGGCCTGCTCCTTGGCGGCCGGGGCGACGGCATCCTCCAGATCCAGGAAGATCTGGTCGGCGGGCAGGCCCTTGGCCTTGTCGATCATTTTCTGGCTGCTGCCCGGCACCGACAGACAGGTACGGCGGGGGCGATATGCGTTGGTCACCTAACCACTCCTACCCTTTCAACCATGGCGTCGAGCAACAGGGTTTACGCAGCGCGCCTGGCGCGGATGCTGGTGCTGGGCCCGTTCGGCGAATCCGTGGGACGGGTCCGCGACGTCGTCATCAGCATCAGCATCGTGCGTCAACAGCCGCGAGTTCTGGGCCTCGTCGTCGAACTGCCCACCCGCAGACGCATTTTCGTACCCATTCTCCGAGTCGCGGCGATCGAGCCCAATGCCGTCACCCTCAACACCGGAACCGTATCGCTGCGCAAGTTCACCCAGCGACCCGGTGAAGTGCTGGTGCTCGGACAGGTGCTGGACACCAAAGTCCGGGTCAACGACCCCGAACTGCCGGAGCTGGCCGGCGTCGACGTGGCGATCACCGACCTGGCCATCGAGCAGAGCCGCACCCGCGACTGGCTGGTGACGCGGATCGCGGTGCGCCACTCCCGGCGGCTGGGCCGCCGCGCCGCGGTGCACATCGTGGACTGGCACAACGTGCAGGGACTGACCCCGTCCGCGCTGGCCATGCCCGGGCAGGGCGTGGCGCAGTTGCTGCAGCAATTCGAGGGCTGGCGACCGATCGAGGTGGCCGACGCCATCCGCGAGCTGCCGCCCAAGCGGCGCTTCGAGGTGATCAACGCGCTGGACAACGGCCGCCTGGCCGACATCCTGCAGGAACTGCCCGAGGAGCGGCAGGCCGCGGTGCTGGGCCAGCTGGGCACCGAGCGGGCGGCCGACGTCCTGGAGGAGATGGATCCCGACGACGCCGCCGACCTGCTGGGGGCGATGAACCCCAACGACGCGGAGCTGCTGCTGGCCCGGATGGACCCCGACGACTCCGATCCGGTCCGGCGCCTGCTGGAGCACTCTCCCGACACCGCCGGCGGGTTGATGACCTCCAATCCGGTGGTGCTGACCGCCGACACCTCGGTCGCCGAGGCGCTGGCCCGGGTGCGCGACCCCGACCTGACCCCGGCATTGTCGTCGCTGGTGTTCGTGACACGCCCCCCGACCGCCACCCCGACCGGCCACTACCTGGGTTGCGTGCCGCTGCAACGGCTGCTGCGGGTGCCGCCGGCCGACCTCATCGGCGGGATCGTCGATTCCGACCTGCCGGCGCTGAACGCCGAGGTCTCGCTGGCCGAGCTGACCCGCTATTTCGCCGCCTACAACCTGGTCTGCGGGCCGGTGCTCGACGAGCAGAATCACCTGCTGGGGGCGGTGACCGTCGACGACGTGCTGGATCACCTGCTACCGCGTGATTGGCGCGAAACGCCCGAGCCGGACCTGGGGCCCAAATTCGCCGGGAGGCCATCGTGACCGACCGCTCGCCACTGCAGCGGCTCTCCACCCCGCGCACCTCGCGGTTGCCCAGCCTGCGGATGGACCCCGATGCGCTGGGCCGGTTCACCGAGTCGGTGGCACGCTTCTTCGGCACCGGGCGCTACCTGGCCATCCAGACCATGTTGGTGGTCGGCTGGATTCTGCTGAACGTCTACGCGGTCAGCCTGAAGTGGGACCCCTACCCGTTCATCCTGCTCAACCTGGCGTTTTCCACCCAGGCCGCCTACGCCGCGCCGTTGATCCTGCTGGCCCAGAACCGGCAGGAGAACCGCGACCGGGTCAGCCTGGATGAAGACCGCCGGCGCGCCGCGCAGACCAAGGCCGACACCGAGTACCTGGCCCGGGAACTGGCGTCGTTGCGGTTGGCGGTCGGTGAGGTCCCCACCCGCGATTACCTGCACCATGAGCTCGAGCGGATCCGCGAACTGCTCGACGAATTGCGCCCCAAGCCCGACCCCGCCGACGGAGATTCCGCGACCGGCCGCCCGGTTTGACCTCGTGGCGGACCGGCATAACCGACACCAGCGGGACCAGTGTTGGGTATGGTGACCTAGTTCACGAAGCCAAGACGGTTTCATTAAGGCTTGATAACGGCGGACAAGGGGCGGTCGAGTGCCTACAGGGGGCGGCGCAGCCGAGCACCCGTCGCGCGCGGCCAGATGGCGGCGGGCGGCGCGCGCCGCGTTGCGCCCGGCATTCGGCCTGACGTTCATCACCCCGCTGGTGTTCGCCGGTGCCGTGGGGGCGACTCCACGCTCCCCGTCGACGTCGCTGCCGCTGCGCAGTGCCGCGGTAACACCGCTGGCAGCGGCCATCGACACCGCCTCGGGCCGCTCGTCGGGTCCGGCCGTCGTCGCGGTGCCGCGCCCGCAACCGAACCTGCACGTCGCCGCGGGCGCCCCGTCGGCGCCGCCGGCGGCGGTCGTCTACGCGCCGGGCACGTTGGGGATTCCCAAAACAGCGCTGGCGGCCTACCGCAATGCCGAGCACCAGATGGCCGTCGCCGCCCCGGGCTGCGGGGTCAGCTGGAATCTGCTGGCCGGGATCGGCCGCATCGAGTCCCAACACGCCAACGGCGGCGCCACCGATGCGCGCGGCACCGCGCTGCAGCCGATCTATGGGCCGTCACTGGACGGGACGCTGCCCGGAAACGAAGTCATCGTGGCCAGCAGTGGCCCCGGACGGGTGGTCTACGCCCGTGCCATGGGGCCGATGCAGTTCCTGCCCGGGACCTGGGCGCGCTACGCCGCCGACGGCGACGGCGACGGCAAGGCCGACCCGCAGAACGTCTACGACGCGACGCTGGCGGCCGCACGCTACCTGTGCAGCGGCGGGCTCAACTTGCGCGAACACTCCCAGGTGCTGACCGCGATCCTGCGCTACAACAACTCGATGGCCTACGCGGAGAACGTGATGGGCTGGGCGGCGGCCTATGCCACCGGGGTGGCGCCGGTTGATCTGCCTCCGATCATCGGACCTGCGCCGCCGATCGCCGACCTGCACCTGGAGCACCTGGAGCACCCCGAGGGGCTGGGGCCGGAGTCGCTGAGCATGCACGGCTTGTCGCCGGTCCACGAGACCGCCGGATCGTCGCTGATCAACCTCGGGCAGTCGTCGGGCGCCGACGGCCCGATGGCGAACCTGCCCTGGCTCGCGCCCTGGATGAACGCCGCCGAGCAACAGCAGCAGCAGTTGCCACGCCCGTCGGCGGCCTGCCGGATGATCTGCCTGGAGCCGCAGGCTGCTGCACCGGGCGCGTCCGTCCCCCCGGCGCCTGGCGGGCCGCCGGAGGCAATCGCTCCCCCGGCGCCGTTCGGTGCCCCGGCGCCGTTCGGCCCGCCGGATGCGCCGGCACCGGCCTCCGCGCCGATGCCGGCTTACGCTGTCGCGCCGGCTCCCCCGGCAGACCCGGCGGCACTGCCGCCCCAGGCCGCCCCGCCCCCGCCACCGCCGAGCCCGGCGGCGCCGGATGGTCCGCAGCCCGGCGCGCCCGCCTGAGCGACATACCCGCCTGACCGACATCACAGTTCAGGGGCGCGAGCCGCTGGCCTAGACTCGGTGGCGATGTCCAAGACACCAGACGACACCGCAGCCCTGCATGAGGCGATCTACGCCGCTTTGGGCACCGTGTTGGACCCCGACATTCAGCGTCCGATCACCGAGCTCGGCATGGTCAAGAGCATCGAGATCGCCGACGACCACAGCGTGCACGTCACGATCTACCTGACCATCGCCGGCTGTCCGATGAAAGCCGAGATCACCAACATGGTGACCCGCGCGGTCAACGATGTGCCCGGCACCGGCCCGGTCAAGGTGAGCCTGGACGTGTTCAGCGACGAGCAGCGCGCCGAGTTGCGCAAACAGTTGCGCGGCGACGCCAAGGAACCCGTCATCCCGTTCGCCCAACCGGGTTCGCTGACCAAGGTCTATGCGATCGCCTCGGGCAAGGGCGGCGTCGGAAAATCCAGTGTCACAGTCAATCTCGCGGTCGCGCTGGCCGAGCGCGGCCTGTCGGTGGGGGTGCTCGACGCCGACATCTACGGCCATTCGGTGCCGCGGATGATGGGCGTCACGGCGCTGCCCACGCAGGTCGACTCGATGATCATGCCGCCGATCGGCTACGGCGTGAAGGTGATCTCGATCGCGATGTTCACCAAGGGCAACACCCCGGTGGTGTGGCGCGGCCCGATGCTGCACCGCGCGCTGCAGCAGTTCCTCGCCGACGTCTACTGGGGCGACCTGGACGTACTGCTGCTGGACCTGCCGCCGGGCACCGGTGACATCGCGATCTCGGTGGCCCAATTGGTTCCGCCGGCCGAGATCCTGGTGGTGACCACGCCGCAGCAGGCTGCCGCCGAGGTGGCCGAGCGGGCCGGGGCGATCGCGCTGCAGACCCGCCAGCAGGTGGTCGGCGTGGTGGAGAACATGGCCGGGCTGGCCATGCCCGACGGTTCGACCATGCACCTGTTCGGCGAGGGCGGCGGCGAGCAGGTCGCCGAGCGACTGACCCGGGCGATGGGCCGCGACGTTCCGCTGCTGGGCCAGGTGCCGATCGACAGCGAGATGGTGACCGGCGGCGACTCGGGATCACCGGTGGTGCTCTCCCCGGACTCGGTGGCCGGCAAGGAGTTGCGCCGCATCGCCGAGCAGTTGGCCACCCGCGGCCGCGGCCTGGTGGGGATGTCGCTGGGCCTCAACACCGGCAGCACCCAGCGGTGATCGCAAGCGCGGCGAAGCCGCGCGCAGCGGGTCACCGCCATCAGCCCAGCGGTGATCGCGCTAGGTCGCGTCGGAGTCGAACGGGGCCGGCCCGGCAGGCTTGGGCGTCACGGCCGGTGCCGGCGCCACGGTGCGCGGATCTTCGGCCAGTGAACTGACCGCGGTGAACAGCGAGTCGTCCCCGTCGAGCAGATGCTTTGTCAGGGCGGCCCGCGGCGTCATCCCGCGCAGCTTCTGCAATTCGCTCAGCGGCTCGCGCAGCTCTTCGAACTCGGGCCCCATCTCGTCGCGCAGCTGATCGGTGGCGTTGGTGACGTACTCGCGGGCCTGACGCAGCGCGCCGGCGGTCCAGCGGATGGCCCCGGGCAGCCGCTCCGGGCCCAGGATCACCAATCCGAGCACCACGAGAACCAGCATCTCGCCCCAGCCGACATTCGCGAACATCGAGGCGAACTGCTAACCGTCGGGGGTGGGGGTCACCATCAGCGTCACATGGCGACCGTCGCGGACCACCTCGACGGGCGCTTCCTTCCCGATGGTCAGATTGCGCACCGCCACCACGAATTCGTCGGCGTTGGCCACGGTACGGTCGCCGATCTTGACCACCACGTCGTTCTCCAGGATGCCGCCCTTCTCCGCGGGGCCGCCGACCTTGACGTTGGCGATCTGCGCGCCCGACGCGATGGCGTTGCTGACCGACCTCGCACTCACCCCCAGCGTGGGGTGCACGATCTTGCCATCCCTGATCAGTGCTTCTGCCACGATCTTCATCTCGTTGACCGGGATCGCGAATCCCAACCCGCTAGCGCTGTCGGACAACGACTTTCCGGCGGTGTTGATCCCGACCAGCTGCGCGTCCATGTCGATCAGCGCGCCGCCGGAGTTGCCGTGGTTGATCGAGGCGTCGGTCTGGACAGCGTCGATGACCGTGTCGGTGTCGGAGTCCTCACCGGACAGCGGCACCGGCCGGTGCACGGCGCTGATGATGCCGTGGGTCACGGTGCTGCGCAGGCCCAGCGGGGCGCCCGCGGCGATCACCTCGTCGCCGACCCGGATCTTGTCGGAGTCACCGAGGCGGGCCACGGACAAGTTGTCGACGTTGTCGACCTTGAGCACGGCCAGGTCGGTCTTCGGGTCGCGGCCGACCAGGTTGGCCAGCACCTCTTTGCCGTCGTTGAACACCACGGTGGTCTTGAACTTGCTGGGGTTGTTGGCGGCTTCGGAGATCACGTGGTTGTTGGTGACGATGTAGCCCTTGCCGTCGATGACGACGCCGGAGCCCTGCATGCCCTGGTCGTCGCTGACGGACTCGATGGTCACCACAGAATTGGCGATGGCCTCGGCCACCTTGGCGAACCGCCCGGCCGGCTCCTCGGCGTTGCCCTTGGTCGATAGCGTCACCTTGGAAGAGGTGAAGGCCTCGACGACCTGCGCGGTGGTCCGTCCGACCCAGCCGCCGACCATGCCGATCGCCAGCGCGATCGCGGCCAGCGTGGCCAGCGCGCGGTAGGAGACCCGGTCGCCGAACAGCACATCACGCACGCCGAGCCGACCGCCCACCTCGCCGCGCGCCAGTGGCGGCGGCGGGACCACGGCGGGCGCTCCCAGTGCGGCACCCGCGGCCGGGTCGCGCCACGGGTCGTCGGTGTCTTCGAGCTCATCGGGCTTGCCGTTGCGCTGCAGCGCGCCGGCATCGGCGGGATGACGCTGCAACGAGGGACCGGAGCCGAAGGGACGGCCGAACGCCTCCCGGAGCACCGGGTCCGGCGGCAGGTCACGCGGGGTGAATTCGCCCTGTTCACGGTACTTCTTGGGCCGCACCTCGGCCGGGATGAACGACCCGGGCACCCCGTCGGGACGGCCGAAGGCCTTCTGGGAGGCACTGTCCACGGGGGGCCGGTAGACGGGCCGCGGCGCCAGGCGGTTGCCGCCGGCGTTCTCGTTGTTGGAACTCACCTAATTCCTCTTCCGGTCCCGCGTCGGCTTCCAGGCGCCGCAGGCGAAGCGCTTACACGCGCTGACGCCGCGTCGCATCCACCTTACCGACGTTTACGGCGGTCTTGCGGCTTGCCGTCGGTGAAGCGAGCGGGCAGCTGCGTCGTCGGCTCATCGGGGGGATAGTCGGCGGGGCAGTCCGGGATCTGGGACAGCAGGCCCAGCAGAGCTGAGGGGATCCGGATCGGGTGCGAATCGCGCAGCGCCGAGCGGGCGCGGCCCTGGTACTCCACTTCGGCGGCGCAGTCCGGGCATAGCGACAGGTGGTGGGCGGCGCGCAGGTGGGCGTTCATCCGCAGCTCGCCGTCGACGTAGGCGGCGATCGCCTCACTGCAGAGGTGCTCGGTGGAGCCGAACTGGCGCGGGGCGCCGACCGGCGCGTCACTCTGCGAGGCGAACTGCGACGGAAGCCAGGAGAATGCGCGACGGAAGACACCTCCCCGGTCCGTCACCACCGGACTCCTTCCGTCACACGCCCGTACGCCAGGGCGTCCGCAGCGAAGTGCGCTTGATTAAGGATCGCCCTTATAAGAATGTAGCGCGAGTTGACGCGCCAACGCGGCAACCGGGGGCCGGCGGCCAGGCTCAGCCGGCCGCAACACCGCCGAACGCGGCACCCTCGCGCTGGCCGGAGCGGTTGGCGAGGTAGTCGCGCAGCGCCTGGCGGCCGCGGTGGATGCGGCTGCGCACGGTGCCCAACTTCACCCCGAGGGTGGCCCCGACCTCCTCGTAGGACAGCCCTTCGATATCGCACAGCACGACGGCCGCCCGAAACTCCGGCGCCAGCGAGTCCAGCGCCGCCTGCAGGTCGGGGTCCAGCCGCGCGTCGTGGTAGATCTGCTCGGGGTCCGGCTCGTCGGCCGGGACCCGGTCGTAGTCCTCCGGCAGGGCTTCCATCCGGACGCGGCCGCGCCTGCGCACCATGTCCAGGAACAGGTTGGTGGTGATGCGGTGCAGCCAGCCCTCGAACGTGCCGGGCTGGTAGTTGTGCACCGAGCGGAACACCCGGATGAACGTCTCCTGGGTCAGGTCCTCGGCGTCCTGCTGGCTGCCGGACAGCCGGTAGGCCAGCCGATACACCCGGTCGGCGTGCTGGCGCACCAACTCATCCCAGGACGGCATGGCCGCCACATCGCCGGTGGCGTCGAACACCGCGGTCCCCTGCGGCTCCTCAGACGGTTCGACCCACTCGGTGTCGGAGTAGCGGTCCGAGTGGGTGGTCGGGTGCGACATGGCGACCGGGGGCAGCAGGGTGGTTATGGTGACATCCTCCGTATCAGATCCGCCGTCGGGCGACGGCAATGCGGTATCGCGATCAACGTGCGACAGGCCCCCGGTATTCCGGGTGCCTCGAGGTCGGCTGCTACCTCGTTCCATGCCGCTACCGTTGCCTATCGCGGTATGTCGGCTCTGTGCCGGCCCTGAACGTCGACTGTGAACTTGTGTTCGAATGGCCCGCACGGTGCGGGTACCACGCCAGGTAACGGTTCGGACACGGGCGGCATCCCGGGCGTGTCGGGCGGGCGAGCCTGTGCACCGCCGATCGCCGGTGTGACTTACGCTGCGCACATGGCCAGCACCGACGACACTTCCGGGCCGCAGTCGCCGCCACCCAGCCGGGCCGAGGCCCTCCTGGCGCACGCCGAGGGCTCGATGTCCGAGGACGCGGTGCTGACGGCCGCCCGGGACCGGGCCGGCGAGATCGGCGTCGGGTCGATCAGCGCCGCGGTGGGCGCATTGCTGAGCCTGCTGGCCAAGCTCAGCGGCGGCAAGGCCGTCGTCGAGGTCGGGACCGGGGCCGGCGTCAGCGGGCTGTGGCTGTTGTCGGGCATGGGCGAGGACGGTGTCCTGACGACGATCGACATCGAGCCCGAGCACCAGCGCACCGCCAAACAGGCATTCGGCGATGCCGGCATCGGGCCGGGCCGGACCCGGTTCATCAGCGGCCGCGCCCAGGAGGTACTGACCCGGCTCGCCGACGAGTCCTACGACCTGGTTTTCGTCGACGCCGACCCGATCGACCAGCCCGACTATGTGCTGGAGGCGGTGCGGTTGCTGCGGCCGGGCGGGGTGGTGGTGATGCATCGGGCCGCGCTGGGCGGCCGGGCCGGAGACCCGGCGGCCAATGACGCCGAGGTGGTGGCGGTGCGCGAAGCGGCCCGGCTGATCGCCGAGGACGAGCGGCTGACCCCGGCGCTGATTCCGCTAGGCGACGGACTGCTGGCCGCCGTCCGCGACTAGTTCCCCGCTTTTTCCCGCCGAGCAGACACGTAAGCCCCCAATTTGCACCCGAAATGGGTGTTTTCGCGTCTGCTCGCGCCCAGGTCTTGACCGAGGACTGAATGCGCGTTTAGCGTATTGAACATGCGTTCAGCGGACCTGACGGCCAGTGCGAAAATCCGCGACGCGGCGATCGAGCAGTTCGGCCGCCACGGCTTCGGGGTGAGCGTCCGGGCGATCGCCGAGGCCGCCGGGGTGAGCGCCGCCCTGGTCATCCACCACTTCGGCTCCAAGGAGGGGCTGCGCCGGGCCTGCGACGAGTTCGTCGCCGAAGAGATCCGCAGCGGGAAATCCGAGGCGATGCAGTCCGCCGACCCGGCGACCTGGTTCGCCGCGATGGCCGAAATCGAGTCCTACGCATCGCTGATGGCCTACCTGGTGCGCACCATGCAGTCCGGCGGCG
Organism: Mycobacterium sp. pW045; assembly: GCF_041287085.1. Taxonomy (NCBI): domain Bacteria; kingdom Bacillati; phylum Actinomycetota; class Actinomycetes; order Mycobacteriales; family Mycobacteriaceae; genus Mycobacterium; species Mycobacterium sp. pW045. The sequence goes on along the minus strand of NZ_JBGGKU010000010.1, from coordinate 166,471 downwards.
AACTGGCGACCACGCTGTGGCGGCGGATGGTCGACAACGCCGAGGGGTACCTGGACGAGGGCGTGCGGGCCGGCACCATCAAACCCAGCCGCGACCCCAAGGCCAGGGCCCGCTACCTGGCGATCACCGGCGGGGGCGCCTTCCTGCTGTACCTGCAGATGCACGAGAACCCGACAGATCTGCGCGCGGTGTTGCGCGACTACTCCCGCGACATGGTGCTGCCGTCGTTGGAAATCTACACCGAAGGCCTCCTGACCGACCGCACCATGTACGACGCCTTCTTGGAGAGGGAAGCCGATGCGACCTGACAACCGTTGGCCGGCAATCGAAGTCCGGGGACTGCAGAAGAGATTCGGACAGCTCACCGCACTCGACGGGCTGGACCTGACGGTGCACAGCGGCGAGGTGCACGGCTTCCTCGGCCCCAACGGCGCCGGCAAGTCCACCACCATCCGCATCCTGCTGGGACTGGTGAGAGCCGACGGCGGAACCGTGCGCCTGCTCGGCGGCGACCCGTGGGTCGACGCGGTCGACCTGCACCGCGAGATCGCTTACGTGCCGGGAGATGTCACGTTGTGGCCATCGCTGTCCGGCGGCGAGATCATCGACCTGCTCGCCCGGATGCGCGGCGGAATAGACGAACGCCGCCGCGACGAGTTGATCGAGCGCTTCGACCTGGACCCGACCAAGAAGGCCCGCACCTACTCGAAAGGCAACCGCCAGAAGGTCTCGCTGATCTCCGCCTTCTCCTCGCGCGCCCGGCTGTTGCTGCTCGACGAGCCCAGCAGCGGCCTAGACCCCTTGATGGAGAACGTATTCCAGCAGTGTGTGGCCGAGGCGAGCCGTCGGGGGGCCACCGTGTTGCTGTCGAGCCACATTCTGGCCGAGACCGAGGCGCTGTGCCAGCGGGTCACGATCATCCGGGCCGGACGCGTCATCGAGAGCGGCTCACTGGATTCGCTGCGCCACCTGCACCGCACCTCAATCCAGGCCGACCTGATGCGCGATCCGGGCGATCTCACCCGCATCCCGGGCGTCGCCGACGTGCGCTACCACGGCACCGTGCTGCACGCGCAGGTCGACAGCGCCAGTCTCGCTGAACTGATCGCTGTGCTCGGCGCCGCCGGGGTGCGCAGCCTCACCAGCCGTCCGCCCACGCTGGAAGAACTCTTCCTGCGGCATTACGACACGGCGCGGGCATGACCACCGCCGCTGCGCCCCAGGCGTCGCCGGCATCCGGGCAATTCCGGCTCGGGCGGGACTCCGCCGGCACACTGGGCATGCTTCGGCTTTATCTGCGCCGCGACCGCATCGTCGCGCCGCTGTGGGTGCTGCTGTTGTCGCTGCCGCTGGCCGGCGTCTACATCGCCAGTGTGGCGGCCGTCTATCCCACCGCGGCCGATCGCGCCGGTCTGGCGGCGACCATCATGGCCAGTCCGGCGCAGCGCGCGGTGTACGGCCCCGTCTACAACGACACCCTCGGTGCGGTGGGCATCTGGAAAGCCGGGATCTTCCACCTGCTCATCGCGATCGCGGTCATCCTGACCGTCATCCGGCACACCCGCGCCGACGAGGAGGCCGGCCGCACGGAGTTGATCGACTCGACCGCGGTGGGCCGATACGCGGGACTGACCGGCGCGCTGTTGCTGGCGTTCGGGGCGTCGGTGCTCACCGGCGCCATCGGGGCGGTGGGCTTGCTCACCACCGACGTGCCGGCGGCGGGATCGTGGGCGTTCGGGGCGGCGCTGGCCTGCTCGGGGCTCGTGTTCGCCGCCGTCGCGGCGGTTGCCGCACAGTTGTCCCCCGGCGCCCGGTTCGCCCGCGGTGTCGCGTTCGGCGTGCTGGCCGCGGCATTCACCTTGCGCGCGATCGGCGACGCCGGATCCGGCAGCCTGTCGTGGCTCTCTCCGCTCGGATGGTCGTTGCAGGTACGTCCCTACGCCGGTGAGCGGTGGTGGGTGCTGCTGCTGCATCTGGCCACCACGGCGGCGCTGACCTGGTCGGCCTACCGCCTCGCGGCCCGCCGGGATGTCGGCGCCGGACTGCTGGCCGATCGGCCGGGCCCGCGCCGGGCCGCGCCGATGCTGGCCGGGGCGTTCGGGTTGGCGTGGCGGCTCGATCGCGGCGCGCTGCTGTTGTGGACGACCGCCCTGCTGCTCTACGGCCTGCTGGTCGGCAGCGTCACCCACGGGATCGGCGACGAGGTCGGCAGTGACGGCGCCCGCGACATCGTCATTCGGCTCGGTGGCACCGAAGCGCTCGAGCAGGCCTTCGTCGCGGTGGCGTTCACCATGCTGGGCATGGTCGCCGCGGCCTTCGCGGTGTCGCTGGTGCTGCGGCTGTATCAGGAGGAGTCCACCGCGCGCGCCGAGACCCTGCTGGCCGGATCGGTGTCCCGGAACCGTTGGCTGGCAAGCCATCTGGAGATCGCGCTGGCCGGGTCGGCGATCGCGATGCTGGCCGCCGGAGTGGTGGCCGGGATCGTCTACGGGACGGCCGCCGGCGACGTCACCGGACAACTGGCCACGGCGGTGGGCAGCGCCGCCGTGCAACTGCCGGCGGTCTGGCTGCCCGCGGCGGTGGCGGTGGCGCTGTTCGGTGTCGCGCCCAGGTTCGCTCCCGCCGCCTGGGCGGTACTGACCGGGTTCGTCGCGGTGTATCTGCTCGGCGGCATCGCCGGATTGCCGCAGTGGGTCCTCGACCTCGAGCCGTTCGGCCATGTCCCGCTGGTCAGTAGCGGGTTCAGCGCCGTGCCGTTGACGGTGCTGCTGGTGATCGACGGCGCACTGGTCACCCTGGGCGCCTTGGCGTTCCGGCGCAGAGACCTCACCATCTGAGGAGGAAATCGTGAAAACTTTTGGCAAGGGACTGCTTTCGGCGTCGTTGGGCCTGCTGGCCTTCGGGCTGTTGTTATTCGTTCCGGCCGGGACGCTGCACTACTGGCAGGCGTGGGTGTTCCTCGCGGTGTTCGCGGTGTCCACCTGGATTCCCAGTATCTATCTGCTGCGGACCAATCCCGCTGCGCTGCAACGACGGATGCGGGCCGGCCCACTGGCCGAGAGCCGACCGCTGCAACGACTGGTGATCACCGCCGTGTTCATCTGCTCCGCGGCCACGTTGGTGCTCAGCGCCCTCGATCACCGCTTCGGATGGTCGGTGGTGCCGACACCGGTGTGCCTGCTCGGTGATGCGCTGGTGGCCATCGGGCTCGGCGTCGCCATGGTGGTGGTCATCCAGAACGGTTATGCGGCGGCCAACGTCACCGTGGAAGCGGGCCAGACGCTGGTCTCCACCGGGCTGTACGGGTGGGTGCGGCACCCGATGTACACCGGCAACGTCCTGCTGATGATCGGGACGCCGTTGGCGCTCGACTCCTACTGGGGGCTGGCCTTTCTGCTGCCCGGATTGGCCCTGCTGGTGCTGCGGATCCGCGACGAGGAACGCCTGCTCACCGCTGAGTTGAGCGGCTACCGCGAGTACACCGAAAAGGTTAACTACCGGCTATTTCCGTACCTCTGGTAGCCAACATTCCACTTTTTAACCCCTTTGGCTTACAGTTCCCTAAGCACAGGCTGTTAAACACGGCCGGTCAACGTGATTTAGGGAGGCTGGTCGAGCCATGCGCACACCCCGGCGAGGCAATGGCGGTATTCGGAGGCGCTCCGTCGGTCGGATGGCCGGCGCGCTGGGCGTCGCGGCGCTGCTCGGGCTCACCCCGGCGACGCCCGCCTCGCCCGCACGGGCTGACTGGGACTGGGGCATCGACCTGATCGCGCCGATGGCAGCCGTCGACACCACCGATCCCGGCCTCGACCTGGGCAGCCTGATGCAACTGGCGCAGACCTGGGTGGACCAACTCGACCCGGCGACCAACGCGTTCTTCTCCACCACGATCGACGCGGTACTGGCACTACCGGGCCCCGGGCAGGCCTTCGATGCGGCCGCGTGGCTGGACCAGTTCTTCTACGCCCCGCTGCACGCCGGGCTGCAGGAGTGGATCACCAGCCCGTTCGGGGCGTTCAGCCTCGACCTGATCAACGCGCCGTTCGTCACACTGTTCGGCCGCGACCTGATCGGCGACGGTATCGACGGCTTCGACGGCGTCAACGACAGCCTGTTCGGTCAGTGGGGCGGGTTCGGCGACGCCGGCGACGGCGGGTTCCTGTTCGGCAACGGCGGAGCCGGTATCGACGGTGTGGGCGGCGCCGGCGGTGACGCCGGGTTCTTCGGTCACGGTGGGGCCGGGGGCCTGGGCGCCACCGGTGCCGCCGGCGGCGACGGTGGCGCCGGCGGGTGGTTCATGGGCATCGGCGGCACCGGAGGGGCCGGCGGCGACGGTGATCTGGGCAGTGACGGCGGCACCGGCGGCACCGGCGGCATCGGCGGCTGGTGGCTGGGCAGCGGCGGCTCCGGTGGCACGGGCGGCGACGGTGGCGCCGGCTGGGCGGACGTCGAGGCGGGCAACGGCGGGGCCGGTGGCGACGGCGGCGCGGGCGGGCTGCTGTTGGGCCGCGGCGGCGACGGCGGCCTGGGCGGCCAGGGCGGCGCCGGTGGTCTCGGCGGACCGGGTGGCTGGCTGGGCGCGTCGGGCATCAGTGCGTCGCCCTACGTCGAGCGCACTCAATGGGTGGAATACGACGGCGGCACCAGCCTGCGGGTCTATCCCACCGATACCGGACGAACCGAGGCCGGCGAGACCGGGACGCTACGCCAAGGCGAGCAGGCCTGGTCGGAGGTGGTGAACCGAAACCCGGACGCCAACACCTCCGGCATGCGCGAACAGTTCTTGTGCCACTGGCAGTTCGCCGAGTTCATCCTCCCCGGCAAGACCAGTTGGAACCTGGAGCCGTGGCGCCCGGTCGTCAGCACGCTGAGCATGTTGGCCAACGGCTGCAACCCAGGCGGCGCCGAGGAACCGTTCTAGGCCCTAGGACAGCGCCCCCCGCCGGCGATCGCTGCTAGATCCAGACGCCCTTGCCGACCGCGACCACGCCGCCGGCGCTGATCGAGAACCGCTCGCGGTCCTTCTCCAGGTCGACACCGATCATCTCACCGGGACCGACCACCACGTTCTTGTCCAGGATCGCGTGCCGTACCACCGCGCCGCGCCCGACCCGCGCCCCGGGCATGATGACGCTGTCCTCCACGATCGCGCCGTCGTCGATCAAGACGTTCGACGACAGCACCGAATTGCGCACCGAGCCGGCCGAGATGACGCTTCCCGCGCCCACCACCGATTCCTGCGCCGTGCCGCCGTTGACGAACTTCGCCGGCGCCAGGTTCTCCGTCGCGCCGCGGATCGGCCAACGGTTGTTGTACAGGTTGAAGATCGGGTGCGCGGACACCAGGTCCATGTGGGCGTCGTAGAACGCGTCCAGGGTTCCCACGTCCCGCCAGTAGCCGCGGTCACGTTCGGTGGCTCCGGGCACCTCGTTGACGGAGAAGTCGTAGACGGCGGCCATCCCGTCGGCGACCAGGCGCGGGATGATGTCGCCGCCCATGTCGTGGTCGGAGTGGTCATCGTCGGCGTCGGCGCGGATCGCGTCGATCAGCACCTTGGTGGTGAAGATGTAGTTGCCCATCGAGGCGTACGTGCTGTCCGGATCGTCGGGCGTGCCGGGCGGATTCGCCGGTTTCTCCACAAAGCTGCGGATCCGCCCGGACTCGTCGGCGTCGATGCAGCCGAACGATGACGCCTCCGCGCGTGGCACCCGGACCCCGGCGACAGTGGCGCCGGCCCCACTGTCGATGTGGAAGCGCACCATCTGTTCGGGGTCCATCCGGTACACGTGGTCCGCCCCGAAAACCACGATGTATTCCGGGTCTTCGTCAAAGATCAGGTTCAGCGACTGATAGATGGCATCGGCGGACCCGGTGTACCAGCGCGGCCCGAGCCGCTGCTGGGCCGGCACCGGGGTGATGTACTCCCCCGCCAGGCCGCTCAGCCGCCAGTTCTGCGAGATATGCCGGTCCAGCGAGTGCGACTTGTACTGCGTCAGAACACAGATCCGCAGGTAACGCGCGTTGACCAGATTCGACAACACGAAGTCGATGAGCCGGTAGGCGCCCCCGAACGGAACCGCCGGCTTGGCCCGGTCCGCGGTCAGCGGGTGCAGCCGCTTGCCTTCCCCCCCGGCCAGGACGATGCCGAGCACGTGCGGCGCTTCCCTCATGCCACCAAACCTATCGGCCGCTTCGGCACCCTGCCAGCTAGACAGCACGATTGGCGGAGCTTCTCACAGGTTGCCGGTCGTTCGCCGCGCGCCCGGCCGCCCGCGCCCGCTACCGTGCGGGGTATGCGGGTGGCGATGCTGACCCGGGAGTATCCCCCGGATATCTACGGTGGCGCGGGCGTGCATGTCACGAACCTGGTCGAAGCGCTGCGGCGGTTGTGCCACGTCGACGTGCACTGCATGGGTGCGCCCCGGCCGGGCGCGACGGCGCATCAGCCGGATCCGGCACTGCGGGATGCGAATCCGACGCTGGGCACGCTCTCGGCAGACCTGACGATGGCCGCCGCCGTCGGCACGGCCGACATCGCTCACTCACACACCTGGTACACCGCTCTGGCCGGCCGACTGGCAGCGCTGCTCTACGACATCCCCCATGTGCTCACCGCGCATTCGCTGGAGCCGCTGCGCCCCTGGAAGGCCGAGCAACTGGGCGGCGGCTACCGGGTGTCGTCCTGGGTGGAGCAGCTGGCGACGACCGCGGCCGACGCCGTGATCGCGGTCAGCTCGGCCATGCGCGACGACCTGCTGCGGGTCTACCCGGAGTTGCGGCCCGACCGCGTCCACGTCATCTACAGCGGCATCGACACCGAGGTGTGGTGTCCGCAGCCGGCCACCACGGAGTCGTCGATGCTGGCCGAACTCGGCGTGGAGCGCGACCGGCCCATGGTGGCGTTCGTCGGACGGATCACCCGGCAGAAGGGGGTCGCTCATCTGGTGGCCGCCGCGCATCGCTTCCATCCGGAGGCGCAGTTGGTGTTGTGCGCCGGCGCGCCCGACACCCCGGAGATCGCCGCCGAGGTGAGCGCCGCCGTGGCGGATCTGTCCGCCACTCGCAGCGGGGTGTTCTGGATCCAGGAGACCCTGCCAGCACGGCAGATCCGCGAGTTACTCTCGGCAGCGACGGTGTTCGTCTGCCCTTCGGTCTACGAACCGCTGGGCATCGTCAACCTCGAGGCGATGGCCTGCGGCACGGCCGTGGTGGCCTCCGACGTCGGCGGCATACCCGAGGTGGTCACTGATGGCGTCACCGGCTCGCTGGTGCACTACGACCCCGCCGACCCGGACGGCTATTGCACCGGCCTGGCCGCGACGGTCAACGCGCTGATCGGCGACCCGGTAACCGCCCGGCGTTACGGCGAGGCCGGCAGGCTCCGCTGCGAGGAGGTTTTCTCGTGGCCGCGCGTCGCCGAGCAGACCCATGCCGTGTATCGGCAACTGGGCGCCGGCTGACAGTCCGCCGGCAGCTCGGACAGCCCGTCAGCTCGTGACGGCTTTGAGTTCGTCGCCCAGTGCAGCGGCCTCGTCCGGAGTCAGTTCGACGACTAGTCGTCCACCACCCTCAAGCGGTACCCGCATCACGATGCCGCGCCCCTCTTTGGTCGCTTCCAGTGGACCGTCACCGGTCCGGGGCTTCATCGCCGCCATCGAGTGCTCCCTCCAGGTACCAGCCCACCGGCCGTGCCCTTGATCTGCGCCGGCTGTGCACCGCGATCGCAGCATCCGGCATCGAACTGCAGTTTCACTACGCCATTCTTCCCTATCAGCGACGCCGCGTGCACAAGACCCGATTCCGGAGTGCATTTTAATGGATCTAGGCGGTCACCGTCGGCACCCAACAGGACTGAAGGTGATCGTCGACCATGCCCGTGGCCTGCATCAATGCATAGGCGGTCGTCGGGCCCACGAATCGGAACCCGCGCCGCTTCAATTCGCGCGCCATCGCCGTGGATTCCGGCGTGACGGCCGGAATTTCCGACAGATCGGCGGGCCGGGGGCGCGCCGGCGGGGCGAATGACCACAACAGCTCCGCCAAATCGGTGGATCCCAGGGCGATGGTGGCCCGCGCGTTGGCGATCGTCGCCTCGATCTTGGCCCGGTTGCGCACGATGCCGGCATCGGCCATCAGCCGGGCTACGTCGGCGTCGGTGTAGCGCGCGACGGTCTCGACATCGAAGTCGGCGAACGCGCGCCGGAAGTTCTCCCGCTTGCGCAGGATCACCAGCCACGACAGGCCGCTCTGGAAGGCCTCCAGGCTGATCCGCTCGAACAGTGCGGTCGCCTCACGCACCGGACGGCCCCACTCCCGGTCGTGGTAATCGCGGTACAGCGCCGATCCATCGGACCAGGCGCACCGCACCAGGCCGTCGTCGGGCGCGCCGGTCAATTCTGCTCCGACGGATCCGCGGCCAGCGCCTGCGCCGCGGCCAGCTGCCCACGCAGCTGGTCGAGTTCTGCGCCGAGGCGCTCCAGCACCCAGTCGACCTCACCGGTGTGGTAGCCGCGCAGCACCTGGGAGAACTTCACCGCCTCGACGTCGGCGCCGGTGACCCCGGAGGCCGGCAGCATGGTCGCCGTGGTCGCCCGGGGCAGCGGCGGCAGCTGCTCCCCCCGCCCGAACAGCACGCTGGCCACCCCGAACAGCAGCAACGCGATCAGGACGAGCACCACGAGATACAGCAACACCAGTGTCACGGGATCGATAGTGCCTCATTCGACCGCACGGGTGTGCTCAGCGCTGACGCAACGTGTTCATCGGCGGCCGGTCCACCAGTGACAGCGGCGTGGTGCGCGGCAGGTAGTCGGTGCCGTCGGCACCGGCGGCGAAGAACTGGGTGAGCCCGACGCCGGAGTCGGGGACCCCGCACCGCGACAACAGGGTGGCGACGACTTGGCGGCTCATCACGGCCAACTCGGCCAGCGGGCGGTTGCGGTGGGCCCGCACTCCCAGGTTGACCTGGGCGATCGCGTCCAGGCCCAACCGGTCATAGGTGTCGATCAACAGGCCGATCTCCACGCCGTAGCCGGGCGCGAACGGCACCGACGCCAGCAGCTCGCGACTGCCGGCGTACTCACCGCCCAGCGGCTGCAACACAGCGCCCAGGTCGGGCCGCAGCGCGGTCAGCAGCGGGCGGGCGACCAACTCGGTGACCCGGCCGCCACCGGTGGCGTCCTCGGTGCCGTTGACCTTCAGCGGCCGCCGGTAGAAGCCCTTGACCAGATGGACGTTGTCGCCGGTGAGCAGCGGCCCGACCAGGTTCGGGACGAACATCGGGTCGGGGTCGATGAGGTCGGAGTCCACGAAAACCACGATGTCGCCGCTGGTCGCGGCCAGCGAACGCCACAGCGCTTCGCCTTTGCCGGGCTGCGGGGGCACCTCGGGGACGGCCTGTTCGCGGCTGACGACGCGAGCGCCCGCGGCGATAGACCGGATCTCGGTGTCGTCGGTGGAGCCGGAATCCAGCACGATCAGTTCGTCGACCAGGTTGTCGAGCAGCGGGGTGATGCTGTCGATGACCGATTCGATGGTCGCCTGCTCGTTCAACGCGGGCAGCACCACCGAGACGGTGCGCCCCGTCTCGGCCTTGGCCGCCACCAACTCGGCGACCGTCCAGTCCGGACGGTTCCAGGTGCGCCCGGCCAGCCGGGTGTCACCCAGCCCCGCGACCAGGTCGGTCATGCTAAACCCCTTACTGTGCGGGTCGGGGCCCGCACGCCCTGGATGGATGCCACCATCTCCAGGACGCGCCGGGTCGGCCCGACCTCGTGCACCCGGAACATCCGGGCGCCGGCGGCCGCCGCAAGCGCGGTGGCCGCCAGCGTTCCCTCCAGTCGTTCGGTCAGACCCACACCGAGAGTCTCCCCGATGAAGTCCTTGTTGGAGAGCGCCATCAGCACCGGCCATCCGGTAGCGACCAGCCTCTCCGTGTGTCGCAACAACGCTAGCCCGTGGAAGGTGTTCTTGCCGAAATCATGGGTGGGGTCGATCAGCACCCGGTCGCGCGGCACCCCGGCCGCCACCGCCCGCTGCGCGGCCGCGGTGACCTCGTCGATCACCGCATCCACCACCCCGTCCACAGTGGTGCCGTAGCTCACCCGGAACGGGCGGGTCCGCGGCGCCGCGCCACCGGTGTGCGAGCAGACCAGGCCGACACCGAACTCCGCGGCGACCGCCGGCACCTGCGGGTCAACTCCCCCCCAGGTGTCGTTGATCAGGTCGGCGCCCGCCACGCAGGCGCGTTTTGCCACCTCCGAGCGCCAGGTGTCGACACTGATCAGCTGGTCGGGGTAGGCGCCGCGCAGCCACTCGATGAAGGGAACCACCCGGGCGGTCTCGGCATCGGCGTCGACGGTCCGCCCCGGCCCGGCCTTGACCCCGCCGATGTCGATGACGTCCGCCCCGTCGGCCACCGCCTGGTGCACCGCCGACTTGGCCGCGTCGTCGTCGAAGGTGGCGCCGGCGTCGTAGAAAGAGTCCGGGGTGCGGTTGATGATCGCCATGATCAGCGCGCGATCGGCCGCCACCGGACGACCGCAGAGGGTGGACTGCACGGTTCTATGGTGCCCGGTCGGTGCCGCGACGCGGTGGTCAGCCCTGACCGGCCGAGACCGGCCTCAGCCCCGCGGCCGCTTCCCGGCGGCCACTTCCCCGGGATAGTCCTCGTAGTAGGGCACATAACCCTCGTCGCGACCAGCCAGCACGTACAGCGGGTCGTCGATGCGGGCGTCACCGGCGCCGTAGCCCTGCTCACGTAACTCCACCTTGCGGCTCTTGAACGTGGTGGTGTGCGCCATCGTTTCCACCAGCCGCACGAACAGCGGAACCGCATACGACGGCAGCCGGTCGTAGACGGTGCGGGCCAACCGGGCCCCGTCGAACGACGCACCGTCACGCAGTTTGATCGCGGCCATCCCGGCACGCCCACCGGTGTCGGGCACCTCGACGCCGTAGACGGCGCATTCCTCGACCGATTCGTCGGCGGACAACGCGGCCTCGACCTGGGTGGTGGCGACGTTCTCGCCCTTCCACCGGAAGGTGTCGCCGAGCCGGTCGACGAACGCGGCGTGGCCCATACCCTGCGGCCGCATCAGGTCGCCGGTGTTGAACCAGCAGTCCCCTTCCCGGAAGGCGTTGCGCACCAGCTTCTTCTCGTTGGCCTCCGGATCGGTGTAGCCGTCGAACGGCGAAAGCCTGTTCACCGGGCTCAGCAGCAGCCCGGGTTGCCCCGACGGCACCCGGCGTACCCAGCCGTCCTCGCCGCGCAGCGGTTGCCCGGTGTCGTGGTCGTACTCCACGTAGGCCAGCGGCAGCGGGTACAACCCGGTGCTGCGCGGCACGTTGAGCACGTTGAGGAACGCACTGTTGCTCTCGCTGGCGGCGTAGAACTCGCAGACCCGCTTGATGCCGAACCGGTCGGTGAACTCGTCCCAGATCTCCGGCCGCAGCCCGTTGCCGGCGATCACCCGCACCTTGTGCGCCCGGTCGGTCGGCTTGGGCGGCTGGTTGAGCAGGTACCGGCAGACTTCGCCGATGTAGACGAACGCGGTGGCGTCCGCGGCGATCACCTCGTCCCAGAAGCGTGAGGCGGAGAACGATTTGCCCAGCGCCAGTGTCGCGCCGGAGTTGAGCACCGAGGACACCGCGACCGTCAGCGCATTGTTGTGGTAGAGCGGCAGGCAGCAGTAGAGCGTGTCGCTGCTGCGCAACCGCAGCCCGATTCCGCCGAAGGTGGCCAGCGCCCGCAGCCACCGGTAGTGCGTCATCACACTGGCCTTGGGATAGCCGGTGGTGCCGGAGGTGAAGATGTAGAACGCGGTGTCCTTGGCCAGCACCGCCTCGACCGATACCGGGTTGTCGGCGGGCGCGGTGGCCGCCAGCCGCTCGAACTCCTCGATCGTGACCGGCTCGGCGGTCGCGCCGCTGTCGTGCACGGCGCTGACCAGATCCGACTCGGCGATCAGCAGTTTGGCTTCCAGCAGGCCGAGGCTGTGGACCAGCACGTCGCCACGCTGGTGGTAGTTGACCATCCCGGCGATCGCACCGCATTTGACGACGGCCAGCATCATCAGCACCGCGTTGGGTGAGTTGCGCAGCATCACTCCGACGACGTCGCCGTGGCCGACGCCGCGAGCGGCCAATACCGCCGCAAAGCGGTTGACGGTCGCGTTGGCCTCGCGGTAGGTCAGCTGCTGCTCACCGAACCGGATGAAGACGCGGTCGGCGTGTTTGGCGGCGCGGTCCTGAAAGACCTTGCCGATCGACGCCTTGGAGGTGGGTCGGGCCAGCAGGCCGGTCCGCATCCCACGCAGCATCGCCGGCATATCGGCGACGAGCACGGGCAGCCGAGTCGCGATGTCGGTCAGCCCGATCCGGGTCCCGGAATTGTGATCGGACACGGTATCCCCTCGGGGTCGGCAGGTGCTGAGACAGCCCAGACGATCGCCGGCACGGCGGAGCCGGGCGCAGCGGGTCTGCTGTGAAGACACAGCTTAGTCGGTACCGGCAGTACCGGGTGCGCAGGCGTCCAGTGCCGTCTCGAGCTCGTCGACCACCAGCAGCCGGTCCATCGCACGCTGGGACACGAACCCGGCGTCGAGCAGCCCGGACATCCAGGCCCACAGCCCCGCGTAGTGGCCGTCCGGATCCAGCAGCACGACCGGTTTGTCGTGCAGACCCAGATACCGGCCGGTCCATGTCTCGAACAGCTCCTCCAACGTGCCGATGCCGCCGGGCAGGGTCAGAAACGCGTCCGCGCGTTGGTCCATGACTTGTTTGCGCTCCCGCATGGTGTCGGTGACGATCAGCTCGTCGGATTCGACGTCGGCCACCTCGCGGTGCAGCAACGCCTTGGGGATCACTCCGACGGTGCGGCCACCGTGCTGCCGGACGGCCACCGCCAGTGCGCCCATCGCCGAGACGTTGCCGCCACCCCACACCAGCGTCCAGCCCCGTTGCGCGATCGCCGCGCCGACTTTGGCGGCCAGCGCCAGCAGCGCCGGGTCGCTCGGGCCGGACGCACAGTAGACACACACCGCCCATTCGCTGCCCCGCACACCCGAAAGGCTAACCGGCGACTGGCGCAGACCGTAAAATCTGCGCGATGCCGATCCGGTGGAACGTCCCCGAGCATTCGGCCGCCCTGCACCGGCTGACCGAAGCGCTCGACGCGGCCGGGGTCCGCGCGGGTGCGGTGGTGCTCGGCCCCGACGGCTGCGGCAAGTCCACGCTGGCCCGGCTGGCCGCCGAGGACCGCGCCCGCCGGCATCCGACCACCCGCGTCCGCTGGGTGATCGGCACCCCCGCCGAGCGCACGGTGCCGTTCGGTGCCCTGAGCCATCTGATCCGGGTCGCCGACATCGGCAAGCCCGCCGCGCTGCTGCGGGCCGCACGCGAGTCGCTGGCCGCCGGCGAGGGGGACGGCGGCGAGCTGCTGCTGGTGGTCGACGACGCGCATCAGCTCGACATCCTCTCGGCGACGCTGGTCTATCAGCTGGCGCTGACCGGCGCGGCCCGGATGATCATCACCGGCTGCGCCGACGCCGCGCCCCTCGCGGCGCCGCCCGTGGCCGCGTTGTGGGGCGATGAGTTGCTGGCCCGCATCGACATCGCGGCACCGGACGAGGCCACCGGCGCGGGTGACGTCGACGCCTTTGTGGCCGAGTTGCCGGCACCCGCACGCGCGGTGCTGGACTATCTGGCCGTCATCGAGCCGCTGCCGCTGGCCGAGCTGACCCAGCTGACCAGTGCCGACGCCGTCGACCAGGCCGTAGAACTCGGTGCGGTCGAGATCCGCGCCCGCGGCGGTCACGGCCCGGACCCGGTGGTCTACACCGCCCACCCGCTGTTCGGCGAGCAGGCGCGCGGAGCACTGGGCGCCCCGGACGGCGAGGCCGCCCGCCGGCTGCGCACCGAGGTGGTCGCGGTGCTGTCGAACCGGCCCTGCGAGCACGTCGGCGAGCAGTTGCGGCTGGCGGCGCTGGCCGCCGACAGTGACGCGCCTCCACCCGTCGGGGAGCTGGTGGGCGCCGCCCAGCAGGCACTGCGACTGGGAGATCTGGAGCTCGGTGAGCGGCTGGCCCGCAGCGCACTCGACCGCTCCGGAGGGCTACCGGCCCGGCTGGCGCTGGCTCACGCGCTGGGCTGGCAGGGCCGCGGGCGCGACGCCGACGCGGTGCTGTCGGCGGTCGACCCGGCCGGGTTGACCGAACCGGAGTTGATGGCCTGGGCGCTGCCGCGGGCCGCCAACCAGTTCTTCATGCTGGACGAGCCCGAACGCGCCGCGGCGTTTTTGGCCGCCACCCGCGGCCGGGTCACCGGCACCACCCCGCGCATCACCCTGGATGCGCTCGGCGCAACCTTCGCGATGAATGCCGGCAACATCGGCCGCGCCGCCGAGGCTGCGGCCGCGGTGTTGGCCGACCCGGCCGCCGACGACATGGCGGTGGCCTGGGCGGGCAGCGCCGCGGCACTGTGCGCGGCGAGGGCCGGCCGGTTCGGCGACGTCGCGGGGTTTGCGCGCCGCGCACTGGACGCCGAACATCCCGGCCTGCTGCGGTTCACCATCGGGCTGGCCGAGATCACCGTGCTGCTGATGACCGACCGGTTCACCGAGGCCCACGAAACGGCCCGCCAGTTCACCGATTTCGCCGAACTGGCCCAGCCCGGCCGGGCGATCGGCGAGGTGCTGGTGGCGCAGGCGCTGATCGCGGCCGGCAAATTCGATGCCGCGGCCGAGCTGCTGGCACCGGCCGCGGCGACCTTGGAGCGGACCGGGTATTCGTGGGGTCCGCTGTCGCTGACCCTGCTGGCTACCGCCCTGGCGCGGCAGTCTGACATCGCCGGGGCGGCAAAAGCGTTGCGCCGGGCAGAATCCCGTCACGGATCCAAGTCAGCACTGTTCGCCCCGGAGTTGGGTGTGGCGCGTGCGTGGCAGCGGGCCGGCATGCGGGACCACCATGGCGCGATCACCGCTGCCCGCGACGCCGCCCGGATGGCCGAACGCAGCGGGCAGTCCGCGGTTGCGCTGCAGGCCTGGCAGGTGGCGGTCCAGCTCGGTGATGCCCGGGCCGTCGACCCGCTGGCCCGGCTGTGCGACGAGGTCGATTGCGCGTTCGGCCGGACCGCGCTGGCGCAGGCCCGCGCGCTGCCCACCGGGGGTTAGGCGCCTTCCCGGTCCTGCGGCGGGAGCTCGGTGTCCAGTGGGCCTTCCAGTGGCAATTTGACGACGTGGCACCGGCGTGTCGCGTCGTCAAATTGCCACTCGGCGAGCCCACCTAGCCGGCGAGGAACCGTCGCAGCAGGTCGGTCACCGCGCTGATCTGGGAGACCGGCACCCGCTCGTCGACGCAATGGGCCAGGTTCGGGTCGCCGGGCCCGTAGTTGACCGCGGGAACACCGCGGGCGGCGAACCGCGAGACGTCGGTCCAGCCGTACTTGGCGCGCACCTGACCGTCGGCGGCGGCCACCAGGGCAGCCGCCGCGGGCGCGGTGAGCCCGGGCAGGGCGCCGGCGGCGACGTCGGTCTGGTCGATCGCGACGTCGAGCCCGTCGAAGACCTCCCGCACATGGGTCAGCGCCTGCTCGGGTGAGCGGTCCGGCGCGAAGCGGAAGTTCACCGTGACACTGGCCGCGTCCGGAATCACGTTGCCGGCCACCCCGCCGTCGATACGCACCGCCGAGAGCCCCTCGCGGTAGACGCAGCCGTCGATGTCGACGCTGCGCGGCCGATAGGCGGCGAGCCGGTCGAGCACCGCCCCCAGTTTGTGGATGGCGTTGTCGCCCAGCCAGGACCGCGCCGAATGCGCCCGGGTGCCGCCGGCGGTGACGACGACCCGCAACGTGCCCTGACAGCCGGCCTCGATAAAGCCGCCGGTGGGCTCACCGAGGATGGCGAGGTCGGCCACCAGCCAATCCGGCAGGTTGCGTTCGATGCGGTTCAGTCCGTTGGCGGCCGCGTCGATCTCCTCACAGTCATAGAAGACGCAGGTCAGGTCGTGTACCGGTTCGGCGATGGTGGCGGCCAGGTGCAGGAAGACGGCGTCGCCGGATTTCATGTCGACGGTGCCGCAGCCGTGCAGGACATCACCTTCCGCCTCGGTGGTGCGGCGGCTGGGCAGATTGCCGGCCGCCGGAACGGTGTCCAGATGCCCGGCCAGCAGCACCCGAGTCGGTCGCCCGAGCCGCGTACGAGCCAGTACCGCGTCGCCGTCGCGGATGATCTCGAAGCCGGAGGTTTGGGCCCGTAGCGCGGCTTCCACCTCGTCGGCGATTCGTGCCTCGTGCCGCGATTCACTGGGGATGTCGACCAGCGCCGCGGTCAGCGCAATCGGGTCGGAGCGCAGGTCCAGCACGGCCCCAGCGTAGCGGGTCGCTTCTCCCCGCGAGCAGACGTGAAAGCCCCCAATTCTCGGGCGCGCAGGGGGCTTTTGCGTCTGGTCGCCGAGGGAAAGTAGCCTGACCGGCGTGACTGGAGCTTCGGGCGTCGGCGTGGCGACGCTGGCCGCAGACGGATCGGTTCTCGACACCTGGTTTCCTGCACCGACGTTGGACGGTGAGGGTGACCCGGGCACCACCCGCTTGGCGGCTGCCGACGTGCCCGCCGACCTGGCTCACCTCGTTGAGCTGGTCGGCGCCGACGAGGACCGCGGCACCGAGACGGTGGCGGTGCGCACCGTGATCGGTGCACTGGCGGACAAGGCCGCCGACGCCTACGACGCCTACCTGCGGCTGCATCTGCTGTCGCACCGACTGGTGGCCCCGCACGGACTCAACGCCGACGGGTTGTTCGGTGTGCTGACCAACGTGGTGTGGACCAATCACGGGCCGTGCGCGGTCGAGGGTTTCGAATCGGTGCGAGCCCGGCTGCGGCGCCGCGGTCCGGTCACCGTCTACGGCGTGGACAAGTTCCCGCGGATGGTCGACTACGTGCTGCCGTCCGGGGTGCGCATCGCCGACGCCGACCGGGTGCGCCTGGGCGCACACCTGGCGCCGGGCACCACGGTGATGCACGAGGGATTCGTCAACTTCAACGCCGGCACGCTGGGCACCTCAATGGTGGAGGGCCGCATCTCGGCGGGTGTGGTGGTCGGTGACGGCTCCGACGTCGGCGGCGGCGCGTCGATCATGGGAACGCTGTCCGGCGGTGGCACCCAGGTGATTTCGATCGGCCAGCGCTGCCTGCTGGGGGCGAACTCCGGGCTGGGCATCCCGCTGGGTGATGACTGCGTGGTCGAGGCCGGACTCTATGTCACCGCCGGCACCAAGGTCGCCATGCCCGACGGCACGACGGTCAAGGCCCGGGAGCTGGCCGGCGGCAATAACCTGTTGTTCCGGCGCAATTCGTCGAGCGGGGCCGTCGAGGTGGTCGCCCGCGACGGTCAGGGCATCGCGCTCAACGAGGACCTGCACGCCAACTAGCGGCCGGGTTCATACGGCGGTCCCAGCTTCCCCTCTCCTCCGTCGAGGCTCGCTGAACCGCCGCGTCAGACCAGCGCCTGCTCCTTCTTCGCGGGCTGGACCGGTTGCGGCCAGGGCTGCGGACGTGGGCGTGGACGCACGATCTGCGGCCACCAGAACCAGCGTCCGAGCAGGGTGGCGATCGACGGTGTCATCAGGGACCGGACGATCAAGGTGTCGAAGAGCAGGCCCAGTCCGATGGTCGTGCCGACCTGGCCGATCACGATCAATGCGCTCACGGCCATGGAGGCCATGGTGAAGGCGAACACCAGACCGGCAGCGGTGACCACGGCACCGGTGCCGACCATGGCGCGGATGAGCCCGGTGTGCAGACCGGCGTGGATCTCTTCCCGGATGCGCGCGACCAGCAGCAGGTTGTAGTCGGCTCCGACGGCGAGCAGGATGATGACCGACATCGGAAGCACCATCCAGTGCAGCGGGATGCCGACGAGGTGTTGCCAGAGCACCACCGACAGACCGAACGCCGAGCCGAGACTGAGCACCACCGTGCCGACGATCACCGTTGCGGCGACCACGGCGCGGGTCAGCACCAGCATGATGACGAAGATCAGCACCAGTGCCGCCGTCCCCACGATCAACAAGTCGAAGTTGGCGCCCTGCTGCATGTCGTGGAACATCGCCGCACTGCCGCCGAGGTAGATCCGGGCGCCTTCGAGCGGCGTTCCCTTGATGGCGTCGGCCGCCGCGACCTTGAGCGGGTCGATGCGCGATGTCCCCTCGGGGGTCAACGGATCACCTTGGTGAATGATGGTGAACCGCACCGCATGTCCATCGGGTGACATGAACAGTTTGATGCCCCGCTTGAAGTCGGCGGTCTCGAAGGCTTCCGGCGGCAGGTAGAACGAGTCGTCGTTCTTGGCGGCATCGAACGCCTCGCCCATCGCCGTGGAATTCTCCTGCATGGCCATGTTCTGGTCCTGCTGTGCCTTCTGCACCTGGTACTGGTTGAGCAACGTCTGCTTCTGGTTTTTCATCGACTGGATCTGCGCCGGCATCACGGCGACCATCTGCGGCATCAGCTCGGCCATGCGTTGCATGTCGGGAACCAGGTCGTCGAAATCGCCGGACATGGTGTCGATACCGTCCAGGCTGTCGAAGACCGATCGCAGCGCCCAGCAGATGGGAATGTCGAAGCAGTGCGGCTCCCAGTAGAAGTAGTTGCGGAACACCCGGAAGAAATCGTCGAAATCGGCCATGTGGTCCCGCATGTCGGAGATGTCGTCGGAGGTCTTCGCCATCTTGTCGGCCATCCGTTGCGACACCGCGGCCAGGTCCGTCTGAATCCTCATCATCTCGGTCATCGAGTCGATGCTGGCCTGCAGGTCATCGGCCTGGCTGAGCAGGTTCTCCAGGTTGGTCTGCATGTAGTCGTTGTTCATCAGCGCGGCGGTACCGCTCTGGCCGATGGTGTAGGGGATCGTCGAGTGCTTGATCGGGTCACCGTCGGGGCGGGTGATGGTCTGCACCTGGGCGATACCGTGCACGTTCTTGAGAGCCTTGGCGATCTTGTCGATCACCAGAAAATCTGCCGGGTTGCGCAGATCCCGGTCGGCTTCGATCATCATCAGGTCCGGGTTCATCTTTGCCTCGGAGAAGTGCCGGGTCGCCGCCGCGTAGCCCACGTTGGCCGCGACGTCGTCCGGCAGGTAGATGCGGTCGTTGTAGTTCGTGTGGTAACCCGGCAGGGCCAGCAGGCCGATCAGCGACGCCGCGACGGCGACCACCAGGATCGCCCCCGGCCAGCGAACCGTCGAGGTACCGACTCGGTGCCATCCGCGGGCCGCGCTGATGCGCTTGGGCTCCAGCACACGGCCGAAGCGGCTGCACACCGAGATGACTGCGGGCCCCAGCGTCAAGGCTGCCGCGACCACGATCACCATCCCGATCGCCAGCGGGATGCCCATCGTCTGGAAGTACGGCAGCCGAGTGAAGTGCAGACACAGCGTCGCCCCGGCGATAGTCAGCCCCGATGCCAGCACCACATGCGCCGTGCCTGCGAACATGCTGTAGTACGCGGATTCTCGGTCCTCACCGGTCTTGCGTGCCTCCTGGTATCGGCCGATCAGGAAGATCGCGTAGTCGGTGGACGCAGCGATGGCCAAGGTAACCAGCAGGTTGGTGGCGAAGGTCGTCAGACCGAACACGTTGTGGTAACCCAGGAATGCCACCACCCCCCGGGCGCCGGACAGCTCAAGTAAGACCATGGCGAGCACGATCAGTGTGGTGATGACGGATCGGTAGACGGTCAACAACATCACCGTGATCACGGCGAAGGTGAGCCGCTCGATGAGCTTCATACTCGCGTCGCCGACGTGGTTCTGGTCGGTGCTGGTGGCCGCGGGACCGGTGACGTAGGCCTTCACCCCGGCGGGAGTGGGGCCCTGGGATGCGATGTGGCGCACCGCATCCACCGACTCGTTCGCCAGCGTCTCACCTTGATCACCGGAGATGTAGACCTGAACGTAGGCGGCCTTGCCGTCCGCGCTCTGGGCGCCCTTGGCAGTCAGCGTGTCGCCCCAGAAGTCTTGCACATGCTGCACATGGGCGGTGTCGGCGCGCAGCTCGCGAACCATGCGATCGTAGAATTCGTGCGCCTCGCCGCCCAACGGCTCGTCGCCTTCGAGCACCACCATCACCGAGCTGCTGGTGTCGTACTCTTCGAACACCTTGCCGACCCGCTTGGTGGCGATCATCGACGGCGCATCGTTGGGGCTCATCGACACCGCACGCAGCTTGCCGACCTCTTCTAGCTGCGGCACAACAATATTCAGGGCGGCGATGAGAGCGATCCACGCCAGGATGATCGGCACTGCGAACCGTCGGATGAGCCGGGGAATCAGCGGACGCTCGGCGTGACGAGGCTGCGCGATGGCCTCGGCCGGCCGGTCGTCCGTCGGCGCGGTCATGCGGCCTTCACAAAGCAGAAGGTCTCGGCATTGAATCCGGTAGCGGTCCGTTCCTGTTTGATCTCGTCGTCGACGGTGACCCGGCAGCTGATGCTGTCACCGTCACTCTGAGCCAGGATGTTGGGCATCACCGAGGGCAACGTGGTCTCCAGTGTCAGCGTCCAGGGCAGCGCCGCGCTCGTGACGCGCTGGGGCTTGCCCTCGAGGTCCATGTAATTGATGACGGCGCTGCTGCCCGAGCCGAAGACTTCATAGGTGACGAACTTCGGGTTGAAGTCCTCGGCGTTATCCGAGGAGATGTCGGTCACCACGACCGGATGCGCACCGAACACCGTCCGCAGCTGGGCGACTGCGATGACACCCGCGCCCACCGCGATCACGATCAAGACGGGCAGCCACACCCGGCCTAGCAGCCTTATCATCGTCACCTTTCCCGACGTCGGCCCGGGGCAGCCCTGCGTCTCTCCGAGTAGCCAAGCTAACTATATAAGTGGATTCAGTCAATCCGTTTTTTTGTTGCGCGCATTACACTTGGCCGGTGTGAGCGCGAGTAACACAACGGGCCGCCCGCTGCGCAAGGACGCCGAGCGCAATCGCAAGCGGGTCCTGGAGGCCGCCCGAGATCTGTTTGCCCGCAAGGGGCTCGAGCCCAACCTCAATGACGTCGCACACCACGCGGGCGTGGGAGTCGGCACCGTGTACCGCAGGTTCGCCACCAAGGAGGAACTATTCGAGGCGATCTTCGCCGACGGTCTCCATCAGCTGGCCGACTTGGCGGAATCGGCTCTGCGCCAACCAGACCCATGGCAAGGGTTCGTATGGTACGTCGAGCAGATGTGTCAGCTCACCGCGACCGACCGCGGATTGCGGGAGATCGCCTTCAGCAAGACCTATGGCGGCGATCGGGTGACCGCCGCCCAGGAGCGGCTTGTCCCGATCCTGAAACGGCTCGTGGAGCGCGCGCGGGCCGACGGCCGGCTGCGTCCCGAACTGTCCGATACCGACATGCCCATCTTCGGGCTGCTGGCCGGCACGGTCAGCGAGTTCGCCGGCCACGTCGACGCCGACCTGTGGCGGCGCTATGTGGCCCTACTCCTCGACGGGATGCGTTACCGCACTGACCAATTGCCGCTATCGGTGGCCGCGCTGGACGACGACGGCGTCGACGCCGCGATGCGGACCTGGGAACCAGCCGGCCCCGGTGCCGACCGTCTCAGCGGTCATCCCGACCGCGATTGAACGTGCCGCCGACGGCTACAGCATCGCGTTGCTGATCTTGTCGCTGTCCTTGCCGATGGTCTTGCAGTAGGCGCTGACCGCCACCCGCGTCGCGGACAACTCCATGTTGGACGGCTCGTTGCCGTTCTTGTCCTTGAGCATCTTGGAGACTTCCGAGCGCTGCTTCTCGTCGTCGTGGCTGTTGAACTCCTGACAGGTGGTGTCGCCGCCCTTGTTGACGACTTTGCTGACCTCCGAGCAGCCACCGAGCAGGAATGCCGCGCCGGCCAGGAGTGCGCCGACGGAAAGAGTCCAATTTTTCACAGCGCCACTCCTTCTGGTTTCGGTTCGCGCAAGCGCGAGCCTACGGCAGCAACGCCTTCTTGAGTACCTTTCCCATTGCGTTGCGCGGCAGCGCATCCACCATCCGCACCTCGCGCGGGCGTTTGTGGGCCGACAGTTGTTGCCCGACGTAGTTGATCAGCTCGTCGGAGGTCGCGGTGTGGTCTGGGGCGGCGACGACGAACGCGACGATGCGCTGGCCCAGATCCTCGTCGGGCAGTCCGACGACGGCCACCTCGGCCACCGCGGGATGACCGAGCAGCGCGGTCTCGATCTCGCCGGCCCCGACCCGGAAGCCGCCGGTCTTGATCAGGTCCACCGATTCGCGGCCGACGATCCGGTGCATCCCTTCGGCGTCGATGACCGCGACATCCCCGGTGCGGTACCAGCCGTCGGCGTCGAAGGCCGCCGCGGTCGCCTCGGGCAGGTTGAGGTAGCCATCGAACAAGGTCGGTCCACGCACCGCCAGTCGCCCGATGGTCGCCCCGTCGTGGGGGACCGGCTCGCCGTCCTCGCCGATGAGCCTGGTCTGCACCCCCTGCAACGGCAACCCCACCCAGCCGGGTCTGCGTTCGCCGTCAACCCGGGTGCTCACCGTGATCAGCGATTCGGTGCTGCCGTAACGCTCGATGGGCTGGTGGCCGGTCCTGGCGACGAGCGCGTCGAACACCGGAACCGGCAGCGCCGCACTGCCCGAGACCAGCAGCCGGGCCGGCCGCAGCGCTTCGGCGGCACCGGCATCGGCCACCACCCGCGACCACACGGTGGGCACCCCGAAATACAGCGTGCCGCCCAGCTCAGTGCAGCTTTGCGCATAGGCCTGCGGCGTCGGCTTGCCGGTGTGCACGAAGCGGTTGCCGACCCGCAGTGAGCCCAGCAGTCCCAGCACCAGGCCGTGCACGTGATACATCGGCAGGCCGTGGACCAACACATCCTCGGGGCTCCACTGCCAAGCCTGGGCCAGCGCGTCCAGGTCCGCTGCCAGCGCCCGCCGACTCAACTGCACACCCTTGGGCGGGCCGGTGGTGCCGGAGGTGTAGATGACCAGCGCGGCGTCGCATGCACCCGCCGGTTCGGGGGGCGGCTGAGCCGATCCGGCGCCGCGCCGTACCGGCACATGCGGCAGGCCGGCGAGTTCGGTGGGCCGCTCCCCCAGCCAGGCTTGCGCGTTCGAGTCACGCAGGATGTGGGCACGTTCGGCGACGCCGACGTCGGCTGGGACCGGGACCACCGGCAACCCGGCGAGCAGACAACCGGCGACTGCGAGCACCGTCGACGCCGTCGGGGTGGCCAGCACCGCCACCCGCCCCGCCCCGCCGAGGTCTTCGAGCGCCGCCGCCGCCGCAGCGCGCAGATCGGCCCGGCTCAGCGTGGTGTTGTCGATGCGTACCGCATCGGCGATATCGTCGACGTGGGTATCCAGCGAGGTCAGCAACACCCAGGGGACGTTACCGGTTGCCTGCCCGGCCGGCGTTGGCCGCTTTGCCGGCCCACCAGCCACCGTTGTAGCTGGTATCAATGAGCTTGTTCCATTAAATTTATGGTGACCGGATCACGAGAGGCACACCGATGCACGACCAGTCCAAACAGCGGCGCGGGGCCAATCGCACCCGGCGGTTGCCGCGCAACCAGCAGCGGGAACGGGTGCTGCGACTGGTCACCAGCGCCACCGGCGCGGTGGATGCCTCCGAGATCGCCACCCAGATGGGCTTACACGTCACCACCGTGCGGTTCCACCTCGACGCACTGTGTGAGGACGGCTCGGTCGCGCGCACCCGGATCAAGCGGGACGGCGTCGGGCGCCCCCGCACCGGCTACGTCGCGGTGCGCGACCGGCTGGATTACCGGGGTCTGGCCGAGATCCTCGCGATGGAACTCGGCGACACCGCCGCCGAGCGCCGGCAGCGCGCCGAACGAGCCGGCCGGCGCTGGGCCGGCAGGATCATGGCCCAGGACGTCTCCGAAGGCTCCGCTGACGGCGTCCGGAACGGCACACCGGCCCTCGACGACCGCACCGGCCGAATCGCCGACACCTTCGAGCGAATGGGGTTCGGCCCGGAGATCACCGCGCCGGCCGCCGTCGGCGACGGCCACCGCGAGTGCGCGATCCGGCTGCACGCCTGCCCGGTCCGCGACCTGGCGCGCTCCCATCCCGAAGTCAGCTGCGCCATGCACCTCGGTCTGCTGCGCGGACTGCTCAGCACCGATGCGGACGGCGGCGAAAACACTGCGCTGCACGCCGAGTTGGATCCGTTCGTCGAGCCGGAGTTGTGCATCGCCAGGGTGATCGGTCGCTGACCGGACCCGGACCGATCCCGCCCACCGGCTGCCATCGGCACGATCAGTCGCGCGATCCCAGCGGCTCGGCGACCTGACGGCGCCCGATGTGCAGCTCGTCGCGGAGCCGCGGCACCATGTGCGGGTAGTGCAGTTCGAATGCCGGCCGCTCCGAACGGATCCGGGGCAGTTCGGTGAAGTTGTGCCGCGGCGGCGGGCAACTGGTCGCCCACTCCAGCGAGTTGCCGTAGCCCCACGGATCGTCGACGGTCACGACCTCGCCGTAGCGCCAACTGCGGAACACGTTCCACAGGAACGGCAGCATCGATGCCGCCAGGATGAATGCCCCGACGGTGGAGACGATGTTGAACGGCTGGAACCCGTCGGTGGACAGGTAATCGGCGTAACGGCGCGGCATCCCCATGTTGCCCAGCCAGTGCTGCACCAGGAACGCGGTGTGGAAGCCGATGAACGTCAGCCAGAAGTGCAGTCTGCCCAGCCGCTCATCGAGCAGTCGTCCGGTCATCTTCGGGAACCAGAAGTAGATCCCGGCGAAAGTCGAGAACACGATGGTGCCGAACAGCACGTAGTGAAAGTGTGCCACCACGAAATAGGTGTCGTGGACGTGGAAATCCAGCGGCGGACTGGCCAGCATCACCCCGGTCAGCCCGCCGGCCAGGAACGTCACCGCGAACCCGAGCGAGAACAGCATCGGTGTCTCGAACGTCATCTGGCCCCGCCACATCGTGCCGATCCAGTTGAAGAACTTGATGCCCGTCGGCACCGCGATCATGAAGCTCATGAACGCGAAGAACGGCAACAGGACTGCGCCGGTGGCGAACATGTGGTGCGCCCACACCGCCGTCGACAGGCCGGCGATGCTCATGGTCGCGTACACCATCTGGCTATAGCCGAACACCGGCTTGCGGGCGAACACCGGGAAGATCTCGGTGACGATGCCGAAGAACGGCAACGCAACGATGTACACCTCGGGGTGGCCGAAGTACCAGAACAGGTGTTGCCATAGCAGCTCGCCGCCGTTGGCGGAGTCGTAGATGTGCCCGCCCAGGTGCCGGTCGACGGCCAGGCCGAGCAGGGCCGCGGTCAGCAGCGGGAAGACGATCAGCACCATGATCGAGGTGATCAGCACGTTCCAGGTGAAGATCGGCATCCGGAACATCGTCATCCCGGGGGCGCGCATGCAGACCACGGTGGTGATCATGTTCACCGCGCTCAGGATGGTGCCCAATCCGGAGACCGCCAGCCCCATGATCCACAGGTCGGCCCCGGCGCCGGGGGCATGGACGACGCCGCTCAGCGGCGCGTAAGCGGTCCAGCCGAAATCCGCGGCACCGCCCGGCGTCAGGAACCCGGCGACGACGATCAGCGCGCCGAACAGATACAGCCAGTAGCTGAAGGCGTTGAGCCGTGGGAAGGCCACGTCCGGCGCCCCGATCTGCAACGGCAGCACCAGGTTGGCGAAGCCGAACACGATCGGGGTGGCATACAGCAGCAACATGATGGTGCCGTGCATGGTGAACAGCTGGTTGTATTGCTCGTTGGACAGAAACTGCAGGCCCGGCGCGGCCAACTCGGTGCGCATCAGCAGGGCCATCAGACCGGCGATCAAAAAGAAGCTGAACGTGGTCACCATGTACAAGATGCCGATCAGCTTGTGGTCGGTGGTGGCGATCACCCGGTAGACCAGCGCCCCGCGGGGCCCGACCCTGGGCGGATACGGGCGCAGCGGCAACAGTTGCTTGCCGGGAATGCTCGTCAGGCTCATGCGGCACCCCGACTGACCACATCTGCCATCGGCACGCCTCCCGCCGAAGTCGTAGCCCCGTCGACAGCGCGTGCCGGCCAGACCAGCGGATATAACGACCTATGGTACGGGAAATCAGCGCGACGCGTCGGCCGCTAACCCTGGCCGCTCACCCGGACGCATAGGCGACCGCGACCTTCCCGGCCAGCCGGGCATTGGCCAGCACCAGCGCGACATTGGTCGCGACCGACGCGCCGCGAGTGCCGCGGTGGAAGTGATCGAGCAGGAAGGGGGTGACGTCTTTGCCGCGTACCCCGGCCGCCTCGGCGGCGGTCAACCCGTCGGCGAGCACCCGGTCGTGCAGCGCGCGATCCAGTTCGGCATCGGCGTCGACCGGATTGGCCAGAATCAGCCCGTAGCCCTCGGTGCGCAACCCGGCGCGGGCACGCAACACCGCGGCGACCTGCGCCGGGGTGTGCACCTGCCAGTCGATCGGGAACCCGGAGTCGGCGAGATAGAAGGCGGGGAACCGGTCGGTGCGGTATCCGATCACGCCCACCCCCAGGGTCTCCAGGCGCTCCAGCGTCGCACCGATGTCCAGGATCGATTTGACGCCCGAACACACCACCAGCACCGGTGTGCGCGACAGCGTCGTCAAATCCGCGGACTCGTCGAAGTTCGCGCGCGCCCCGCGGTGTACCCCGCCCAGTCCGCCGGTGGCGAACACCACGATGCCCGCCGCCGCGGCCAGATGCGCGGTCGAGGCGACCGTGGTCGCGCCGTCGCCACCGGCGGCGGCCAGCATCGCTAAGTCGCGGACGCTGGCCTTGACCGCCCTACCGGCGGTGGCGAGGTGGTGCAGCGCTTCGCCGTCGAGCCCGATCTGCGCTCGGCCACCGAGGACGGCGATGGTGGCCGGTACCGCTCCTGTCGAGCGCACCGCCTGCTCGATCTCACGGGCGACGCGCAGGTTGTCCGGGCGGGGCAGGCCATGCGTGATGATCGTGCTCTCCAGCGCCACCACGGCGCGACCAGCGGCCAGCGCATCGGCGACTTCGGGATGGATGCGCACCGTCTCACCTTATGGCGACCGGCTGCCGCTTCGCGCCCGCCGATCCTGTCGGAGCAGGCTGCTAACGTCCGCGCCAGCACATCAAGACTCCGGAGGTGCCGTGGTCGACCAGCGACGCAGGTGGCTGGGCTACGCCGTGGTCGCGGCGGCCCTGCTGATCGGCACGTCGGCCGCCCCCGCGCCGGCCGACCCGGTGGTGGCCGGCGGCTCGGCCGCACTGGCCAAGCTCGACGCGCTGCCGATCAAGGGCCGTGCCGCCAAGACCGGCTATGACCGCGCGCTGTTCGGGCAAGCCTGGAGCGATGACGTCACGGTGCCGGGCGGACACAACGGCTGCGACACCCGCAACGACATCCTGCGCCGCGACCTGGTCGACATCGAGATCAAGCCGGGCACCAACGATTGCGTGGTGCTCTCCGGGGTTCTCCACGATCCCTACACCGGTACCGCGATCGCCTTTCAGCGCGGCCGTGGCACCTCCCGGGCGGTGCAGATCGACCACGTCGTGGCGTTGTCGGACGCCTGGCAGAAGGGCGCCCAACAGTGGGACGAGCCGACTCGCCGCAACTTCGCCAACGACCCGCTGAACCTGCAGGCCACCAGCGGCCCGATCAACTATCAGAAAGGTGACGGTGACGCCGCAACCTGGTTGCCGCCCAACAAGTCCTACCGCTGCGAGTACGTCTCGCGCATCGTGGAGGTGAAGTCCGGCTACGGGCTGTGGGTCACCCAGGCAGAACATGATGCGATCGCGCGCATCCTGACCGGCGACTGCGGCGCGCCCGCCGACCAGCAAGCCCCACCGGAGAGTGAACCCACGACCGAGCAGCCTCCGGCCGAACCGGTGCCGTTCGTCGGCTCGACCGACGGCCTGCCGGTGTATTTCCCGAACTGCGCCGCCGCCCGGGCCGCCGGCGTCGCGCCGATCCTGGCCGGCCAGCCCGGCTATCGGCCCGGACTGGACGGCGACGGCGACGGCATCGCCTGCGAGTAGCCTGCCGCACCTGTCACCCGGCGGAGAACGGGCGCGCCATCACCTTGGGCGCAAATCCATACCGGGGACCGACTCCCCTGCCGCCGGCCCCGGCACCGGCCAGCGGCATCCCGCCCAGCAGATTTCCCGAACCCTCCACATCCGGGCTGATGGCGGAGACGGTGCTGATCGGAATCGGCGGGACCGCGCCCGCTGGCGGGCCGACCCCGGCCCAGCCGGCCGGCACCGACAGGCGCCCGGCCGCCGCGGCATTGCCCAACGCGGCTGCCACCGGCGCTCCGCCACCGATCGGGGCCGCCAAGCCGGCGGCAGGCAGCGCCGCGGGCAACGCTCCCGCGGCCGCCTTGGCGCCGTCCCCGGCAGCCTTTGCCGCCGAGGCAGCCGGCGCCAGTGCCTTGGACAACGAGACCCCGCTGTTGACCGCACCCGTGGAGAAGTGCGCTATCGCGATGCTGCTTTGCGCCGGGGCGACATAGGACGTCCACGGCGCGAGCAGGTTGGCTATCGGACTTTCGGGGGTGTACTTCAGGCCCACCATGGCGTAGAGATCGCCCAGCATGTCATCTAACGGTGACGTCGACGCACCCGCTGCACCGGCCGCCGACGAGGCCGGTGAGGTCAAGCTCGCCAATGCCAACTGGACCGCGGAAACCAGTTGCGAGGACGGTGAATTGCCGGTGGTGGTCTGGTCCGGACCGCTGAACGGCGCCACCTGCGACGCCGATGCCGACTCACCGGCGTACTGGTACATGGCGGCGGCATCACGCGCCCACATCTCGCCGTAGTCGGCCTCGGTCACCGCGATCGCCGGGGTGTTCTGTCCCAGAACGTTTGTCGACAACAGCGACGACAGCTGGATGCGGTTGGCGTCGACATCGGCAGGATGCACCGTGGCCGCCACGGCAGAGTCGTAGGCCGCGCCGGCCTCCCGGGCCCGCGTTGCGGCCAGCTCGGCCCGCGCCGCGGTGGCATTCATCCACTCCACGTATGGCGCGACCGCTTGCGCCATCGAGGCCGATGACGGCCCAAGCCAATCCTCGCCGGCCAGGCGCGTCACGATCGCCTCGTAACCGGCGGCAGCCGAGGTCAGTTCGGCGGCCAGCCTGCTCCAGGCCGACGCGGCAGCGATCAGCGGCGACGAGCCTGCCCCGGAATAGATTCGCGCCGAGTTGACCTCCGGCGGCAGCGCCCCGAAATCCATTGTCGTGAGCTAACTTGCCGCAGCGGCGTTGACCGCCTCGGTTGCCGCATACGACTCGGAGCTGAGCGCCAATGTCCGCACGAATGCCTCGTGGATAGCGGCGGCTTGAGCACTGACCTCTTGGTATGCCTGTGCGTGAGCGGAGAACAGCGCCGCTGTCAACGCCGACACCTCGTCGGCCGCCGCCGGCGGCAACACCGTGGTCGGTCCGGCGGCTGCCATGTTCTGTGCCGTTACCACCGATCCGATGCCCCGCAGTTCACTGGCAGCGCTGGTCAATGCTTCCGGCTGGGTGTTGACGAACGACATCTGTCACCTCCTGATCATTGTCTGCGCCATGGCACTTCACGAATCTCGCTGATTGTGAGACTAGGAGATTCTTCGAGCGTGCTGTTACCGGCGCTGGGCCACGCAACCACCGCACCGCGGCGTCGTTCGCACGCAGCCGGGCATTCACCTTCGGCCCGCGGGTGTCAGTCAAGCGCCCTGACCACCGCAAACGCCGCCCGAAGACCGAAACGCATCGGCCGTTGATCACCGCTCGGTTTGCGGTGTGAGAAAAAGAATCCCGCCGCGGTTAAACTCTCGTATCGGCCGACGTCGGATTCGGCTACAGCGCAACGCAAGTGGGCCAGGCGGCGACGCCGGAAGAGACCGGTCGGTCAGCCACCGGCCGGATGGCGCGTCAATACGCTGTACCGGAAGCCGTATCGGTTGACGTAGCCGTCGCTGCGGCGAGCGGCACCCCCGCCGCTGATCGGTATCCCCCGCAATATCCCCCGAGGCTGGCTCTCGACGGACGAGGCGGCGGCAGCGGGCGGCGGCAGGGGCTGCAGAGTCGTCTCGGTGACGGCGCCGGACCAACTGGGGGGCACCGACAACCGGCCGACGGCGCCTGCTCGTCCGAAACTCGCTGCGGGCACTCCGCCGGCGCCGGCCGTCACCGGCGGGATCGGCCCACTGGGCGCCGGCGGCGCAGCGGTGGCGCTGGAGGCGGGCGGCAAGATCCCCTTGGCGATGTTCATGATGTTCGTCGGGGTCGAGGCCAGTCGCTGGACGATCTGCACGGTGCTGGTGGAGCTTTTCAGTATCTGCGGCAGGTTCGCTTTGAGGTCCTCCCCTACCGCATACTGCGACGGCGATGTGGCGAGGTGCTGCAGCCATTGCCGGATGGTCTCTACCAGATCGTTCGAGACGTGCTGTTGGGCAGCCGATCCCACGGCTCGTGTCACCGCGTCCCGCTGGCGTTCCTCGCCGCCCGCGGCAGTGGTCTCCGGTGGCGTCTGGAAGGGTGTCACCATCGCGGCGACCCGCGACGCCGCCGCGTAGCCGTACATCGCCACGGCGTCCTGTGCCCACATCTCGGCGTAGCGCGCCTCAGTGGCCGCGATCGCGGGGCTGTGCTGCCCCAGCAGATTCGTCGCCACGAGCAGGGCCAGCAGGCCGCGATTGGCCGCGACCTCGCTCGGGGGGATCGTTGCCGCGTAGGCGATCTCATACGCGCCCGCAGCGGCACGGGTGTAGTCGGCGGCCCGCTCGGCTTCGGTGGCGGTCGCGGCCATCCACGACACGTAGGGGCCTACCGCTGTCAGCATCGCCGTCGCGGACGGCCCCCACCACGAGGCCTCGACGATCCGGGAGATCAGCGATCGGTAGAGCTCGGCCGCCGAATTCAGTTCGTTCCCGACAGCGCTCCACGCGGTCGCCGCCGCCAGCAACGGCGCCGATCCGGCTCCGGAATACATTCGCGCGGAATTGATTTCCGGCGGAAATGCTCCGAAGTCCATCACCACAACCCTTCGCGCATATCGGCGGACCGATCCCCGTCATCCCTCGGCTTTTCATGGGCAACGGAGCTCATCTTTGGCAGAGCCCTGGGTCGCCGTCCACGGCCCGGCGGTTTGAGGCGAGGCTAGACGACGACCGCGCACCTCCCGCCGGCCGGCGACGGCGTTCGCCCGGCGACACCCCGGCGGATGCCCGTTCGCGACCGAGGTCTGCGTCGGCCACGCGGCGAGCCTGTTGTACGGCTTCCAGCTGCGGCAATGCTCGTTGTGGCGGCAGCTCGCGGGCCAGGCTCGTCCGCGGCGACATGCCGGCCCCGAGCGGCTGGACGCAGATAGAATCTCGCAGCCGCTAAACCCGGGTGACCGGAGCGACGCGCTGGTCGGTAGTGCGGCCTAGCGGTCCGGATCGAGCCGGTCGACCGCCGCGGCGATGCGCTCGTCGGGGGCGGTCAGCGCCACCCGGACGTGCTCGGCGCCGGACGGCCCGTAGAACTCGCCGGGCGCGACGAGGATGCCGCGCTCGGCCAGCCATCCGAGGGTCTGTCGGCAGGCTTCGCCGCGGGTGGCCCACAGGTACAGCCCGCCCTGGGAGTGGTCGACGGTGAATCCCGCCGCACGCAGCCCCGGCAGCAACAGCTCACGGCGGCGCGCATACCGGTCGCGCTGCTGGTGTTCGTGCTCGTCGTCGTCGAGGGCGGCAGCCATCGCCGCCTGCACCGGGGTCGGGACCATCATCCCGGCGTGTTTGCGCACCGCGAGCAGTTCGGCCACCACCGCAGCGTCGCCCGCGACGAATCCGGCCCGGTAGCCGGCCAGCGACGACGTTTTCGACAACGAGTGCACCGCCAGCAGGCCGGTGTGGTCGCCGTCGCACACCTGCGGGTGCAGCACCGACCGCGGTGCCGGGTCGTCCCAGCCCAGCCCCAGATAGCACTCGTCGGAGACCAGCAGCACCCCGTTCTGCCGGGCCCAGCCGACCAGGGCGCGCAGCTCACCGGCGGTCAGGATGGCTCCGGTCGGGTTGCTCGGCGAGTTCAGGTACACCAGGGCCGGGGGCGCGCCGTCGAGGTGCTGCGGCGCGTCACTGCGCACCCACGATGCTCCGGCGAGCCGGGCCCCCACCTCGTAGGTGGGATACGCCAATTCGGGTACCACCACCACGTCGTCGCCGCCGAGCGCGAGCAGGGTCGGCAGCCAGGCGATGAGCTCCTTGGTGCCGATCACCGGCAGTACCGCCGACTCCGCGACGCCGGTGATGCCGTAGCGGCGGGCCAGCGCCGCGACCGCCGAGGCCCGCAGGGCCGGTGTGCCGGCGGTGGTCGGATATCCCGGCGCCGAGGAGGCCGCCGCCAACGCGTCGCGAATGACCGGGGCGACCGGGTCGACGGGGGTGCCGACCGACAAGTCGACGATGCCGTCAGGGTGGGCCTTGGCCAGCGCCGTCACATCGGCGAGCGTGTCCCAGGGGAAAGTCGGCAGCGCGGCCGATCTGCCGCCATACACGGGACTCACGGGGCTGCGGCGGGGCGGCGGGGCGGCGGCGGATTCATCGGTTCCTGATAGTAGCCGCGGCGGGACGGCGCGCCGCCGACCAGCACAACCGTAGCTATGCACGCAGTTGCACTGCAACTAGTTGCATAGCTGGCGCCGGCTGCCTATGCTCGCCGTCGTGGCCCTTCCCCACGCGATCCTGGTGTCGCTATCCGAGCAGGCCGGCTCCGGTTATGAACTCGCCAACCGATTCGATCGTTCGATCGGCTACTTCTGGAGCGCCACCCACCAGCAGATCTATCGCACGCTGCGCAGCATGGAAGCCGACGGCTGGGTGGCCGCCACCGAGGTCGCCCAACGCGGCCGCCCGGACAAGAAGGTCTACACCGTCGCCGAGGCCGGCCGTCACGAGTTGGCACGTTGGCTCGCCGCGCCGCTCGCCGGTCGCGGCAGCTCGATCGTGGACAACCGGCTGCGTGAGCTGGCGGTCAAGATCCGCGGCGCCGGCTATGGCGACGCCGCCGCGGTGCGCGAGCAGGCCGTCACGTTGCGCGCCGAGCGTTCCGCGCGCCTCGAGGTCTACCGCGCCCTGGAGAAGAAGCAGTTCCCGGACCCCGGCTCGCTGTCGGGGGCCGCGCTGCACCAGTACCTGGTGTTGCGCGGCGGCATCCGGGCCGAGGAAAGCGCCATCGACTGGCTCGACGAGGTGAAGGCGGCACTGTGACGACGCGATCCAGCAATCCCTACCCGATGCTGTTGTCCCCGTTGGATCTCGGGTTCACCACCCTGGACAACCGGGTGGTGATGGGTTCGATGCACACCGGCCTGGAGGACCGGGCCGCCGACATCGGCAAGCTGGCCGAGTACTTCGCCGAACGCGCCCGCGGCGGCGTGGGATTGATCATCACCGGCGGCTACGCCCCGAACCGGACCGGCTGGCTGCTGCCGTTCGCCTCGGCGATGGTCAGCTCCGCCGATGCCCGCCGACACCGCCGCGTCACCGACGCCGTCCACGACGCGGGCGGCAAGATCCTGCTCCAGGTGCTGCACGCGGGACGCTATGCCTACCATCCGTTTTCGGTCAGCGCCTCGGCGATCAAGGCACCGATCAACCCGTTCCGGCCGCGCGCACTCTCGTCGCGGGGAGTCGACTCGACCATCGACGACTTCGCCCGGGCGGCCGAGCTGGCCCGCGAGGCCGGCTATGACGGTGTCGAGATCATGGGCAGCGAAGGGTATCTGCTGAACCAATTCCTGGCGCCGCGCACCAATAACCGCACCGATGACTACGGCGGGACCGCCGCCAACCGGCGCCGCTTCCCGGTGCAGGTGGTCGCGCGTAGTCGTGCGGCGGTGGGTTCCGACTTCATCATCTGCTACCGGATGTCGCTGGCCGACTACGTCGAGGAGGGGCAGAGCTGGGACGAGGTCCTCGCGCTGGCGACCGAGGTCGAGGACGCCGGGGCCACCATGATCAACTCCGGCTTCGGCTGGCACGAGGCCCGGGTGCCGACCATCGTCACGTCGGTCCCCAACAGCGCGTTCGTCGACATCTCCCACGCGGTGGCCGATCACGTCACGATCCCGGTGGTGGCGTCCAACCGGATCAACATGCCGCAGGCCGGCGAACAGATCCTCGCCGAGACCTCGGTCCAGCTGATATCGATGGCCCGCCCGATGCTGGCCGACCCCGACTGGGTGCGCAAGGCCGCAGCCGGCCGGGCCGACGAGATCAACACCTGCATCGCCTGCAACCAGGCCTGCCTGGACCATGCCTTCATGCACAAGAAGGTCTCGTGCCTGGTCAATCCGCGGGCCGGCCATGAGACCACGCTGGTCCTGCGCCCCGCACGGCGCCGCCGGCGCATCGCGGTCGTCGGCGCCGGGCCGGCCGGGCTGTCGGCGGCGGTGACGACTGCCGAACGCGGCCACGAAGTGACGCTGTTCGAGGCCAACGAGTTCATCGGCGGCCAATTCGACCTGGCCAAGCGGATACCCGGCAAGGAGGAGTTCGCCGGGACGATCCGCTACTACACCACGATGCTCGACAAGTATGCGGTGACCGTGCGATTGGGTAGTCGCGCGAATGTCGAGGAATTGACCGATTTCGACGAGGTGATCCTGGCCACCGGCGTGAAGCCGCGAATCCCGCAGATTCCCGGTATCGAGCATCCGATGGTGCTGTCGTATGCCGACGCGATCAACGGCCGGCCGGTGGGCGAGGCGGTGGCGGTGATCGGCGCCGGCGGAATCGGATTCGACGTCAGCGAATTCCTGGTCGTGCCGAACCCGGAGTCCTCGCCGACACTGAACCTCAAAGAGTGGCGGGCCGAATGGGGCGCCGCCGACCCGTGGGACGCCCGGGGGGCGGTGATGCCACCGGATCCGGCACCGCCGGCCCGGCAGGTGTACCTGTTGGCACGGACGGCGGGCGCACAAGGCCGCAACCTCGGCAAGACCAGCGGATGGGTACACCGGGCATCGCTGAAAGCCAAAGGCGTCCAACAGCTTTCCGGGGTGAACTATGAGCGCATCGATGACGACGGCTTGCACATCAGCTACGGCCGCAAAAGGTCGCGCCCGCGGCTACTGGCGGTTGACAACGTGGTGATCTGCGCCGGGCAGGAATCGGTGCGCGACCTCGAGGGCGGCTTGCGGCAACACGGGATGCGCCCGCACGTCATCGGCGGGGCCGCGCTGGCGACCGAGCTGGACGCCAAGCGGGCGATCAAACAGGGCACCGAGCTGGCCGCGCGCCTGTAGTCCACCCGCCGGCGACCGTGCGTAAATCCGGCTGTCAGCCCGGCGTGTCGGCCGGGGACGCGCACGCTCGCGGGTGGGTGGTGCCCCCAGCTCGCGGGTGGGTGGTGCCCCCAGCTCCCGGGTGGAGGGGCGCGTAGTCGGTGGTGCGCTGGCGGGCCGGGCGGCCGATGCCCTCGGCGATGCCCACCAGTTCGGCGATGGTCTTGGCCGAGCCGTGCTCGGAGCCCGCCATCCGGGAAATGGTCTCCTCCATCAGGGTGCCGCCCAGATCGTTGGCGCCGCCGTTGAGCATCACCTGGGTGCGCTCCACCCCCAGCTTGACCCAGCTGGTCTGGATGTTGGGGATGCGCCCGTGCAGCATGATCCGGGCCAACGCGTGCACCGCACGGTTGTCGCGGTGACTCGGGCCGGGCCGCGCGCCGCCGGCCAGGTACAGCGGCGAGCTCTGATGCACGAACGGCAGCGGCACGAACTCGGTGAATCCGCCGGTGCGGTCCTGAATGTCGCGCAGCACCCGCAAGTGCCCGATCCAATGGCGCGGCGAATCGATGTGGCCGTACATCATCGTCGAACTCGACCGCAACCCGACCTCGTGCGCGGTGGTGACGACCTCGACCCACATCGAGGTCGGCAACTTGCCCTTGGTCAGCACCCAGCGGATCTCGTCGTCGAGAATCTCCGCGGCGGTGCCCGGGATGCTGCCCAAGCCGGCCTCGCGCAGGCTGGTGAGCCACTCCCGAATACTCAAGCCGCTCTTGGACACCCCGTTGGTGATCTCCATCGGCGAGAAGGCGTGCACGTGCATCGACGGCACCCGCTCCTTGACCGCCCGCACCAGATCGGCATAACCGGTGACGGGCAGCTCCGGGTCGATCCCGCCCTGCATGCAGACCTCGGTGGCGCCGGCCAGGTGCGCCTCGTAGGCGCGTTGGCCGACCTCGGCATTCGACAGCGAGAAGGCGTCGGCATCGCCCTTGCGCTGGGCGAACGCGCAGAACCGGCAGCCGACATAACAGATGTTGGTGAAGTTGATATTGCGGTTGACCACATAGGTGACGTCATCGCCGACAACCTCGCGCCGCAATGAATCAGCCAGGGCGGCAACGGCTTCCAGTGCCGGACCGTCCGCGGTGGCCAGCGCCAGATACTCGGCGTCGGTGCAGCCGGCCGGATCGCGTTCGGCTGAGCGCAACGCGGCCAGCACATCGGTGTCGACGCGTTCGGGGGCGCGGGCGGCCAGTTGGTGGATCTGTTCGCGGATCGACTCCCAGTCCCCGAAGGCGCTACCCAGATCACTGCGTGTCTCGGTGGCGCGGCCGTCGACGTCGATGGCGGTGTGCAGGTCCACCCGGCCGGCGGAGACCACCTCGTCGGGTTCCTGCCAGGCCAGCCCGACCGGGTTGACGTCGCGCGCCCACCCGGTGTCCGGGTCAGCCAGCGCCGCGACGTGCGGGCGCACCCTCGGGTCGATCCACGCCGCACCGGCCTGCACGTAATCGGGCTGCGCGGTGAGCCGCTGTACCAGGTCGTAGCCGGCCTGCTCGGTGACGGCGGCCAGCTCGTCCAGCGCCGGCCAGGGCCGCTCTGGGTTGACATGATCGGGGGTCAGCGGCGACACCCCGCCCCAATCGTCGACCCCGGCGCCGATCAGCGCCAGACACTCCTGGGTCGAGACCAGGTTGGGCGGCGCCTGCACCCGCATCTTCGGGCCCAGCACCAGTCTTGCCGCCGCCACGGTGGCCAGGAATTCCTCGAAGCCGGCGTCCGGCGTCGACGCCATCGCGGTGTGCTCTTTGGCCCGGAAGTTCTGCACGATCACTTCTTGGATGTGGCCGAACTCTTTGTGCACCTTGCGGATCGCGTGCACGGTGTCGGCGCGTTCGGCCAGCGTCTCGCCGATGCCGACCAGCAGGCCGGTGGTGAACGGGATCGAGAGGCGGCCCGCATCGGCCAGGGTGCGCAGCCGTACCGCCGGATCCTTGTCGGGGCTGCCGTAGTGTGCCTGACCCTTGGTCTCGAACAGCCGCCGCGAGGTGCTCTCCAGCATCATGCCCATGGACGGTGCCACCGGCTTGAGCCGCGACATCTCCGACCAGCTCATCACCCCGGGATTCAGGTGCGGCAGCAGGCCGGTCTCCTCCAGCACCCGGATCGCCATGGCTCGCACGTAGGCCAGCGTGCTGTCATAGCCCCGCTCGTCGAGCCACTGCCGCGCTTCGGGCCAGCGCTCCTCGGGCCGGTCCCCGAGGGTGAACAGCGCTTCCTTGCACCCCATTTGGGAGCCTCGGCGGGCGATCTCGAGAATCTCGTCGGGCCCCAGATACATCTGCTTGCCCTGCGCCCGCAGCACGCCGGGGACGGTGACGAAAGTGCAGTAATGGCAGGTGTCCCGGCACAGGTGCGTGACCGGGATGAACACCTTGCGCGAGTAGCTGACCGGCAGCCTGCCACCCGGCCCGCGCCGGCCGCCCGAGACCAGGCCGGCGTCGCGGACCCGGGCCGCACTGGCGCACAGGTCAGCCAGATCGGGACCGCGGGCACTCATCGCGATAGCGGTTTCCTCGACGTTGAGGAGCACACCGTCGCGGGCCCGCCGCAGGACTCGCCGCAGCGCCGACGGGTTCGTCATCCGCGCCGCACCCGCACCCGGAATCTCGCGCATGCCATATGCGCCACAGTAGTCGCCGCCCCAACCGGCCCGACGAGCGCAGGGCGCGCCCGCCCGGTCCTCAGGGTTCGCCGGCCGGCCGGCCAGCCGACAGCTGCAGGCGACGCCGCCACAACAGCCACCCCGGCGGGGCGCTGCCCAGCACGATCATCAACAGCACGCCGTAGGCCATCACGCCGCGGTCGGCGAAGATCAGGTCATCGCCCGGCCCGCCGAGGGTCATCAGCGCGATCGTCAGCAACCAGGTCCACAGCGGCAGCGCGGCCAGCCGCAGCGAGGACGTGCAGCGCAGGGCGACCCACAGCAGACCCGCATTGACGAAGCCGCCCACCAGTGCGCTGAGCGGAAACGGAACCGCGCCGATGTGCGCGGGCAGCAGCAGGGCGGTGGAAACGGCGCAGAGCACGCCGTCGACGGCCAGCAGGGCCAGCACCGAGTAGTCGACGGCCCGACGACCCGGCGGATCGGTGTTCATCGCGGGCTCGGTGAGCGTCGCGATCGGGCTCAAGTCGGGATGCTGTCCAGCTGGCTGACCAACGAACCGACCATCCACTGATAGCTGTCCAGCCACCACTGCCAGTGCTCCAAGTTCGGGTCCAGATCGGGATCCATGCCTACGCCCTAACGTGTCGGGTACTTGCTCAGCAGGAGCTTACCGCCTGCCCGGTGCCGGCGAGCCCGAGTCCGGCCAGCAGATCGGTCTCCCATCCCCGGCCATCGCGCGGGCCGGCGCTGCCGGCGGCCAGCACGTAGTGCTCACTGTCCAAGATGGGCTGAGCCACGTTGTTGGACAACGCGAACGCCCGGCCGGTGGGGCCGACGGCCACCTGGGTGGCGTGCGCCGCCATGGCCGCCAGCTTGGCGGCGCGCGATCCGGGGGCCTCGATGACGGCGTCGATCCGGTCGTCGGGGAACTCCCCGACCATGCCTTGCGTGTCGCCTTCATCCGGCAACGTCCAGTGCGGCAGCCGGTCGGGGTCCCGCAGGGCCCGCCGGGCGTCGCGCCAGGCGCTGGCGGCGGTCACCGTCCAGTAGAACTTCGGCGTGGCCCAGGCCCGGCCCGGGCCGGCGTCATCGGCGGCCGCGGCCGCCACCGCCGCGGTGGTGACACGGTGGGCGTGTACATGGTCGGGATGGCCGTAACCGCCGTACGGGTCGTAGCCGACCACGACATGCGGCCGCACCCGCTGGATGACAGCCACCAGCGCCGGCACGGTCTCCGCATCGGCGGCGTCGATGAATCGCTGCTGTCGCCGGGGCGGAGTGCCGGCCATCCCCGAGTCGCGCCAGCGCCCCGCACCGCCGAGAAACTGCGGATCTCCGATCCCGAGTTCCCGTAATGCGGTGGCGAGCTCGCCGATCCGGTAGCCGCCCAGCTGGTCGGCGTGATCCACCCCCAGGTGTGCCCAGCGGTCGCCGATGACCTCACCTTCTTCGCCGAGCGTGCAGGTCACCACATGCACATCGGCGCCGCGCGCGGCGTAGTGGGCGATGGTCGCGCCGGTGGTGAGTGTCTCGTCGTCGGGATGGGCATGCACGAACAGCAACCGTGGGGTCTGATCCGACACAGCCCGAACTCTACCGATCGGTCGAAGGACGCCCGGCTATCAGAAGAGGCTGAGCAGGAAGCTCGCCAGGTAACTCGGAATGTCGAGGTCGGCCAGCAGCAACGCGAGGTTGTCGTGCAGCACCGCCGAGACCACGTCCGGGCTGAAGGAGGCCAGCAGCGCATCCCAGTCGGCTCCGAACGCTGCGCTGCCGGCGTCGAAATCGCCGAACAGGCTGTTGTGCAGGGCGTCCCCGCTGAGATCGATGCCGAGCAGACTGTTCAGCGCGTGCTCGTTCTGGGCGATGATCGAGTTGTTGGCCAAGAAGATGAAGTGGGCGATCTCGCTGGCCGCGCTGCCGTCGTCCAATTGCCCGACCACACCCAACTGTGCCTCCACCAGGGCGTTGTTGAACGCCAATTCGGCGCTCGCAATGCCGGTGAGCAGCGACTGGTAGGCGGCCGGAAGGCCGTTGAGCGCCAGGGCGATGCCGGCGAAGGCGCTGGCAGCCGCGCTGCTGGCGGCTGTCTCGGTTCCGGTGAACGCGCTGACCGACGGGACGCCGAGGACACCGAGGTCGGGGCCGAACGGCACGGTGCCCATCACACTCTGCGCGTCGAATCCCCCGCTTTCGCCGAGCACGGCGTCCAGGGCGCTTTGGTCCAGGTCGCCGGCATTGAACGGCGAGCCGTCCCCGAGTTCACCGTCGCCGTTACCGGTGAGCAGGTCGCCGAGGTTGATCTGCTGTATCTCGTCGGTGCCGCCGCTGCCGGCCGTGTCCGGGCGGACGTGGTTCTCGATGGTTTCGATGATCGAGTTCGTGTCGACGTTCGCCGCGGCCATGTCGATGTCATGAATCTGCACGTCGGGCAGGGAGGGCGTCGTCGACGTCAGTGCTGTGACGAGCCCGCCTACCGCGATGGCTGCAGTCGCTACTGTGGCGCACCGGCGAGCGAGGTGTTCCATATGACCATCCCCTCCACGTGTCGGCGTGCAAGCTGCTTAATAATAACCAAGGATTATCTGTGCGCAAGCCCTCAGTTCGCTCGACTTCGACGGCCGACGCAGCCCCTTCCCACCCCGCTGGCCGCCTGCTTGCAAAGACCCTAACTCCGGACGGCTGATTTCGAACCCCCCGCGGAACCCACTCTCAGCAAACCGCAAGTATCTGCTTCAGCCTGATCTTCAGGCCGGCACCGCCGCGCTCGATGCCGCCAACGCGTCAGGGCCGCTTCACCCAGGTTCCGGCGTCACCGACGATCCCGACCGGCACCGCCCCCGTCAGGCTGACGTTCGCCACGCTCGGACCCACGGCCACGATCGTGGTGTCCTGCAAGATCGGCAGCACCGTCGCCATGCTCCACAGCCGGGGTTCGACGGCCGAGATCACCTCACTGATGGTCTTGCCGCCGTCGAGCGCCGCGTCGATCTCGGTCTGGATGCCGTGGTCGCAGACGCCGGTAATGTTCGACGGGGCCTGCACCAACGCGCCCGATCCGGCGGGGCGCGGCGGGGCCTGCGACGTCGGCGTCGGCGATCCCGTGACCGGTGGCGACGATGGCGCGGGAACCGGAGCGGGGGCCGGGCCGCTGGACGTCGGTACGGTGGTGGACTCCAGCGCGATGCAGCCGTATCGGGATGCCAGCAGCGTCGCCAGATCGCCCCCGGCCTGCTGCCAGCCGACGATGGCATCGACCTGATGGGTCACCAGCGCCTCCCGGTAGAGCTTCACCGGGTCCAGCGGCAATACGGTCGCGGCGATGCCGACGTTGCGCAGTTGGTCCGCGGCGGTGTTGGCGACCGCCACCGAGGTCGGATCGTTGGCCGCCACGCCGATGACCAGTGACAGTTGTTCGCCGTCCTTGCTGATCCGCCCGCGGGTGACCTCGGGCGGATGCGGCGGGGCGGGCTCTGCGCCCGCCGGGGGGACCAGCGCGGACGGCGGCGCATCCTTCTCGACGCGGTAACCAGCCGTCTGCAGCATCGCGAGCGCCGCCGAATCGGACATGGCCGGTGGCGCGGTCGGCACATAGCCAGGGTCGCTCGGAGCGCGGATCTGGGCCTGCGCCAGGGTGACGGTGTTGTCGCTGCCGGCACCCACGGTGGCCAGCAACCCAACATCGAGCAGTCCCAGGAGCGCCCGGCGGACCCGAACATCGGCCAGCTTGGGTTGTCCGGCCCGCAACGCCAACTGCATTACCCGCGGTGTGACCACCCGCGAGGTCTGCACGCCCGGGATCACCGACAGTTGGGCGAAGGCTGCCGAACCGCCGTGCACCTGGGCCACCTGGGTGTCGCCGTTGCGGATGGAGTCCGCCAGCGCGGCCGGCGACCCGGCCCGGCGGAACAGCACCAGGTCCGGCTTGGCCGGCGGGCCCCAGTAGCGGTCGTTTCGGGCGAGCAGGATCGCGTCGCGCTGCGGATCGATGTTCTCCACCCGGAATTGGCCGCCGGTGACCGGCAGCGCCCGGGCCAGCCCGGCCGGGAAGCCGCCGGGCACGTCCTTGACGATGTGCGCGGGCAGGATGTTGCTGAACAGTTCCCGCCACGCCGGGTACGGCTTGGCGAAGGTGACCACCACCTGTTTGCCACCCTCGACGGAGTGCACCCCGGTGATCAGGTCATAACCGGCCGGGTCGACGACGCCCGGCTGGCTCACCATCTGCTGCCACAGGTACCAGAAGTCGTCGGCGGCGATGGGTGCGTTGTCGGTCCACGACGCCTCGGGCCGAATCCGGTAGGTCACCGTGAACGGCGCCTCGGCGGTCACCGCGGCCGACACCAGCAGGGTCGGATCCATCTCCCAGCGTGAACCGGTCGGCGTGCCGGCGTCCGGGATCGGCCGGAAGGCGCTGGGTAACACCAGCGCGCTGATGGCCGCGGTGACCGCTGACAGGTCGGAGCGAAGATGCGGGTTGAAGCCAGCGCCGATCGAGTCGATGCCCATGATGATCTGGCTGATCCGTTTCGGCGGAGGCGCCGTGCTCTTCGGCGTCTCGGTGCTCTGCGGCGCCGGCGGCGGGTTGACGGTGCATGCCGCCGCGAGCTGCGTCAACACCAGTAGCATCACCGAAGCCAGTGCTCCCGCCATCACACGGGGACAGCGGAGCGGCTTCGGCACGGCCACCAGGGTATCCGGGCGGCCCAAATCTATAGGTTCTTGGCCCGGGCGCGGCTGCGTGCCCGCAACGTCGAATCCAGTTCGACCTTGCGCACCCGCACCACCTCGGGAGTGACCTCGACACACTCGTCGACCGCGCAGAACTCCATCGCCTGCTCCAGGTCCAGCTCGATCGGTCGGGCCAACGTCTCCATCACGTCCGCGGTCGACGACCGCATGTTGGTCAGCTTTTTCTCTTTGGTGACGTTGATGTCCAGATCCTCGGCCCGAGGATTGATCCCGACCACCATGCCCTGGTAGGTCTCCTGGCCCGGCTCCACGAAGAACTGGCCGCGGTCGGCCAGCTGAATCAGCGCGAACGGCGTGATCGAGCCGGAACGGTCGCTCACCAGTGAGCCGGTGTGGCGGGCCCGGATCTCGCCGGCCCACGGCTGGTAGCCGTCGAAGACCGCGTTGGCGATACCGGTGCCGCGGGTCTCGGTGAGAAAATCGGTGCGCCAGCCGATCAGGCCGCGGCTGGGGATGATGAACTCCATCCGCACCCAACCGGTGGTGTGGTTGGCCATCTCGGTCATCCGGCCCTTGCGTGCGGCCGCCAGCTGGGTGATGGCGCCGACATACTCCTCGGGGCAGTCGACGGTCAGGTGCTCGAACGGTTCGTGCACCTTGCCGTCGATCTTCTTGGTCACCACCTGCGGCTTGCCGACGGTCAGCTCGAAGCCCTCCCGGCGCATCTGCTCGACCAGGATCGCCAGCGCCAGCTCGCCGCGACCCTGCACCTCCCAGGCGTCGGGGCGCCCGATGTCCACCACCCGCACCGAGACGTTGCCGATCAGCTCGGTGTCCAGCCGGGTCTTGACCATGCGCGCGGTCAGCTTGTGCCCGGAGACCTTGCCCGCCAGCGGGGAGGTGTTGGTGCCGATCGTCACCGAGATCGCCGGCTCGTCGACGGTGATGCGCGGCAAGGCGACCGGGTCGGCTGGGTCCGCCAGGGTGTCGCCGATCATGATCTCGCCGATCCCGGCGACCGCGACGATGTCCCCGGCGCAGGCCTCCTCGGTCGGGGTGCGCTCCACCCCCTCGGTGACCAGCAACTCGGTGATCTTGGCGGTGGTGGTCACCGGCTCACCGTCGACCTCGCGCAGCCAGGCGACCTGCTGGCCCTTGCGGATCCGGCCGTTGGCGACGCGGATCAGCGCGAGCCGTCCCAGGAAGGCCGAGGCGTCGAGGTTGGTGACCAGTGCCTGCAACGGCGCGTCCGGGTCGCCCGACGGCGGCGGCACGTGCTCGAGCAGCACGTCGAACAGTGGGTCGAGGTTCTCCCCGTCGGGGACAGCGCCGTCGGCGGGTGCGGTGGTGCTGGCCACCCCGGCACGCCCCGAGGCGTACAGCGTCGGCAATCCCAGCGCATGTTCGGCGGCGGCCTGCGCCTCGTCGTCCAGATCACTGGCCACATCGAGCAACAGGTCGTGGCTAGCCTCGACCACCTCGGCGATTCGGGCGTCGGGACGGTCGGTCTTGTTGACCACCAGGATCACCGGCAGATGCGCGGTCAGCGCCTTGCGCAGCACAAACCTGGTCTGCGGCAGCGGCCCCTCGGAGGCGTCGACCAGCAGGACCACCCCGTCGACCATGGACAGCCCGCGCTCCACCTCGCCACCGAAGTCGGCGTGGCCCGGCGTGTCGATCACG
Organism: Mycobacterium sp. pW045; assembly: GCF_041287085.1. Classification (NCBI taxonomy): domain Bacteria; kingdom Bacillati; phylum Actinomycetota; class Actinomycetes; order Mycobacteriales; family Mycobacteriaceae; genus Mycobacterium; species Mycobacterium sp. pW045. The sequence continues at coordinate 122,140 of NZ_JBGGKU010000010.1, read as the reverse complement.
TTGATTACGGTGACGGTCCCGTCGGCGTGGTGGCGGTGCACGGCCGTGTTCTTGGCCAGGATGGTGATGCCTTTTTCGCGCTCCAGGTCTCCGGAGTCCATCACCCGCTCTTTGGCGTCATCGCCACGTTCGGCCAGGGCGCCGGACTGGCGCAGCATCGCGTCGACCAGCGTGGTCTTGCCGTGGTCTACGTGCGCGACGATGGCGACGTTACGAAAGTTCACCGGGCGATTCTGCCAGCGCAACCTGCCGATCGCGAAAACGTGAAAGCTATCTCACAATGGCTGTCACAGCCCCAGCGGAGACTCGGCGCTGAACCGCTCCAGCTCTTCGAGGTGCAGTTCGGTCAGCGCTTGCAGGCACTGCGCCGCCGCCTCGGTGAGCTGCAGCCGGATCACCCGCTGGTCCTCGTTGTCGCGGACCCGGACGACCAATCCGGCCGCCTCGGCGCGCTGGATCAGCTCCCCGGCGCTGTGGTGGCGCAGCAGCAGGTACTCCGCGATGTCGCCGACCGTCGGCCCGCGCGAGTCGGCGTGCCCCCGGATCGCCAGCAGCAATTGGTGCTGTGCCGGGGTGAGTCCGGCGGCTTGAGCTTGGTCGGCGCTCCACCGCTCGAAGCGCCGCAGTCGGGTCCGGAACGTGAGCAGCCGGGTGTAGACGTCGTCAGGCAGGGCCACGCCGGTAACTTTATGCTGATCGGCCGGCTCGCGCGGGAATCAGCGCAGCCGTGCGGTGATCCGTACCTCGAGCGCGGCCCCCGGGGCTGCCAGTTCGGAAATCCCGACCGCGGTCCACGCCGGGTACGGCTCGCACAGGAAGGCATCCTTGACCGCGCAGAACTCCTCGAAGTGCGCGGCGAGGCCGACGTGGTAGGTGGTCATCTCCGTCACGTCGGCGAAGGTGAGCCCCACCTCGGCCAGCAGACCGCGCAGATTCTCAAAAGCCAGGGTGAACTGCTCGGTCAGATTTTCGGGCACGGTCAGGTCGGGACGAAAACCGATCATGCCCGAGCAGCGCAGGTACTCGCCGTCGATGACCGCAGGCGCGAAGTGATAGGCCTCGTACATCGGTCGCATCCACGCCGGAATCACGGTGCGGCCCATGGATCTCCTCGCGCCGTCCTGCCATGCCCCTAGGGGGCGGCCGGAACCGGGTTCTGAACCAGCTGGTCCGGGCAGTAGGAGTGTGCCGCGATCCCGACGAACATGCTCCCGTGCTCGGTCGTCAGTCCGGGATTGCGCTCCTTGAGACCGTCGAGCACCTCCGGGCTCGGTTTGCCCTGCGCGATGAACTTGCACACCATTTTCGCGGTGACGATGGCCTGGTCAGGGCGGTTGTAGGTGATGCCGGCCGCCTGCAAGGCCGCCAGGAAGTCGGTGTCGACATCGGCCGGATCGGCCTTCGCGGGCCCGGCCGCCACCAGCATCAGCAGCGCGCCCAGCGGCGCGGCGAGGGCTTTCACCAGCCCCGCCTCGGCGCCCGGGAGCCCATCGGCTGATTCTTCTTCGCATAATCGCGGCTGCGGTAGACGATGTAAGGCCGGAACAGATAGCCGATCGGCGCGCTGAACGCGTGCACCAGGCGGGTGAACGGCCACAGCGCGAACAGGGTAAACGCGATCAGCACGTGCACCTGGAAGTAGATCGGTGCCTGCAACATCAGGTCTCCTCGCGGATCAAGGGTGAAGATCGACCGGAACCAGACCGACACCGTCTGCCGGTAGTCGTGCTCCTCACCGTAGGCGGTGGTGCCCAACAGCGTGCAACACATGCCGACCACCAGCGCACACACCAGCACCGCATACATCAGCTTGTCGTTGACGCTGGTCGCCTTGAACACCGACCGTTCGGTGCGGCGGCGATAGATCAACAACCCGACGCCGACCAGGGTGGCGATACCGGCCGGCAGGCCGAGGATCAACGCCTGCAGGTGATAGAACCGGTCGCTCATTCCCAGCGCGCGCGTCCAGGACTCCGGGACGAACAGTCCCACGATGTGGCCCATGATCACCACGAAGCTGCCGAAATGGAACATCGGGCTGCCGATGCGCAGCAGCTTGGACTCATACAGCTGCGACGAGCGGGTGGTCCAGCCGAACTTGTCGTATTTGTACCGCCACCAGGTGGCCACGCCCGCGATGGCCAGCACGAAGTAGGGCATGATGTCCCACCACAGCTCCGCGGTGCTGACGATCGCTATATGCGTCATCGGGTCGGCACCTTCGGCATCCCCAGCGAAACGGCCGCCGAGTACGGCTGCAGCCCAACGGCTTCGGCCGGCGGGCCGGACGTCATCAGCTCGCTCACGTTCCGTACCTCCTGATCGGTTGCCGCCGGCAGCGTGTGGCAGATCGCGGCGATGGTGTGGGCATACGGTGACCCGGCGTCGGTCAGCGACTTGTGCAGCACGTCGATCGGCACCCGGTGCGCCAGCAGCAGGCGGCGTCCGCCCTGCGGATCGACCTGCGCGGCGAACTCCAGCACCACCGGCAGGTGATCGGGCGCCTCGCCCGCGGGCGGCTCGGCGCCGGCCTCGCGGTAGGCGGTGGCGAACGCCAGCATCTGCATGCCCCGGTTGCGGGTGTCCCCACCGGTCCAGTAGGTCAGGAACATCGTCGAACGCCGCCGCATGTCGAAGGTTTCGACGTAGTCGACGGCGGCGGCCATCGGGTCGGACGCCCGCAGCGCGGCCACGGTGCGCGCCAACAGTCCCGCCGGTGCCGCATCGGCGTGGGCAAGCAGTGCTTCGACGGTGTCGAGCCGCTGCTGCAGCTGTTCGTCGGGGTAGGTCAGCAGCAACGACGCCGCCTGCCACACCGCCCGGTCGGCCGGCCCGCCGGGTTGGCGCCGCAGCGACCGGATGAACCCCTTCACTGGTGCTCCGGGAACATCTCGGGCACCGCCCGGTCGCCACCGCCCCAGTTGAGCAGGTTGGTCCGGCCCCGCGGCCGCTGGGCGTGGCCGCCGTTTTCGACCATGTGAAACGACGACCCCGACTCGCCGTCGGCGCTCACGAACGGGTCATCCTCGTACCCGTTGGGGCCGCCGGTGATGGAGCATCCCATGTGCTCGAGCTCGTGGGCCTTCTGGCTGTAAGCGGTCGGAATCACGTACCGCTCTTCATATTTGGCGATCGCGAGCAGTCGGTACATGTTGTACATCTCCTCTTCGGTCATGCCGACCGAGGCGGGGATGTGAGGCTGGGTGTCACGACCCAGGCTGATGTCGCGCATGTAGGAGCGCATCGCCGCCAGCCGTCGCAGCACGTCTTCGATGACGGCGGTGTCACCGGCGGTGAACAGTTCGGCGAGGTAGGCCATCGGGATGCGCAGCGCCTCCAGCGCCCCGAACAGGTTGCCCAGGTCTTCGCCGTCGTGCCCGTCGCGGCTGACGGCGTCGACGACCGGCGACAGCGGCGGGACGTACCAGACCATCGGCATGGTCCGGTATTCCGGGTGCAGCGGCAGCGCCACCTTGTAGGTGTTGATCAGCGCATAGATCGGCGACCGTTGGGCGGCCTCGATCCAGGTGTCGGAGATCCCCTCGGCGCGTGCGCCGGCGATCACCTCGGGGTCGGTCGGGTCCAGAAATACGCCGCACTGGGCTTCATAGAGGTCGGTGTCTTTCTCCACCGACGCCGCTTCAAGCACCTTGTCGGCGTCGTAGAGCACCAGCCCGATGTAGCGCAGCCGCCCGACGCAGGTCTCCGAGCAGATTGTCGGCAGCCCGACCTCGATGCGGGGATAGCAGAAGTGACACTTCTCTGCCTTGCCGGTCTTGTGGTTGAAGTACACCTTTTTGTACGGACAGCCCGACACGCACAGCCGCCAGCCGCGGCAACGGTCCTGGTCGACCAGCACGATACCGTCTTCTTCGCGCTTGTAGATCGCCCCGGTCGGGCACGACGCCACACACGACGGATTCAGGCAGTGCTCGCAGATCCGGGGCAGGTAGAACATGAAGGTTTCTTCGAGCTCGCTTTTGACCTGGTCGCTGACCTTGGCCAGGATCGGGTCGTTGACCAGGTGCTCCGGCGAACCGGCGAGGTTGTCATCCCAGTTGGGTCCCCACTCGATGTTCATCGGGTCGCCGGTGATCGAGCTCCGGGGCGCGGCCACCGGGATGGTGTCGCCCAGCGGCGCCGTGGTGAGGTTCTCGTAGTCGTAGGTCCACGGCTCGTAGTAGTCCTTCAAGCCGGGCAGGTTGGGGTTGGCGAAGATGTTCAGCAGTTTGTGGACGCGCCCGCCCGCCAGCAGCCGCAGCCGGCCCTTCTTGTCCAGCGTCCAACCGCCCTTCCAGCGGTTCTGATCTTCGTAGGTGCGCGGATACCCACCGCCGGGGCGGGTTTCGACGTTGTTGAACCACACGTACTCGGTGCCCTCGCGGTTGGTCCAGGCCTGTTTGCAGGTCACCGAGCAGGTGTGGCACCCGATACATTTGTCCAGGTTCATCACCATGGCCATCTGCGCCATTACTTTCATGCTCAGTACCTCACGTCCTGGTTGCGGCGACGCCTCACCACGGTCACCTCGTCGCGCTGGTTGCCGGTCGGGCCCAGGTAGTTGTTCGCGAATGCGTGCTGGCCGTAGCCGCCGGCGAGGTGACTGGGCTTGACCCGGATCCGGGTCAGCGAGTTGTGGGTGCCGCCGCGCTTGTTGTTGGTCTCCGCGCGCGGGGTGTCGACGGTGCGTTCCTGCACGTGGTAGACGAACACCACCCCGTCCGGCATCCGCTGGCTCACGATCGCCCGGCCGACGAAGATGCCGTTGACGTTGACCGCCTCGATCCAATCGTTGTCTTTCACACCGATTTTCGCGGCATCCCCCGGGCTCATCCACATGGTCGGCCCGCCGCGCGACAGCGACAGCATGTAGAGGTTGTCCTGGTAGGTGGAGTGGAACGACCACTTCGAGTGCGGGGTCAGATACCGCACGGTGATGCCGATGCCGTCGCCGACCTCACCGAGTTCGGGGGCGTCGAACAGCCGCGCCATGTCCAATGGCGGGCGATACACCGGCAGGTGCTCGCCGAGCTCTTCGATCCAGTCGTGAGCCAGGTAAAAGTGCATCCGTCCGGTCAGGGTGTGGAAAGGCTTGAGGCACTCGACGTTGATCGTGAAAGGCGCGTAACGCCGGCCACCGGTCTCGCTGCCGGACCATTCCGGGCTGGTGATCACCGGCACCGGACGGGCCTGGGTGTCGGCGTAGGTGATCCGCTTCTCCTCGCTGCCCTCGGACAGGTGCGCCAGCCGCTGACCGGTGCGCTTCTCCAGCTCACGGAAGCCCTCCGTGGCGATCCGGCCGTTGGTGGTGCCCGACAACGCCAGCACGGTGTCAGCCATCCGCGTCGCGGTGGTCAGCGCCGGCCGCCCTTCTCCGGCACCGGATTTCATCACCCCGAACCGACTGGCCAGGTCTTCGACCTCTTCGTGCGGGAACACGGTGTAGCCCTTGGTGGTCAGACCCAAGGTCTCGACCAGCGGGCCCAACGTCTGCCACTTGTCGTGGATCGCGGCGTAATCCCGTTCCACCACGGTGACTTTGGGCATCGTCTTGCCCGGAACGGGCGTTTCGCCGGTGCGCAGCCAATCGCGTTCGGTCCCGTCGGGATAGGCCATCGCGTCGGCGGTGTCGTGCAGCATCGCGGTCAGCACCACGTCGTTGCGGACACCCAGGTGCTTTTTGGCCAGCCCGCTGAAGGTCCGGGCGATCGCGCCGAATGCGTCGTAGTCGCTGCGGGTCTCCCACGGCGGGTCGATCGCCGCGGCGAACGAGTGCACGTAGGGGTGCATGTCGGTGGACGACAAGTCGGCCTTCTCATACCAGGTCGCGGCCGGCAGCACGACATCGGACATCAGCGTGGTCGAGGTCATCCGGAAGTCGATCGACATCAGCAGGTCGAGCTTGCCTTCGGGAATATCGTTGTCCCAGCGGACGTCCTGCGGTTTCACACCGTCGGCCGGCGGCTCACCGAGCACGCTGGCGTCGGTGCCCAACAGGTGCTTGAGGAAGTACTCCCCGCCCTTGCCGGACGCGCCGATCAGGTTGGCCCGCCACACCGTCAGCACCCGGGGCCAGTTCACCGGGTTGTCGGGGTCGGTCACCGACAGCTTCAGCTCACCGGCGGCGAGCTGCTCGGCGACGTATTCTCCGGCGTCGCGGCCGGCGGCCTCGGCCTCGTCGGCGACCTGCAGGCTGGACTTGTCGAACTGCGGGTAGAACGGGCTCCAGCCCATCGCGGTGGCCGAGGCCAGGATGTCCATGGTGTGTTTGCCGTCGAAGCGGCCGCGGCCCACCGGGGTGGTCAGCTTGTCCGCCCCGTAGCCGTCGTAGCGCCACTGGTCGGTGTGGGCATACCAGTAGGAGGTGCCGGGTACCTGGCGCGGCGGCCGCGACCAGTCGTTGCCCGCGGCCATGGTCTGCCAGCCGGTGAGTGGCCGCACCTTCTCCTGACCGACATAGTGCGCCCAGCCGCCGCCGTTGCGGCCCATCGATCCGGTGAGCATCAGCAGCGCCAGCACCGCCCGATACGTGGCGTCGCCGTGGAACCACTGGCAGATCCCGCTGCCCATGATGATCATCGACCGCCCGCCGGATTCCTCTGCATTGCGGGCGAATTCGCGCGCGATCCGAATCGCCTGGGAGGCCGAGACCCCGGTGATCGGCTCCTGCCAGGCCGGGGTGTTGACCTGCGTGCCATCGTCGTATCCGGTAGGCCATTCGCCGGGCAGCCCGGGCCGGCCCACCGAGTAGTTGGCCAGCATCAGATCGAAGACGGTGCAGACCAGGTGCTCGCCGACCTGACGGACCGGCACCCCCCGCTCCACGACGGTGCCGTGGCCGTCCACCGCGTCGAAGCCGGGCAGCGACACCAACGCGGCCCGCCGGTGGCCGTTGCCGTTGCGCTCCGTGGTGTCCAGCACGGTCAGGGCCGGCCGCACCTCACCGAGATCCAGGTTCCACTTGCCGATCCCATCGTCGCCCCAGCGGAAGCCCAAGGAGCCGTTCGGCACCACAACGCTGTCGGTGCTTTCATCCAGCACGGCCGGCTTGAACGCGGCATTCTCCGATGCTGCCGCCGCCCCATCCAGATCGGCGGCGGTCAGGTTCTTGCCCGGCACCAGCCGGCCGTCGCGCTCCTCCAGCTTGATCAGGAACGGCAGGTCGGTGTAGCGGCGCACGTAGTCGGTGAAGAACGGCACCTCTTGCTTGACGTAGCACTCGGAGAGGATGACGTGGCCCATCGACATGGCCAGCGCGCCATCGGTGCCGGCAGCGCATGGCATCCACTCGTCGGCGAACTTGGTGTTGTCGGCGTAGTCGGGGCTGACGCTGACCACCTTGGTGCCGCGGTAGCGCACCTCGGCCATCCAGTGCGCGTCGGGGGTGCGGGTGATCGGGACGTTGGAGCCCCACATCATCAGGTAGGCCGCATCCCACCAGTCGCCGGATTCCGGCACGTCGGTCTGGTCGCCGAACACCTGGGGGGAGGCGACCGGCAAGTCGGCGTACCAGTCGTAGAACGACGTCATCACCCCGCCGAGCAGCTGGATGAACCGCGAGCCGGCGGCGAACGACACCATCGACATCGCCGGAATCGGCGAGAACCCGGCGATCCGGTCCGGGCCGTAGCTCTTGATGGTGTGCACGTGGGCGGCCGCGATCATCTCGGTGGCTTCGGCCCAGCTGACCCGGACCAGCCCGCCCATGCCGCGGGCCTGTTGGTAGCGACGGCGCCGCTCCGGGTCGGCCTGAATGTCGGCCCAGGCCAGCACCGGATCACCGAGGCGGGCCTTGGCCTCCCGGAACATCTGCACCAGCGGGCCGCGGGCATACGGGTAGCGGATCCGGGTCGGCGAGTAGGAGTACCAGGAGAAGGAGGCGCCGCGCGGGCAGCCGCGGGGCTCGTATTCGGGTCGATCCGGGCCCACCGAGGGATAGTCCGTCGCCTGATTCTCCCAGGTGATGATCCCGTCCTTGACGAAGATCTTCCACGAGCACGATCCGGTGCAGTTGACCCCGTGGGTGGAGCGGACCACCTTGTCGTGGCTCCAGCGGTCCCGGTAGAAGATGTCGGCCTCGCGGCCGCCCCGGCGGGTGACCGTGCGCAGGTCGGCGGAGACCTCCCCCGGCGTGAAGAATCGGCCGCTGCGTTCCAGCAGTTCTTCAAGCGGGCCGCCGATGCGGGGAGTGGGCGGCTTTGCGAGTGTCATCGGATACTCCTTTAACGGGTCGCCGCACTCGAGCGGTTCAGGTGGCAGGACGGGCTGCGACAGCACACCGTCTCAGGCCGAAACCCCAGCGTAGTGGGATATATCGCCTAACGACCGAATTCATCGACAGAATTAACAGAGCTGTTTCACCTACAGTGCCCGAGCCAGGTCGGCGAGCCAAGCTCTGTCGGCGGGTACCCAGTCAACATCAGGCAACTCCACAGCGGTCACCCAGCGAAGCGCCTGGTGGTCGTCGGGCCGGGGCTCGCCGCGCGCCAGGCTGACCCGGTAGGCACGCAACGTCAGGCCGTGGTCCAGCAAGACATCGGCGCCGACGCGTTCGCCCACCGTCAGCGCCGAGGCCTCCAGACCGAGCTCTTCGGCGAGCTCACGGGCCAGCGCGGCCGGCTCGCTCTCGCCGGGCATGACCTTGCCGCCGGGCAGTTCCCAAAGACCGGCCAGCTCCGGCGGGCGACGTCGCTGCGCGATCAACACCGCAGACCCGACGATCACGGCTCCGGCGACGACGATCTGGGTAGGCATGGCGTGTGAGGCTATACCGTCCTACCGTCGGGTATGGCCGTGTTAACAGATGACCAGGTGGATGCCGCGCTAGCCGACCTCGACGGCTGGGAGCGGGCCGACGGTGCGCTGCGCCGCTCGATCAAGTTCGACTCGTTTTTGGCCGGCATCGAAGCGGTACGGCGGGTCGCCGAACGCGCCGAGGCGGCCGATCACCACCCCGATATCGACATCCGCTGGCGGACGGTGACGTTCGCACTGGTGACGCACTCCGAGGGCGGCATCACCGGCAAGGACGTGGCGATGGCGGGCGAAATCAGCCGGATTCTGGCGAGCTGACGCGGGTGGTGGCCATCCAGGCGAGGGTGGCCAGCACGCCGACGATGTAGACCAGGCCGGCCCACGCCAGATACCACGGCCGGCCGTCCTGCCAGATGCTCGGCTGCGCGAAACTGAGCAGCCACGGCACCCCGATCAGGGTCGCCGCCAGCCAGCCCCAGCCCAGCACCCGCGCGCCCCGGCGATCCGAGTATGGGCCGTGCAGCAGCCAGATCGTCAGCGGCAGCAGCCACACCCAGTGGTGAGTCCAGGAGATCGGCGATGCCAACAGCCCGAAGAGCGCGACCACCAGCAACAGGCCGAGCGGGTCGGGCCGGACGGGGTTGCTGTCCAGCGCCCGCCATGCCAGCACCGCCAGCACGGCCGTGACGGCGATCGCGACCAGCACCACCGGGCCGTAGCCCGCGTCGTGGCCGAGGATCCGGGAGATCCCGCCGCGCCAGGACTGGTTGAACGACGTTCCGATCGGCCCCACCCGGTGCGCGTCCCCGAGCAACTCGGTGAAGTAGCGGCGGGCCTGGTCACCGGTGGCCCAGACCGAGAGCGCGACCGTGCCGGCGAAGACCACCGCCGAGAACACCGCGGCGGCCCAGCGCCGCGACCCGGCCAGGTAGACGCCGGCGATCGCCGGGGTCAGCTTGACCCCGGCGGCCAGTCCGACGCACAGCCCCGACACCCACCACCGGCTGCTGTAGACCGCGTAGAGCACCGCCAGCACCAGGATCACATTGATCTGGCCGTAGTCGAATGTGCTGCGCAACGGTTCGGTCCAGATCCCGACCGCGGTCCACAGCATTGCAACCCGGCGGCCCGTGGTGGCCGATTCCCCGAGTAGTCGCTGGCACAGTCGCACCACGCCGTACACCGCAGCCATGGTCCCGATCTGCCACAGGAAGGCGACCAATCCGAACGGCAGAAAATGCAGCGGGTAGAACACCACCGCGGCGAACGGCGGATAAGTGAACGGCAGCGGGAAGTCGGGCGTCTGGTCGGCGTAGACGTAGTCATACAGTTCGCCGGGCCGGCCCAGTGCCGCCGCGCCGCTGATGTAGACGTGCAGGTCGACGAAGTTGGCGCCGCGCGGGGTGAGGTAGGTCCACGCGATTCGCGCCACGATACTGACCGCCAGCAGCAGCGGGGCCGCGGCGGTCAATCGGTTCGCCCAGGAACGCGCGGCGGGGGGATCGAGGGTGGTGTCTACCGCCACGACTTTATCGAACAGCGGTCCGATCACCGTCGCGGCTCGGGTCCGTAACGGTCCCATAAATGACACTCGTGTCACTTGAGCCTCATCGGCAACACGCTAGCGTCAAATTTCGTAGAGGCCACCGCCGAGGAATTGGGGAACCCATGCCGCGCTTCCGGACACTTTTCGACACGACCGCCACGGCGACCGTCGCGGTCGGCTCCTCAGCCGCGCTGCTCTTCGGCGGCCTCCCCGGCTTCGGCGCCATCGCGGCCGCCGACCCGGCGGTCCCGGCCCTGCCCCTGCCGGCCGCAGGGTTTCCCGGCCTTCCCGCGATCGAACAGCTGAGCCCGGTGATCCAGCAGGCTGCGGCCGACCCGGCCGGGGCGTCTCAGTTGCTGATGGCCGCGGCCGCGGCGTTCGCCGGGAACTCCTCGGCCCCCGCCGGGTCCCGGCAGGTGGCCGACTCGGTGGCGCAGTTCGTGCAGTCGCCGCCCGAAGCGCCGGCCATGCTGCCGGGCCAGCACGTGCCGACGGCCGGATCGGCGCCGGGCCTGGTGGCCCACCTGCCCAGCGGCGTCGATCCCGCCAAATCGGTGGGACCGGTTCCCCAGGCCGCGCCGAGCGCGCCGGAAGCCGTGCCGGCTCCTGCCGAAGCGGTCCCCGCGCCCGCGGAAAGCGCAGCAGCCGCCGCCGGCGCTGTGACGGCACCACCGGCCGAAGCCGTCCCGGCCGATGCTGCCGCGCCCGAGGCGTCCCCGGCCGCCACCAATCCGGGATTCGGGCCGGACGCGCCGCCGACCCAGGACTTCATGTATCCGTCCATCGGCCAGAACTGCCTGGCCGACGGCGGCAACGTCATCGCCACCGCGTTGTCGGTGGCCGGCCCGGCCACCATTCCGACCCCGGGCCCCAAGGCCGGTCAGACCGCTTACGTGTTCACCGCGGTCGGCACGCCCGGGCCCGCCGAGATCCAGAAGCTGCCGTTGAACGTCACCTGGGTGAATCTGACCACCGGTAAGTCCGGCAGCGCGACCCTGCAACCTCGCTCAGACATCAACGCCGAGGGGCCGACGACGCTGACCGCGATCGTCGACACCGGCTCGGGCAGCATCATGTCGACGATCTTCGGGCAGGTCAGCACCAAGGATCACCAGTGCAACTTCCTGCCCACCATCGGTTCGACGGTGGTGCCCTGAGCCGTCAGTAGGCCATGAACAAGATGGCGTCCCGGTCGTAGCTCATCCCGGGGTGCGCATCGGCGAGATGCTTCTGGGCCAGGTCGACCAGGTCGTCTTCGTCCTTGCCGACGATGGCCTCGCCACACGGGCAGTTCAGGTGGGTCTTCATTGTCGCCGCCTTTCCGTTGCGTTCTCAGCTGTCCCGGGCTTGCTTTGCAGCCTGCTTCTGGGCCTTCTTGGTGGACCGCACCTGTTGCAACGACGCCTCGTCGACGACGTCGGCGATCGACAGATGAGTGCCCGCCTCACCGTAAGCTCCTGCGGCGTCCCGCCAGCCCGGCGGGGTCACGCCGTACTGCTTGCCGAGCAGCGCCAGGAAGATCCGCGCCTTCTGCTCGCCGAAGCCGGGCAAGGCCTTGAGCCGTTTGAGCACCTCGGCCCCATCGGGCTCACCGGCCGTCCACAGCGCGGTGGTGTCGCCGCCGTACTGGTCGACGACCGCGCGGGCCAGGGCCTGGATCCGGCCCGCCATGGATCCCGGAAACCGGTGCACCGCAGGTTTTTCCGCGCACAGTGCGGCGAACTCCTCGGGGTCGCGGCCGGCGACGTCGTGCGGGTCCAGCCCACCCATCCGCTCGGCGATCTTCCGCGGGCCGGCGAACGCGACCTCCATGGGTATCTGCTGGTCGAGCAGCATGCCCGTGAGCAGGGCGAACGGATCCATCGAGAGGAGTTCGTCGGCCTCGGGGTCTTGAGCGAGGCAGAGTTTCGGCGTCATTGAGCCTCCTCTCTGCCGAAGCGGGCGATGCCAGCGCCCGCGTTACACCCACTGCGGAGAGCGTAACCCGTGATGCCCCGCGGGCCGATGGCCGGAGCCGCCCGCCAGTGCGGCCATCGGATCAAACTCCCGACCGAGTTCGTTCTCGAAGCGATCTCAGCCAGTTGTCGGCCCAAGAGTGGAGAATCAACCCGTGCACTCGAGAGCGAAAGAGACCCGCCAGATGCTTAAGGCGATCGCAGCCCTGTTGTTCACCGTTGGGGGCCTGGTGATTGTGCCGGCCCCGCGCGCCGACGCGGTGCCGTGTCTCCACCGAGGCCGGCAGCATGTCGTGCAGCACATGAACGGCAACCTCGACGCCGACTCTCGGTGGCACGTGCTGCGGGGAGAACAACCGACGTGCGACACCGCCGGCGGTTCCAAGAGCACCGAGGACACCTGGGAGCGTCGTCAGGAAGCCATAGACCGGGAGCGTCACCGGTGGTGATCTACACGTCGCGACCGCGGGGCCGGCTGCGGCTTCGGCACGAGTGCCCGTGTAGAACGAACCCGATTCTGCGGTGCCTACGTCTGTGTCGGTGGACTGTGGAACGGTATTAACGACAACCGACTTGCAGGAGGCAGCCATGAGACGTGTAGTGACAGCTCTCATCGGAGCGATGGTTACCGCGCTCGCCTTTGCCGCCACGGCCGGCGCGATACCGGACCAGGGCACGCCCGAGTTCGACACCTACATGCAGGGCCTGGAACGCAACGGGTTCAACTTGAATCCCGATACGGCATGGCGTGTCGCCCATCAGGCGTGCGAAGGCGGCCTTCCCGGCTTGATCGGATGGGAACTGGTCGCTCAGGGCGTCATCGGCCCGGGCGCGGACCAGCGCCTGATGGATGTGGCCCGCAAGTACGCCTGCCCCGTGCAGTAACTACCCGCTCTTACGACGGAACTCCCGGCGGCTCTCCAACGGACCGTGCGACCGGGACTGCTTGGCACCGGCGTCCTTGTGCTCAGAACCCCCCGCCGATTTTGCGTTCTTGCGCTCCAATGCTTCGCGGAACTTGCGCTTGTTCTCGGCTGCGGCGGAATCTGATTCGGGCATGCCCGGAGCCTAGCGCTCGCGGCGGATCGCTGTCGTCGAACCGGCGTCAGCGCATGCCCGGCGGCATGCCGTACAGGTGGGTGATCGGCAGCGTCAGCAACACGCGGCGATCGGTGACCATCGCCTGGCGGTATTCGTCCCAATCCGGGTGTTCGCCGGCGATGTTGCGGTACAGCGCAACGAGCGCCTCGACGGTGTCGTCGTCGGGAGCGGCCGCCGGCGGCGTCAACGCAGCGTCGCCTTCGGCGACGGCATAGGACCACCCGTCGTCGGAACTGACCAGAACCGACGCCCGCGGGTCACGCCGCAGGTTGCGGGTCTTGGCCCGCGGTTCGGTGACCGACACCTGCACCGCCACCGTGCGGGGATCGAAGTGATACTGCACGTTCGACAACTGAGGGCGGCCATCGCGTTTGATGGTGGCAAGCACGCCGAGCGAGTTTCCGCTGATCAATGCCAGCAACTTGTCGTCAAACACCCGGCGGCCCATCCCCGAAGCGTACCGATTGATGCGGGGGCGCGCCGTGGTTACGATCGCGCAGATGGCGGCGTACGCGGCGTTTCTGCGGGGAGTGAACGTCGGCGGAGTCAACCTCAAGATGGCCGACGTCGCCGCCGCGCTGACCCGAGCCGGATTCGTCGGGGTCCGCACCGTACTCGCCAGTGGCAACGTGCTACTCGAATCGCCGAACGACGCCCAGGCGGTGCGCGCCACCGCCGAAGCCGCGCTGCAGGAGCGTTTCGGCTACCCGGCCCGGGTGCTGGTCTACGACGTCGAGGCGGTGCGCGAGATCGTCGCCGCTTATCCGTTCGAACCGGAAGTGCCCGGGGTGCACTCCTATGTCACGTTCGTCGCCGACCCGGCGGTGCTGGCGGAGTTGTCCACGTCGGCCGGGCTCGGCCCGGACGAGAAGATCGCGCCCGGCGACGGGGTCATCTACTGGCAGATCCCCAAGGGCGACACGTTGGGGAGCACGTTGGGCAAGACGATGGGCGCCAAGCGGTACGCGTCCTCGACGACCACCCGCAATCTGCGCACCCTCCGCAAGGTGCTGCGCTGAGCTGCCAACGGTAAAGTCGCCCAGGTGAGCCAGGCGCAGAAAGTTTCCCTGACCGGTGTCTCCGAGACCGCGTTGCTGACGCTGAACGCACGGGCAACCGAAGCCCGCCGTCCCGACCGCATCCTCAACGATCCGATGGCGGTCCGGCTGGCGGATTCGATCGACTTCGACTTCGCGAAATTCGGCTCGACGCGCCAGGACATCGCCGTGCGCGCGCTGGGCATCGACGCCCAGGCCCAGCGCTTCCTTCGGCAACACCCGACGGGCACCGTGGTGGCGCTGGCCGAAGGCTTGCAGACCAGCTTCTGGCGACTCAGCGAAGCGGCGCCGGATCCGCAATTCCGGTGGCTCACAGTGGATCTTCCCCCGATCATCGAGATCCGCCGGCGACTGTTGCCGAAGGAGCCGCGGGTGTCGGTGTGCTCGCAATCGGCATTGGACTACAGCTGGATGGACCAGGTCGACAAGTCCGACGGCGTGTTCATCAGCGCCGAGGGCCTACTGATGTACCTGCAGCCCGAACAGTCGCTGGGGCTCATCGCCGAGTGCGCGCGCCGCTTTCCGGGCGGCCGGATGATCTTCGACCTGCCGCCGGCCTGGATAGGCTGGCTGATCCGCCACGGCGTGCCGACATCGCTGCGCTACCGGGCGCCGGCAATGCCGTTCACACTGTCTGCTGCCGACACCGCCAAGCTGGTGGACACCGTGCCGGGCATCCGGGCGGTCCACGACCTGCAACTGCCGCGCGGCCGCGGGTGGTTGTTCAACACCGTGCTGCCCAACGCCTACCGACTGCGATTCCTGGCCGATGCGCGGCCGTCGCTGACGCTGCTCGAATTCGGCTAACGACCACTTGTCTCGGCGTTGTCGAACGCCGCGTCGAGGTAGCGCAGCGCGTCGGCCTTGGCCAGGCCGACCGCGCGGGCCGCGGCGACGAAGGCAGCGGCGGCGGTCGTCATGGCCGCATCCGCCGGATCGCTGCTCGCCACGAAAGTGCCGAAACGGCCGCGAGTTTCGACGATGCCGGCGGCCTCGAGTTCCCGGTAGGCCCGCGCCACCGTATTGACCGCCAGACCGAGCTGCCCGGCCAGCTCCCGCACGGTCGGCAGTCTGGTTCCCGCCGGTAGGGCTCCCTGTCGGACCGCCTCGATCAGCTGAGTCCTGACCTGCTCGAACAGCGGCCCGCCCGGCCGCGTGTCGATCCGCAGCAGCTTGGTGAAGTCCATTCGCCCAGTATCCAGCTATGTTGGTGGCGTGCAGGTGGCGGTGTTCAGCGGTGCGGGGATCTCAGCGGAGAGCGGGGTGCCCACTTTTCGTGATGACGAGAAGGGGTTGTGGTCGCAGTACGACCCCTACGAGGTGTCCAGCATCGACGGCTGGAACCGGCAGCCGGAACTGGTCTGGGGCTGGTACCTGTGGCGCTGCCAGCTGGCCCGCCGCGTCGAACCGAACCTCGGTCATCGCGCCGTCGCCGACTGGGAGCAGCACGCCGAGGTCGACGTCATCACCCAGAACGTCGACAATCTGCATGAGCGCGGCGGCAGTTCCAGGGTCCACCACCTGCACGGCCGGATGTTCACCTTCCGTTGCGGGGATTGCGATCAGCCGCACGACCCGGAGGTGCCGGTGATGACCGAGCCGGTACTCGAGGTGGCGCCGCCGGTGTGCGAGTGTGGCGGATTGGTTCGCCCGGACGTCGTCTGGTTCGGCGAGAACCTGCCCGAGGAACCGTGGAACGCCGCGGTCGAGGCCATCGACAACGCCGACGTGCTGGTCGTGGTGGGCACCTCCGGCGTGGTCTATCCGGCAGCCGGCCTGCCCGAGCGGGCGTTGGAGCTCGGCAAAGTCGTCATCGAGGTCAACCCCGAGCCGACCCCGCTGTCGGAGCGGGCCACGGCGTATTTGCGCACCACCGCGTCGGCGGCGTTACCGGGGATGGTGCAGCGGTTGCCGTTCCTGCTGGGCCAGCGCTAGCGCGACTCCGGGTCGGTGTCAGCGCGGCTCAGGCCGGCCGGCTGGCGCAACCCAGCGCGAACTCCGAGACCGGCACCGGCGCCCACACCGGGAACTGATGCCCGCGCCGCGACGTGCCGACGGTGAAGCCGGCGGCGGTGATCATCGCCTCGGTGTCACGGTGGGTATGACAATTGCCGAACAGCCTCGGCCAGAAGGTGGCGTCGGCCAGCCGCTGCAGCCCGCCGCGTGCGCCCCTGCTGGCGACGTGCTCGAAGTAGCGCAGCTCGCCGCCGGGCTTGAGCAAGGTGTACAGCTGGCGCAGCACCTGCTCAGGCTGATCGACCGAGCACAGCACCAATGAGCAAACAATCGCGTCGAATTGTTCGGCGGCGTCCAGGGCCTCGACGGTGCTCGCGACGACCGTCACCGGCACCGGCGCGGCAGCGGCGGCCTCCCAGGCGGCCTCGCGCAGTCGCGACTCCGGCTCGGGGGCCACCACCTCGGTCACGGTGTCGGGGTAGAAACCGAAGTTGCTTCCGGTGCCGGCACCGACTTCCAGCACTCGCCCGGAAAGCCCCTCGAGGTTCTCCCGGCGCCGGTCACGCAGCCAGTCGGTCTCGCGGCTGGACATGAAGGTCCAGATTCGAGCGAACAGCGGGTTGTCCAGGGTTACCGGTGATGCCATGCGGCCACCATAGCGGTGATCGCGAGCGCGGCGGAGCCGGGCGAAGCGGGTCACCGCCACGGGCTCAGCGGTGATCGCGAGCGCGGCGGAGCGGTCACCGGCACCGGCCCACTACCGACCGATGTGACACCGATCACACCGCCAGTCAGCCAATCGGGCCGGTTTCAGCCGAAAAGTCTGGCAAACGCTACTCGTCAGTAGGATTGCCACCATTTCCCGAAACGTGACTCAAAGATCCCTTAATAGTTACCCATACGCTCAGGGTCATGTGGATCGACGACTCAAGTGCCGACGTGATCAAGGTTGACTTCGAGGCTCTCTACCACGGCGACCTTCTGGTCGAGGGCGACACCTCGGAGCAGCTCGAAGACTGGCGTCCGCTCGCCAGCTGACTGATCGGCGCCGCGTAACCGGCGCCTTTCACTAGCGCGCCCCTCCGCGACGGCGGCCGCCCGAATCCCGGCAGCCGCGATCCCCAACTCATCCTTTTCCTGCATTCAGCGTTGGGCCGCTGCATGCCCTCGGCAGCAACACCGGGCACCACAACGCCGAACGTGCAACCACCGCGAACGATCACCGAAAATTTCGCAGTGACTACACGCTCGGCGTGCGCCGTCGAACCCTCAGGCGGACGGGCCTGGCGCTATCGCGGTCAGGCGACGTTCTCCTCGTCCTCTTCCTCGAGCATGCCGGCCAGCCGACCGGAGATCAGCTCCTCGGCCTCGGACACGATCCGCGACACCAACTCCCCGACGGTCGGGATGTCGTTGATCAGCCCCATCGCGGTGCCCACCGACCAGATCCCGGCCTCGACGTCGCCGTCTTCGAAGACCTTGCGGCCCCGCACGCCGGCCACCAGCTCCTGCACGTCGGGGAACTGGCCGCCCTTGTCCAGGATCTCGACGACCTCACGCGAGACGGTGTTGGACGCCACCCGGGCGGTGTTGCGCAGCGGCCGGAAGATCAGCTCGGTGCCGCGCTCGTCGCCGGCGACGATGGCTTCCTTGACATTTTGGTGGATGCAGGACTCCACCGTGCACATGAACCGCGACCCCATGTTGATGCCGTCGGCGCCCAACGCCAGTGCGGCGACCAGGCCGCGGGCGTCGGCGAACCCGCCGGAGGCGATCATCGGGATCTCGATCTGGGCGGCCGCGGCCGGAATCAGCACCAGACCCGGGATGTCGTCCTCGCCGGGATGCCCGGCGCACTCGAAGCCGTCGATGCTGATGCCGTCGACCCCGAGGCTCTGCGCCTTGACCGCGTGGCGCACCGAGGTGCATTTGTGCAACACCTTGATGCCGTTGTCGTGAAACATCGGCAGGTGCGGCGCCGGGTTGGACCCGGCCGTCTCGACGATCTTGATACCGGCGTCAACGATCACCTGGCGGTACTCGTCATAAGGCGGCGGGTTGATCGTCGGCAGGATGGTCAGGTTCACCCCGAACGGCTTGTCGGTCAGATCCCGGGTCTTGGCGATCTCGTTGGCCAGATCCGCCGGGGTCGGCTGGGTGAGCGCCGTGAGAAACCCGAGTGCACCCGAGTTCGCCACCGCTGCAACGAGTTCCGCGCGGCCCACCCACTGCATCCCACCTTGGGCGATGGGATGCTCGACCCCGAAGACCTCGGTGAATTTCGTCGTGATGGTCATATCGGCTCCTTAGCTCTGCTCAAAACTCGTCGCGCACGCACTCATCGGGGCGCCATGCGGATCGCGCCGTCGAGGCGGATCACCTCGCCGTTGAGCATAGGGTTGCTGATGATGTGCTCGGCCAGCGCGCCGTACTCGTCGGGGTCGCCGAGGCGCGCCGGGTGCGGCACCTGCCCACCGAGCGAGCGCTGCGCCTCCTCGGGCAGCGAACCCAGCAGCGGGGTCTTGAACAGACCGGGCGCGATGGTGCAGACCCGGATCAGCTCGCGGGACAGATCGCGGGCGATCGGCAGCGTCATGCCGACCACGCCGCCCTTGGACGCCGAGTAGGCGGCCTGGCCGATCTGTCCTTCGAACGCGGCCACCGAGGCGGTGTTGATGATGACGCCGCGCTCCTCCCCGACCGGCTCGGTCTTGGCGATCCGCTCGGCGGCCAGCCGCACCACGTTGAACGTGCCGATCAGGTTGACCTGCACGACCTTGGTGAACTCCTCCAGCGGGAACGCACCGTTCTTGCTCAGCGTCTTGATCGCGTTGCCGATGCCGGCGCAGTTGACGTTGATGCGCAACGGGCCCAGCGATTCGGCGACGTCCAGGGCCGCGGTGACCGCCTCGGCGTCGGTGACGTTGGCCTCGGCGAACCGGGCCCGGTCACCGAGTTCCGCGACCACATCGGCGCCCCGTAGGTCGATCACCACCACCTGCGCACCGGCGTCGAGCAGGCGTTTCGTCGTCGCCAAGCCCAGCCCGGAAGCGCCTCCGGTGACTACTGCCACCGCATCCTTGATCTGCACGTGCCATCCCTTCGTCGACCAACCACCTAGTTGGTCGGGACTATACCCAGTCCCCCAGGATGGTGTCGTTGTCGGTCCCCAGTACCGCCGGCGGCGTCGGGACGTCGGGAACGCTGCGGGAGAACCGCGGCGCCGGCATGGGCTGCAGATAACCGTCGACGTCGTAGAAGGTGTCACGTTCGGCGATGTGCGAGTCGGCCAGCACCTCGCCGAACGCCAGCACCGGCGCCACGCAGGCATCGGAGGTGGCGAACACCTTCGCCCAGTGGTCACGGTCGTGCGCGGCGAACGCCTTGGTGAACACCTCGCGCAGTTCCGGCCAGCGGCTGGTGTCGTTCTGCGCGGGCAGCTCCGCCGGGTCCAGCCCCAGCTTGGCCAGGAGTTCGGCGAAGAACTGCGGCTCGATCGCGCCCACCGACATGTAGCGACCGTCGGAGCACTCGTAGGTGTCGTAGTAGGGAGCACCGGTGTCGAGCATGTTGACACCGCGCTCGTCGCTCCACAGGCCTTGCGCGCGGAAGCTCCACATCATCGCCCCGAGCATGCTGGAGCCGTCGACCATCGCCGCGTCGATCACCTGCCCCTTGCCCGAGCTCTGGCGCTCCCACAGCGCCGACAGGATCCCGACCAACAGGAACATCGATCCGCCGCCGAAGTCACCGGCCAGGTTCAGCGGCGGTACCGGGCGCTCGCCCTTGCGGCCGATCGCGTGCAGCGTGCCGTTGAGCGAGATGTAGTTGATGTCGTGGCCGGCCTGCAGCGCGCGGGGACCGGTCTGCCCCCAGCCGGTCATCCGGCCGTAGATCAGCTTGTCGTTGATCTTTGCGCAGTCCTCCGGCCCCAGTCCGAGCCGCTCGGTGACGCCCGGACGGAAGCCCTCGATCAGCACGTCGGCCTTGGCGACCAGTTTGAGCACCAGGTCGCGGCCCTCCGGCGACTTGAGGTCGGCGGTCACCGAACGCCGATTGCGCAGCATGGTGTCCTTCGACGCCTCGGCGCCGAATTTGGGCTGCCGATCGACTCGCACCACGTCGGCTCCCAGATCACCGAGGATCATCGCCGCGTGCGGCCCCGGCCCGATCCCCGCCAGTTCGATGACCCGCAAGCCCGCCAGTGGTCCCGCCATAACCGCCTCCTCGTCGTCTGCGCCTGTGATGTGCATCCTAAGGTGACACCCATGACCACTATCGACTCCGGCATCGACACCCTGGCACCGGTGGAGGGGCTATCCGTGACCCTGGCCGACGGCGTGCTGTCGGTGACCATCGACCGCCCCGACAGCCTCAACTCGCTGACCACCGGTGTGCTGGCCGGCATCGCCGACGCCATGGAGGGCGCCGCGCGCGATCCCCGGGTGCGGGCGGTACGACTCGGCGGCGCCGGACGTGGCTTCAGCTCGGGCGCAGGGATCAGTGCCGAGGACGCCTCCGACGGGGTGCCGACGGAGATCATCGTCGAGGCCAATCGCGCGATCCGGGCGATCGTGGCGCTGCCGCGGCCGGTGGTGGCCGTGGTCCAAGGCCCGGCCGCCGGCGTCGGGGTGTCGCTGGCCCTGGCCTGCGACCTGGTGCTGGCCTCCGACAAGGCGTTTTTTCTGTTGGCGTTCACCAAGATCGGGCTGATGCCCGACGGCGGCGCCTCGGCTCTGGTCGCCGCGGCGGTCGGCCGGATCCGGGCGATGCGGCTGGCGCTGTTGGCCGAACGGCTGTCGGCCGCCGACGCCCTCGATTGGGGACTGATCAGCGCGGTGTACCCGGCCGAGGATTTCGATGCCGAGGTCGACAAGGCACTGGCCGGGCTGCTGGCCGGGCCGGCGGCGGCGTTCGCCAAGACCAAGCACGCCATCAACGCCGCGACGCTGAGCGAGCTCGACGCGACGCTGGACCGCGAGTACGTCGGCCAGTCGATCCTGTTGAACGCCCACGACTTCCGGGAGGGCACCCGGGCGTTTCAGGACCGGCGCACGCCGAACTTCACCGACTCCTGAGGGACTCGGCGGCCCGCGAGCGTGCGCAAAAGCGGTGTCGCACACGGTGTGTCAACCGGGGACACGCACGCTCGCGCAAGGGGGCTGGGCTACATCCCGAAGATCGACGGCAGCGCGAGCACCATCATCAGTCCCCACACCAGATGCGTCAGCACCGGCGCCAATACCCCGCCGGTGGCGCGGCGCTCGATGGCGCAGACCGTGCCGAGCACCAGCGCGGCGACCCCGATCATCAGATTGCCGGCGGCCATCATCGCCGCAATGTAGAGCAGCGTGGAGAACACCAGCGGGTAGCGGCGGCCGAAAGCACTGAAAAGCGCACCGCGGAAGAACATCTCCTCGGCGATCGCATTGACGATGGCGATCAGCACCACCAGCCGCCAGGAGACCTGGGTGGTGTAGTCCAGGATCGCGATCACCTGGTCGGCCAGCACCGGAATCTGCTGCACCGCCATCCCGGCCAGCAGGAACACCCCGCCGAGCACCAGGCCGACGCCGGTGCCGGTGAACACCGGCCGTTCGTTGCGGCCCCGGAACCGCACCGCGCCCAGGTGCAGCGGACCGGACACCACAGCGCCGACCGACCAGATCACTGCCAACGCCAGCGAGAGCTGGTAAAACGCCGCGTCACCGGGGTTTTTGGTGTGCATGAAAGCCAGCACCGCGGCGCCGAGCAGCACCACCACCGCGACGACGACACGACGCCGCTGCACCACGGCCCGTGACTCGTGGTACGGCGGGGAGACCTTGGACAAGATGTCGGTGAACTCGCGCAGCAGGCCGGGCCGGGCCGAACTGGTCTGGGTCATGCCCTCGAACGTAGCGGCCCAACACCGTTCGGTGGCCTGGATTGCGTCAGTTCGCCCGGTGGACTTCGATCAGCCGCCGATAGGCCGCGGCGTTGTGCCGGTTATTGCGGATCTCGGCCTCGCTGAGCTCCCGCCGCACCCGCCCCGGCACCCCCGACACCAGCGACCGCGGCGGCACCACCGTGCCCTGCGGGATGACCGCGCCGGCCGCGATCAGGGAGCCCGCACCCACCACAGCGCCGTTGAGGATGATGGCTCCCATCCCGATCAGCGAGTCGTCCTCGACGGTGCAACCGTGCAGCACCGCGTTGTGCCCGACGCTGACGCGGGCCCCGACCCGGACCGGGAACTCCTTGTCGACGTGGACGGTCACCCCATCCTGGATGTTGGTGTCGACGCCGATCTCGATCGGTTCCACCTCGGCGCGCAGCGTCGCCGAATACCAGACACTGGCCCGGGCGGCCAGGTGGACCTGCCCGATCAGGCTGGCATTCGGCGCCACCCACGACTCGGGGTGAAGCTGCGGGGCGCGACCACTAATGGGGATGATCAGCGGCTCGGGCACGTCGCTCAACGGGCCTTCCACACCGGTGCGCGCTTCTCGGCGAACGCCCGCGGCCCCTCCTTGGCATCCTCGGACTTCAGCAACGCACTGAACTCACGGCCGGTCCGGGCCCAATCGGCCGCCTCGCCGGCCATGACACCGTCGTCGACGCCGTAGGCGATCCGCTTGCTGGCCCGCACCGACAGCGGCGCGTTGCCGGTGATCCGTTCCGCCAGTTCCAGCGCGGCCTCCAGTGCCCCGCCGTCGGGAACCACCTGGTTCACCAGCCCCCACCGCGCGGCGTCGGCGGCCGACATCGGCTCCCCGGTGTAGAGCAGCTCCAGGGCGACCTTGCGGGGTAGCTGGTCGATGATGCGGAACACCCCGCCGGCGCCGGCGATCAGGCCCCGCTTGACCTCGGGCAGCCCGAACTGGGCGCGCTGCTCGGCGATCACCAGGTCGCTGGCCAGTGCGATCTCGGTGCCGCCGCCCAGCGCGGTGCCGTTGACCGCGGCGATGGTGGGCTTGTCGATGAAGTGCTGTACGTAGCCGGCGAAACCCCACTCCGGGTGTTCGGGGTGATAGATGTTCTCCCGGTTGGCGATCGCCTTGAGATCGGCGCCGGCGCTGAAGGATTTGTCCCCCGCACCGGTGAGCACCACCGCCCGCACCTCATCGTCGCTCTGGGCCTGCGCCAACGCGTCGCCGATCCCCGCGCTGACCGCGCCGTTGATGGCATTGCGGGCTTCGGGCCGGTTGATGGTGATCAGCAGTACGCCACCGTCGCGCCGCTCAACGAGAACGGCCGCGTCACTCACAGCAGCTCCAGGATGGTGGCGTTGGCCTGACCGCCGCCCTCGCACATGGTCTGCAGGCCGTAGCGGATCCCGTTGGCGCGCATGTGGTACAGCATGGTGGTCATGATCCGGGCGCCGGAACCGCCCAGCGGGTGGCCCAGCGCGATCGCCCCGCCGTTGGGGTTGAGCTTCTTCGCATCCGCGCCGATCTCGGCCAGCCAGGCCATCGGCACCGGGGCGAACGCCTCGTTGACCTCGAACACCCCGATGTCATCGACGCTGAGGCCGCTGCGCTGCAGCGCCTTCTGGGTGGCCGGGATCGGGGCGCTCAGCATCATCACCGGGTCGGCGCCGGCCAGCGTGGCGGTGTGCACCCGCGCCAGCGGGGTCAGCCCCAGCTCCTGCGCCTTGGCCGCCGACATGAACAGCAGCGCCGCCGAACCGTCGGAGATCTGGCTGGAGTTGCCGGCGTGGATGACGCCGTCTTCCTTGAACGCCGGCTTGAGCTGGGCCATCTTCTCGATAGTGGTTCCGCGGCGGATGCCCTCGTCGTCGCTGACGGCATTCCCCTCAGCATCCTTGATCGCGACGATCTCGTCTTTGAACGCGCCGGAATCCTGGGCAGCGGCGGCCTTCTCGTGCGAGGCCAGCGCGAACTCGTCGAGCGCGGTGCGGTCCAGGCCCCACTTCTCGGCCATCATCTCCGCGCCGATCCCCTGGTTGGGGGTCTGGCTGTAGCGGTTGCGGAACGCCTCCGGGTAGGGGTGTCCACCGTTGGCCAGCGATGAGCCCATCGGGGTCCGCGACATCGATTCGACGCCGCCGGCGACGACAACGTCGTAGTGCCCGGCGACCACACCGGCGGCGGCGAAGTGCACCGACTGCTGGCTGGATCCGCACTGGCGGTCCACCGTCACCCCCGGCACGGACTCGGGCCACCCGGCGGCCAGCACCGCGGTGCGCCCGATGTCGAGGGCCTGCTCGCCGGCCTGCATCACGCAACCCCAGATCACGTCGTCGACCAAGGCGGGGTCCACACCCGCCCGGGTGACCAACCCGTTGAGCACCTGGGCGGACAGTTCCGCCGGGTGGACCCCCGACAGACCGCCGTTGCGCTTGCCGATCGGCGAACGCACCGCTTCTACGATGACTGCTTCGGCCATGGGTGTTCTCCTTTGTTGCTTCGGGGCTGGTTGCCCTCGATTGTCAACCGCGGCGCTCGGCTGGTGTCAACGGGGGTCGCTCCACGCTTCGCGTACGGTCAAAGTCATGGCACGCGTCGTGATCTTCGGCGGCCACGGCAAGGTCGCCCTGCTGCTCAGCCCGATCCTGTCCGAGCGCGGCGATCAGGTGACATCGGTGTTCCGCAACCCCGACCACAGCGAAGAAGTGGCGGTGACCGGCGCGGTCCCGGTGGTGGCCGACATCGAACAGCTGGACACCGACGCCCTGGCGGAACTGGTCGCCGGGCACGACGCGGTGGTGTTCTCCGCCGGGGCCGGCGGCGGCAACCCCGCCCGGACCTACGCGGTGGACCGCGACGCCGCGATCCGGGTCATCGATGCCGCCGGGCAGGCCGGGGTGCGCCGATTCGTGATGGTGTCCTATTTCGGCGCCGGGCCAGGGCACGGCGTGCCCGAGGACGATGCGTTCTTCCCGTACGCGCAGGCCAAGGGCGCCGCCGACGCTCATCTGCGAGCGAGCGACCTCGACTGGACGGTGCTCGGCCCGAGCCGGCTCACCCTCGAACCGGCCACTGGCCGCATCGAGACGGGCGCCGCAACCGACAAGGGAACGGTCTCGCGAGCCAATGTCGCACAGGTGATCGCGGCCTGCCTGGTCGAGCCGTCAACGAGTCGCCGCACCATCGAGTTCAACGATGGCGAGACCCCCATCCTGGAGGCCCTGCAAGCCAGTTGACCAGGTAGTCTTGGCCACGCAACTGGTTTGCCGGTACCGCCGCAAGGTGGTGTCGGCATCGAGCACAACGTGGGTTTTCCGCGGTGTGCGAGAGGGAACCCGGTGAGAATCCGGGACTGTCCCGCAGCGGTATGCAGGAACGACCGCCGTCCAAGGCACTGGTCACGAAGTGACTGGGAAGCGACGGCCACTAGGAGCACCGTCGGTGCGCGCCTGCGAGTCCGAAGACCTGCCTGTTGTGCCGGGTGCGCCGCGCCCGGCGGATCACCGCCTCGCGGAATGGGCGTCTGGTTTTTGAGGGTTATAGTGCATTAAATGTGCACGGGACCGGATTGGCTGGACGACCGCCGGCGGTGACCCACCCTCCGATTGAAGGATCAGATCGTGACCGCTCAACCCTTTACCTGCACCATTCTCGGCTCACCGCGGATCGGTCCGCGCCGCGAACTCAAGCGCGCCACCGAGAGCTACTGGGCCGGCCGGATCGGCCAGGACGAACTGCGGAACGTCGGAGCCGGCCTGCGCCGCGACACCTGGGCGCAGTTGGCCGCCGCCGGGCTGGACTCGATACCGGTGAACACCTTCTCCTACTACGACCAGATGCTCGACACCGCGGTGCTGCTCGGCGCGCTGCCGGCTCGGGTCGCCGGGGTGGCCGACGAGCTGGACCGCTACTTCGCCGCGGCCCGGGGCAATGCCGAGATCGCCCCGCTGGAGATGACGAAGTGGTTCGACACCAACTATCACTACATCGTCCCGGAGATCGGCCCGGAGACCACGTTCGCACTCAACCCGGCCAAGGTGCTCGCCGAGCTGGCCGAGGCCAGGGAGCAGGGCTTCGGCGCAAACGTGGCCCGGCCGGTGATCATCGGACCCATCACGTTCCTGCTGCTGAGCAAGGCCGTCGACGGAGCACCCGCGCCCATCCACCGCCTCGATGAGCTGACCGACGTCTACGCCGAACTGCTGGGCAAGCTGGCAGACGCCGGGGCCGAATGGGTGCAGATCGACGAACCGGTGCTGGTGACCGACGTCTCCGCCGACGCCCCCGCGCTGGCCGAGCAGGTCTACGCCCGGCTGGGCGGGTTGAGCAACCGGCCGGCGATCTTCGTCGCGACCTACTTCGGCGACCCGGGTGCGGCGCTGCCGGCGCTGGCCCGCACCCCGGTCGAGGCGATCGGTGTCGACCTGGTCTACGGCCCGAACACCAAGATCGCGTCGGTGCCGGAGTTGGCCTCCAAGACCCTGGTCGCCGGTGTGGTCGACGGCCGCAACATCTGGCGCACCGACCTGCAGGCCGCACTGGCCAAGCTGGCGTCGCTGCTGGGTTCGGTCGGCTCGCTGGCCGTCTCGACATCCTGCTCGACGCTGCACGTGCCCTACACGCTCGACGGTGAGAGCGGGCTCGACGACGACCTGCGCAGCTGGCTGGCGTTCGGCGCGGAGAAGGTGAGCGAGGTGGCTACCCTGGCGCGCGCGCTGCGTGAGGGCCGCGATGCCATCGGCGACGAGATCGGCGCGTCCAACGCCGCCGTCGCCTCCCGCAAGGCCGATCCGCGGCTGAACAACGCCGACGTCCGCGACCGGATCGCGACCATCACCGCGTCCGGCGCGCGCCGCGGCAGCGCCGAGGCACGCCGCGCCGCGCAAGCCGAACGACTGCACCTGCCGCCGCTGCCCACCACCACCATCGGGTCGTTCCCGCAGACCGTCGACATCCGCAAGGCCCGGGCCGCGCTGGTCGCCGGCGAGATCGACAGGGACGAGTACACCCGCCGGATGAAAGCCGAGATCGCCGCGGTGATCAAGCTGCAGGAGAGCCTCGACTTGGACGTGCTGGTACACGGCGAGCCGGAGCGCAACGACATGGTGCAGTACTTCGCCGAGCAGCTGGAGGGGTTCTTCGCCACCGCCAACGGCTGGGTGCAGTCCTACGGCAGCCGGTGCGTGCGTCCACCCGTGCTGTTCGGCGACGTCTCGCGGCCGCACCCGATGACGACTGAGTGGGCCACCTATGCGCAGTCGCTGACCGACAAGCCGGTCAAGGGCATGCTCACCGGGCCGGTGACCATCCTGGCGTGGTCGTTCGTCCGCGACGACCAGCCGCTGGCCGACACCGCCAACCAGGTGGCGCTGGCGATCCGCGACGAGACGGTGGATCTGGAGTCCGTCGGCATCGCGGTGATCCAGGTCGACGAGCCGGCGCTGCGGGAGTTGCTGCCGCTGCGCAAGGCCGACCAGGAGGCCTACCTGACGTGGGCGGTCGGCGCGTTCCGGCTGGCGACGTCGGGGGTGTCGGATGCGACCCAGATCCACACCCACCTGTGCTACTCGGAGTTCGGCGAGGTGATCGGGGCCATCGCCGACCTGGATGCCGACGTCACCTCGATCGAGGCCGCCCGCTCGCACATGGAGGTGCTCGACGACCTCAATGCGATCGGGTTCTCCAACGGGGTGGGGCCGGGCGTCTATGACATCCACTCCCCGCGGGTGCCATCCACCGACGAGATGGCCACCTCATTGCGGGAAGCACTTGACGCCGTTCCGGCGCAGCGCTTGTGGGTCAACCCGGACTGCGGCTTGAAGACCCGCAAGACCGACGAGGTGACCGCCTCGCTGGCCAACCTGGTCGCCGCGGCGAAGCAGGCCCGCGCCAACGTGTAAGGCCTGACCCGCGTCGCCGAGCGTGCGCCTGCTGCGAAAGGATTGTGAAAATCTCGCAGTAGGTGCACGCTCGGCGCGCAGGAGGAGCAGATATGGACTTCACCACCATTCGTCATGAGGTCGAAGACGGCATTCTGACCCTTTACCTCGACCGCCCGGACAACCTCAACGCGTTCACCGTCGAGATGGCCGACGAGTTGGAGCGCACCTTCGTCGAGGTCAACGATGACGACGCGGTCCGCGCGGTGATCGTCACCGGGTCGGGACGCGCGTTCTGCGCGGGGATGGACCTGTCGGGTTCCGGCAACGTGTTCGGCCTCGATGAGACCAAGTCCCCGACGCTGGCCGACATGGCCGACCTCGATGACCCGGAGCTGGCCCGGGTACGCGACACCGGCGGGCAGGTCACGCTGGCGATCTATAACTGCCGCAAGCCGGTGATCGCCGCGGTCAACGGACCCGCGGTCGGGATCGGCGCCACCATGATGCTGGCGATGGACGCGCGATTGTTCTCCACCAAGGCGCGATTCGGTCTGGTGTTCGGCAAGCTGGGCATCACCCCGGAGGCATGTTCGACGTGGTTCCTGCCCCGGATCGTCGGGATGCCAACGGCATTGGATTTGCTATACCGTGCCGACATTCTGGATGCGCAAGCTGCGCAGGCCTGTGGGATCGCGCAATCCCTGCACGAACCCGAGGCGCTGCTGGCCGACGCCCGCGCGCTGGCCGACGCCTGGACCAAGGGCCGCTCCCCGGTGTCGTTCGCGTTGATACGCCAGATGCTCTACCGCAACTCCGCGCAGCCAGACCCGCATGCGGCGCACCGGGTGGACTCGCTGGCGATGTTCTACACCAGCATCGGCGACGGTGCCGACGGGGTGCGCGCCTTCCTGGAGAAGCGCGATCCGCAGTTCACCTCCCGGGCCTCGGCGATGCCGCCGTTCTACGATGAGTGGGTGCGCGAGCGGTAACCGGTGCCGCCGGCCGGCTGAAATCGACTGAGTTCACCCATATTTCAAGTGCGGTCTCGACTGCGTTCAGCCGCAGGCCGCCTAGCGCGGCTATCTTCGGTGGCGAAGGGGAGTAGTTCCTAACCGCCGCCAGGCGGATGTGAATGGTCGTCAGTACGGCGGGCCACCCCGCCCGGCCATTCAGCGGGCCTATCACTTTCCGTGAGCGAGACCTTCGGACGATGAACCGTGTCGACCGAGAGTTTTCGCCTGCTCGCCTAGGCATATTCGGTCGCCGAACGAAGGAGACCGATGCCCCCCTCGATAGCCGCTCTCATCGATGACACCGAACCGGAACTGGATTCGTTGTACGACGCGCTTGCCGCGGTCGAGAGCCAGCCGCCCAACGAGCACGACGAGGTGGCCGAGGGTGAGCAACCTCGCTCCGCCCCCGCTCCCGGCGATGGCTTGTTGGCCGTCAGCACCGCCGCGATGGCCGGTATCACCGCCGTCGGCCTGGGCATCTCGCTGGCCGGCCGCGCGCTGCGGTTCCCGCGGCTGCCGGCCAGCGTCCAAGGCGCCGTGGTCGCCTTGGACCATCAGCCGCGGCTGCGCCGACTGCTCGAGGAACGCATCGGCAAGCGCGCGACCGACACCGCGTTGGGGTTGGCATCCACCACCGCCAATGCGCTCGCCCTGGCACCGTCGATGCTGGCGGTGGATCTGGCGATCAACACGCTCAAAGCCGCCGAAACCCGCGCCGTGGCACGGGCGTGGTCGCGACGCGACCCGGCGTTGGCCGACATGGCCGCGCAGCCGGCCGACGAGTCGCCGGCGCGCACGGTGCCGCCGCCGGCCGGTCCCGTCGAACGACACCTGGAGCGCGGCACCTGGATTCAGGCGTTCGGTGCCGCGGTGGTCGGCGCCGTCAGCCGCGACCCGAACCTGGCCGGCACCGCCGCGTTGGTGGCCGTGCCGAAGGCCGCCCGCTCCACCCTGGAATCGTTCGCGGCGACGTTGAGCCGCGGCCTGGCCGACAAGAACGAGGCGCTGCAGCTGCGCCCGGACGGGTTGCGCCGACTGGACCGGGTCGATGTGGTGATCCTCGACCCGCGGGTGCTGCGCAGCGACGACTTGCGCCTGGTACGGCTTCGCGGCGCCGGCGAGAAGGACCTGGCCGTGTGGGAGCGCGCCCAGGCGATGCTGACAAACGACGCGCTGCGGGCCGGATGGCACGCGGTGCCCGACGGGCGCCGCCGCAACGGGCGGGCCCGCACCGAAGCGTTTTTCGCGCCGGCGCATCATCCGCTGGCGGCCGCGACACTCGCGGAGACCCAGCGGGCCGAGGTGCAGGTGGTGTCCGTCGATGACCCCGACGGATTGGGGGAATTGCGACCGGCGTTCGACGAGAT
Source organism: Mycobacterium sp. pW045 (assembly GCF_041287085.1). Taxonomy (NCBI): domain Bacteria; kingdom Bacillati; phylum Actinomycetota; class Actinomycetes; order Mycobacteriales; family Mycobacteriaceae; genus Mycobacterium; species Mycobacterium sp. pW045. Next base: position 91,596 of record NZ_JBGGKU010000010.1, on the reverse strand, counting down.
CGCTCCGCTGACCGGAAGTTCGATCGACGACGCACTGCTCGACACACTGGTCCGCTACCAGGAGGACGGCCACACCGTCGCGGTGATCTCCTCGACTGCCACCCGGGCGCTGTCGTCCGCCGATCTCGGGGTGGCCATCTTGGCCGAGGGCGACGGCCGGCCACAGCCACTGGGCGCGGACCTGATCGTCGACGATCTGGCCGGCGTGTGGCGGGTACTGCATGCGCTGCCCGCGGCCAAGGCGGCCAGTCGCCGGGGTGTCCAGCTGTCCATCGGAGCGTCGGCGATGGGCGCGCTGCTGCTGATACCGACCGTTCGGGGCCGCGGTCCCGGGCCGGTCGTGCTGGGCGCGGCGTCGGGGGTGTTCTCGGGATACCAGATGGCGCGCAAGGTGGTCAACGCACCCTTGCCACGACCGGTTCCCGTCGATGAGTTCCACGCCATGTCGGTCGAACAGGTTCGGGCCGTGTTGGCGTCGGTTTCCGCATCCGCGTCGCCCACTGCCGAACCCAGCCAACGTCACACGCTGTGGCAGTTTGTCGACGCGGTGCGTGACGAGTTGTCCGACCCGCTGACCCCGGTACTGGGATTGGGCGCCACGGCCACTGCGATATTGGGCTCGCCGCTGGATGCCCTGCTGGTCGGCTCGGTGCTGGCCAGCAACGCCGTGCTGGCCGCTGGACAGCGGCTCAGTGCCGAGCTGCGGCTCAATCGGCTACTCGCCGACCAGATCCCGCCGGCATGGAAGATCACGATCCGGCCCGACGGCACCCGCGAACGGGTTCAGCTGCTCCCCGATCAGTTACAGCGCGGCGATCTGATCGAGGTGGGGCCCGACGACGTGGTGCCCGCCGATGCCCGCGTGGTCGAACACGAGAAGCTGGAAGTCGACGAAGCGTCGCTGACCGGTGAGTCGCTGCCGGTGACCAAGCAGACCGACGCCACCCCGGGCGCGGAAGTGGCCGAACGGCGCTGCATGCTCTTCGCCGGCACCACCGTCGCGGCCGGGCGGGGCCTCGCGCTGGTGACCGCGGTGGGTCCTGACACCGAGGTGCGCCGGGCAGCCGACATGGTCGCCAGCCGCCATGGCGACATCGGGCTGGGCCATCAGCTCGGCCAGATCACCGACCGGATATGGCCGCTGAGCCTGATGACCGGCGGGTTGGTCAGCCTGCTCGGGGTGCTACGCGCCACCAGGCTGCAAGACGCGGTGGCCCAAGGTGTCTCGGTCGCCGTCGCAGCCGTCCCCGAAGGCATGCCGGTGGTGGCGACGCTGGCCCAGCATGCCTCGGCACAACGGCTGACCAAATCCGGTGTGCTGGTGCGGGTGCCGCGTTCCGTGGAGGCACTCGGCCGGGTCGACGTGATCTGTTTCGACAAGACCGGCACGCTCAGTGAGAACCGGTTGCAGGTCACCGAGGTGCGCGCCGCCGCCGGCCATGCCCCCGACGAGGTGCTGCGCTGCGCGATACAGGCGACACCGTCGGGCAGGGAAAGCCATGTCGACGCCACCGACGCCGCGATCATTGCAGCGGCCGAGCCGGTGATCGCCGACTGCCCGCCGGCTGCCGCCGATGTGCACCTGCCGTTCCGTTCCGGACGCCCGTTCGCGGCGTCGGTGACCGGGACCGAACTGAGCATCAAGGGTGCCCCCGAGGTGGTGCTCGCCGCCTGTGGCGACGTTGCGCCCGAGGTCTACGACCTGGTGGAGCAGTTGGCGCACGACGGCCTGCGGGTGCTCGCCGTGGCCCGGCGCGAGCTCAGCGCCGAGCAGGCACAGTCACTTTCGGCCTCCGCCGACCCCGAGGATCAACTGACCGCCATGGCCCGGCAGTGCGCCCACGGGCTGGCGCTGGTCGGCTTCGTCGGTATCGCCGATACCCCGCGCGCCGGGTCGGCCGGCCTGCTGGCCGAGCTGCACCGCCGCGAGGTGCCGGTTCGGATGATCACCGGCGATCACCCGACCACCGGGCGCGCGATCGCCCGCAAGATGGGTCTGCCGGTGACCGAGGAGCAGGTCATCACCGGCACCGAATGGGAGAGCCTGTCGGGCAAGGAGCAGGAGCGCGCCGTCGCCGAGCGCGTGGTGTTCGCCCGGATGTCACCGGCGAACAAGGTGCAGGTGGTGCAGGCACTGGAACGTAGCGGCAAGGTGTCGGCGATGGTCGGCGACGGCGCCAACGATGCCGCCGCCATCCGCGCGGCCACCGTCGGCATCGGGATCGTCGCCCAGGGCAGCGACGCCGCCCACACCGCCGCGGACGTGGTGCTGCTCGACGGGCGTATCGAGACCCTGTTGGACGCCCTCAACGAGGGCAGTCAGCTGTGGCAGCGGGTGCAGGCCGCGGTGGCGGTGCTGCTGGGCGGCAACGCCAGCGGCGCGGTGTTCGCCATCATCGGCAGCGCCCTGACCGGTCAGGCGCCGCTGAACACCCGGCAGCTGCTGCTGGTGAACATCGTGACCGACGCGTTCCCCGCGACCGCGCTGGCGATGAGCCAACCCCGGCGGCCGATGCCCTTCAGCGGGCGCGGACCCGACGAAAAGGCGCTGCTGCGCGCGGTGGCACTGCGTGGTACCACCACCGCCGGCGCCACACTCGCGGCGTGGTTCATGGCGCGATTCACCGGCTTCCCGCGCCGCGCCGCCACGGTGGCCCTGGTCGCGCTGGTGACCACCCAGTTGAGCCAGACCCTGCTGGAGTCACGTTCCCCGCTGGTGGCGGTCACCGCGGCCGGCTCGTTCGCGGCGATGGCGCTGCTGATCAGCACCCCGGGTGTCAGCCAATTCATGGGTTGCACGCCGCTCGGCCCGATCGGCTGGGCGCAGGCACTGAGCTCGACTGCGGTCGCCACAACCGCGGCGGCCATCGCGCCCCGCTTCCTGTCGCGTACCCCGGAGGCGGCCTGAGCCGGTCAGCGAGATCCGTTCTCGTCGACATAAACCGGCAGATCGTCGTCCCAGGGCTGACGGGCCACCATGTCGGCCACCTTGACATGGCCGCGCTCGAACACCCCGGTGGCGGCGTCCACCAGCCGGTAGGTCTGGGTCTGCCGGTGGATCGGCTGCGCGTCGAGGATCACCACCCGCACCTCCCCCGGTTCGAAGCCGCAGCGCTGCTGCAGCGCCTCGATCAGCTGCTCGTTGGTCATGTGGCCGTCGCCGAAGTTCCAGCCGACCGCTGTCGAGCAGATCCGCTCCCCGTCGGTGAGGGCGTAGTCGCTCTCATCCTGGCCGGCCATTGCCCGGTGCGCCAGAGTGAACAACGCCCGGCCGTGGGTGTTGAAGCCGCGGAACGCATATCCCATGTAGATGGGGATCTGGGCGGCCTCGGGGCTGCCGTAGAAGCGCTCCAGCTGGGCGGCGGGCATGCTGGCGATGGCCACGATCCCGCGGGCGATCTTCTCGTCGGCCGACGGCTTCAAACACCACAGCGTGGTGTCCCAGTTGCCGGCGTAGTACCGCATCCCGGGCAGGAATGACACCTTGCGCGGGAACAGGTTTCCCAGTACCACGGTGCCGGCACTGATCGCGAACAGCAGCGCCACCGCCCAGGCGTTGTTGACATCGCGCAACCCGAGATTGGCGTGCGCGACGAACAGCGACAGCACGCCGAAGATCATGAACACATTCCACTCCAGCGGCACCCCCATCGGGATCGCCGCCAGGATGCCCAGGTGGAAGCAGACCATGACGGAGGCCGCGATCGCGGTCGGCCAGCCGCCGTGGGAGAAGAACAGCACCAGCGGAACGAGCATCTCGATCGCCGTGCTCAGGTGCGCCAGCGCCTTCGACGGACCGCCGGGACGCAGGTCGTCGGGGAAGTTCTTGAAGAACCGGCGCTTGAGCGCCTTCGGCCGGATCAGCGGGTTGTTGCTCATCATCGTCGAGATCACGAACGGGAAGTGCCGGTTGAGTTTCGACGTCGCCGCGCCCAGCCAGATCACCATGAAGATGGCCTTGGCCGCGACGATCATGTCGACCCCGGTGAACAGGAACGCTGCAGCCAGCGGCGCGTAGACCTCACCGCGGGCGGCCAGGAAGATCACCTTGTCCCGCAGGCCGCTCAGCGCCAGGATCCCCAGGATCGTCAGGATCTGCCAGTGCGGCAGCACCCCGATTTCGGTGTCCAGCGCGGCGATGGGACCCGTCCCGTCGGACACCAAGGCGACCAGCAGCATCACCAGCAAGGCCGCGTACAACGCGGCGTCCAGCGGGGTGCGGCCGGTTCCGGCGGTCAGCGGAATGCACCGCGGCCAGGGCGGCAGCCGGATGGTGCCCGGCCGCAACCAATACAGGATCGATCCCATCGGCGGGAAGAAGCGGTTGTTGAGCGGGCCGAAGCCGCAGCCCAGGCCGATCACCTCGAACAACATCGTGTAGAGCACGACCTTCTCGAAGACGATCGGTTCGCTCCACCATTCCCGCACTTGCGTGAAGCCATCGATACCGGCGGTGCTCAACGCGAACAGCCACGCACCCAGGATGTAGAGACCGATCTTGAGCACGTAGAACAGGTGCAGCGCCACCGGCGTGCCGAAACCCACCTCGGCCCAGTGCCGGGCCATCGGCCGGATCTTCTCGCTGCGCGTGCCCTTGCTCCATTCGGCGAAGTCGACAACGGGCAGTTCAGGTTTGAGAAATCCCATGACTCTCAGACTAGAACGTGTTCTAGGTCTGTGCGGCGAAACCGGGAGCTCACAGCGATCGGCTGATGATCTCCTTCATGATCTCGCTGGTACCGCCGTAGATCCGGTTCACCCGCGAGCCGGTGTACATGTTGGCGATCGGGTATTCGGCCATGTAACCGTAGCCGCCGAAGATCTGCAGGCACTTGTCGACGACCTGGTCGGATTTCTCCGCGGCGAACAGTTTGGCCATCGAGGCGGTCATCGGGTCGTTCTTGCCGTCGACGTATTGGCTGATCGCGTAGTCGACCAGGGTCTTGATCGCGAGCGTCTCCGTCTTGCATTCGGCCAGCACGAATTTCGTGTGCTGAAAATTGCCGATGGGCCGGCCGAACGCCTCGCGTTCCTTGGAGTACCGGATGGCCTCCAGCACGGCGGCCTCGGCCAGCGCCGCGCACAGCGTCCCGATGATCAGCCGCTCGCGGGCCAGCTGCTCCATCAGCTGGTAGAAGCCCAGCCCCTCCTTCTCCCCGAGCAGGTTGGCGACCGGCACCCGCATGTCGGTGAAGAACAGCTCCCGGGTGTCCTGGCCGTGCTGGCCGATCTTGGCCAGCACCCGGCCACGTTCGAAACCGGCCAGCCCGTCGGTCTCGGCGACGATCAGCGACACCCCGGCGGCCCCCTGGGACGGGTCGGTCTTGGCCACGATCACCACCAGGTCGCAGTGGGTTCCGTTGGAGATGAACGTCTTCGAGCCGTTGATGACGTAGTGGTCGCCGTCGCGCACCGCAGTGGTGCGCACCGCTTGCAGATCCGATCCGGTACCCGGTTCGGTCATCGCGATCGCCAGCACCGCCTCGCCGCTGATGACCTTGGGCAGCCAGCGTTTGCGTTGCTCGTCGTTGCCATAGGCATACAGGTAGTGCGCCACGATCGGCGAGTGCACCGAGAAGCCGAAGCACTGGTCGTGGGCGTAGACGAGTTCTTCCTGCACCACGCAGTGCAAGGCGTAGTCGCCGCCGGCTCCGCCGAACTCCTCGGGCAGATCCAGTCCCAGCAGCCCGGCGTCACCGGCCTTGTTCCAGAATTCGCGGTCCACCCCGTGCTGGGCGACCCAACGCTCCTGGTGCGGGGTGGCCTCCTTGCGCAGGAACGCCGCGGCGTGCTTGCGCAGTTCGCGATGCTGGTCGGTCTCCCAGAGTGGGCGGTAATCGGGGAACAGTTGCGACATGTCCCGAATGCTAGCCCCGGCTCTGCGTCAGACCGCCTTGAGAACGCGCTGGGGGCTTCCCGAGTAGGCACTCAGCGGGCGGATCAACGCGTTGGACGCGGTCTGCTCGATGATGTGCGCGGTCCACCCGGTGATGCGGCTCATCACGAACAGCGGGGTGAACATCGGGATGTCGAAGCCCATCAGGTAGTAGGCCGGCCCGGTCGGGAAGTCCAGGTTGGGCTTGAGCCCGGTGGCGGCGAACATCTCGGCCTCCAGCACCTGGTAGATGTCCACCCAGCGCCGGCCGCCGCGGACCGCCGCGACACGTTCCAACGCGGCCTTCATGGTCGGTACCCGGGAGTCACCGTGCTTGTAGACGCGGTGACCGAATCCCATCACCTTGTCCTTGCGGGACAGCTTGCCGTGCAGCCATTCTGCGGCCCGCTCCGGCTCGCCGATCTCGATCATGTCGTGCATGACCGCCTCGTTGGCGCCGCCGTGCAGCGAGCCCTTGAGCGCGCCAATGGCCGCGGTCACCGCGCTGTAGATGTCGGACTGGGTGGAGGTGACCACCCGCGCGGCGAAGGTGGACGCGTTGAAGCTGTGCTCGGCGTACAGCGTCATGGACTGCTCGAATGCTGACACGATCACCGGCTCGGGCACCTCACCGAAGCACATCCGCAGGAAGTTCTCGGCGTAGCCGAGGTGACTGTGCGGCGCTATCGGCGCCAGACCACGCCGGCGGCGCAGGTCCGCGGCGACGATCGTCGGCAGCACCGCGAACATCCGCAGCGCCTTGATGAAGTTCGCTGACTCCGCCGGGTCATCCTCGGCGGGGTCCTCGGCACCCAGGTAGCTGATCGCGGTGCGCACCACATCCATCGGATGGCAGTTGTCGGGGAGCTTTTCCACCAGCGACAACAGCGACCGGTCCACCCGCCGGGCGGCCCGCTCCCGCTGGCAGAACAACGCCAGCTCGGCGTCGGTCGGCAGCTCACCGTGCCACAACAGATAGGCGACCTGCTCGAAGCTCACACGCGCGGCCAGGTCCTGCACCGGGTAGCCGCGGTAGGTCAGCGAGTTGGTCTCCGGCACCACCTTGGAGATGGCGGTGGTGTCGACGACCACCCCGGCGAGTCCTTTGCGAATCTCGGCAGTGGTCACCGCTGTCCTCCCTCTGACGTGAAGTTGAAGATGTCGTCATCGAACCGGTTGTACTCGGCGTAGCGCAGCAGCTCATAGAGCCGACTGCGGTGCTGCATCTGGTCCAGTAGCCCGGATTGCGTTCCGGCCGTGTCGATCTCCCGCAGCCCCACTTCGACGGCGAACATCGCCAGCCGCAGCGTGGTCACCGGGTAGATGACGGCGTTGTAGCCGAGGTCGGTCAGTTGGGCAGCGGTTAGCAGCTCCGATTTTCCGAACTCGGTCATGTTGGCCAGCAGCGGGACATCGACTGCGGCGCGGAACCGTTCGAAATCGGCCTGCCCGCTCAGGGCTTCGGTGAAGATCAGGTCCGCGCCGGCGTCGGCGTAGGCCTTCGCCCGGTCGATCGCAGCGCTCAGGCCTTCGATCCCGGCGGCATCGGTGCGCGCGCAGATGATGAAGTTCGGGTCCCGGCGGGCGGCGATTGCGGCGCGCAACCGTTTGACCATGTCGGCGGTCGGCACCACGGACTTGCCGTCGAGGTGCCCGCACCGCTTGGGGTTGACCTGGTCCTCGAGATGACACCCGGCCAACCCGGAGTCTTCGAGCACCGTGACGGTGCGCGCGGCGTTCATCGGCTCACCGAAGCCGGTGTCGGCGTCGATCAGCGTGGGCAGGTCGGTGGCGGCGGCGATCTGCGCGCCGCGCCCGGCCACCTCGGTCAACGTGGTCAGACCGATGTCGGGCAGCCCCAGGTCGGCGGAGAGCACCGCACCGGAGACGTAGACGCCGTCGAACCCGATCTCGGCGACCAGCTTGGCGACCAGAGGTGAGAAGGCGCCCGGGATCCGTTGCAGCTGACCCGATTGCAGACCGAACCGGAATGCCGCGCGCTTTTCCGAGGCGGTCACGGCTGCGCCGAGCAGCCCACTCACCGGAAGATCCCGTCGGGAGTCGCCGGCGCCTGATCCAACAGCGCCGGCTCGACCACGATGTTCAGTGCATGCAGCTCAGCACCGGACAGTTCCGCAAGGCCTTCTGCGGCGGCGAGGAACCGCTCCTGTTCGCCGACGGTCACCACGCCCTCGGCGAGCTCGGTGAACTTGCCGATGTACTGCTTGCGCTCGAACGGCCGGGCACCCAGCGGGTGCGCGTCGGCGATCGCGAGCTCATCGGCGATGACTTCGCCGCTGCGCAGCGTGATCTCGGCGCGCGCCCCGAAGGCCTTCTCATTCGGGTCGGTCGAGTGGTAACGCCGGGTCCACTCCGGGTCCTCGACGGTGGAGATCTTGCGCCACAACGCAATGGTGTCGGGCCGGTGGGCGCGTTCCGGCGCATAGGAACGTTCGTGGTGCCAGCTGCCATCCTGCAGCGCGACGGCGAAGATGTACATCACCGAGTGGTCCAGGGTCTCCCGCGAGGCGTCCGGGTCGAACTTCTGCGGGTCACCCGAGCCGGTGCCGATCACGTAGTGGGTGTGGTGGCTGGTGTGCAACGTGATGGTGGCAACCTGGCTCAGGTCGCCGATTCGCTCCCGCAGCCGCTTGGCCAGGTCGATCAGCGCCTGGCTCTGGTACTCGGCGGAGTACTCCTTGGTGTAGGTGTCCAGGATGGCGCGCTTGGCCTCGCCGGGGCCGGGCAGCGGAACCTGGTAGGTGTGATCAGGTCCGGACAGCAGCCAGGCGATCACGCCGTCCTCGCCCTCCCAGATCGGAGCCGGTGCGCCTTCACCGCGCATCGCCCGGTCGACGGCCTCGATGCCGACTTTGCCGGCCCAGGCGGGCGCGTAGGCCTTCCAGCTGGAGATCAGCCCCTTGCGGGACTGGCGGGTGGCCGTAGTCAGGTGTAGCGCCTGACCGATCGCCTGGTAGATCACCTCGGGGTCCAGCTTCAGCATGGTGCCGATTCCGGCGGCCACCGAGGGTCCCAGGTGGGCGACGTGGTCGATTTTGTGCTCGTGCAGACAGATCCCCTTGACCAGGTCGACCTGGATCTCATAGGCGGTGGCCAGACCGCGGATCAGGTCGGCCCCGGACACCCCGAGTTGTTGGGCGACGGCCACCAGCGGCGGGATGTTGTCGCCGGGGTGCGAGTAGTCGGCCGCCAGGAAGGTGTCGTGGAAGTCCAGTTCCCGCACTGCGGTGCCGTTGGCCCAGGCGGCCCACTCGGCCGAGTAGCTGCCTTCGACGCCGAACACGGCAGCGCCCGGGGCCGACGGGTGGGCCTGGGCTTGCCGGCGGGCAACCGTCACCGGCCGGCGCAGCACCGCGGCCGCACTGACGGCAGCGTTGTCGATGATCCGGTTGATCACCATCGCCGCGGTGTCGTCGGGCACGGCCACCGGGTCCGCGGCCACCTGCGCGATCTTGGCGGCGAGATGCTCGGAGCGGGGAAAGTCTTCGGCGCTGCGGCGGGATTTGACGTCGTGTAGCTGCATAATCCACAGCCTACGCACGCTTTCTATCTGCCGAAACATACCGTAAATGTGTATTAATGCATCCTTGCCCCACCCTTTTTGCAAACCTTGCGAATAACCGGCGGGCTAAGCTGCGGCACATGGCACCCTCGACCACCCGGACGTTCGCCGGGGCTCGGCTGCGACGCCTGCGCCAGGAGCGCGGCTTGACCCAGGTTGCGCTGGCGCGTGCGCTGAACCTGTCGACCAGCTACGTCAACCAGCTGGAGAACGACCAGCGGCCGATCACCGTTCCGGTGCTGCTGGCGCTCACCGACCGGTTCAGCCTGCCCGCCCAGTATTTCTCCGGCGACTCCGATGCCCGGCTGGTCGCCGACCTGCGTGACATGTTCACCGCCACCGCCGGCGAACACGCCGCCAGTGACAGCCAGATCGAGGAACTGGTCGCTCGGATGCCGGATATCGGCAACAGCCTGCTGACCATGCACCGCCAACTACGCGGCGCCACCGAGGAATTGGAATCTTACCGGTTACGAATGTCGGGCGACGCGGCCCAGCCCGTGGCCCACCCCATGCCGTTCGAGGAAGTCCGGGACTTCTTCTACGATCGCAGCAACTACATCGCCGAACTCGACGACGCCGCCGAGAAGCTGTTCATCGATACCGGAATGCGTTTCGGCGGCTTGGATATTCAGCTGTCAACCCTGCTGGCCGAACACTTCGGCATCACGGTCGCCATCGTCGACGACCTCCCGGCGGGAACCAAACGGGTCTTCGACCCGGTCACCCGGGTGCTGCGCATCGCGCACTGGCTGCTGGCGGGCCAGCGCGCCTTCCAGATCGCCACCCAACTGGCCTTGCTGACGCAAGCCGAGCTGCTGTCCGACATCGTGGCGCAAGACCAGTCGTTGAGCCCGGAGTCTCGCGGGGTGGCCCGGATCGGGCTGGCCAACTACTTCGCCGGCGCTTTTCTGCTGCCGTACCGGCAGTTTCACCGGTCGGCGACCGAGTTGCGCTATGACATCGACCTGCTGGGACGCCGCTTCGAGGTCGGCTTCGAGACGGTGTGTCACCGACTCTCGACGCTGCAGCGTCCCGGCCGGCGCGGGGTGCCGTTCATCTTCGTCCGGACCGACAAAGCCGGCAACATCTCGAAACGGCAGTCGGCCACCGCGTTTCACTTCAGCCGAGTCGGCGGCAGCTGTCCGCTGTGGGTGGTGCACGATGCGTTCAGCCAACCGGGCCGGATCATCACCCAGGTCGCGCAGATGCCCGACGGGCGCAAGTACTTCTGGATCGCGACCACTACGCCGCCCGAGGGACGCGGCTACCTGGGGCAGCACAAGACTTTCGCGGTCGGGTTGGGCTGCGATCTGGCGCACGCCGACAAACTGGTGTATTCCACCGGTGTCGCCCTGGATGATGAGGCCACGGTGGTGCCGATCGGGGCGGGATGCAAGATCTGCGACCGCGAAGCCTGCCCGCAGCGTGCGTTCCCGTTCCTGGGCCGGCGGGTAGTGGTCGATGAGAACGCCGGCAGCGGACTGCCTTACTCGCCGGTGACCGCCGGCGGCCGGTAGAAGAGCAGCAGCTGACCGATCGCACCGGCCAGCCCCAGTCCGACCGAGATCAGCAGCCCCGTCCAGCCGTTGAGCCAACAGCGACAGAAGATCTGGTGGTCCAGGCTGAGTCGCCCGGGTCCGAGCATCGCCACCACGACGGCACCGGTGGCCAGCACCAGGTTGTACTCCCAGCCCTCGTTGAGCACGAAGAACCCGTTGGCGCGGTGCACGGTCCATACCGCGACCGACATCAGCGCCACGAATCCGGCGGCGGCGATCGGGGTGAGCAGACCGGCGGCCAATCCCAGCCCGGCCGCGATCTCAGCGGTGGCGGCAGTCACCGCCTGGAACTTGCCGAACTTCATCCCGATGCTCTCGAACCATCCCGCGGTGCCCGGGATACGTCCGCCGCCGAAGAACTTGTTGAAACCGTGCGCCGCCAGCGTCACACCCAGCACCAGACGCAGGATCAGCAACGCGACATCAGCAGCAGTGACCATGTGGCCAAACCTACAACGATGCATCCAGTAATCGTAGGTATACGTCGATTTCGCTGACTGCCGACTCGGCTGCGTGCACGCTGATCACCACGGTGTCGCCGATGCCGTGCACACCGTGGGTGAGGCCCATCGCCGGGGACAGCGCCGGAAACCCCGCGGTGAGCAACACCGGGGCCTCGCCGAAGCGCAGGTCGGCCGCGCCCCGGTACACACTGGACACCACGGTGTTGCCGGCCACCCGCACCGGCCGGGTCTGCGGGTCGAACTTAGCGACGCCCCAGCGCAACAGCGGCGCCGGTGTCGCCGCGAACGCCCGGTCGGCGGCGACCGACGCGGGATGGCCGCTGCGAAGCCGTCCGTTGGCGATGTCGGTGGCGATGGCCGCCATCCGGGCCGCCCGGTCGTAGCCCGGATACAGCCCGACCCGAATGTTGCCGAAGTGGTTGTTCGCCAGGCGAACACCGGCCTTGGCCAGCGGAACTTCGGCACCCAGCGAGTCGCACGGCTCGCCGAGATACTGCGACAGCGCCGCCGACACCGCCGACAGCACGGCCACGGTGACCGTGGGCCCGTTCAGTTCGGTTCGGCGTCGCACCAGCGTGCGCACCGCCCGCCGGCCCGCCGGCGGGTTGTTGGTGGCCAGCGGCGGCCGGTCGCCGACCGGGGGCGGCAGCAGCCCGGCTTGGGTGTCGAGGTCCCGGCGGCGGTGGGAGCGGGCCGCGACGACGGCGCGCCAGGGCAACAAAGCCGGCTGCAGTCGGGAGCTCGGTGTGGCTATTGCCGCGACCGGTGCGGCGCGGCCGAACAGCCACGCGGCCAGCGACGAGGCCCGCGCGCCGTCGGCGAGCGCATGGGCCACCTGCAGCACCGCGACCGTGCCGGCGCCGCGGTGGCCCGGGATACCGTGCACCGGCGCGAACACGTGCAGCCGCCAGGGCGCCGCCCGGACGTCGAGTTGGTCATCGGTGAGGCGCACCACCGCGTCCAGGCAGCCGGCCCAGCTGTCGTCGGGGGCACGGTGACGACGCGCGCCGATGTGGTCGAACGTCGGCACCCACCGCGGGTAGCCCAGCGCACCGGCGTCTTCGACCCGCTGGGCCAGGTCCGGGCTCTCCCGGGCGCGGTCGGCCAGCTGCGCGACGGCTCCGTCGAGGTCGGCCGGTATTCCGGCGAAGGCGTACAGCAGAAACTGGTCACTGGGGATCGCCGCCGACATCCAGTAGAACTGGGCATCAACCGCGGCCATCCGGTTCCCTCGCCGGCCGACCATCAGGTGAGGAAGTGCAGCACCCGGTCGGCGACCTCGTCGGGTTGCTCGAGTTGCAGGAAGTGCCCGGCGCGTTCGACCACGGCGACCGCGCTGCCGGCCGGCAGCGCCGGATCCACCCACCGTGTGAAGGCCGCTGTCATGCAGCCGTCGGTGCGCCCGTGCAGATACAGGCTGGGCAGCAGCGGCAGCTCCAGCCAGTGCCGGTGCAGCTCGGCGTAGCGATCGGGCACCCGGACGCTGCGCAGCGCCCGGTACGGTCCCAGCGCCGCCCGCCAGCCTTCGGGTGTTCCGATGGCAGCGTCGACGTGGCGCAGGTCCTCCTCGGCGGCATAGCCCGGCGACCATCGCCGCCACAGCCGCGGCAGTATCCAGGAGGAGGATCGCTCCGGCAGCCACGGCAGTTGGAAGTAGCCGATGTACCAGCTGCGCAACAGCTGCGCCGGCAGTTGACCGGCCATGACGATCCCATCCCCCGCCCCGACCGAGCGAAGCGCGGCCGGCGGGGGCACCGACATGATCACCGCCTTGGCGAACGGGCTGTCCGGCAACGCCGCCAGTCCGGTGGCCGCCATCGCGCCCCAGTCGTGGCCGATCACCACATCGCGACCCGTCGCGCCGACGGCGTCATACACCTGCAGCGCGTCGTGCATCAGCGCGCCGATGTGATAGCTGCCGTCGGTCGGAATCGACGTCGGGGCGTACCCCCGCATGAACGGTGCCACCACGTGCCAACCGGCCGCGACCAGCCGTGGCGCCACCCTGCGCCACCCGTAGGCGGTGTCGGGAAAACCATGCAGGCACAACGCCACCGGGTTACCCGGCTCTCCCCAACTCAGTGCCTTGATCGCCACCTCGGGCGCCGTCACGTCTATCCACCGTGGTTCACTCATGCGCCTACCCCTTTAGACCGGCTCGAAATCTGCGACCAGCCAGCGGCCGTCGACCTTCTCCAGTGCCACCCGGTAGCTCGACTCGACCTCGGCGGGCTCGTCCGAGCCGACGGTGATGGTGCGGTCGGCGAACACCAGCACCGCGGCGCGTCTCGGTGTGGCGAACACCGATGCCGCTGCGGGGACCTCGGCTACCGCGACGAGCTTGCGCGCCTTGGCATCGGGGATGATCAGCTCGCGCGCTCGCGCCGCAAAGCTCTCCCGAAAGCCGTCGGTCATCAACTGCTCGGCAGCGGACAGGTCACCTTTCACACTCTGGGGCTGAAACGACAGCACTGCGATCGTGAATTCACTTGCTTCCCTGATAGTTTCGTCACGAATGAGGTCGTCGAGCCGGAGCGAGCCGTCGTACCACTTCACCCACCCGGCAGCGATCGCCGCGACCAGGATCAGCCCCGGAAGCACGCCATAGACCAGCCGCCTCATGTGACGTACTCGATGTCGGAAACCTTGGCCTGCTTGCCCACCCGCTGCACCGTCAGCCGCATCCGCAGCTCATGCGGCCGCTCGCGCAGCCCACCCAGGTGGGTGGACGCGACGCTGACGACCACCAGCACCTGTGCCTCATCGTCCGACTGCCATTCCAGGCCGGCCTCACTCACCGCACTGACGGCCAGTGACCGCTCCCGGGTGACGGTCTCGATCAGCAACGGCGCCCGTTCGGCGAACCGTTGGTAGAACTCGCCGGTCGCCGAATCGAGGACGCGTTGCACATCGCCTTGGGCGTCTTGGTAGTCGACCGAGGTCAGGTTGATCGCCGTCCGGCGGGCGGCCTGCATGAACATCTCCCGCTGCGCAGCGGCGCTGTGGGCCTCGTCGGCGCGGAAACCGAGCCAGCCGAGCACGCCCGCCGTCATCAGCACCCCGATCAGCCCCGCGATCAGTGCGCGACGCTGACCGACGTCCGCGTTGTCATCACCCGCCATTATCCAAACTGTCTACCATCTCCTGATGAGCACAGCCCAGACCGTCGAATTCGACGGCGTCAACGGAGTCACGCTGGTCGCCGATGAATGGAACCGGGATGCCGCCGCCGCGACCCCGACGATCGTGATGCTGCACGGGGGCGGCCAGAATCGGCACTCCTGGCACAAGACCGGCCAGATCCTGGCCGACCGCGGCTATCACGTCGTCGCGCTCGACACCCGCGGCCACGGCGACAGCGACCGCGCGCCCGATGCCGACTACGCCATCGAGACGCTGACCGCCGACGCGCTGGCGGTGATCGACGCGATCGGCCGGCCGGTGGTGCTGATCGGGGCGAGCATGGGTGGCCTGACCGGAATACTGGTCGCCGAGCAGGCAGGGCCGCAGCGGGTGGTCAAGCTGGTGCTGGTCGATGTGGTGCCGCGCTACGAGAAGGACGGCAGCGCCCGAATCCGTGACTTCATGCTCAGCCACGTCGACGGCTTCGACTCGCTCGAGCAGGCCGCCGACGCGGTGGCCGAATACCTGCCGCACCGGACCAAGCCCCGCAGCCCCGAGGGGCTGAAGAAGAACCTCCGGTTCCGCGACGGGCGCTGGTACTGGCACTGGGATCCGGCGTTGATGACCAAGCCCGGCGACGACCCGGCGCTGCGCACCGAGAAGATGGAGTCGGCCGCCATCGCGCTGCGAATCCCGATCCTGCTCATCCGCGGCAAGCTGTCCGACGTGGTCAGTGCCGAGGGCGTGGCGGACTTCCTGGCCAAGGTTCCCGCTGCGCGCTTCGTCGAATTGTCCGGGGCCGGCCACACCGCGGCCGGTGACGACAACGATGCGTTCAGCGCGGCCGTCGTCGAGTTCGTGTCCGGCTGAATGTTCGGGATCGACTGGCTGACGCCGACGCTGCTGGCGGCCGGTGTGCTGGCAGCAGTGGTAGTCGCCGAAGCCGTCGCCTTGGTGGTGCTGACCGCACGATTACGGGCAACCCGGGCCGAGACCGAGGCACTGCGCCAACGGGTCGACACCCGGAACCTGCTGCTGTCGGGCGGACGCGAGGCCGTCAAAACGGTGTGGCAGACCGCGAATCTGGTGCGTAAGCAGGGGTTCGGCGCTGCGGTCCGCGGTTCGATCGAAGACCTCGCCGACTGGGCGGAGGTGGAACGCCCCGATCTGGCCCGTCTCACGCCGGACGGGCATGTGGTGATCCTGTTCACCGACATCGAGGAGTCCACTGCCCTCAATGAGCGGATCGGTGACCGAGCGTGGGTGAAGCTGATCGCCCGGCACGACGAGATGGTGCAGCGCACGGTGCATGAGCATCACGGGCATGTGGTCAAAAGCCAGGGTGATGGATACATGATCGCGTTCGCGCAACCGGAGCAGGCGGTGCGTTGCGCCATCGACATCCAACGCGGGTTGCAGCAGCGTCGCGGCCGCAAACCGCAGCACGCTATCCGGATCCGGATCGGCGTCCACATGGGCCGTTCGGTGCGCCGCGGCGACGACCTGTTCGGACGCAACGTCGCCATGGCCGCACGGGTGGCCGCCGCCGCCGACGGCGCCCAGATCCTGATCAGCGGACCGGTGCGTGACGCGGTCAAGGACTGCGACGACATCACCGTCGGGGCCGGCCGCGACGCCGAACTGAAGGGCTTCGCCGGCACCCACCGGCTCTACGCGGTCGAGATCG
Organism: Mycobacterium sp. pW045; assembly: GCF_041287085.1. Taxonomy (NCBI): domain Bacteria; kingdom Bacillati; phylum Actinomycetota; class Actinomycetes; order Mycobacteriales; family Mycobacteriaceae; genus Mycobacterium; species Mycobacterium sp. pW045. The sequence continues at coordinate 75,302 of NZ_JBGGKU010000010.1, read as the reverse complement.
CGTCTTAGTCGTCGCCGGCTTCAGCCAGCCGCTCATGCAGCCGGGCGCGGATCTCCTCGGGCGTGTAGGCCCGCCGCCGTCGCTGATCGCGGGCCACCAGCACTCCCCCGGCAGCGACCCCGACCACACCCGCCAGGCCGATCCATTTCCAAATGCTGCGCACGCTCACACCTTATGGTGCTGTCGTGGACGAACACACGGTGTCGTTGGAACGTGTCCTGGCCGAGACCCGCACCGGTGACATCTGGTTGTTCCGTGGCCGCTCCGGTCCGGACCGCGCCATCCAAACCCTGTCCAACGCCCCGGTCAACCACGTCGGGATGACCGTGGCGCTCGACGACCTGCCGCCGCTGATCTGGCATGCCGAACTCGGTGACAAGCTGCTCGACTACTGGACGGGCACCAACCATCGCGGTGTGCAACTCAACGACGCCCGGGCCGCCGTCGAACAGTGGATGGGCCGCTACCAGCAGCGCTGCTGGTTCCGGCAGCTCAACGGAACCATCACGCGGAAACAGGAGGACCGGTTACTGCAGGTGATCGCGCGGATGGACGGCACCGCGTTTCCCACCACGGCGCGGCTCACCGGCCGCTGGTTGCGGGGCCGGCTGCCGACCGCGGGCGACTGGACCCGCGGAATTCCGTTCCTGGACCGCAAGGTTCGGGAGGTCAGCCAGCGACGCCGCGCCCGCAAGGGAAAGGTTGCGCTGCAAACCGCCTACTGCGCCGAGACGGTGGCCATCACCTACGAGGAGATGGGCCTGTTGTCGACGGACAAGAATGCGAACTGGTTCGACCCCGGGTCGTTCTGGAGCGGTGACATCCTGCCGCTGACCCCGGGCTATCAGCTGGGCCGGGAGATTGTCGTCGTGCCGTAGGCACCGGCGCTAGTCGACCGTCATCTCCCCCATCAGCGACCAGTCCGTGGCGTCGAGTTGCTGGCTGATGATCTTCGGTGTGGCCACCAGGGCCTGCGGCAGCTGCGCCATGGCCGTTTTGAAGTGGTCGCTGTTGACATGGGCGCTACCGGCGTCGCCGTCGCGGAATGCCTCGACCAGGACGTATTCGTCCGGGTTGTCCAGGCTGCGCGACCACTCGAACCACAGGTTGCCCGGTTCAGCGCGGGTGGCCGCGGTGAACTCCGCGACCAGCTGCGGCCAGCGCTCGGCCCACTCCGGCTTGGTGTGGAACTTGACGACGATGAAGATCACCGCTGCTCCCCGACTTCGAGACTGCTGCGCACCGGCGTGACATTGGTGGTCAGATCCAGTACCGGACAGTGCGATTCAACGACTCGGTGAAGTTCTTGGTAGCGCTCTTCGGTTTCCGGGCCGGTCACGGTGATGACGACCCGAACCTCGCTGAAGCCGGGGCGCACCGCATCGTCGAGGCCGAAAAAGCCGCGCACGTCCAGATCCCCCTCGGCGCGCCCGGTGATCCCGTCGACGGTGATGCCCAGTTTCTCGGCCCAGTACCGCCAGGTGACGATCTGGCACGACAGCAGCGAGCCCAGGTAGTACTCGACCGGATTGGGGGCGGTGTCCTCACCGCCGAGCGTCGGCGGTTCATCGACCTCGACGCTGTAACGGCCCATGGTGACGGTGCTGGCAACCGCGTCGTGGGCGACCGCGGAGGCCCGGAACACCACCTGGGAGGCGGCCGGATCGGCGGCGGCCGGGTCGCTGGTAGCGGCGACGACGTCAGCGAGGCGGGTGGTCGATGAGGTCATGCCGGTCAAGGGTAGCGGCGGGCGGGCACGGCAATGCGCCCGGATCGAATACCTTTTGCGCACGCCACGGGCTAACCTGGGCCTCGTGGATGTACTACGGCACGTAATAGTCCTGCTGCACATCATCGGGTTCGCGGTGATTTTCGGGGCCCTGACCGCTCAAGCCTTCGAGCGGCGTTTCCAGCTCACCCCGCTGATGGACTACGGCGTGGTGCTGTCGTTGCTGACCGGGCTCGCGCTGGCCGCGCCGTGGCCCGCCGACGTGGTGCTCAACTACCCGAAGATCGGCATCAAGCTGGTGATCCTGGTCGCGCTGGGCGCCGTGCTGGGGATCGGCCGGGCCCGGCAACGCCGCTCGGGCGGTGACGCTCCGCGGGCGCTGTTCTACGCCGCCATGGCATTGACTCTGACGGCCGCGGGGCTCGCGGTCATCTGGTAGCCGCGAAATTCCGGCTGACGAAATCTCACAGCCCGAACTTGGCTCGGGCCGCTTCGGTGACCGGAGTGAACAGGTTGACGAGGTTGCCGTCGGGATCCCGGAACAGTAGCGCCCGGTTCCCCCACGGCATGGTCGTCGGCGCGGTCACGATCTCCGCCAGGCGCTCACGGAGCCGCGCGTATTCGGCGTCCACGTCGTCGACAAGGAACTCGAGAATCGCGCTGCGATTGGCGCCCGATTCGGCGGACCCCGCGCCGAACAGCGGCACCGTCTTGTCACTGCCGATCGCCAAGGTGCCGGCCGGGGTGGGGATCTCGGCGAAAAGCTCGTTGCCCCACACCGCGGCGACGCCGGCGACCATCTCGTAGAAGTCGACCAGTCGCTTGACGTCGGCGGTGATGATGCGAGTAGATACGAACTTCATGTGGCTCCCGGTTCCGTGCGTGTGCGAGTGCACGGGGCACGCTAGCCGCATCCTCCGACAACGGCCCGGGCATCGCCTGATCAGCGCCCAACCGTCGAGCTGGTCGGCATTTTGGTGACCGCCCATTCTCGGCGCGGGCCGGTAACCTGACGCGATGGGTGCGACGCTCGACGAAGGCCCGTTCTTCCACGGCACCAAGGCCGAACTGCGGGCCGGAGACCTGCTCACCGCGGGCTTCCGCTCCAACTATCGGCCAGACATCATCATGAACCACATCTATTTCACCGCCGTGCGCGACGGCGCCGGGCTGGCGGCCGAGCTCGCGGCCGGCGACGGCACGCCGCGGGTGTATCTCGTCGAACCGACCGGGGCGTTCGAGAACGACCCGAACGTCACCGACAAGAAGTTCCCCGGCAACCCGACCCGGTCCTATCGCAGTTGCCAGCCGCTGCTGGTCGTCGAAGAGATCGACGATTGGCCGCGGTTGACGCCGGAGGCACTTCAGGGCTGGCGGGACCGATTGGCCGCGCTGCGCGCAGACGGGCTCGACGAGATCATCAACTGATCCGGCTCCGGTCATCCGATGCAAATTCACCGGCCAGCCGCCGGAGCATGGCGGCACCCCCACCTGCCACGGCGCGATATGGGCCGATAGCGCCCTCGACGAACACGCGCACACCGTCGATCCAGCCGTTCACCCGACGCCGCCTGGCACGGAGCTTGAGCATGTAGTGGCCGCCGATGCACCCTGCCACCACCACCACGAAAATCCACAGCAGCGCTGCCAGCAGATAAATCGCCTCGACCACCGTCATGACGAAAAGCCTCCCCTGCCGCCGTTGCGGTCAGGTCACCAGCGAGACACACGTCGGCGACTTATCCGTCCGGAACCCGACACCGGCGGCCTTGCGCAAGCGCGCTGCCAGCAACGCGGACTGGTGGCGACCGCGCCACCGCATTGCGCCTCCCCACAGCTAGGTACTACGCAACGTAGTACCTAGGGCGGCGTGTGGGAAGAGAGGCCGAAGGGACAGCGCTCACTTTTGGTCAGACGTTGAACCGGAACTCCACCACGTCCCCGTCGGCCATCACGTAGTCCTTGCCCTCCATGCGGACCTTGCCGGCGGCCTTGGCGGCGGCCATCGATCCGGCCTCGACCAAGTCGTCAAACGACACCACCTCGGCCTTGATGAAGCCCTTCTCGAAGTCGGTGTGGATCACCCCGGCCGCCTTGGGTGCGGTGTCGCCCTGACGGATGGTCCAGGCCCGGGCCTCCTTGGGGCCGGCGGTCAAGTAGGTCTGCAACTTCAGCGTGTGGAACCCGGCCCGCGCCAACGCATCCAGGCCGCGCTCGGTCTGCCCGATCGACTCCAGCAGCTCCATCGCCGACTCGTCGTCGAGTTCGGCCAGCTCGGCTTCGATCTTGGCGTCGAGGAACACCGCGTCGGCCGGCGCGACCAATTCACGCAACGCGGCCACCCGCGCGGAGTCGGTGAGCACCGACTCGTCGGCGTTGAACACATACAGGAACGGCTTGGTGGTCAGCAGGTTCAGCTCGCGCAGCGGCGCGGGGTCCACCCCGGCGGAGAACAGCGTCTTGCCGCTGTCGAGGATCTGTTGCGCGGCCACCGCCGCCTCCAGCACCGGCTTGCGGTCCTTGTTGTTGCGGGCTTCCTTCTCCAGGCGCGGCACCGCCTTCTCCAGGGTCTGCATGTCGGCCAGCATCAGCTCGGTGGCGATCACCTCGATGTCGGCTTCCGGATCGACCTTCCCGTCGACGTGCACCACATCGTCGTCGGAGAACACCCGTACCACCTGACAGATCGCATCGCACTCGCGGATGTTGGCCAGGAATTTGTTGCCCAGTCCGGCCCCTTCCGAGGCGCCCTTGACGATCCCGGCGATGTCGACGAAGGTCACCGGCGCCGGCAGGATCCGCTCGGAGCCGAAGATCTCCGCCAACTTGGCCAGCCGCGGGTCGGGTAGCGGCACCACGCCCTCGTTCGGTTCGATGGTGGCGAACGGGTAGTTGGCGGCCAGCACGTCATTGCGGGTCAGCGCATTGAACAGGGTCGACTTCCCGACGTTGGGCAACCCCACGATTCCCAGGCTCAAGCTCACAGGGAGCCAAGTGTAGAGCGTGCCACGATGCACGGCCGCTGACGCCAGCCGGTACCGTCAGTGTGTGGCAGCGCAGCGGAAGACGTCGGCAGTAGCGGCCGAGCACCGTTCGATCCTGCCCAATGCCGCCGGTTTGCCGTGGTGGGGCGCGGTGGCGGTGGCGGTGGTCGCGACCGCGGTCGGGTTGGCCTTCGACGCCGGCTCCGGCGACAAGGAACTGAGCATCGTCTTCTCCGCACTGTATGCCATGGGCTGCATCGCCGCGGTGCTCACCGTGCAGCAATCAGCGGTGTTCACGGCCGTCGTCCAGCCCCCGCTGATCCTGTTCTGCACGGTGCCGGCCGCCTACTGGCTGTTCCGCGGCGGCGGGTTCCCGGGCGTGAAGGCCATCCTCATCAACTGCGGATACCCGCTGATCGAGCGATTCCCGTTGATGCTGTTCACCGCCGCAACCGTGCTGTTACTCGGAATGGTCCGCTGGTATCTGGGAATGCTGAGCGGCGCGACGACACCCGCGTCCGACGACGATGCCGCCCCACGGCGACGGCCCGCGCTCGTCGAGAAGCTGAGCGCGTGGCTCACTGCGGCTCTCAGCCGCGACCCCGCCCACGCCATCGAGCCGTCGACGGCCCGCACCCCGCGCGAGCGGCGCCCCGGCGACCGTCCGCGGCGGGCCACCCCCGAAGCGCGGCGCGCCGCTCGAAAGACCACATCGGGCCGTCCGGCCGCCCGCTCCGGCGAGCGTCGTCGGGGGGCGAACGGAGCTGTCCCGTCGCGCTCGCGCCACGTGCGGCCCCCGATGGACGACGTACCGGTAACCGAACGCCCGCGCCGGCGGCGCCCGGCACCCGACCTGCGCGATGAGTCGCTGCCGCGGCGGCGGCCGGCGCCTGACTGGCAGGACGCGCCGCCGCGGCGACGCCCTGAACCGCGCTCGAGGGCCGACCGGGATCCGCGTGCGCGCGGCTATCGGCCCGCCGAGGCACCCGAGTCGCTACCCCGTCGGCGCCAGCCACCGCCGGCAGGCCGCGGCAACGGCGCCGGCAGCACCCACCATCCGGTCTCGCGGGTGCGCTACCGCAGCGGCGGCGGCAACGACGACAGTGGCAGGCAACCCCGCTCCCGATCCCGCCAGCCAGGCACCGGGGAATTCGACTCCTGGGAGTACGACATCTGAGCTGCGCCCATCCGGCGCGACCTAGCGAGCCACGCTAGCGACGGTCGGGCCGGATCTCTCGGGGCAGCGCGAAGACCAGCGTCTCGTTGGCAGTCGTCACCGGATACACGGTTTCGTAGCCGTACCCGGCCAACCACTCCAGCACGCCGCGGACCAGGATCTCGGGCACCGAAGCCCCGGAGGTGACCCCGACGCTCTCCACCCCGTCCAGCCACGACGGGTCGATGTCCTCGGCGTAGTCGACCAGATGGGCGGCGCCGGCGCCGGCGCCCAGCGCCACCTCCACCAGCCGGTTGGAGTTCGACGAGTTGCGCGATCCGACGACGATCACCAGCTCGCACTCCGGGGCCATCGCCTTGACCGCGGTCTGCCGGTTCTGGGTGGCATAACAGATGTCGTCGCTGGGCGGGTCCTGCAGCTTCGGGAACCGCTCGCGCAGCTTGACCACGGTCTGCATCGTCTCGTCGACGCTCAGCGTGGTCTGTGACAGCCACACCACCTTGTTCTCGTCACGGACGGTCACCGCGGCGACAGCATCTAAACCGTCGACCAGCTGGACGTCGTCGGGGGCCTCACCGATGATCCCGACGACCTCCTCGTGGCCGGCGTGGCCGATCAGCAGAATGTCGTAGCCGTCCCGGGCGAACCGTTTGGCCTCGTTGTGCACCTTGTTCACCAGCGGGCAGGTCGCGTCGATGACGCGCAGGCCCCGGTCGGCCGCCAAGTCGTGCACGCTGGGTGCGACGCCGTGCGCGGAGAACACCACCATCGCGCCTTCGGGCACCTCGTCGGCCTCGTGGACGAAGACCACGCCCTTGTTGGTCAGCGTGTCCACCACGTGCTTGTTGTGCACGATCTCGTGGCGGACATACACCGGTGCACCGTGCTTCTCCAGCGCCCGCTCCACCGTCTCGACGGCCCGGTCGACACCCGCGCAGTAGCCGCGGGGTTCGGCCAACAGCACCCGCTTCCCACGGGGGGCGGCGCTGGTCAGCGCCCCGGCACTGGCGGAGATCTGCACGTCGAGGGTGGGGGACATGGCACCCAGGGTACGGGCTGGCGTCACGGGACCGCCAGCTCACGCCCACCCCCCTCGGTACTTGGCGATGAACGGCAGGTAAGGCAGTCTGGTGGCCATGGCTACTGCACCCTTTGGCGTCCGGCTTCTGGTCGGCGCGGCAACCGTCGCCGTCGAGGAGACGATGAAGCTGCCGCAAACCATCCTGACCTACCCCATGACACTGGCCAGCCAGGCCGCGCACGCCGTGATGCGCTGGCAGCAGAACATCGCTGAGCTGGTCAACAAGGGCGACTCCACCCTCGAGTCACTGTTCCCGCCGAGGGACGAGCAGCCGGAGTGGGCCACCTTCGACGAAGACACCGAGGACGGCGCCAACGGCGCTGATTTCGCCGACACGGCGCCTTTCGACGGTTTCGATGACGCCGATTCCGGCCCGCGCACCGAGGGGCGCTTCGCGCTCTACTCGTTCAGCGAGGGCGGCGATGAGCGGCCGGCGCCGCGCGGCGAGACGGACGCCACGCCGGGCGGGCGCAAGGCGGACGCTCCCGTGCCCACACCGGACCTGGTCGACGAGCTCGACTACGGCAACCTGACCCTGGCCCAGCTGCGGGCCCGGCTGGCCTCGCTCAGCGTCGACGAGCTGGAGACCCTGCTCGGCTACGAAGAGGCCACCAAGGCGCGCGCACCGTTCCAGACGCTGCTGGCCAACAGGATCACCCGCACCACCACGAAGTGAGCGCCCCCGCGCAGGGCAACTCCGCCGAGAACCCGTTTCCGGTCCGCGCGGTCGCGATCCGGGTCAAAGGCTGGATCGACCGGCTCGGGTCGGTATGGGTGGAAGGGCAGTTGACCCAGATCAACCTGCGCCCCGGGGTCCGCACGGTCTTCATGGTGTTGCGCGATCCTGCCGCCGACATGTCACTGACGGTGACGTGCACCCCCGAGCTGGTGGCCGGCGCTCCGGTCAAACTCACCGAGGGCACCCAGGTGGTGGTCTGCGGTAAGCCGAACTTCTACACCGCGCGGGGCACTTTCAGCTTGCGGCTCAGCGAGATTCGCGCTGTCGGAATCGGCGAGCTGCTGGCCCGCATCGAACGGCTGCGCCGACTGCTCGACGCCGAGGGGCTGTTCGACCCACGACTCAAACGGCCCCTGCCGTTCCTGCCGGCCACGATCGGCCTGATCACCGGCCGGGCCAGTGCCGCCGAGCGGGACGTGATGACGGTCGCCGGCACGCGGTGGCCGGCGGTGCGTTTCGCGGTGCGCAACACCGCCGTGCAGGGACCCAATGCGGTGGCCCAGATCGTCGAGGCACTGCGCGACTTGGACGCCGATCCGGAGGTGGAGGTGATCGTGCTGGCCCGAGGCGGCGGCAGCGTGGAGGATCTACTGCCGTTCTCCGATGAGACGCTGTGCCGGGCGATCTCGGCCTGTCGCACCCCGGTGGTGAGCGCGGTCGGCCACGAACCCGACAACCCGCTGTGCGACCTGGTCGCCGACCTGCGCGCAGCCACTCCCACCGACGCGGCGAAGAAGATCGTGCCGGACGCGTCCGCCGAGCAGGCACTGGTCGATGACCTGCGCCGGCGCAGCGCGCAGGCCGTGCGCAACTGGGTGGTGCGCGAGGAGCGCGTGCTGGCCCAGTTGCGCAGTCGCCCGGTGCTCGCCGATCCGCTGCGGGCGCTGACCGAGCGTGCCGAGGAGGTGGGGCGCGCCCTGGCCGCGGTGCGCCGCGACATCACCCGGTTGATCGCCGCACAGACCGAGCGGGTCGGGCACCTCTCGGCGCGGCTGGCTACCCTGGGCCCGGCCGCCACCCTGGCCCGCGGCTATGCGGTCGTCCAGACGGTGGAGGGCGACCGGGCGCACGTCCTGCGGTCGGTCCAGGACGCACCCGCCGGAACCGCCCTGCGGATCCGGGTCGCCGACGGAGCGATCGCCGCTACCAGTGAAGGGCACCACGATGGCAACTGAGCAACCCGCGTCCATGAAGCCTGTTAGTGACCTCGGTTATGAGCATTGCCGCGATGAGCTGATCGAGGTGGTGCAGCGACTGGAGCAGGGCGGGCTGGACCTCGACGCTTCGCTGAGCCTCTGGGAAAGAGGCGAACAGCTGGCCAAGCGATGTGAGGAGCACTTGGCCGGCGCCCGCAAGCGGGTGCAGGACGTGCTGGCCGGCGAGACCGGCGAGGACGAAGGGACATGAGCTGCGCGCGGGAAACCCCGAGGAACTGAAACACGTTCAGCTATGCTCTCCCGATGGGTGATCCATCGCTGACGACCGAGCTCGGCCGGATTCTGGTCACCGGGGGCTCCGGATTCGTCGGGACCAATTTCGTCAAGACGCTGCTTGACCAGGGCTACCAGGTGCGGTCCTTCGACCGGGCACCCTCGCCGCTGCCCGACCACCCCGGCCTGCAGAAGCTCGAAGGCGACATCTGCGACACGCAGACCGTCGCCCAGGCGGTCGCCGACATCGACACCGTCTTCCACACCGCCGCCATCATCGATCTGCAGGGCGGCGCCAAGGTCACCGACGAGATCCGGCGACGCAGCTTCGCGGTCAACGTCGACGGCACCAAGAACCTGGTGCAGGCCGGGCAGCGAGCCGGGGTGAAACGGTTCGTCTACACCGCGTCCAACAGTGTCGTGATGGGCGGTAAAGCCATCTCCGGCGGCGACGAGAACATGGCCTACACCACCAAGTTCAACGACCTCTACACCGAGACCAAGGTGGTCGCCGAGAAGTTCGTGCTGGGCGAGAACGGCGGTCAGGGCATGCTGACGTGCTCGATCCGCCCGTCGGGCATCTGGGGCAACGGCGACCAGACCATGTTCCGCAAGCTGTTCGAAAGCGTCGTGGCCGGTCACGTCAAGGTCTTGATCGGCAGCAAGAACGCCAAGCTCGACAACTCCTACGTGCACAACCTGATTCACGGATTCATTTTGGCCGCACAACATCTTGTCCCGGGTGGAACGGCGCCCGGCCAGGCTTACTTCATCAACGACGGCGAACCGATCAACATGTTCGAGTTCGCCCGACCGGTCATGGAGGCGTGCGGCGAGCGCTGGCCCCGGCTCCGGGTTTCCGGGCGGATGGTGCGCGACGTGATGTTCGCCTGGCAGTGGCTTCACTTCCGGTTCGGACTGCCCGAACCGCTGTTGGAACCCGGTGCGGTGGAACGGCTTTACCTGAACAACTATTTCTCGATCGACAAGGCCCGCCGCGACCTGGGCTACCAGCCGCTGTTCACCACCGAGCAGGCGATGGCCGACTGCCTGCCCTACTACCAGGAGCTCTTCGAGCGGGTCAAGGCCGAAGCGCATCCGCACCTGGCGACGGTGGTGGCGGAGCCGCATCCGGAATAGCGCTGTTCATTGCTGGGGAGGTTCTTCAGCGAAGGCGCTATCCAGCTACGGTCAGCGGTGACACGATAACGACGTGAACGGCGTTGAGCCGCCATCCGACCTGCCCGCGGCAGCCTTGCTGTGCAGTTCCTGCGGCACTGGGCTGCCCGCGAGCTTCAAGTTCTGCCATGAGTGCGGAACGGCGGTAGTCACTGCCGCGCCACCGGCCGAATACAAACAGGTGACGGTGCTGTTCGCCGACGTGGTGCACTCGATGGACATCGCCGCGGCGGTGGGCGCGGAACGGTTGCGCGAGATCATGGCCGACCTCGCCGATCGCTGTGCGGCAGTGGTGCGGCGCTACGGCAGCACGGTCACACAGTGGACGGGCGACGGGATCATGGCGGTGTTCGGCGCCCCGGTCGCATTGGAAGACCACGCCATGCGGGCTTGTCTGGCGGCCTTGGATATTCAAGAGGAGACAACGCGGGTTGCTATCGATATCGCCGAACTCGACGGCATCGAACTGCGGTTGCGGGTCGGGCTGAACTCCGGTGAGGTGATCGCCGGCGGGATCGGCTCGGGACAGTTTGGCTACGCCGCCGTGGGCGAGCAGGTCGGGATGGCCCAGCGGATGGAGTCGGTCGCGCCGCCGGGCGGAATCATGCTGAGCGTTTCGACAGCCCGACTCGTCGAGGGTGCGGCTGCCCTGGGTGCGCTTGAGTTGGTTCAGATCAAGGGTGCCTCCGAACCCGTGCCCGCCCGCCGGCTGTTGGGCATGGCCGACCGCCCTCGCGCCGGCCGCCGTGCTGAGTCGAGGCTCATCGGCCGGCGCGCGGAGTTGGCCGCCGTCGAGACGGTGGTGGACCGCGCGATCGACGGTCGCGGCGGTGTGGTCAATGTGGTGGGATCCCCGGGCGTCGGGAAGAGCCGGATGGCCCGGGAGGCGGCGGCGACCGCCGCCGGTCGCGGGTTCGAGGTGGTATGGACCTTCTGCGATTCGCACGCCGGCGACATTCCGTTCCACGCCGTGTCGAGGCTGCTGCGGGCCAGCATCGGTGTGGGCGAACGGCGCGGCGAGGACGCCCGCGACCGGGTCCGGGAACGATTTACGGACGCCGATCCGCAGGATCTGCTGCTGCTCGACGATCTGCTGGGCATCGCCGACGCAGGCGTGACACTGCCCCAGTTCGACGCGGATACGCGCCGGCAGCGGCTGACCGCGCTGATCAACACCGCATCGTTGGCCCGCACCGAACCAACGCTGTTCATCATCGAGGATGCACACTGGATCGATATGGTCAGCGAATCGCTGATCGCCGACTTCTTGGCGGTGACCCCGCGCACGCCGTCGATGGTCCTCATCACCTATCGCCCCGAATACCGCGGCGCACTGACACGGATACCCGGCGCCCAAACGATAGCCCTTGCCCCACTGGGTGATTCGGATAGCGCGGTGCTGATCGGTGAACTCTTGGGGTCGCATCCGTCGGTCCGCGAGCTGGCTGTGATCATCGCCGGGCGGGCTGCCGGGAATCCGTTCTTCGCCGAGGAGATGGTGCGCGAGTTGGCCCAGCGCGGGACGCTGGCCGGCGAGCACGGCGGCTACGTCTGCCATACCAGGGCGGCGGACGTCGCGGTGCCGGTCACGGTGCAGGCGGCCATCGAGGCACGCATCGACCAGCTCAACAGCAAAGCCAAACGGACATTGAGCGCGGCCTCGGTGATCGGGGCGCGGTTCGACGCGGAGCTGCTGTCCGCGCTGAGCGTCGATACGGCCGTCGACGAGCTACTCGACGCCGAGCTGGTCGACCAGGTGCGTTTCACCCCAAGTGCCGAGTACGCCTTCCGGCATCCGCTGATCCACGCGGTGGCCTACGAATCGCAGCTCAAGTCCGATCGTGCCCAGTGGCACCGCAAGCTGGCCACCGCGATCCAACAACGTGCTCCCGGATCGGTGGAGGACAACGCCGCGCTGATAGCCGAACATCTCCAGGCTGCGGGCGACCTGCACGTGGCATATGCCTGGCACATGCGCGCCGGCGCGTGGTCCACCAACCGCGATCTCGTCGCCGCCCGGGGCAGCTGGGAGCGGGCACGCCGCATCGCCGACGCACTGCCTGGCGACGCCCCAGAGCAACTGTCAATGCGCATCGCCCCGCGGACCATGCTGTGTGCCACCGACTGGCAAGCCCGGGAAGTCCAGGAAAGCCGGAGCCGATTCGAAGAGCTACGAGAGTTGTGCAGCGCGGCCGGCGACAAGGTGTCGCTGGCCATCGGGATGACCGCGCTGGCCACCGAGCTCCTCTACGCGGGCCGTTCCCGTGAGGGCTCGCAGCTGGCATCCCAACAGATGGCGCTGCTCGAGTCGACTGGCGATCCCAGCTTGACCATGGGGTTGACGTTCATCGCGTTCACCAACTGGCTCTGTGCCGGCGAATTCGGCGAGATCTTGCGATGGTCGCAGACCGTCATCGATCTGGCCGCCGGTGACCCCGCCAAGGGCGCCGCCTTCGGTATCGGATCACCGCTGGCGATCGCGTCAGCATGGCGCGGCACTGCTCGGTGGTGGCTGGGCCGTCCCCGTTGGCACCAAGACCTCTACGACGCCGTTGCAATGGCCCGACGCAGCAACACAGAAACCCTCGCCGCTGCCGTCGCCTGGACCTACGGTTTCGCGGTGCAGTATGGGGCGCTTCGGCCCAGTGACTCCGCGGAACGCGCGACCGAGGAAGCGGTGCGGTCCGCCCAACGGGCCAGCAGCGATCGCGCGCTGGGCCTGGCCGGGTACGCGTTGGCCGTCGTGCTGCTCAATCGCGACAACGCAGCCGACCGTCATCGGGGACTTGAACTGATGATGCAGTCCCGCGACATATGGCTACGCAAGCGCGGTCTGTTCCTCATCCCGGTCACCGACATCTGGGCCGCCCGGGAAACGGCGCGCGGCGGCGACCGCGACGCTGCCATCGCGGTGATGCGCTATGCTGTCGACGACTTGCGCCGCGCCGAAAACATCTTCTACGGCGTCTGGGGCACCGGCGTCCTGGTGGAGACACTGCTGGCGCGCGGCGCCGAGAGCGATCTGGCCGACGCCGAAGAAGCGATCCACTGGTTGGCGGGCCTCCAGGCCGACCAAGGCTCGGCGATGTGCGAGATCACCCTGCTGCGGCTGAAGACGCTGCTATCCCGTGCTCGCGGTGATGAGGTCGGCTACCGGGAATTGGTGGGTCGCTACCGCACCATGGCGGAATCGCTTGGCTTCGAACGTCATATCGACTGGGCCGAGGCCATGGTGCGCACATGCGGTGGCGCGGGCTAGGAGAACAGCTCCATGAAATTGTCCGCAGTGCCCAAGACCGCGAACAGCGCTGGTGCGGCCCCGAGGAGGGCGTCGAATGGGACCAGTCCTGTGTAAGCCGCCAGCGGAAGCCCGATCGCGTCGAGGAGGTTTCCCGCCTCAAGCTGATCGACGAAGATGTTCGCGGCGTATGCGGGAAGACTGGTGAAGAGCGCATTGATCGCGTCGGCAGCCGGCAGCAACGCCGAATAGTCGTAGGCGAGAGTGCTGCTGATCATGTTGATGATGTCTGCCGGCGGCGAACTCAGCGTCACGTCCGAAACCGGGAAACCGCCCCACTTGAGCATCCCCTCGATCACGTCGTCAAACGACGGGTTTTCGGGGGCAAAGCCATGGGTGTACCACGCGTCCGCAAACGGCAACCACGGCGCGATCTGGTCTTCGTAGCTGACCGGGTTCCCAATAGCGTTGAGGGCGCCGGTGATTCCCTGCTGCCAGCCGTTGCTCAGCGCTTCGGAAAGCTGCGTTTGATCGATCTCCGGGAACAACCCGAAGGTGGTGGGGACATTCGCCGGCCCCTGGTTCCAGCCTTCGGTGATGCTGCCGTAGCCCAGGTTCACCATGATCCGGGTGACAGGTTCCAGCAGATCGTAGAGCGGCTTTCCGACCCCCGGAATGAACAACAGTGGCATCAGCAACGGCAGGTTCTCGTTCGGAATCATGTAGTAGTCGGTCAGCCCTTCGCCGGAGAGGGCCTCAGATCCCGGCAAGAGAATCGCACTGTCGACCTGATCGGGCGTGAGATTCGCATAAATGAAGTGCACGGCAAACATTCCCAGCACGGCGTTGAGGTCCGCCAGCAGATTGGCCGGGTAGTGCGGGAAGTCGACGAAACCGTCGTATTCCATGGTGTAGATGTCGGTCGGGTAGAGGTCCGATGGTGTCGGGGGTCCGAAGGGGAGATCGAAGGGGGCGAAGGCATCGGTGTTACCGGCCGGAAAATCGAACGTGTCGAAGAAGCCGCCGTTGGGGTTATACGGATCACCGACCAGCACGAAGTGCACCGAATCACTCGGCACGCCCGCGTCGTGGAGTTGCTGCATGATCAGCGATGCGGCCCCGGAGCTCTGGGAGTAGCCGAAAACCGTGACGGGATTTTCGGGGCTGACTCCTCCGGCGGCCAGTTGGGTTTCCACGTCGGAAAGCATGAATTGCTGGCCTAGGGCTAGCGACGTACCCCCACCCAGGCTGTGGAGACCGGTAAGCGGATACGCCTGATTGGGTAGAAGCCCGGATTGGGCGGTGCCGGTGAAGCCGCGCGGTTGCAGGTACAACGCGTCGATGGCATCGACATACTGCGGGGGCGGTGTCGGACCACCGGCGCCGTCGTAGACCAATGCCACTCCCCCGCCGAGTGGCGAGTCCGCAGTGCCACCAACGGTGAGCTGAATTCCGCTAATCTGCCACGTTGGCTGTGCCGCCACTGCGGGAACGGCGATCAGGCTGCTGCCGGTAACGACGACGCCAATGGTGAACACCGCAACTGATGAATTCTGTGCACTCATCGTCGTTCCCCTACCTGTGTTGTCGCAACGTGGTATTCACCGCTGACCCGGTTCAAGAGATCAGGCTGCTCACCAGTGCGCCGATGTCCGCCAGGCCGGCGTCATCGAACACCGGGGTGGTATCGGCTATCGCACTGAAATCGAAACCCGTGCCCAGATCTCCGATCAGATCGGCAAATTCGCTGGGCCCGGCGGTGCCACTGAACAGCGAGGTGATGTCCCCCAGGACTGTGCTGAGTTCAGTGGCCAGGGCAGGGTCAGCTCCCGCGGCGTCGATATCGGGCATGGTCGTTCCCACGGACTCCATGGCGGAAGACGGGTCCAACCCGAAAATTCCGGCAACCCAGTTATAGGCATCCAGAAAGAACTGCGCCACGTTGACCCATAGGCCGCCAAATATGAATAGTCCGAAAAGTTCTGCTAGCCCAACGTAGTTCACGATCAGTAGCCAGAAATCAGAGAGAGGATCGGCATCCGCTAGACCGGCGTCTACGCTGACCGCACTCGCCAGTTCCGGTAGTTGGCCGTCCAGTGTTCCAGCGCCACCAAGGCCATCGACCATCGCCGTGAACGGGCTCGCCAGATCGATGATGTCACCGGCGGCCGTGAGCTCCACCGCGTGGTGTTCGACATCAGGTTCGACTGCCGGCGGAATGGCGATCAGGCAGGCCCCGATCACGGCGCCCCCAACCAGTACTCTCATGACTTCTCCTACTCGCCGATCGGTGATCTCAAGCTGCGATAGGAATCGTCACAGGTATCCGCTAGAACGCCTTCAGTAATGCAACACTGCACTTTCAGCCCGACATGGGAAGGGATTACTGAATGACCGAAATCGGCAGCAAGCGTGCCAAGCTCGACAACGTGCGGCGGGCACTGCCCCAACCGCTGTTCACCACCGAGCAGGCGACAGCCGCCTGCCTGCCGTGCTACGTCGAGTTGTTTCAACAGGTCAAGGCCGAAGCCCATCCGAAGCTGGCCACGGTGATAGCCGAGCCGCACCCCGAGTAACCAGAGGCGGCCATCGCGATTCGTGACTCTGCCCCTGCGCCCACCGCGCCTCAGCGCGATGGGTGTCCTCGTCCGAACCCCTCAACTGTCGAATCACCCGCAGACTCTGGTCGTAATGCGTGGCAACCCAGCCGAAGCCGCGTTCGAGGTCGACACGAAGCAGGGTGCCGTCGTTGGCCCATTCGTGTCCGGTGGCATGTAACGGGATCATGGTCACAACCGGTACATTTCTCGGTCCAACGCAGCCGACTCGACGATGTCGTTGAGCAGGGGCGGATAGTGCAGCGACGCCGGCCGTTCTCCCCGAGATGAACCGTGGAACAGCGCACGCAAGACACCCCAGAGATCGACGGGTGCCGTGGCAAGTGTGGACATGTTGCGTGTCCTTCCAAACACTGTGACCTGAGAAATCGTCACCGGTTAATCGTCACCGGCGTTCGGTGCGCCGCCTGCCGTAGCGCACCACTGCAATCTCGCCCGCAGCCGCGGCGGCGCTACTGAGTGCGGTCGTGATGTGGCCGCAGGGCTGCCAGTTCGTCGCGGTTGGCGGTACCCGTTTTCAACATGGCCCGGTAAATATGGCTTTCGACGGTGCGGACGGACAGCGTCAGTCGCTCGGCAAGGGCACGGTTGGACAACCCTTCACCGATCAGCATCACGATCTCACGCTCACGATCTGTCAGCGGCAAGGGATCGGAGGCTTGGCGAAGCGCCGGAGTATCGACGCCTCCGCATCGTTCGGCCAGGGCGGCGGCGCGCGTGGCACATGTCAACGCCGTGCCCCGCCGGTCTTGGCGGCGGTAGGCGAGCGCAGCCTGCGCGCTGGCATCGACCGCGGCGACGAGATCGCCGATGTCGTCGAAATCCTGCGACACCGCGGTCAACTCCGCCCCATCGCCTTCGCGCAGCGCCGTGGCGAACCTCGCCGCGATACCGACGCGCGGCCCCTCGACGATCGCTTCGAGCTCACGCAAACGCGCTGCGCCAGAGCCGTCCCCGAACTGTGCCGCAGCCTGCAGACAGAGCACCTCAGCCGCGAATTGCCCATTATTCCTGGCACGTTCGGCCGCAGATGATGCCAGGGTTATCGCCTCACTGACGGCGCCCTGCCCTGCGGCCACCCACGAGCGGGCCAGGCTCCCCTCGTAGTCGAGCAACCTGAAGGGACGACGCAGGCCGTCGAGCGTCTCGAGAGCGGCCGCAGCCTCGGCGGTTGAGCCGCGCATTGCCAGGGCCGTGATACGCGGAATGAGATATCGGTATCCCCAGCCCGTGGCGTGCTCGCGGTCGACGAAGGCCGCGGCAGCCTGGTCAAGCAGGAGACATGCCGCGTCCAGGCAGCCGGCGGCGAGGGCGGCTCGGCCCGCCACCGCGGCACCCAGTGGCTGCGCCGCTCCCGGCAGGTCGACTGCCTGCCGACGCATCCGTTCAGCCACGTCAAGGGCGTGCCTCACCTGACCTGCCAGCAGCAGTGCGCTGACGTGCGCGTCGGCGATGTTGAACATCATGTGCGGGGCGTCCAAGGAGCGAGCCACCACGGAATACCCCGCGTTCGCGGCGGCCAGCGCCTCGGCCGTGCGTCCACTGTCCGCTGCGACGACGGCACGCACCCAGGCGATCTCAGCTCCGACGACCGGAGGAAGATCATCCAGGTCAAGACCCTCAGAAGCCCGCCTTGCCGCATCCAGCTCATCGGTCGCGAACCAGTACACCGCCAGAAAGGCATCGATGTAGTTGCGGGCCGGCGGCGACACGGTGCGCGCGGCGTCATCGATGAGCTGTCTCGCGCGGACGGGATCACCAATCGCCCAGAGCATGTTGCTGGCCCGCAAGAATGCCAGCCTGGCCCGGTCAGCGTCACTCAAGTCGTCGATGTGGACCTCGGCGAGCACCGCGTCGGCCTCCTCACCCCGGCCCAGCCACGACAGTGCATGGGCCCGAACGAAACTCGGCTCCGGACCCGCTCCGGCACGGATGGCCGCCTGCGCCAGTCGGTCCGCCAGAACCAGATCCGCCAGCCAAACCGCCCCGCGTGCGGCTCTGGCGAACAGATCGGCGTCGGGTGCAAGGTCCGACGCGAGGCTCAGGGTGGCGCGGCGCACCATCACTTGGATGTCGTCTCCGTCCTGCGCGGTGGCGAGTTCTGCGGCGACCAGCCCACGCAACCGCCGTAGCCGGGTGGACGCGACCCGGCCACGACGGACCTCGCCGTAGAGCGGATGCGCCAGCCGCACCGTTGCACCCTCCTCGACGGGCTCGAGGGTGATCAGACCGCGGATATCGGCCTCTTCGACCGCGGCAGGATCGGTGATACGCGTCAGGGTCGCCAGGTCGATCGGTTCGCCGACGGCCAGCACGTCGATCACATCGCCGACCGGCCCGGGCAACGACCCGATACGGGATTCGATAAGCCCGATGAGACCGGGCGGGATGATCGGATCCCCGATCCAGCGCCAGTACCCGTGTTGTCGCACGATTCGGCCGTCGGAGACCTCGTGTTCGACGATGTTGCGAAGATACAAGACATTGCCGCGGGTGAGCTCCCACAGCCGTTGCGCCGCACCGGAATCTATCGGGCCGCCCAGCGCCTCAGACAGCAGATCGGTGGTCTCGCCGAGCGACAGCGGCTGCAGGTCGAGCCGTTCAAACCGGCCGGCCGACCAGATCTCTTGCACCGCAGCGGGTATCGCTTCGCCGTCGCGAACGGTGAGAATCACCTTCGCCAGTTCCCGTTGCACGATCTGATGCACCACGAACGCCGACAGGTCGTCGATCAGATGCACATCGTCGATGCCCACCACCGCGGCGCCCGAAGAGTCGGCCGTCAGCGATTCGATCACGGCCCTTGCCAACGGAACCGTGTCGGTGACATCCGACGGCACCCATGCGGCGAACGCGCCCAGCGGGACGCCACGCGCCGCGGATGTGCAGATCGCCCATCGCACTTCGCAGCCCTGGGATGCCGCCACCGACAACAGGTCACGCGAGATCCGGCTCTTGCCCACCCCCGCCGCACCGCACACAATGGCCCCGGATACATCCGAAGCCGAGAGGGTCTCCCGGAGAGTTTGGATCTCCTCCGAGCGGCCGGTCAGCGGCCACGAGAGGCGCAAACCACTCACGTCATCGCCTCCGCTAACGCCATATGGCCTTCATAGCCAACCTCGGTGGCCCGCTTGAGGTACCGGTCGGCGAAATCGCGGTAGCCGACTTCGTCGCCGTTCGCGCGCGCCAGCAACGCCCGCAGCCGGAGCAGCGGAACCTCGAACAGCACGAAGCCCGGGTCGGTCGGCACCGCCGCCAACCGGTCGATGGACGCCTGTGCGTCAGCGACGTCGGCCTCGGCGCCGCGCTGCAGCAGCGATTCCACCAAGACTCTGGTGGCCTCTCCACGGGAGATCATTTCACCGGTGTCGAAGAGGTAGTCGACAACCAAGCGCGCGAGCTGAATAGCGCCGTCGACATCCCCGATCCTGGCTTTCTCCCTCGCGAACTCGGTGTCAACAACCCGCACAACGCTGTGTGCATACCCGTGCCGCAGTTGAGCTTCGCGGTATCGGGCAAGTAGCGCCAAGCCGGCACCACGTTGCGAACCGCCCCGATTGACGAGAATGAGGCCACGACTCAGCAGAGCGAAATCCACCGCGAAGTCGCCGCCGGAATGCTCGGCCATCTCCAGTGCGTCGGCGCTATCCCGCTCAGCCGACGCGCCGGGCAGCAATACTCCGACATGGCCGGCGAAGCCGTACTTGCAGAGCACGGCGAGGACGTAGGACGTCGCGTCGCCGCCGGCAATCGCGATTGCCTGATCAAGGTCTTCCTGCCAGCCTGAAACCCCAAGGCAATACCGGTTGGAGCCACGGTATGCGAACGCGAACGCCAACGGTGATCCGACCAACAGGTTGCCCTTGGTGGAGTCGCCTTCAGCCAGGTCGATGACGAGCTGCGCCAAGCGCAGGCCTTCGGCCACCGCGCCTGCTTGCCACATGGCGTTGCTCGGTGCGCCGCCAACCCCAACGGTCAACACCGGATCGCCGATCGACTCGAGCAGCCGGCTGCAGTCCGATGCAACCCGTGCCGATTCCCGGAACCGGTTGTGTAACAGCAGCACCGACATCAGGCCGGCCATGCCGATGGCCAGCGACACCGTGTCGCCGGCGACGGTGCAGAGTTCGCGCAGTTCGTCGAAGCCCGCGTCGGCGACGCTGCCGCCGACCCAGCTGGCGCTCCCGCATAGCAGCGTCCGCGGGGCGATGCACATCGACACTCGGTCTGGGTAGCCGGTGGGCAACCGGTCTGCGACTTGCCGTGCGCGTGCCCAGTTGACTCGCGCAGCCCTGATGTCGCGGTACTGCGCCCATCCCCCCGCCCGCATGTGCCAGCCGAACGCGGCGGGCAGGTCCTCGGCAGCCTCGACATGCTCAGCGATCAGCGCCGCGTTCTCGTCGAGCGCATCCGGGTCGCGCTGCTCGATGGCCGTCGCCAGCCGCCGATGCAGCTCGGCACGCTGCGACGTGAGCTGGGATTCGTAGGCCACGATCCGGTTCAGTGGGTGACGGAAGACATACTCCGGGCACGGCGTCAGCCGCACCCGATCAACGAATTCGACAGCGATCAAACGGTCAATCTCCGCCTTGTCATCGAGCAACGCCAACTGCTCAGCGCCGAACCGCATCCCGATAACCGCTGCTGCGTTCAGGGTCCGTTTGGCGACGGGGTCGAGCCGGTCGATGCGGGCGGCGATGGTCGCCTGCAAAGTGGCAGGCACCGCGACATCAGCCTCGTCGGTGTAGCAGACATAGTTACCACGGACCCCAATCAGCACGCCACGCTCGGCCAGATCGCGCACCATCTCTTCGGCGAAAAACGGATTTCCTGCCGCTCGCTCGATGACCTGTTCGGAAAGCGTCGTCACCGACGGGTGTGAGCCCATCAGTTCGGTTGTGAGCGTGGCGGATTGCACTGCGTTCAATGGTGCCAAGTTGATCATCTGTATATTCGGTATCCGTGTCAGCACACCTCGATATTCCGGCCGGTAGGTGATTACCACCAACGATGGGGTTTGCGGGATCACGGTCAGAAAATCCGCCAGCAACAACTCGCTGACCTCATCGATCCAATGCGCGTCCTCAACGACGTACACCGCCGGTGTGTGGCGGGCCAGCGAGACGGTATTGACCAACCGCGTCAACCGCCGCCGCCGGGCGTCAGGGTCGATAGCCGGCAGTTCAACCCCGCTATCGCGAATACCGAGCAGGTCGTCGAGCAGCAGCAGATCCTGCGGATCAGCAGCAGGCGCGCGCTCCCGCACCCGCGCGCGTGCCGCTTCGCCATCGAGGCCGTCCACCCCCAGCGCGGTGCGCAGCAACGACGTCACAATGTGAAAAGGGATTTCGCTGGCGTGCGACTCGCAGTAGGCGGCGAATACATCGATACCCCGCTGCTGCGCCACCGCATTGACTTCGCGGACCGTGCGACTCTTGCCAATGCCGGGCGGCCCGACGATACCGACCACACAACCGACACCGCTGACCGTCGCATCGAGCATGCCGGTCAGTGCGCCCAGCTCCCAGCTGCGGCCCACCAACGACGGGTCTCGCCGACCGGCATGTCGATGATCCGACGACACCGCCAACAGCCGACACGTCCGCACCGGCTCGGCGGCGCCCTTGATGCGCACCAACTCCGGCTCACCCAACGCGGCGACATCTTCAACCAGCCGTGCCGTCGACGCACTCAGCATCACCCCACCCGCTGGCGCCACCGACTCCATCCGCTGCGCCAAACCGACCTGCTCGCCGATCGCGGTGTAGCTCACGGGATCGGAGCCAAGTTCACCGGCAACCACCCGCCCGGAGTTCAATCCCACCCGCAGCACCAGGTCGATGCCGTCGATGCGGGCCACCTCGGCCGCCAACTGTCGAGTCTGCTGCTGAATTCCCAAGGCCGCCAAACATCCCCGTAACGCATGGTCCTCCAACGTCACCGGCGCACCGAACACCGCCATGATGGCGTCCCCGATGAACTTGTCCACGGTCCCGCCATAGCGCTGCACCACGGCAGCGCAGCGGCCGAACAAGTCACTCATGATCTCGCGCAACCGTTCGGCACCGACCGCCGAGGCGATGTCCATCGAATGCACCACATCGGCGAAGAGCACGGTCACCTGCTTGTACTCAGCCGGCCGATGAGCCGGCGCGACAGACACACCACACTCGGAACAGAATTTGGCGTTCTCCCGCAACTCGGTGCCACACGCCGCGCAGGCGGTCATGTCATCGCCTCCGCCAGCGCCATGTGCCCCTCGAGGCCAACCTCGGTAGCCCGCTTGAGGTAGCGCCCGGCGAAGGCGCGATAGCCGTTCTCGTCGCCGTTGGCGCGGGCCAGCAGTGCCCGCAGTCGGAGCAGCGGAATCTCGAACAATACAAACCCCGGGTCGGTCGGCACCGCCGCCAACCGGTCGATGGACGCGTGTGCGTCAGCGACGTCGGCCTCGGCACCGCGCTGCAGCAGCGATTCCACCAAGACTCTGGTGGCCTCTCCACGGGAGATCATTTCACCGGTGTCGAAGAGGTAGTCGACAACCGAGCGCGCGAGCTGAATAGCGCCGTCGACATCCCCGATCCTGGCCTTCTCCCTCGCGATCTCGGTGTCAGCCATCCGCACAACGCCCTGTGCATACCCGTGTCGCAGTTGATCTTCACGCCACTGGGAAAGCAACTCCAAGCCCGCGGCACGTTGGGAACCGCCCTGATTGACGAGGATCAGGCCGCGACTCGCCCGGGCGCTGTCCACTACGAAATCGTCACCGGATAGCTCGGCGATCTCCAGCGCTTCGGCGGTGTCCCGGTCAGCTGACCCGTCCGGCAGCAATGCTCCGACATGGACGGCGAAGCCGTACTTCCACAGCAGGGCGCCGAGGTAGGAGGTCGTGTCGACGGTGCGGGCCATCGCGACCGCCTGGTTGAGGTCTTCCTGCCAGTCCGCGAGCCCGAGGCAATATCGGTTGGACCCACGCAATGCGATCGCCAGTGCCAACGGTGATCCGACAACTAGGTTGGCCCTAGTCAGCTCACCGTCGGCCAAATCGACAACGCGTTGCGCCAATCGTAGACTTTCGCCCGCCTCGCCTGTCTGCCACTTGGCATTGCTCAACGCGATAGCAAGCCCAACGATGAGCATCGGATCGCCGATCGACTCCAACAGCTCACTGCAGTCCGACGCGACTCGCGAGGATTCCCGGAACCGGTTGTGAAATAGCAACGCCGTCAGCAGCCCTGTCATGGCGATCGCCAGCGATACCTTGTCGCCGGCTGCCGTGCAAAGCTCACAGAGTTCGTCGAAGCCAGTGTCGGCGATCGTGCCGCTGACCCTCCAGGTGCTGCTGCACAGCAACGTACGCGGAGTGATGCGCTTCGCGGCCCTGTCCGGGTCGTCGACCGGCAACCGGTCGGCGACAGTTCGTGCCCGCTCCCAACTGACTCGTGCGGCTCTGATGTCGCGGTATTGCGCCCATGTTCCCGCGCGCATGTGCCAGTCGAAGGCGCCCTGCAGGTCCCCGGCAGCCTCGAGATGCTCGGCGATCAGCGCCGCGTTCTCATCTAGCGCATTGGGGTGGCACTGCTCGATCGCGGCGGCCAAGTGCCGATGCAACTCGGCGCGACTCGATCTGAGTTGCGACTCGTAGGCGACGGTGCGGACCAGCGGATGGTGGAACGCATATTCGGCATACGGGGTGAACCGCACCTGATCGATGAGCTCGGCAGCGACCAATGGCCCGGTCTGCGCGTGGGCGTCGAGCAAGGCCAATTGCTCGGCACTGAACCGCAACCCGATGACCGCGGCAGCATACAAGGTCTGTTTGGCAGCAGGCTCGAGTCGATCGACACGAGCGGCGATGATGGCCTGCAAGGTGGCAGGCACCGCGACGTCGGCTTGGTCGCTGCGGCAGATATAGCTGCCGCGATTTCCGGACAACACGGTCCGCTCGGCCAGGTCGCGCACCATCTCCTCGGCGAATAACGGGTTCCCGGCCGCCCGCTCAGCGACACGGGCAGCCAAGTGCGCAACCGACGGATGCGAACCGACAAGTTCACCGGCAAGCGCAGACGTCTGTGAAGCATTCAGTGCTGCAAGGGTGATCGTCTGCGAGTTCGATGCCCGGGCCAGCGCGCCACGATATTCGGGCCGGTAGGTGATCACCACCAACGACGGGGTTTGCGGGATCACCGCGAGAAAATCGGCCACCAGCGATTCGCTGACCCCATCGATCCAATGCGCGTCTTCGATGACGAACACCGCAGGGGTTTGGCGGGCCAACGAGATCGTGTTGACCAACCGGGTCAGTCGCCGCCGCCGGGCATCGGGATCGATCACGGGCACTTCGACACCGCTGTCAGCGATGCCGAGCAGGTCATCGAGCAGCACCAGATCCTGCGGGTCGGCATCAAGAACGCGCTCCCTGACCCGTAGGCGTGCCGCTTCGTCTGCGAGCGGGTTCACTCCGAGCGCCGTGCGCAGCAGCGAATTCACCGTGTAGAAAGGGATTTCGCTGGCGTGCGACTCACAGTAGGTGGCAAACACCTCGATACCCCGCTGCTGCGCGAGGGTCGCTACTTCGCGGGCGATACGGCTCTTGCCGATACCAGGCGGCCCGACGACACCCACCACACAACCGCTACCGTCGATCGCTTGATCGAGCATGCCGGCCAGCGCGCCCAACTCCCAGCTGCGGCCCACCAACACCGGATCTTGCCGACCGGCGTGTCGGTGATCCGGTAACACCGCCAACAGCCGACACGCCCGCACCGGTTCAGCGGCACCCTTGATATGAACCAACTCCGGCTCCCCCAACGCGGCGACATCTTCAACCAGCCGTGCCGTCGACGCACTCAGCATCACCCCACCCGCTGGCGCCACCGACTCCATCCGCTGCGCCAAACCGACCTGCTCGCCGATCGCGGTGTAACTTCCCGGCCGGGACCCGATCTCACCGGCGACCACCTCGCCCGAGTTCAGCCCAACCCTCAGCTGCAGCACACCCTTTTCGGACCGCTGAATTTCCAGGCCTGCCAGGCAGGCGCGAAAAGCATGGTCCTCCAACGCCATCGGCGCACCGAACACCGCCATGATCCCGTCGCCGGTGAATTTGTCCACCGTCCCGCCATAACGCCGCACCACCGCCGCGCACTGGTCGAACAACTGCGCCATGAGCTCGCGCAGCCGCTCGGGACCCACTGCCGAGGCGATATCCATCGAATGCACCACGTCGGCGAAAAGAACCGTCACCTGCTTGAATTCCGCCGGTGCTGCGGCAGCAGTGACCGGCGAACCACAGGAGTGGCAGAACCGCGCATTCTCCAGTGGTTCGGCACCGCATACCCGGCATGTGGTTGCGGTCATCCCGACGCCGCCGATCCCTCAAATCAACCGATCGGCCAAGAATATGCTTTTACTCAGCTAGCTGGGCTTTTGTTACGTGATCGTCACAACTGGGAAGGCCACACCGAATAGGCCAAATGCGGTACGCGCCGGTGACTGCCAAACGGGGCACGAGCCGGTTTGTTCCGAACGGTTGTCGCCGGCCGGTTTTTCACGGAAAGATCGCGGGGGTTGAGGAGGTGCCCTTGAATACGGTGCTGGTGACCGGCGCATTCGGTCTGGTCGGTTCGGCGGTGGTGCGGCAGCTGGCTGCCGACGGCCGAGACGTCGTGGCAACTGATCTGGACACGCCTGCTAACCGGGAAGCGGCGGCCAAGCTACCGATGTCAGTCGAGGTGCGCTACGCCGACCTGACCGATCCGGCGGCCGTCGATGACCTCGTCGGCACGGTCAAACCCACCGTGATCATTCACCTGGCCGCGATGATCCCGCCGCTGATCTACCAGCACCGCGAGCTGGCCCGCAAGGTGAACGTCGAAGGCACCGGGAACCTGCTGGCCGCGGCGGCCCAACAGCCCGACCCACGGCGTTCTTACGGCGGTTCCAGCTTCGCTAAAACGCCCCGGTTCGTGCAGGCCTCCAGCATCGCCGTCTACGGCTCCCGCAACCCGCACACCGTCTCCGGCGTGCTGACCGCCGACACCCCGACCAACCCCGCCGACATCTACGGCGACCACAAGGTGCAAGCCGAACGGCTGGTACGCGACTCGCAGTTGGACTGGGTGATTCTGCGGCTCGGCGGCGTGCTCACCGTCGACCCCGGGCCCTACGCCAAACTCGACAACCTCTACTTCGAGCAGTTGCTGCCCGCCGACGGCAGGTTGCAAACCGTCGACGTCCGTGACGTCGCTGCGGCGTTCGTGGCGGCCACCACCGCGCCCGTGGTCGGCGAGACACTGCTGATCGGCGGAGATGACAGCCACCGCCGGCTCCAGCGCGACGTCGCACCGGCGATGGCCGCAGCGATGGGCCTGGTCGACGGGCTGCCCGCCGGCCTGCCCGGCAACCCCGAGCGCGACGAGGACTGGTTCAACACCGACTGGATGGACACCAGTCGCGCCCAGGACGCGCTGGGCTTCCAGCACCACTCCTGGCCGCAGATGCTGGCCGAGACGGCGGCGAACGCCGGCCCCAGGCGATACCTGCTGCGTGTGGTCGCGCCACTGGCCCGTGTCGTATTGGGGTGGCGCAGCCCCTACCACCGCTCCGGCAAGAAGTTTGCCGACCCTTGGCGGGCCATCGCCGACAAGTGGGGCGAGCCGCGACCGTGAACTCCGACTTCAACCCCACCCAGCGACGTGCACTGGCGGTCTTCACCGTCATCGCGCTGGCGTTCGGCGCCTATTTCCTGCGCACCTTTTTCGTGCTGATCGTGGTGGCCGCGGTGGGCGCCTACCTGTTCACTCCGCTGTTCCGGGTGCTGTGCCGACGACTGCCGGTCGGGCTGGCGGCCACCGGAACGCTGCTGGCGGCGTTGGTCGCAGTCATCGTGCCGGTCGGGCTGACGATCTTTTTAGCCGTTGTGCAGATCACCCGCACCGCCAATGACGTCGCGGACTGGGTGCAGGCCACCGACCCGAACGCGCTCGGCGACCAGGCGCTGAAGTTCGTCAACGGGCTGCTGGAGCGGATTCCGTTGGTGCACGTCCAGCTGACCATGGACTCATTGCGTGAGGCGATGGTGAACGTGGCGCAGCGCGGCGGCGAGTTGCTGCTGCAGGTCCTGCAGGGCGCCGTCGGGGGCGTCGTCGGGGCGATCACCGCGGCGATCATCTTCTTGTACGTGTTCCTGGCGTTGCTGACCCACCGCGAGGAACTACAGACCCTGATCCGCCAACTCAACCCGCTCGGCGCCGAGGTCACCGACCTGTACCTGGCCAAGATGGGGTCGATGGTGCGCGGCACCGTAGGCGGGCAGTTCGTGATCGCCTTCTGCCAGGGGGTGGCCGGGGCGGCCTCGATCTACATCGGCGGGTTCCATCAGGCGTTCTTCATCTTCGCGATTCTGCTGACCGCCTTGTCGGTCATCCCGCTCGGCGGGGGCATCGTGACCATGCCCTTCGGTGTCGGCATGGCGCTGTTCGGCAACGTCGTCGGCGGGGTGTTCGTGGTGGCGTTCCACCTGATCGTGGTGACCAACATCGACAATGTGTTGCGCCCGATCCTGGTGCCGCGCGATGCCCGGCTCAATTCGGCGCTGATGCTGCTGGCCGTCTTCGCCGGGATCGGCATGTTCGGCTTCTGGGGCATCGTGATCGGTCCGGTGCTGATGATCATCATCGTCACCACCATCGACGTCTATCTGGCGGTCTACCACGGCGTGGAGATGCAGACCGGCGACGAGGAGCCGAAGAGTCGCCGACGCTGGCGGCTGCGACGCAAGACCGCTACGGAGCCAGCCGCTCGGTGAGGAACTCGACGACCCGCTTGCGGGCCTCGTAAGTCGGGTGCCCCTCGACCTCCCGTACCTGATCGGTGAGCACCGAGTGCGCCAACCGGGAGATACCGTCCGGGTTGCCTGGCGACGAATCGATCTCGATGACTTCGAATGCGTCGCCGAGCCGGGCCTTCAGCGTGCCGAAGCGCTCCCGCGGCGCCATCCAGTCCTCACTGAACCGCAACCCGATCGCACACAGCCCCTCGTTGGCGGCACGGTCGGCCACCACCCCGAGTTCGACGTCGGACAGTCCAGCGTCACGGCGCTGCTTGGGCGTCAGTGGCAACGGCACCGACGGTTGGCTGAGCACCGGCGCCAACACCGCGTCGTCGACGGCGGCGGCCAACGCGAAGCCACCGGTGAAGCACTGCCCGATCACCCCGACGCCTTTGCCGGGGGTGTGCTCGTTGAGGTCGCGGGCCAGCGCCCGCAGGAAGCCGGTCACCGGGCGCTGCGCGTTGGTCGCAAACGCGGTGAACTCCCGGGCCACGCAGACCCGAGCCAGGGTGGCCGCCGCATAGCCGGGGGTGATCGCTTTGCCCGGCGTGCCGAACAGCGAGGGGATCGCCACAGTGAACCCGTTGTCCACCAGGTGGTTGCCCAGCCCCAGCACCGCCGGGTGGATGCCGGGGATCTCGGGGATCAGCACCACGCCCGGCCCCTGCCCCTTGCGGTACACGTCGTGGGTGAATCCGCCGCCGGTGAACGGCGTCGGAGTCCAGCCGGTCAGGTCGGCTTCGGGTGCGGTCACGGACGATCCCTTCGGTGCTCGGGCAATGGCGGCTGCGACTGGGTGGCGCCCGCCAGCACGCGGAACTGCTCAGCTCCCCCCGCGCCGGTGATCGCGAGCTGGGCGGCTCCGGCCTTCCCGGTCAGCCGGGTGGTCCACACCGGGTCGCCGTCACCCTGGTACACCACCCAGCGGGTGCCGTCGACGTCCTCGGTGCCGGTCGGGTGCAGGCCGGGACGGATCGATTCGACCAACGCGGCCTCGTCGGCGTTGCTCTGGGTCAGGCTGATGTACATCCCGGTCGGCCCGACGTAACCGACCCGCGAGGTAACGGCCCGCAGCCGCTGGCCGGCCGGGTCGGTGCGCCCGTCGGTGATGCTGCCGCGGCTGCCGGAGTTGGGTTGCCAGTCTTCCGGCAGCGCCGGCAGCCGGACCGGGAACCCGAGCGTCTGGGCGTCGGCGTTCAGCGCGGCGACGGCGTCGTAGGACGGCACCGGACCGGCCGACATGCCACCGGGGCGAAACGAGCAGGTCCCGGCCAGTCCGGCCAGCAGTACGCAGGCCAGGACCAGCGGGGCGATCGACCAGAACATGTCGCGGCCGTCCTGCAACAGGCGGGGCTTGGCCGGCCTTGGGCCAGGGCGGGGTGCCGGATCGGGCGGCTGCGGGGGCTCAGAGGTCACGTTTGCCAGTATCCCAGCTCAGCGGTGTTGATCCGACTCTGGGAGAATCAACAGCCGTGACTGGCATGACGGGACCATCTCGACGGGAAGCTCCGGACCGCAACCTGGCCTTGGAGCTGGTGCGGGTGACCGAGGCCGGCGCCATGGCCGCCGGCCGATGGGTGGGCCGCGGCGACAAGGAGGGCGGCGACGGCGCGGCCGTCGACGCGATGCGCGAACTGGTGAACTCGGTGTCGATGCGCGGCGTGGTGGTCATCGGCGAGGGCGAGAAAGACCACGCGCCGATGCTCTACAACGGCGAAGAGGTCGGCAACGGCGACGGACCCGACTGCGACTTCGCCGTCGACCCGATCGACGGCACGACCCTGATGAGCAAGGGCATGCCGAACGCCATCTCGGTGCTGGCCGTGGCCGAGCGCGGCGCGATGTTCGACCCGTCGGCGGTGTTCTACATGAACAAGATCGCTGTGGGCCCCGAAGCCGCCGACGTCTTGGACATCACCAAACCGATCGCCGAGAACGTCAAGGCCGTCGCCAAGGTCAAGGGCCTGTCCCCGCGGGATATGACGGTGTGCATCCTGGACCGGCCGCGGCACGCGCAGCTCATCCACGATGTGCGGGCCGCCGGGGCGCGGATCCGGCTGATCACCGACGGCGATGTGGCCGGGGCGATCGCGGCGTGCCGGCCGGAGTCGGGCACCGACATGCTGGCCGGGATCGGCGGCACCCCGGAGGGCATCATCGCCGCCGCGGCGATCCGCTGCATGGGCGGGGAGATCCAAGCCCAGCTGGCACCCACCGACGACGCCGAACGCCAAAAGGCCCTCGACGCGGGCTATGACCTCGACGAGGTGCTGACCACCGAACACCTGGTCTCCGGCGAGAACGTGTTCTTCTGTGCCACCGGCGTGACCGACGGCGACCTGCTCAACGGGGTGCGCTACTACCCCGGCGGCTGCACCACCCAGTCGATCGTGATGCGCTCGAAGTCCGGCACCGTCCGGATGATCGAGGCCTACCACCGGCTGTCGAAGCTCAACGAGTATTCGGCGGTCGATTTCACCGGCGACGCCGACGCCGCCTACCCCCTGCCCTGACCGTCAACCGAGGACTGAAGAACCTATGAGCGACACCGAATACCGCATCGAACACGACACCATGGGCGAGGTCCGGGTGCCGGTGAACGCGCTGTGGCGCGCGCAGACCCAGCGCGCGGTGGAGAACTTCCCGATCTCCGGGCGCGGGCTGGAGCGCACCCAGATCCGGGCGCTCGGCCTGCTCAAGGGCGCGTGCGCGCAGGTGAACGCCGACCTGGGGCTGCTGGCCCGGGAGAAGGCCGACGCGATCAAGGCGGCCGCCGCCGAGATCGCCGACGGCAAACACGACGACCAGTTCCCCATCGACGTGTTCCAGACCGGTTCGGGCACCAGCTCCAACATGAACACCAACGAGGTGATCGCGTCGATCGCGGCCGCCAACGGGGTCACGGTGCACCCCAACGACGACGTGAACATGTCGCAGTCGTCCAATGACACCTTCCCGACCGCCACCCACATCGCGGCCACCGAGGCCGCAGTGCGCCACCTGATCCCGGCACTGCAGGAGCTGCACGACGCGCTGGCCGCCAAGGCCACGCAGTGGCGCACCGTGGTCAAGTCGGGCCGCACCCACCTGATGGACGCCGTCCCGGTGACGCTGGGCCAGGAGTTCTCCGGCTACGCCCGCCAGATCGCCGCCGGAATCGAGCGGGTGCAGTCGACGCTGCCCCGCCTTGGTGAGCTGGCGATCGGCGGCACCGCCGTCGGCACCGGCCTCAACGCCCCGGAGGGCTTCGGCCCCAAGGTCGTCGAGGTGCTGGTCGCCGAGACCGGGATCACCGAGCTGCGCACCGCGGCGAACTCGTTCGAGGCGCAGGCCGCCCGCGACGGCCTGGTCGAGGCGTCTGGGGCGCTGCGCACCATCGCGGTGTCGCTGACCAAGATCGCCAACGACATCCGCTGGATGGGCTCGGGCCCGCTGACCGGCCTGGCCGAGATCCAGCTGCCCGACCTGCAGCCAGGCAGCTCGATCATGCCGGGCAAGGTGAATCCGGTACTGCCCGAGGCGGTCACCCAGGTGGCGGCGCAAGTGATCGGCAACGACGCGGCGATCGCCTGGGGCGGCGGCAACGGCGCCTTCGAGCTCAACGTCTACATCCCGATGATGGCCCGCAACATGCTGGAGTCCTTCACGCTGCTGACCAACGTCTCGCGGCTGTTCGCCGAGCGCTGCATCGTCGGGCTGGTCGCCAATGAGGAGCACCTGCGCGAGCTGGCCGAGTCGAGCCCGTCGATCGTGACGCCGCTGAACTCCGCGATCGGCTACGAGGAGGCCGCCGCGGTGGCCAAGCAGGCCCTCAAGGAGCGCAAGACGATCCGTCAGACCGTGATCGATCGCGGACTGATCGGCGAAAGCCTCTCGGAGGCCGAGCTCGACAAGCGTCTCGATGTGCTGGCGATGGCCAAGGTGAAGGACGCCTAAGCAACCTCATGGCCGGCGAACCGGTCGGGTCCGCTGGGCCCGTGGTGGGCCGGGCGGCGATGGCGAAGGTGACTCGTCGCCTCATCCCTTTTCTGGCGCTGCTCTACTTCATCAATTACCTCGACCGCGTCAACATCGGCTTCGCCGGTCCCAACGGCATGAACGACGACCTCGGCATGACCGCGACGATGTTCGGGTTCGCATCGGGGATCTTCTTCCTGGGCTACCTGTTGCTGGAGGTACCCAGCAACATCGCGCTGCACCGGTTCGGCGGTCGGCGCTGGCTGGCCCGCATCATGCTGACGTGGGGAATCGTGAGCACCGCAATCGCTTTCGTCCCCAACGCGACAACGCTCGTGGTACTGCGGTTCCTGCTCGGGGTGGCCGAGGCCGGCTTCTTCCCGGGGATCATCCTGTATCTCACGTTCTGGTTCCCACAGAAGCAGCGGTCGCGGGCCATCTCGCTCTTCATGGTGGCGGTGCCGGTCTCGACGGCGATTGGCTCAACGTTGTCCTCGCTCGTCATCGACTGGGGGCACGGGGTTTTCGGTCTCGCCGGGTGGCGTTTCATGTTCTTGGCCGAAGGCCTGCCGGCGATCGCTCTTGCATTCGTGTGCTGGTTCTATCTGACCGACCGGCCTGCTCAGGCCGGCTGGCTCGACGCCGACGAGAAGCGGTGGCTGGAAACGACATTGGCGAACGAACGCGCAGCGGCCGAGGCCGGTCAGCACTGGGGGCTCAAGAAGGCACTCAGTCATCCCCGGATGCTGGCGCTGGCATTCGTCTACTTCGGGATCGTCTACGGGCTGTACGCCGTCGGGTTTTTTCTGCCCAGCATTGTCGCCGGGTTCGAGCAGCAGTACGGCAGCCGACTGAGCCTGATCGGGCGCGGTGTCGTGATTGCGATTCCCTGGGCGGTCGCAGCGGTCGTGATGGTGCCGTGGGCCCGGCACGCCGACCGGACGGGCGAACGCGTCTGGCATGTGGCGATCCCGGCGATCATCGGCGGCGTCAGCATCCCCGCAGCGCTCTACCTGGCCAACCCGTATCTGGCGATGGCCGCGATAACGGTGTCGACGTGCGCGATCATGTGCGCCATGCCGGTCTTCTGGGCGCTGCCGTCGACGTTTCTGACCGGGACCGCGGCGGCCGGTGGCATCGCCTTGATCAATTCACTGGGCAATCTGAGCGGCTTCGGCGGCCCGTATGTCACGGGCTGGCTGACGGATCTGACCGGCGACCCCAAGGTGGCGCTGTGGGTGATCGGGGCGATGTCGCTCGCCGCGGCCGGGATGGTGGTTGCGCTCGGCTGCGCCCCTACCAGACCAGCGGTGCCAGAAACTTCGTCGCGTAAGCGCTGACCGCCTTGCCATCCCGCGGATCGAGCACCGAGGTTCGCACCTGGGCGATCGACGCAGCCAGCCGCACATGCAATTCGGCGGCAGCCACCAGGTCGGCGTCGGGCATGGTGGCCCCGGCGGCGCGCAACGCCTTGGCCATCGCGTTCGACGCGCCCGACAGGAATGTCTCCGCCTCCCGGTACATCCCGGCGATCATCGGTACGCCGCCGTCGAGCCGGAGCAGCTTTCGCACCACCGGATCGGTGGTGAGCAGGCGCAACCCGGCGCAGAACGCCGCTACTGCGGCGTCGCGCGGTCCGGAATCCACCGCGACCGTGCGCAGCTGAGTCATCGCATGGTCGAAAGCCCGGCGGCCCAGCTCGGTGATCAGCGCGTCCCGGGTCGGAAAACGCCGGTACAAGGTGCTGCGGCTGACTCCGGCCTGGCGGGCGATGACGTCGAGGCTGGCCCGCCCCACCCCGACCAGGCCGACCTCCTCGGCGGCCGCCTTGAGAATGGCGGCCTCCTGCTCTGCCGGGCTCGCGGTACTTCGTCGCGATGACATCGCTACCAGTGTGTCATCCCATCGGGCAGCCGGATGGCGCGAAAGAGTCCAGCGCGACCGACCGGTGCAGCTTCACCAGCTTCTCGTACTGCAGCCGGTTGTAGGCCAGCGGTACCAGCACGAGTCGATCGGGCAGGATCCGCCAGGCCAGCTGCGCCAAGTGCGTATAGACGGCGAACTCCGCGTTGTGGCGTGGCTGCCACCCGAAGCCGGTCAGCTCGCGGACACCGGGATGCATGATCCCGAACGAGCAGATCTTCACCACGCGGCCGGCTCCGGCGCTGACCACCGACCACAGCGGACCGGCGGCGGCCCGAACCGGGGCCGGCAGCGCCGACGGCAACGGCAACCGGCCCAGACCTGCGGTGACCCGATCCAAAAACGGGTTGGCCTGCAGGTCGGTCCGCACCATCTCCTCGTAGTAGGCGGCGGCCTCGGCGTAGCTGGCCGGGAACTTGGCGGCCTTGCCGGGCAGCTCGATGGCCCGGAACGCTTCCAGCAATTGCAGGTAGGCCGCCTCCCGCTCGGCGTCGGTCCACTCGATCCCGGTGACGGGGGTGAACGAATTGAGGGTCACGAACATGCCGCTGACGGCGATCCAGTTCCACAGCCGCGGGCTCAGCGCGCTGTAGCGCACGTCGGCGAAGTCGCCTTTGCCGTGGCCATGCACGTCGCGATGCATCCGCTTGAGGCGTTCTCCCTCGGCGGCACGGTCCTCGGCGTCGCCCCAGATGGCAAGCAGCGCAGAGAATCCGCTGCGGATGGCGCGGTCGGTGAAGTTGCGCTCGAAGCGCCCTGTCTTGTCCACCGCGGCGGCCACCGGCACCAGCGCCACCTCGTCGAAGGCCGCGGCGCCGAACAGTCCGGTGAGCACGCTGCCGGAATGCCTGCGGAATTGGGCCATCACTTTGGGGCGTACGCGGCTGGCGCGGTCGATGCTGGTGACTTTGCCGGCCACTGCCGTCATGTGGGGCCTCCTCGACTCCGATGACACAAAGACTAGCTTTCTGTGTCAACGTGTCAAGGCTCAGGGCGGGGACGAGGTCGCCGAGATCATGGCGTAAGTAGTCCCGGTCCGGAACTGCAGTAGTGCACCACTGGATCCTTCACGGCTCACACGGGCGACGATTTGCCGATGGACCCGACACATCGCCCGCCTGCCACGACCGGTGTTGCCCTGCTGAGCGCCGGCCTGCTCAGCGCCGGCCTGATTTGCGTCACCCCCACGGCGGCGCCCCGCATGATCCAGCCCACGGTTGAACTCGCCGCCGCCGAGGCGGTCAGCGACCTGGCCGGTCTTGGCGAGACATCTGCCGGCGCGGCGGAGGGCGACTCCCTGATGCTCCTCGACCCCGATTTCTGGCAACTGTTCTGGTATGAACTGAGCAATCCGGATGCCGGCTCGGCCGCGTGGCTGCTGCTCGTGGAAGCTCTTGAGCAACTTCCGATTATCGGCCCGGTAATGATGGGCTTCGGGCTGCTGATATTTCCAGCGACTCTCCTGCTCGCCCAGCTCTGGTATCAGACCGCACAATTTTTCGGTTTCGAACCATATCCCTCCCCAGCCGAGGAATCGGGAACCGGCTTGCAAGAGGTCGACGACGCGGTGTTCGCAGGGGGAACGGATCCGGCTTTGGCTGCCGGAGTCAGCACGGCGCTAGCGGACGTGACTTCGGTCCTGGACCTCAATCCGTCAGCTGATATCGACGCAGCGATTGATCCCACCGGAATGGCCGACATCGGCATGGCCCTGGACCTCACCGAGATCCCGGTTCTGGATGACATTCTGACGAGTCTCATCCCGTGACTCCCTGCGGCGGAGATCACGCCCCGTTGTTCGGCCCACCCGAGTTCGCCCCGGCGATGTCGGTGATCGGGAAGTTCGGCATCGGCGGCGGCGACGGTGTCGCCGGCAGCCCGGGGATGTCGGCGGGCGGAATGTCATGCAGCTCGTTGACCGGCGGGCCGTTCTCCCGGCCCCCGTACACGCTGCCCGGGGCGCGCGGCCCGAGCAGCTCGCCGACCGTAACCATGTGGTAGCCATTGGCTTTGAGCACCGGCAGAAATTGGTAGACCAGATCGACGGTGGACGAATAGGTGTCATGGAACAGCACCACCGACCCGGGCTTGATCTGGGTCATCAGCATGTAACGGGTCGCGGCGGTGTCGGCGTCGTTGATCCAGTCGAACGGGATGACATCCCACAGGATCGCGGCCTGGCCGAATTTGGCGGCCTGCTGATTCACCGCGTCGTCGGTGAGCCCGCCCGGGGGGCGCCACAGCGTCGGCACGGAACCGGTGGCCGACCGGATCGCGTCGTTGGCCTTCGCGAACTGCGCGGGCACATCGTTGGCCGGGATCTCCGTCATGTTCGGGTGCTCCCAGGTGTGGCTGCCGATCTCCATCCCGGCTTCGGCGATCCGCGCAGCGCCTGCCGGGTCGGCCGCCACCTTGTTGCCGATCAGGAAAAAGGTGGCGCGCGCGTCGGCGTCGTTCAAGATCCGCAGTAACCGGTCGGTGTAGGGCGAGGGCCCGTCGTCGAAGGTCAGCGCCACGCACTTGACGGCGGCGCAGTCCACGGGGTTCGCAGCAGCGTGGTGGGCGGGGGCGGCACAGGCTCCTACCACCGCCATGGCGATCAGGGCGGCAAGCACTCGCAAACACGGCACGCGGGCAGCCTACCCGGGGGCTCACCGCAGCTCGGGGCCGTTGATCTCCTCGAGCATCTCGGTGACCAGCGCGGCGATCGGCGAACGCTCACTGCGCAGCAACGTGATGTGGGCGAACAGCGGGTGGCCCTTCAGCTTCTCGATCACCGCGGCGATGCCGTCGTGGCGGCCGACCCGCAGGTTGTCGCGCTGGGCGACGTCGTGGGTGAGCACCACCCGCGACCCGGTGCCCAACCGCGACAGCACCGTCAGCAGCACGTTGCGTTCCAGCGACTGTGCCTCGTCGACGATCACGAACGAGTCGTGCAGTGAGCGGCCCCGGATGTGGGTCAGCGGCAGCACCTCGAGCATGCCGCGCGAGGCCACCTCCTCAAGCACCGCCGGGCTGGCCAGGCCCTCCAGAGTGTCGAACACCGCCTGGGCCCACGGCCCCATCTTCTCGTTCTCGCTGCCCGGCAGGTAACCCAGTTCCTGGCCGCCGACGGCGTAGAGCGGGCGGAATACCACGACCTTGCGCTGGGTCCGCCGCTCCAGGACGGCCTCCAGGCCGGCGCACAGCGCCAGCGCGGATTTGCCGGTGCCCGCCTTGCCGCCGAGCGAGACGATGCCGACCGATTCGTCGAGCAACAGATCCAGCGCAACGCGCTGCTCGGCGGAGCGCCCGCGCAGGCCGAAGGCCTCCCGGTCACCCCGGACCAACTGCACCCGCTTGGCGGCATTGACCCTGCCCAAAGCGTGCGAGCTGCCGCCGAGCAGCCGTACCCCGGTGTGGCAGGGCAGGTCTCGCGCCGCGGCCAGGTCGATCTCGCCCTCGTCGAATAGCGCATCGATGTCGTCGACGGATGCCTCGACCTCGTCCATCCCGGTCCAGCCGGAGACGATGACGTCCTGGGCGTGGTACTCGTCAGCGGCCAGGCCCACCGCAGCGGCCTTGACCCGCAACGGAATGTCCTTGCTCACCAACGTGACTCGCCGTCCCTCGGCGGCGAGGTTGGCGGCGCAGGTCAGAATCCGCGAATCGTTGTCCTCGGTGCGAAACCCCGAGGGCAACACCGCAGGATCGCTGTGGTTGAGTTCGACGTGCAACGTGCCGCCCTGTGTCCCAACCGGGATGGGCTGATCAAGGCGACCGTGCTCCAGTCGCATGTCGTCGAACAGCCGCAGCGCCTGGCGAGCGAACCAGCCGAGCTCATGGTGGTGGCGTTTGGCCTCCAGTTCGCTGATCACCACCAGCGGGACGACGACCTCGTGTTCGGCGAACCGGGTGCAGGCCCAAGGGTCCGACAGCAGCACAGAGGTGTCAAGCACGTACGTCCGGATATCAGGCACTGAGCGCTCCAGCGGTGAGGGCGCGCGCGACCCCGCGCGAGCAGATCGACGGGGAACGCAGCACCAGAACCGGGGCCGGTCCTGTCGTAGTCACGACCGGTGGTGCCGCCTAGACGGCAGAGCGTGTGGCAAGCCATCGCTTGCGACGGTACCCCCGTCGGCGCGTGCGCGCCGCGCAGGCGCGCCGGAGCTCGTCAGCTGCTGGCGAACGCCTTCAAATCGGGGTGCGCGGCCAGGCCCCAGGCGTTGATCCGGTCGGCGATCACCCGGCGCAACTGGTCAGGCCCGAAGATCCCGGCTTCGGCGATTCCGGCCTGCCGGCCGGCGTAGGCGTCGATGTCGGCGCCGATGACCTTCAACTCGCCGGCCCGGGCGGCGATGGCGGCCACCGTCTCGTCGTGCACGTAGTCCAGGCAGTGCGCGACCAGGTTGGCGAAGAACTCCTCGTGGCGTTCCTCGTCACCGGCGATCCGGTTGATCAGGCCCTTGAGTACCGGTTCCTCGATCTGTTCGGCCAGGTTGCGGCAGAACTCGGCGCAGGCGCGCTCATAGAACGCCATGAACACCAGCGTCTCGACCTGGCTGTACTGGTCGGCGCGGTAGCCCTTCTGCACATGCTCCATGCGGACGCGCTCGTTGGCGTCCGGGTCGATCTCCCGGGTGACGATCAGGTATTCGCGCAGCGCGATGGCGTGCAGATGCTCTTCGGCGGTCCACCGGCCGATCCAGCGCCCCCACTTGTCCTCGAGGATGAAGTGCTCGACGAACTCGCGGTGGTAGCCGGCCAGGCTGTCCTTCTCGATGAGCAGGATCTCGCAAGCGTCGGTGATCACCGTGGGCAGGCTGACCTGCGACGGATCCCAGTCCTTGCCGCCGAGGAAGGCGAAGTTTTCGCCCTGCTCGAACGGCACGAAGTCGTGCGCGTACCAGGGGTCCACGGTGTCGATGTGGCGGACCATGTTCGCGGCGACAACCGGCTCCAGCTCACGAATCAGCGCGTTAGCAACGGGACGTTCAGCCATGAAAGTAACTGTAACCCGGATTCACACTATCTTGTCAACTCGGGGCGGCGTGTCCTCCACGGGCGACCCGCCCGGTCAGGCCAGCTTCCAGTCCTCCAGACCGTCATAGAGCGGGAAGTCCTGCGCCAGCTTGCCGACCCGGGCCCGCAGCGCCGACATGTCGACGGCCGAACCGGCCGCCAGCGCAGTGGCGATGATGTCGGCCACCTCGGTGAACTCGGTATCGCCGAAGCCACGGGCGGCCAGCGCCGGGGTACCGATCCGCAGCCCGGAGGTGACCATCGGCGGGCGCGGGTCGTTGGGGACGGCGTTGCGGTTGACGGTGATGCCGACCTCGTGCAGCAGGTCCTCGGCCATCTGCCCGTCCAGCGGCGAATCCCGCAGATCGACCAGTACCAGGTGCACATCGGTGCCACCGCTGACCACCGACACACCGGCCTTGGCAACGTCGTCGGCCAACAACCGCTCGGCAAGGATCTTCGCGCCCGAGAGCACGCGTTGCTGGCGCTCGGCGAACTCGGGTGTGCCGGCGATCTTCAGCGCGACGGCCTTGGCGGCGATCACGTGCATCAGCGGACCGCCTTGCTGACCGGGGAAGACCGCCGAGTTGATCTGCTTGGCGAACTCCTTCTTGCCGACGATCAGCCCGGAGCGCGGCCCGCCGAGGGTCTTGTGCACGGTGGTCGAGACCACCTGGGCGTGCGGCACCGGCGACGGGTGCAGGCCGGCGGCGACCAGCCCGGCGAAGTGCGCCATGTCCACCCACAGCGTGGCGTCCACCTCATCGGCGATCGAGCGGAAGGCTTCGAAATCGAGGATCCGCGGATAAGCCGACCAGCCGGCGATGATCACCTTCGGTTTGAACTCCAGCGCCTGCGCGCGCACCACATCCATGTCGACGCGGTGGGTCACCGGGTCCACGCCGTAGAAGGCGTTCTCGTAGAGCTTGCCGGAGAAGTTCAGCCGCATCCCATGGGTCAGGTGGCCGCCGTTGGCCAGGTCCAGGCCGAGCAGTCGCTCCCCCGGTTCCATCAGCGCCTGCAGCACCGCGGCATTGGCCTGGGCACCCGAGTGGGGCTGGACGTTGGCGAACTCCGCGCCGAACAGTTCCTTGGCGCGGTCGCGGGCGATGTTCTCCACCACGTCGACGTGTTCGCAGCCGCCGTAGTAGCGCCGGCCCGGCAGACCTTCGGCGTATTTGTTGGTCAGCACGCTGCCGTGCGCCTGCAGTACCGCACGCGGCACGAAGTTCTCCGACGCGATCATCTCCAAGGTGTCGCGCTGGCGCCCCAGCTCCTTGCCGAGCAGCTCGGCGATGTCGGGATCGAGTTCGGCCAGCGGGGTCGACATCGTGGACGCGGGGCGGGTATGCGGTGCGGCAGTCACGCCGGTCAGTCTATAGAGCCAGCTCGGCCCGCAGCGTCGACGGGATCAGCGGCTCGTCGAGCAACCGGCCGAACCGCTCGGTGAGGCTCGCCGCCGCGGGCCGGCCGTCCAGCCAGGCGCGCAGCAGCCGGTAGCCCTCCACGTAGGT
Source organism: Mycobacterium sp. pW045 (assembly GCF_041287085.1). NCBI lineage: Bacteria > Bacillati > Actinomycetota > Actinomycetes > Mycobacteriales > Mycobacteriaceae > Mycobacterium > Mycobacterium sp. pW045. The sequence goes on along the minus strand of NZ_JBGGKU010000010.1, from coordinate 34,899 downwards.
CGAGGTGTAGGCCCGCCACAGCGGTGACGACAAGAACCGCAGCATCTGGCGGGCCCGATCGTCGGTGACCAGCAGCCAGCGGCGCAGATAGTCGACCACCTCGTCGACGTCGCGACGCTCGTCGTGCAGCATCAGCGCCGCGTCCTGGCGCACCTCGGCGAGCGCCGCGGCTGCCTCCGCCACCGCCTCGGCCCGTTCACCATCGAACCGCAGCCCCAGGTCGGCGTAGATCTCTTCGGCCCAACCGCCCCAGCCTGACCCGACCGCGGCGTACAGCGCCAGGTCGGCCAGGCCCTCGGCCATCAGACACTGCGGGGTGTTGACCAGAAAAATCGTCTGCTCGGCCTGGCCCAGGTGCGAGACCAGCCCGGCCTCTTTGCGGCAGTGCTCGGTGTGATGGCCCGGGTAGGACTCATGGGCGACCAGTCTGGGCAGGTTCGACATCAGCTGTTTGAGGTCGGCGTTGACGGCCACCGTGGAGCGGTAGTCACCGTGGTAGTAGTTGAAACCCGACCACGGCTTGTCGGTGACGACCTCATAGCTGATGACCTCGGTCTCCGGCAGCGGGAACTGGGTGCGTACCCGGTCACGCAGCGCCGATGAGAAGGCATGGATCGCCGCTTCGAGCCGCTCCGGCGGAATCTCCTCGGCGCGGCGGTGTGCGGCCATTCGCTCGGCCAGCGGGCCGGTTCCGCCCAGCGCTTCGTCCAGCCGGGCGTGGGCTTGCCGGTAGCGGTCGGTGTCACCCTTACCGATGCCGGTGAGGTCGAAGTACTCGCGCACCTCGTCGATGAAACCGACCTGCTCCCCGGCGAACTTGCGGCCCGCGCACGCCAGCGCCCGCAGGTGCGCCCGCAGGTAGTCGGCGCGCGCCGCTTCGAGACCACCCGGCAGTTCGGTGAGCAGCTTCTCGGCCTGCTGGGCCAGCACCGCCGGGTCGGGCATCGGCTCGTTCTCGACGAGGCGGCGCAGCGCCGGGTCACCGGTGAAGGCGTCGACATAACCCGGCTCGATCCGGTCGAAGCGCAGACCGAGCAGCAGGTATTCATGGGTCAATGCAGCGGGCTCCATACCCGATCAGGCTAACCGTCGAGCCTGCTGCAAGACTGTATGGTCATGCGGCGGCTTAGCGAGCCGAGTCCCTATGTGGAGTTCGACCGACGTCAATGGCGGACGCTACGTATGTCGACGCCGATGCCGCTCACCGAAGAAGAGGTCGTGGCACTGCGCGGTCTCGGTGAGCAGGTCGACCTGCTCGAGGTCGAAGAGGTCTATCTGCCACTGGCCCGTCTGCTGCACCTGCAGGTCGCCGCCCGCCAGCAGCTGTTCGCCGCCACCGCGGAGTTCCTCGGCGAGAGCGACCAGAGCCCCGACCGCCCGGTGCCGTTCATCATCGGGGTGGCCGGCAGCGTGGCCGTCGGCAAGTCGACGACGGCGCGCGTACTGCAGGCCTTGTTGGCTCGCTGGGACCGCCACCCGAGGGTGGATCTGGTCACCACCGACGGGTTCCTCTACCCCAACCGGGAGTTGGAACGCCGGAACCTGATGCACCGTAAAGGGTTTCCGGAAAGCTATAACCGGCGCGCGCTGATGCGCTTCGTCACCTCGGTGAAATCCGGCGCCGACTACGCGTGCGCGCCGGTGTATTCACACCTGAGCTATGACATCGTCGCGGGCGCCAAACAAGTGGTCCGTCACCCCGACATCTTGATCCTCGAGGGTCTCAATGTGCTGCAGACCGGGCCCACGCTGATGGTCTCGGATCTGTTCGACTTCTCGTTGTATGTCGATGCCCGGGTCGAAGACATCGAGCACTGGTACGTCTCCCGGTTCCTGGCGATGCGTTCCACCTCGTTCGCCGATCCCGAGTCGCACTTCCACCACTACGCGGACCTCAACGACCAACAGGCGGTGGCCGCCGCCCGCGACATCTGGCGCTCCATCAACCGTCCCAACCTGGTCGAGAACATCCTGCCGACCCGGCCCCGGGCGACCCTGGTGCTGCGCAAAGACGCCGATCACTCCATCAACCGGCTGCGGCTGCGCAAGCTCTAGCTCACGGCGATCGCACGCACGGGCGGAGTCGGGCGCTGCGGTCCGCCACCAGCTGCGCGGCGTCAGGGCGGCGTTGCGGTGCCCGGCTGCGGCGGCGGCGGTGGCGGGAAGCCAGCCGGCGGCGGCAACTCCGGAGGCGGCGGCGGTGGCGGGAAGCCAGGCGGCGGCGGGAAGCCCGGAGGCGGCGGCGGTGGCGGGAAGCCAGGCGGCGGCGGGAAGCCCGGAGGCGGCGGCGGTTCGGGGGCACCCGGCGGCGGGGGTTCGGGAGCACCCGGCGGCGGGGGTTCGGGAGCACCCGGCGGCGGCACCGGTGTCGGCTTCGGGGTGGCGGTGGCCAATGTCTCGGGGCACATCTCGTTCTGCGCCGCGTCGATCACGACCTTGGGGATCCCGTCGGCGATCGACTTGCCGAACCGGTCCTTGGCGGGGCGGCCCCGCCGCAGGTTCTGGCAGATGATCTCGCCGAATTTCACCGCGCCGGAGGACGAGTTCAGGCCGGGGGTGTTCTGGTACTTGAAGCCGTGCGACTCAAGGTAGGCGAGGTAGCTCTTCTCGTCGGCCTGGGCCGGCGCAGCGGCGAATATCAGGGTCACGGGGATCAGCGTCATCGCCGCCAGCCGCCACATCATGGGACAGAACTGTAGACGGTGGCGGCCGGGGCGACACGCTCAAGTGGCGGCGAGTCAGCGCAGCCGGCGCAGCCCGCGGTACTGCGCGAGGGCGAACGATGCGGTGTAGACAGCACTGGCCAGCAGCGCCGCGACGCCGTATCCGGTCAACGGCAGCACACCGGTCTCGAGGACCGCGATGGCCGCGACGGTGCACACCACATTGGCCGCCAGCACGCCGATTCCCGCCCGACGCAGATCCGGTAGCGCGGACAGGAAGTACACGGCCACACCGTAGAGCAGGCAGAACGCGGCAACCGCGTATTCCTGGACCGCGGTGAGGCCGGTCAGGGCCGCCATCGGGCGGGCGGCGAACACACCGGCCAGGCCGATGACACCGGTGGTGACGGCATCGGCGCGCAGCGCGAAGCGCAGCAGTGAGTCGGTCGAGTCGGACAGGACCGGGGTGGTGACGGCGGTCATGGTGAACTCCCTTCGTGGCAGGCTGGGACGTCCGGGAGACGTCTGAGAACACCCCCGACATTGCTCGCCGGCCACTGCCACTTCGACCCGGGAAACTGCCAAGCACTGCCACCCGCAGGTCAGAGCCCTGACGACACCGCCATGCGGCCGCGCAGGTCGGCGGCGATCACCCGGGCGCCGGCGTTCTGCCAGTTGTGCAGTGATCGCTGCGGCACTTCGGTGACCAACCACTGCCAGGCCTGCCGGGCGGTCGGATCCAGCCCGGCCGCGGTGGCGTTCTGCGCGTAGGCGCGCACCCCGACCACGTAGGGGAAGTACAAGGCGTTGTAGTAGCGCCACTCTTCGGTGGTGCCGAACTCGCCGCCCTCGCGCGGCTTGAGCGCGGCGATACGGTCGGCCAGCAGTGCCTTGAGTTCATTGGCTCGTTCCAGCGGCGCGTCCGGCGCACCGCGGGCCGCCAATCGTTCGTCGATGGTCGGCAGCGCCGTCAGTGGGCTGGCGACGAGTTTCGACAGGTCGCCGTAGTGGGCCAACGCCCGTCGGGTCAGCCGGACGAAGGTCTCCTCATCGACGTCGTCGAGCGGGCCGGTGGAGCGCAGCGCCAGCGCCGCCTCGGTGTCGCGTAGCGCGGCGCGGTCGGCGCGCAGGGTCGGAGACCGCCAGAACGCCAGCCGGTCCCAGAGCCGGGCAAGCCGGTCGACGAACACCTGAACCTCGATCGCGATCGCGATGGTGGTGAACAGCAGCACCGTCAGCGTGGTCTGGGCGGTGGGCTCGTCGCGCGTCAGCATCAGCCCGATCAGCAGCTGGCCGCCCAGCAACCCGGCCATCGCGGTGGCGGCCAGAAACGAGCGCAGCATGTCCAGCCGCAGCGCCTGGCCCTCGTCGAAGGCGTCCCACAGCGCCACCGCCAGACCGAGCAGCAGGACGTCGACGCCGGTGCTGGCCAGCGCGATCCCGCTGGGGATCACCCCCAGCGGGATGATCAGGATCGCGTTGGCGAGCGCGAAGAACAGCGTCGCCACGATCACCACGCCGAGCACCGAGCCGGGTTGCGAGGGCCGGGTCACCGCTTTGATCATCGCCCCCAGCGTTGACAGCGAGATCACCGCGAACAGCAGCCAGTGGCCGGCGCGCAGCGGGCCGTCGACGCTGCCGGCCCACGCCGCACCGACCAGTGCGGCGGCGGCGACCAGGCCGATGAGCACCATGTCGCGGCCGCGGCCCGACCAGCGGTCGCAGGGGCGGGCCAGTTCCAGCAGCACCGCGAACCACGCCACCCCGGGCAGCACGGCCAGGTAGATCTCCAGCTTGCCCAGCAGCACCGGCTGCCACACTGCGCGCACCGCGTCGGCGGCGACCACGGCCGCGAAACCGCACAACCCGATGGCGGCATGCACCAGCACGGGCTTGCGCGGGTCGCGTGCCAGCAGGTACATCCCGAGCCACCAACTCAGGGTGAACACCAACGCCGACAGCACGATCACGCCGATTACCGCCCGAACCGCCGGTGCCGCACGCTGTAGTCGCGCAACGCGCGCAGGAAATCGACCCGGCGGAACGCCGGCCAGTGCGCCTCGGTGAACCACATCTCCGAGTAGGCGCTCTGCCACAGCAAAAAGCCGGACAGCCGCTGCTCCCCGGAGGTGCGGATCACCAGATCCGGGTCCGGCTGGCCGGAGGTGTACAGATTCTCCGAGATGCCCTCGACGGTCACGGCGTCGACGAGCTCCTCGGCGGTGGCCCCGTTGGCCAGTTCCTTTCCGAGCAGGCCGCGCACGGCGTCGACGATCTCCTGGCGGCCGCCGTAGCCGACGGCGACATTGACATGAAGGCGGTAGGCCCCGCCGTCCGGACTCGCGGTCCTTGCTGTGCTCGCCGTGCTCTCTACGGCCTCACGCAGTCGGCGGGCGGGCTCTTCACCCAGCAGCTCCAGGTCGCCGACGGTTCGCACGCTCCAGCAGTTCGCGGGGGCGCAGATCTCCTCCACCACGTCGGTAATGATCTCGATCAGCGCGGCGAGCTCGGCCGGGTCGCGTTGCAGGTTCTCGGTGGACAGCAGGTAGACGGTGGCCATCTCGATGCCGGCGTCGGCGCACCAACGCAGCATCTCGGCGATCTTGGCCGCGCCCATCCGGTAGCCGTAGCTGACGTCCTCGTAGCCGGCATCGCGAGCCCACCGCCGGTTGCCGTCACAGAGCACGGCGATGTGGCGTGGCAGCGCCGACCGGGAGGCCGCGAGCCCCTGCCGGAGGCGCAGCTCGTAGATCCGGTACAGCGGTTCTTTCAGGCGCGCGGGGATGATCGCCACAAAAACCCAGACTACTGTGATCGGCAGTACTTGCCGCGAATCGCATCCGGGAATCCGCTGGAGGAAAGGTTCATGAGCACACACACCGACACCGTCGCCGAGCCCAACCCCGGCGATCTGCCCGCGGAAGTCCTGGTGGCGCACACCCGGCCGCGGGCACGCGGATGGATTCACCTGGTGTCGGCGGTCGTGGCAGTCATCGCCGGGGCAGCGCTGATCGGGGTGACCTGGCCGCTGGCCGGCCTCGAAGCGGGCCTGGCGACGCTGGCCTACACCATCTCGGTCGTGGGCATGTTCGCCGTCAGCGCCACCTATCACCGGGTGACCTGGAAATCGGTGTCGGCCCGGATCCGGATGAAGCGGCTCGACCACGCGATGATCTTCATCTTCATCGCCGGCACCTACACCCCGTTCGCGCTGCTGGCGATGGACCACGGCGCCCAGGAGCGGCTGGTGATGACCATCGTGTGGGGCGGCGCACTGGCCGGGGTGGTGCTCAAGTTGTGCTGGCCGACGGCCCCGAAGTGGGTGGGGGTGCCGCTTTATCTGCTGTTGGGCTGGGTGTCAGCGTTTTTCATCGCGACGATCCTGCACAACGCCGGGGTGGCAGCAATGGTGCTGCTGACCGTCGGCGGGATGCTCTACAGCGTCGGCGCGATCATGTACGCGCTGAAGTGGCCGGACCCGTGGCCGCAGACGTTCGGCTACCACGAGTTCTTCCACGCCTGCACCGCCGTGGCGGCGATCTGTCAGTACATCGCGATCTGGTTCGCGGCACTGTCGTAGGCCCGCGCCTACAGCTGGGTGATGTTCTCCGCCGACCAGTAGGCCTTCATCCCGGCGATCTTGCCGTCACCGTCGAACACCATCACGTCGATCGGCTCGATGCGCATCCGGTGGTCGCCATTGGTGATGGTCAGCGCGAAGTGGAACGCCGCCTCGTTGCCGGCGACCCGCAGCGTCACCAGTTCGCTCTCGCGTTGCAGGCCGGTGATGGCCGAGTAGAAGTTGCCGATGGCCTGGTGACCGATGTGCACCTCGCCGCCGACCGGGTCCTCAAGGGTGGCATCGGAGGCGTATAGCGCGACCAGATCATCCGCGGTCCCGCCGCCAACCAACTCGATGTAGCGGTGGACGGTTTCGGTGATGGCCTGGGCCCGCTCGGGTGCGCTCGTCATGTGCCGCAGGTTACACCGGAAGCCGGACCCGCGGGCACCTCGAGTGCCGCAGCCAGCTCCGCGGCACTGGTCACCGGCCGGTCGCACACCGGGCCGCGGCAGACGTAGGCGGCGTCGGCGCCGTCGATGCGGTCCCGGCCCTCCAACAGCTCCGACGAGTCAGCCGCACCGCCGACGACGATTGTCCCGCCAGGTGCCAGCCGGCGCGCGTCGGCCAGCAACGCCGAGCCCGCGGCGTCGCAGGCCACCGCGACCTGCAGCGGACCCCGGATGAATGCCTCGGCCACGGCCAGCCAGTGCCCGACCGAGCGCGGCGCGCGGGCCAGCAGCGCGCTGTGCGCGGCCAAGGCGTCGGATGCGGCCTGCCGGTAGGTCTCGCTGCGGTCCGCGCCGGCAAGGTGCGCCGCGGTCAGCAGTGCCTCGGTGACCAGCGCCGCCCCCGACGGCGTGGCCCCGTCCAGCGGATCGCCGGGGCGCAGCACCAGTGCTTCGGCATCGTCGGCGTTGTCGAACCAGCGTCCTGGCCGCGCCGGATCGGCGAAGTGGGTCAGCGCGGTGTCCAGCAGGCCGGTGGCGGCAGCTAGCCACCGCTGTTCACCGCTGAGTTGATACACGCTGAGCAATCCGGTGGCCAGCGCGCCGTAGTCCTCCAGGATGGCCGCACTGTCGCCTACCCGGCCGCCCAGGCTGGCCCGGCGCAGCCGCCCGTCCACCAGGTGTAGCTGCAGCAGTTCGCCGGCGCAGCGCTGCGCCGCGGCAGCCAGCCCCGGATTCTCCAGCGCCACAGCGGCTTCGGCCAAGGCGGTGATCGCCAACCCGTTCCAGGCGGTGACCACCTTGTCGTCGCGGTCGGGCTGCACCCGGGCACGCCGGGCAAACAGCAACCGCTGGCGCACCCGGTCGAACCGTTGGAGATCGTCAGGATTGACGGGCAACTGCAGCACCGACGTACCGGATTCGAACGTCCCGCTCGGGGTCACCCCGAAAACATCTGCCGCCCACTGCCCCTCGGCCTCGCCGAGCACGTCGGCCAGCTGAGCGGGAGTCCACACGTACGTGGAGCCCTCCCCGCCGTCGGCGTCGGCGTCCAGCGAGGAGACGAACATGCCGCCGCACGCGAGCTCGTCCAGCAGAAAGCGGGCCGTCTCCGAGGTCACCCGGACGGCCAGCGGATCGCCGGTGCGCCGGGCCCAGTGCGCGTAGGCCCGCAGCAGCAGCGCGTTGTCGTACAGCATCTTCTCGAAATGCGGTACCACCCAGGCGCTGTCGACGCTGTAGCGGGCAAATCCCCCGGCGAGCTGATCGTAGATTCCGCCGCGTGCCATCGCCGCACCGACGCGGGCCACCGCGTCCAGTGCCGGACGGTTTGCGGTCCGTTCGTAGTGGCGCAGCAGGGTCTCCATCAGCGCCGACGGCGGGAACTTGGGTGCGCCGCCGAATCCCCCGCGTTCGGTGTCCTCATCACGCAGCACCGCCGCCACGGCACCGTCACAGAGCATCGCGTCGACGGGCGGGCCGTTGCCGGGCAGGCCGGCGGCCATCTCCCGCAATTCGGCGGTGATGCGCCCCGAAGCGTCCTCGACCTCGCCGCGGCGCTCGCGCCAGGTGGAGCTGATCGCCGAAAGCAGGTTCAGGAACGTCTCTTTGGGGTAGTAGGTGCCGCAATAGAACGGCCGGCCGTCCGGAGTCAGAAAACATGTCATGGGCCAGCCCCCGCGGCCGGTGAGCGCCATGGTGGCGTTCATGTACACGGCGTCGATGTCCGGGCGTTCCTCCCGGTCGACCTTGATGCACACGAAGCCATCGTTCATCACCTCGGCGACGTGGGCGTCCTCAAACGAGCCGTGCGCCATCACGTGACACCAGTGACATGCCGCATAGCCCACCGACAGCAGGATCGGCACGTCACGCTCGACGGCCTCGGCCAGCGCCTCGGGTGTCCACTCCTGCCAGTGCACCGGATTATCGGCGTGCTGGCGCAGATACGGGCTGGTGGATTCGCCGAGACGATTCGACATCAGCTGACCCTGCCTAACCCTGGTTCTAGCCCGCCGAGTCCGGTCCCGGGTCCAGCGTGCCCTCGTCGGCGGCCTGGTCGGCGGCCGGATCCTCCCGGTCGAAGGATTCCGGCACCCTCTTGAGGTGCCGGTTCATCGACCACACCAGCCCGAACGTGCCGAGCAGCAGGAGCACGACCACCAGCAGGCCGAAGGGACTGGCCTTGCCGAAGTCCGGACCGGTCTCCCGGGGCACATCGTCGGCCAGGAGCCATAGTGTGGTCAGCAGAGCATGATTCATCAGTCGTCCTCGATCCCGGCGAACAGGTCGGTCTCCGGCAGGATGATAGGCACCCTGGACCGGGCCAGCTCGAACTCCTCGGTGGGCCACAGGCGTTGCTGCCACTCGATCGGAGCGGCAAAGAAATCGCCGTTCGGGTCGATCTGGGTGGCGTGTGCGCGCAGCGCGTCGTCGCGCTGGTGGAAGTACTCAGCGCAGTGGATCCGGCTGGTCACCCGGTCGGCGAAGCTGTCGTGGTCGGGTTTCCAGCGCTCCAGCCACTTTGCGAACGGCCCGATCTGCCCGTTCCGGGCGAACTCGTCCTGCAGCAACTGCATCCGCTGCCGCAGGAATCCGTGGTTGTAGTACAGCTTCGAAACGTTCCAGACGTCGCCGGCCTGCGGGTAGCGACGGTAGTCGCCCGCGGCCTCGAAGGCGGCCACCGAGACCTGGTGGCAGCGGATGTGGTCGGGGTGCGGATAGCCGCCGTTCTCGTCGTAGGTCGTCATCACGTGCGGCCGGAAATCGCGAACCACCCGCACCAGGGCTTCGACGGACACCTCCAGCGGCACCAGGGCGAAGCAGTCCTCCGGCAGCGGGGGCAGCGGGTCGCCCTTGGGCAGCCCGGAGTCGACGAAACCCAGCCAGTGATGTTCGACGCCGAGGATCTCGGCGGCCTTGGCCATCTCGTCACGGCGTATCTCGGCGATGTGACCGTGGACGTCGGGCAGGTCCATGGCCGGGTTGAGGATGTCGCCGCGCTCGCCGCCGGTCAGCGTCACCACCATCACCCGGTGACCGGCGGCGGCGTAACGGGCCAGCGTCGCCGCACCCTTGCTGGACTCGTCGTCGGGGTGCGCATGCACCGCCATCAACCGCAGTCCGCTCATGTGCACGTTCCCCTTTTAGCCCCTATAGTTCCCGTTGGTTTCGGCCTCCATCGTTCCACCATGGGCGGCGGGCGCGTTAACCGATCCCGACTCACGACCCTGGGACATACCGCACGATGACCGACTCGAAGCCGGCCCGCTACGGGGACACCCGTAGCCGCGCCCTGCCACGGCGCCTGCTGGCCATCACGCTGGGCGCGCTGGCCATCGCGACGGCCGCGGCCGTCGCCGTGCTGGGCTTTCAACGGCTGACCACCGCCGACGTGAAAGGCGAGCTGTACGGCTACGAGGTGGTCGATGACCAGACGGTGACAGTGAAAATCAGCGTGACGCGATCTGATCCGTCCCGCCCGGCGGTCTGCATCGTGCGGGTCCGGGCCGGTGACGGCAGTGAGACCGGCAGGCGTGAAGTGCTGATTCCACCGTCGGAGTCGTCGACCGTACAGGTGACGACGATCGTCAAATCCTCCCAGCCGCCACTCATGGGCGATATCTACGGTTGCGGCCCCGACGTGCCCGATTACCTGCGGTCGCCCTGATTTTCCGGTGGTACCCTGTATGGATACACGGTTCCGGCTGGGACCGTGTATTGCTGCATTAGAACGACTGCATTACTAAAGACGTCGACCCCGCTGGCTGCTATCGCCGGGTCCGACGACATGAGGAGCACAGTGACATGACGGACACCCAGGTGACCTGGTTGACGCAGGAGTCGCACGACCGGCTCAAGGCCGAGCTCGACCAGCTGATCGCAAACCGTCCGGTGATCGCCGCGGAGATCAATGACCGCCGCGAGGAGGGTGATCTGCGCGAGAACGGCGGCTACCATGCTGCCCGCGAGGAGCAGGGGCAGCAAGAAGCCCGCATCCGCCAACTGCAGGACCTGCTCAACAACGCCAAGGTCGGCGAGGCTCCCACCCAGTCCGGGGTGGCGCTGCCCGGTTCGGTGGTCAAGGTGTTCTACGACGGCGACAAGAGCGACACCGAGACCTTCCTGATCGCCACCCGCCAAGAGGGCATCAGCGAGGAGAACCTTGAGGTGTATTCGCCGAACTCACCGCTGGGTCATGCCCTGCTCGGCGCCAAGGAAGGCGAGGAACGCAGCTACACGGTGCCCAGCGGCAACACCGTCAAGGTGACCCTGGTCAGCGCGGAGCCCTATCGCCCCTGAGGCCTACCGCGGCTCAGCGCAGCGCCTGCTTCAGGTCCTCGAGCAGGTCGTCGATGTCCTCGATGCCGACCGAGAGCCGCACCAGGTCGTCGGGAACCTCCAGTTGCGAACCGGCCGTCGATGCATGGGTCATCGCGCCCGGGTGTTCGATCAGCGACTCCACCCCGCCCAGTGACTCGGCCAGGATGAAGATCTCGGTTGCGGCGCACAGCTTCTCCGCCGCTCCTCGACCGCCGTGCAGCCGCACCGACACCATGCCACCGAACCCGCGCATCTGCCGCGCGGCAATGTCATGCCCCGGGTGGCCGGGCAGGCCCGGATACAGCACGGTGTCGACGGCGGCGTGTGCGGCGAGGAACTCCGCCACCGCGGCCGCGTTCTCGCTGTGCCGTTGCATCCGCAGCGCCAGCGTCTTGAGGCCTCGCAGCGTGAGGTAGGCGTCGAACGGACCGGGGACCGCCCCGGCGCCGTTCTGCAGGAACGCGAAGGCGGCGTCTAGTTCCTCGTCGTCGGTGACCAGCGCGCCACCGACCACATCGGAGTGGCCGCCGATGTATTTCGTGGTGGAGTGCAGCACCACGTCAGCGCCCAGCGTCAGCGGCTGCTGCAGCGCCGGAGAGGCGAAGGTATTGTCCACCAACACCTTTGCGCCCGATTCCCGGCCGATTGCGGCGATGGCTTCGATGTCGCTGATCGACAGCAGCGGGTTGGTGGGCGTCTCCGCGAAGATCAGTCGGGTCTTGTCGGTGAGGGCGGCACGCACCGCGTCCAGGTCAGACAGCGCGACCGGCGTGTAGGACAAACCCCAACCGGTGAACACCTTGTCGATCAGCCGGAAGGTGCCGCCGTAGGCGTCGTCGGGAATGATCAGGTGATCGCCGGGACGCAGCATCGCCCGCAGCGCACAGTCCGTGGCGGCCATCCCGGAGGAGAACGCCCGGCCGTACCCGCCCTGTTCGACAGCGGCCAGCGCGGTCTCCAGCGCGGTCCGGGTCGGGTTGCCGGTACGGGCGTACTCGTAACCGCCCCGCAGGCCACCGACACCGTCCTGGGCGAACGTACTGCTGGCATAGATCGGCGCATTGACCGCCCCGGTGGCCGGGTCGGGCCGGTAACCGGCGTGAATCGCCGTGGTGGAGGGGCCGATCGGGCCGTGCAGGCGGCTCACCGGATCGGCAGGCAGACGGTGGTCATGATCTTGTCGGCCAGCGTCTGGCGTTTGGCGTCCCACAGCGGGAACAGATAGCCGATGAGCAAGATGATGCTGTCGATGATGTGGGCCAGTTGTCGCACGATCGACATCCCGAACCCGATCGGCTGACCGGTGGTTTCGGAGACCACTTTGAACTTCATCAGCGATTTGCCGATGCTCGATCCGGTGGTGCCCTGCCGGTAGCCGTAGTTCCACAGTCCGAAGCCGAAGGCCCCCAGCCAGCCCAGGAACATCAGCAGGGCGCCGACGGCCGACGGCGTGACGGTGCAGGCGAACCCGGCCGACGTGGTGACGCACTCCCGTTGCGCGGTGGACCCGGCGATCATCGAAGGAATCCCGTAGATCACCAGGATCGGCAAGCAGTCGATGAGGTAGGCGCCCACCCGGGTGAGCCACGGCGTGTAGGACTCCTGCGGAAGGTCGCCGACCGGACCTCCGACCGAGGCGTACCCGGGGGCAGGCGGCGGGTAGTTGCCCGGCGGCGGGGGCGGATAGTTGCCCGGCGGGGGCGGCGGATAGTTCCCCGGCGGGGGGTAGCCGCCGCCCGGCGGGGGCGGGTAATTGCCGGCCGCCGGATAATCGCCCGGCCGCGGCGGCGGGTAGTTGCCCGGCGGGGGCGGATAATCACCCGGCGGAGGAGGGTAGGTGCCCGGTGGCGGCGGGAAGTCGGTCATGAGCACCCTTCTCCGAGTAATTCGATGCGGATTTTCACGCTACCGCAATGCGCCCGTGTGATCGCTACCTACGGCGCGGCCCGTCGGAGAGGAACCCCAACAGGTCGTGGCGGGTGATGACGCCGACCGGCTTGCCGTCTTCGACCACCATCACCGCGTCGACGTCGGCCAGGGTGGTGGCGGCGACGCCGACCACCTCGCCGGAGCCGATCAGCGGCAGCGGCGGGCCCATGTGCTTCGAAACCGCGTCCGCGAGCTTGGCCCGGCCCTCGAAGACCGCCGAGAGCAGGTCGCGTTCGGACACGCTGCCGGCCACCTCCCCCGCCATCACCGGCGGCTCGGCGCCGACGACGGGCATCTGCGACACCCCGTACTCCCGCAGGATCCCGATGGCGTCGCGCAGCGTCTCCGACGGGTGGGTGTGCACCAGGTCGGGCAACACCCCGGACTTGGCCCGCAGCACGTCGGCCACGGTGGGCTGCACCGTCGAGCCGTCCAGCCGGGAGCGTAGGAACCCGTAGGACGACATCCAGGAGTCGTTGAAGATCTTCGACATGTAGCCGCGGCCGCCGTCGGGCAGCAGGACGACGACGAGCGCGTCGGGTCCGGCTTTGACGGCCGCCTCCACCGCGGCCACCACGGCCATGCCGCAGGATCCACCGACCAGCAACGCTTCCTCGCGGGCCAGTCGGCGGGTCATGTCGAAGGAGTCCGCGTCGGAGACCGCGATGATCTCGTCAGGCACCTTCGGGTCGTAGGCGGCCGGCCAGAAGTCCTCCCCGACTCCTTCCACCAGATACGGCCGGCCGGTGCCGCCGGAGTACACCGAGCCCTCGGGGTCAGCGCCGATGACCCGGACCCGGCCCCCCGACACCTCCTTGAGGTAGCGGCCGGTGCCGGTGATGGTGCCGCCGGTGCCGATCCCCGCGACGAAGTGGGTGACCTGACCGTCGGTGTCGTTCCAGACCTCCGGACCGGTGGTCTCGTAATGGCTCTCCGGGCCGGCTTGGTTGGAGTACTGGTCGGGTTTCCAGGCGCCGTCGATCTCGGTGACCAGCCGGTTGGACACGCTGTAGTAGCTGGCCGGGTCGTCGGGCGGCACCGCCGTCGGGCAGACCACCACCTCGGCGCCGTAGGCGCGCATCACGTTCTGCTTGTCCTCGCTGACCTTGTCCGGGCAGACGAACACGCACTTGTAACCGCGGCGCTGGGCGACCAGCGCCAGCCCGACACCGGTGTTGCCGGAGGTGGGCTCGACGATGGTGCCACCGGGCCGCAGCGCCCCGCTGGCCTCGGCGGCGTCGATCATCTTCACCGCGATGCGGTCCTTGGAGCTCGCACCCGGGTTGAGGTATTCGATCTTGGCCACCACCCGGCCCGCCCCGTCGGGAACGATCGAATTTAGCTCGACCAGTGGGGTGTTGCCGATGAGGTCACTGATGTGGCGCGCTATCCGCATACCTGCCATCGTCTCAGGCGGTGCCACCCACCGGGGCACGGCCTCGCTAACCGGTGGCCTCGCGGATGTATTCGCCGATCTGGCGCAGCGAGCGGGTGGCCTCCGGCACGAACGGCGCGGCGATCTGGAAGACGTGGATCTGGCCCGGCCACACCCGCAGCTCCACCGGGACGCCGGCCGCGGCCAGCACCTTGGCGCCCAGCCGCGCGTCGTGCAGTAGCACCTCGGAACCGGAGACGTGGATCAGGGTGCGCGGCAGGCCGGGTTTGACGTGGCGCAGCGGTTCGAGGACCTTTCCGGGATGGCTACCGCCGTGAACGCGGTCGTTGCGGGCGGCCGCTTCGACCAGTTCGACGAACGCGTCGAACGCCTTGGGCGGGAACATCGCCCCGGTGTGGATGTTCGGGTGCGCCTTCTTGGCTTCCTTGGCGATCTCCAGCAGCGGCGACATTGCGACGATCGCCGCGGGGTCCTCGCCCTCCTCCAGCAGGCGCTGGGCCAGCGCCAGCGACAGGTAGCCGCCGGCGGAGTCGCCGGCGAGCACGATCTGCTCCGGTTGGTAGCCCTGGCGGCGCAGCCACCGGTAGCCGTCGTAACAGTCGTCGATGGCGTCGTCGATGGAGTTCTTCGGGACCATCCGGTACTCCACCACCAGGATCGGGCTGTCGGCGTACTTGGACAACTTGGTGACGAGCCGGCCGTGGGTATTGGCCCCGCAGGTCACAAACGCGCCGCCGTGCATGTAGAGCACCACCCGGCGGGTGCCGTCGGCGGGCAGCACACCGGCGGCCCGCACCAGTTGAGCTTTGCACCGCGGCAACCGGATGGTGGCGCGGATGGTGCCCGGCGGCGGCAGCATCGCCTTGGCGGCGAAGTCGAGCAAGCCGAACGGCCACGGCATCCGCGGGAAGTAGCTGCCGACCGACAGCACCGGTCTGATGGTGGCCCTGGCGGCCAGCCACGCCAGCCTGCCTTCAACGCTGGGTGAGTCCTCGACGACCTCGACGGGCAGCCCGTCGTGGCGGCCGTGTCGGCGGGGCCGCGAAACGGGATATAGCCGGGCGGCAGAGCGCGACGAGCTGGGAATTCTGCTGGGTGCGGTCATGGCGGACACTCCCTCCAGCCGGCCCCGGCCGGCACAGCCAACGCGGTTCCACGTATCGTCACACGAAGAAGTATGTGAAGAAATCTTAGGGTTCGTTCCGATACGGCATCGGGTCCGCATCGTGATCTGTTTTGTTTGCTGCGCGCGGGCGTCGTGCGGTTTCGCTCCTTAGACTTACCCCATGGGGATCCAGGTGGCGCGGCGGTCGGCGGTCACGCTGGCGGCCGCCGGGGCGCTCGCCTCCAGCGGCACCCTCTACTTGGGGCTGCGCAATCTGTTGGCCGGCCAGGCCGACGTCGCGCGCCAGACCATTCCGAGAGCCTGCGACGTTCCGCCGCGCGCCGACGGCATCTACGTTGCCGGTGAGCTTCCCGGCGAAGTCGCCGTGCAGCGCTTTCAGCGTGGCATGAGCGTCGACCTGCACCTGATGGTCTTCGGCGACTCGACCGGGACCGGCTACGGCTGCTGCTCACCCGAGGAGGTGCCAGGCGCGCTGATCGCCCGGGCACTGGCCGAGCGCACCGGCAAGCGGATTCGCCTGAGCACCAAGGCAATCGTCGGCGCCACCTCCAAGGGCCTCGCCGGCCAGGTCGACGCGATGTTTGTCGCGGGGCCGCCGCCCGACGCGGCGGTGATCATGATCGGGGCGAACGACGTCACCGCGCTCAACAGCATCGCCGGCTCCGCGCAGCGACTGCACGCAGCGGTGAAGCGCCTGCACCGCAGCGGCGCGGTGGTGGTCGTCGGCACCTGCCCGGATTTCGGGGCGGTCAGTGCGATCCCCCAGCCGCTGCGGTTGGTCGCGCAGATCCGCGCCCGGCAGTTGGCGCGGGCCCAGACCCGGGCGGTCAAGGCCGCCGGCGGAATCCCCGTGCCGTTCGCCGACTTCAGCGCGCCGGCGTTCCGCGATACACCCGGGCTGCTGTTCGCCCGGGACCAGTACCACCCCTCGGCCGCAGGTTATGCGCTGGCGGCGAGCCAATTGATCCCGCCGCTGTGCGCCGCGATGGCCCAGGCCGATTTACGTGCGACGGTGCCGCCGGACTAGATTCGGCTGCAATACCCGATCGCAAGGAGTCATCGTGCCCGAAGCCGTCATCGTCTCAACTGCTCGCTCACCGATCGGCCGGGCCGGTAAGGGTTCGCTGGTCACCATGCGGCCCGACGACCTGGCCGCGCAGATGGTTCGCGCCGCCCTGGACAAGGTGCCCGAACTCAACCCGCACCAGATCGACGACCTGATGATGGGCTGCGGCCAGCCCGGCGGCGCCGCCGGCTACAACATCGCGCGCGTGGTGTCGGTGCTGCTCGGCTACGACTTCCTGCCGGGCACCACGGTCAACCGCTACTGCTCGTCGTCACTGCAGACCACCCGGATGGCGTTCCACGCGATCAAGGCCGGCGAGGGCGACGCGTTCATCTCCGCCGGGGTGGAGACCGTCTCGCAGTTCGGCATCGGTGCCGCTGACGGCGCCCCGGACAGCAAGAACCCGCTGTTCAACGATGCCATGGCCCGCACCGAGGCGGCTGCTGCCGGTGCCGAGGAGTGGCATGACCCGCGCGCCGACGGCAACCTGCCCGACATCTACATCGCGATGGGCCAGACTGCCGAGAACGTGGTGCTGCACACCGGGATCAGCCGCGAGGACCAGGACCACTGGGGTGTGCGCAGCCAGAACCGCGCCGAGGAAGCCATCAAGAGCGGCTTCTTCGCCCGGGAGATCTCCCCGGTGACGCTGCCGGACGGCACCGTGGTCAGCACCGACGACGGGCCGCGCGCCGGCACCACCTACGAGAAGATCAGCCAGCTCAAGCCGGTGTTCCGTCCCAACGGCACGGTGACCGCCGGTAACGCCTGCCCGCTCAATGACGGCGCGGCCGCCGTGGTCATCACCAGCGACACCAAGGCAAAGCAGCTCGGCCTCAAGCCGCTCGCCCGGATTGTGGCCACCGGAGTGTCGGGCCTGTCGCCGGAGATCATGGGCCTGGGGCCGATCGAGGCGGTCAAGAAGGCGCTGACGAACGCGAAGATGTCGGTCTCGGACATCGACCTGTTCGAGATCAACGAGGCCTTCGCGGTGCAGGTGCTCGGCTCGGCCCGTGAGCTGGGCATCGACGAGGACAAGCTGAACGTGTCCGGCGGGGCGATCGCGCTGGGCCACCCGTTCGGCATGACCGGCGCCCGCATCACCGCCACCCTGCTGAACAACCTGGCCACCCACGACAAGACCTTCGGTGTGGAGACGATGTGTGTCGGCGGCGGCCAGGGCATGGCGATGGTCGTGGAGCGCCTCTCCTAGTTCTTCTTCCCGTTGACGCTGCGCTGAGGGCTGCCGCCACTCGCATTTTTGCGCCCCTAGCGCAGTGTCAACGCCGTCTCAACGCGCATCCGCGGCGGTATAAAAATGACTCTGCGCTGGGGGCTGGTGCTACGCGCACCTTTGCGCCCCAGCGCAGAGTCAACGGGGAAAGCGGAAGGCTATTCGCTCTGGAAGTAGCTGAGCAGACGCAGGATCTCCAGGTACAGCCAGACCAGCGTCACCGTCAGACCCAGGGCGATACCCCAGGCGGCCTTCTCCGGCGCCCCGGCCCGGATCAGTTGGTCTGCCGCGTCGAAGTCGATCAGGAAGCTGAACGCGGCGATCCCGATGCAGACCAGCGAGAAGATGATCGCCAGCGTGCCGCCGCTGCGCAGACCCAGTCCCTCACCACCGCCGACACCGAACAGCGACAGCACCAGGTTGCCGATCATCAGGGCCAGCACACCAAACAGGGCGCCGACGACCATTCGGGTGAACTTCGGGGTGACGCGGATGGCGCCGGTCTTGTAGACCACGAGCATGCCGCCGAACACCCCCAAAGTGCCCATCACCGCCTGGCCGATCATCGAACCGGCGTTACTGGTTCCGACAGTGACCGCGGTCAGCACGAACGAGATGGCGCCGAGGAACAGCCCCTCCAGCACCGCGTAGCTGAGCACCAGCGTCTTACTGTCCTGCCGGCGGGTGAACATGGCCACCATGACCAGCGCCAGGCCGCCGAACGCGCCGATGAAGGTCAGCGGGGCCGCCAGTGCCTGATTGGCCGAGACCAGGAAGAACGACACCACGGCGGCGATGCTGAGCACCCCCAGCGTCATGCCGGTCTTGGTGACGACGTCGTCGATGGTGAGCGGGCGGCTGACCTCCCGCTGGTAGTCGGTCTGAGGGCTCTGCAGACCGGGGTAACCCTGGCTCACCTGCTGGGTTGCGCCGGCGGTGGCTTGTCCTAAGCCAGTGCCGAACTGTGCATAACCGCCCTGCTTGGGCAACGAACGAAATACCGGGTTGCTGGTCTCCCGCACCTTCCCGATCCTCTCTAATGCTGTCTTGTGCTCCGACACGAAATGTGCGAGCAACTTGATCAACGATCCACGACCCGCCGGGGTTCCCAACAGACTGCGGGCCGTTCCTCCGCCAAACCTTACCCGCGGACCGGCGACCGCGGGAAGGGATCTACATTGCGAAGGCGTGACGAGTGAATCTGACGAGGTACTGGCCCGCGTCGAGAACGGGATCGGTCTGCTGACGCTGAACCGCCCGCAGGCGATCAACTCCCTCAACCTGCCGATGGTGACCGCGATGACCGCGGCGCTTTCTACCTGGGCAGACGACCCGGCGGTTACCGCGGTGGTGCTGTCCGGCGCCGGCGAGCGCGGACTGTGCGCCGGCGGCGACGTGGTCGCGATCTATCACAGCGCCAAGGCCGACGGCGCCGACGCGCGGCGGTTCTGGCACGACGAATATCTCCTCAACGCTCAGATCGGCGGCTACAGCAAGCCGTACGTGTCGCTGATGGACGGCATCGTGATGGGCGGTGGGGTGGGAGTCGGCGCGCACGCCAACACCCGGGTGGTCACCGACACGACGAAGATGGCGATGCCGGAGGTGGGCATCGGCTTCATCCCCGATGTCGGCGGCACCTACCTGCTCTCCCGCGCGCCGGGCCACCTCGGCCTGCACGCGGCACTGACCGGTGCGCCGTTCTCCGGCGCGGACGCCATCGAGCTGGGTTTCGCCGACCACTATGTGCCGCACGCCGCGCTGGGCGACTTCACCGCGACGATCCGCTCCGACGGGGTCACCGAGGCACTGCAGCGCCACGCCGTCGACGCGCCACCGAGTGCGCTTGCCGCACACCGTGACTGGATCGACGAGTGCTACGCCCACGACACCGTCGCCGAGATCGTGGCCGCGCTGGCCGGACATGCCGACGCCGAGGCCAACGCCGCCGCCGAACTCATCGGCACCCGCTCACCGATCGCCTGCTCGGTGACACTGGAATCGGTGCGCCGGGCGGGTGAGCTGGCCACGCTGGAAGACGTTC
This sequence comes from Mycobacterium sp. pW045, assembly GCF_041287085.1. Lineage (NCBI taxonomy): Bacteria > Bacillati > Actinomycetota > Actinomycetes > Mycobacteriales > Mycobacteriaceae > Mycobacterium > Mycobacterium sp. pW045. Next base: position 15,110 of record NZ_JBGGKU010000010.1, on the reverse strand, counting down.
TGATCCAAGAGTTCCGGGTGTCGAATGCATCGCTGCGCTCCCATGACCTGGTGGAGGGGATCCGCGCCCAGTTGGTGGACAAAGACCGCAACCCGCAGTGGTCGCCTGCGACACTGGCCGAGGTGAGCTCCGCAGACGTCGAATCGTATTTCGCCCCCGCTGAACCCGATCTAGTGTTTTAAGGAGTCCTTCAAATGAGTTACGAAACGATCCTCGTCGACCGCGACGGACGCGTCGGCACCATCACCTTGAACCGGCCGCAGGCCCTCAATGCACTCAACAGCCAGGTGATGAACGAAGTCACCACCGCCGCGGCGGAATTCGACGCCGACCCGGGCATCGGCGCGATCATCATCACCGGAAGCGCCAAGGCGTTCGCCGCCGGCGCCGACATCAAAGAGATGGCCGACCTGAGCTTCGCCGAGGTGTTCGCGGCGGACTTCTTCGCCGCCTGGTCCAAGCTGGCGGCGGTGCGCACCCCGACGATCGCCGCGGTCGCCGGCCACGCCCTCGGCGGCGGCTGCGAACTGGCGATGATGTGTGATCTGCTGATCGCCGCCGACACCGCCAAATTCGGCCAGCCGGAGATCAAACTCGGTGTGCTGCCGGGCATGGGCGGCTCCCAGCGACTGACCCGGGCCATCGGCAAGGCCAAGGCCATGGATCTGATCCTGACCGGCCGCACCATCGATGCCGCCGAGGCCGAACGCAGCGGCCTGGTCTCCCGCGTGGTGCCGGCCGACGACCTGTTGACCGAAGCCGGAAAGGTCGCGGCCACCATCGCCGGAATGTCCCTGTCCGCCGCGCGGATGGCCAAGGAAGCGGTCAACCGCGCGTTCGAATCCACCCTGGCCGAGGGGCTACTCTACGAGCGCCGGCTGTTCCACTCGGCGTTCGCCACCGAGGACCAGACCGAGGGTATGGCGGCGTTCACCGAGAAGCGCGCGCCGAACTTCAGCCACCGCTAGCACGATGGCCGAGTCGGCCGAACGGCCTTGGTGGATACGGCATTACACCTACACCGGCACCGCGATGGGCCTGGTTTTCATCTGGTTGTCGATGACGCCGTCGCTGCTGCCCCGCGGGCCACTGTTCCAAGGCCTGGTCAGCGGCGCATCCGGCGCCGCCGGTTACGGCCTCGGGGTGCTCATCGTGTGGCTGGTGCGCTACATGCGATCCGCGGACAGCAGCCCGTCGGCGCCGGGCTGGGCCTGGGCCGTGCTGATCCCGACCGCCGTCGTCATCCACCTGGTGATGATCGTCCGCGTCTACCACTGGCAGCGGCAGCTGCGCTCGCTGATGGATGTTCCGCAGCTGGCCTGGTACTGCTTCCCGATGGCGGGCGGGCTGGCGGTACTGACGTTGTTCGTGCTGGTGGAGATCGGGCAGGTGGTCCGCATGGCGGGCCGCGCACTGGCACGTCAGCTCAACCGCGTTGCGCCGCGGCGCGTTTCGCTGGTGGTGACGGTAGCCCTGCTGCTGGGCCTGACCGTCGCCTTGCTCAACGGCGTGGTGGTGAAGTTCAGCATGCGCACGTTGAACAACACCTTCGCAGCAGTCAACAACGAGATGGATCCCGACCGGGCGGCCCCGACCAGCCAACTACGGTCGGGCGGTCCGGACTCGCTGGCGTCCTGGGAGTCACTGGGCCATCAGGGCCGCATTTTCACGGCCGGCGGACCGACCGTCGCGCAGCTCACCGCATTCAACGGCACACCGGCCGTCGAGCCCATCCGGGCCTACGCCGGCCTGAATTCCGCCGACGGGATCAAGGCGACCGCCGAACTGGCCGCGGCGGAACTGGCCCGCACCGGCGGACTGAACCGCGCCGTGGTCGCGGTGGCCACCACGACGGGCACCGGCTGGATCAACGAGGCAGAGGCCAGCGCGCTGGAGTACATGTTCAACGGCGACACCGCCATCGTGAGCATGCAGTATTCGTTCCTGCCGAGCTGGCTGTCATTTCTGGTCGACAAGGAGAACGCCCGTCAGGCCGGGCAGGCGCTGTTCGAGGCGGTCGACGGGCAGGTGCGGGCCATGCCGGAGTCCCGACGCCCCAAGCTGGTGGTGTTCGGCGAGAGCCTCGGATCGTTCGGTGGCGAGGCGCCGTTCATGAACCTCAACAATGTGCTGGCGCGCACCGACGGCGCGCTGTTCTCCGGGCCGACGTTTCAGAACACCATCTGGAAAGACCTGACCGTCAACCGCGAGCCCGGCTCCCCGCAATGGCTGCCGGTCTACGACGGCGGCCGGCATGCGCGGTTCGCCGCCCGCCCGGACGACCTGGCCCGGCCGGACGCCCCGTGGGCCACGCCGCGGGTGGTGTATCTGCAGCACGCCTCGGACCCGATCGCCTGGTGGAACCCGGACCTGTTGTTCCGCAAGCCGGACTGGCTGGCCGAACCGCGCGGCTACGACGTACTGCCGCGGGTGCAGTGGAAACCGATCGTGACGTTCTTGCAGGTCTCGGCCGACATGGCGGTGGCGGTCGACGTGCCGGAAGGCCACGGTCACCACTATGCCGCCGATGCCGCCGATGCGTGGGCGGCGATATTACATCCAGCGGGGTGGACCCCAGGCAAAACCGAGCGGCTCCGACCGCTGCTGCACTCGAACGCGTGATGCTTTCGGCTCCACCAGCACCCCAGCGGCCGCCAGGGCGTGGTAGCCGCCGATGACATCGGTGGCGCGATGCAGGCCCAGATCCACCAGCGCGGCGGCGGCCAGGCTCGAGGTGTAGCCCTCCGAGCACAGGATCACCCACTGCACGTCGTCGTCGACCGCCTGCGGCAACCGGGCGTCGCTGGTGGGGTCGCAGCGCCACTCCAGCACATTGCGTTCGATGACCAGCGCGGCGGGCACCTGCCCCTCCCGCACGCGCTGGGCTTCCGGTCGGATGTCGACCAGCAGGGCGCCGTCACGCAGCGCCGCGGGCACCTCCGCGGCGGTCATCCGGTGCAGTCGTGCCCGCGCCGCGGCGAGCATCCCGTCGATCCGACTGGTCAGCTGCGTCGTGGTCACGATGCCTCCGGGTGTTCGGTGAGTTCGGTGCGCTGCCGGCGCAGCGTGTTATCGGGTGCGACGTCGTAGTAGGACATCTCGACCAGTGGCGGTGAGTAGGCGTGCACGCTCAGCGTCGGGCCCGAGAGTGACGGCGCCCAGACCACGTCATGCACCCAGCCTCGCGAGAACGAGGCTTGGTCGCCGGCGTCGAGCCGCCGCTGCGCCAACTGCGTGCCATCCCAATGGAATTCATCCAGCGCCCCGGACAGCACGGTTAACGCGCCCAGCGAATCGCCGTGGTCGTGCAGTTCGGTGGCGTGCCCCGGCACCCAGCTGATCAGCCAGATGTCGAGCCGCTCGTCGCCGTGGATCCGGGTGAACCAGCGGTTGTCGGTCGGCAGGCCGGACGGGGGCAGCAGGTGCTGGTAGCGGCCGTCCAGCACCGCATCGGCGGCCAGGTCGGTGGTCTGCAGCAGGTCGGGCAGGCGCAGCGAGCGGGGCCGGGGGGCCGAACGCCGCAACGCGACAGGGTCAGCAATAACCATGGTGAAAACTCCAGAACGGATGGGGTGGATTCAAGACAGGGGTCGGCGGCAGCACTCAGCTGCGGCAACAACAACCCTGGAATCCGACGTGCTCCATCACAGCAGCCATGCTAGGTGGCTGCGGCGCGCCGGGTGGCGTCCCGCTGCCCGGCGCGGATCGAGGCGCCGCGGTCGGCGCACCGGCTGTGACCTGCATCGTTGCCCCGAAACCGGGTTTGTAATCACGGTGACCGAAAACCCGGCGGCCGTGGCCCGCAAAATGGGAGGCATGGCCTCTACAACTGCGCCGAGAGTGTCGCTGGTGCTGGGCAGTGGCGGTGCGCGCGGCTACGCCCATATCGGCGTGATCGTCGAGCTGATCGAGCGCGGTTACGACATCGTCGGGATCTCCGGATCCTCGATGGGTGCCCTGGTTGGCGGTCTGCAGGCGGCCGGCCGCCTCGACGACTTCGCCGAGTGGGCCGAGTCGCTGACCCAGGGGGCGGTGTTGCGGCTGTTGGACCCGTCGTTTACCGCCGCCGGGGTGCTGCGGGCCGGGAAGATCCTCGACGTCGTCCGGGACATCCTCGGCGACATCGACATCGAACAGCTGCCGATTCCCTACACCGCGGTGGCGACCGATCTGATCGCCGGCAAGTCAGTGTGGCTGCAGCGCGGCCCGGTTGACACTGCGATCCGTGCCTCGATCGCCATTCCCGGTGTGATCGCTCCGCATGTGGTGGACGGGCGCCTGCTCGCCGACGGCGGCATTCTCGATCCGCTGCCGATGGCTCCGCTGTGCGCCGTCAACGCCGACCTGACGCTGGCGGTGAGTCTCAGCGGCGGCGACCCGGCGACCGCCGGGCCGGCCTCGGAGGATGCCGAGCGGAGCGCGCCCGGGCGACTGAACCGGATGATGCGCAGCACATCAGCGCTGCTGGACACCAGCGGGGCGCGGTCGCTGCTGGATCGGCCCACGGCACGGGCGATCCTGGACCGGTTCAGCAGCGGCGACACCGAAGATGATCCCGTCGACGATGACACCGCGGAGGCCACGTCCGGTGCGGCCGGGGTGCCCAAACTCGGCAGCTTCGAGGTGATGAACCGCACCATCGACATCGCCCAGGCGGCCCTGACCCGCCATCAGCTGGCGTCGCACCCCCCGGATCTGCTCATCGAAGTGCCGCGTATTGCCTGCCGCAGCCTGGACTTCCACCGCGCCGCGGAATTGATCGAGGTGGGCCGCGAACTCACCGGGCGCGCCCTCGACGCCACGAAATCCGGTTAGTCCACGGCGAGGAACTCGGCGATGGCGGCGGCGTGCCGACGGCCTTGCTCGCGGCCCGCCCGCGCCGAGGGCACCCGGCACGCGGGGTCCAGCGGGTTGCTGCCGAAGGCCCGCAGCGCCGTACCGTCGGCGAACACCGCGTACGCCCGCCCGTCGAACGCCGCGACCTCGGCGGCCGCACCGGCACTGAACGGCGATGGCGCCGATTCCCCGGCAGGCACCAGTACGACGACCACGTCACAGTCGTCGGCGACGTCGAGGTTGATTGCGCTGCGCATCCCGCCGTCCATGTAGCGCCGTCCGCCGATCACCACCGGTGGCCAGACGCCGGGCACGGCACAACTGGCCGCCACCGCGTCGACGAGGTCGACTCCCGAGTCCCGGTCGAACACCGTCAGCTCGCCGGTGTCGATGTCTATCGCGGTGATCCGCAGGCAGCGCTGCGGCCACCGATGCGAGGGAAGCCGGTGCTCGATCACCTGCCGGCGCACCGCGGCCGGAACCGTCTCGGTGGCCAGCGCCACCGCGCCGATGCGCTGCATCTGCTGGGCGGCCGTGGTGTTCGGCTCGGTCATGGCCGCCAGGAACAGCTCGGCGATCCCCTCGACGCCCACCCCGGGGTCGAGTTCGGACGAGGTCTCGGCCACCTGCCGGGCGAACAGCTCGTCGAGACCGGCTCCGCTGCTGATCTGGCCGCTGACCGCCGACCCGGCCGAGGTCCCGACCAGCACATCGGATTCCAGCAGCGCTGCCGCGGTGGCTGGGGACTCGTCAGCGATGCCGCACAGCACGCCGGTCTCCCAGGCGATGCCCGCCACTCCCCCACCGGCGAGCACCAGGGCCCGTTTACCTGTCGCCATCGCCGGGTCAGCGCGCCAACACTGCGGCCAGCTCGTTCACCGCGCCAGAGCGGGTGCGGCCCGGCCGGTGATGAGCGGCAGATCGAAGAATCCGACGACGCCGGCCGGGGCCGCGCAGGTCGCCGGGACGGCGTTGACGCAGTGCGCGGCGGTCGCTACGACGCCCGGGTTGCTCTTCAGCCCCTCCTCGACGGTCTCGGGCTGCCAGCCCTTGACGGTGACGAACGTGTTCGGATTGCCCTGCACCTCCATCTCGTAGCGCTCCTTCGCCGGGCCGAAATTCCAGGGCGGATCGAGGTTCTCCTCACCCATCAGCCAGTTGACCGTCACCCGTACCACCACCTCGTCACCGACCGTCGCCTCCCAGTGGAACCGGCGGGCGGCGACCTGACCGGGTTCGATGACACCGATCGGAGAGTCGATCGGCGCGGTGGCCACCGCCACCTCCTGCGATGAGCGGATCCGGTCGTCGGCGGCGAAACCCAGCCGGTCCACGCACAGTCGCACCGATTGCACGAAGCCGCTGTCGAGTATTTTCTGCATCGGTCCGGTCAACGCACTGTCGGGCGTGCCACCGAACCCCATCACGTGGCGCAGCACGTCCGGGGCACCGTAGGTCCGCAGATCGGAAAACTCTTCGCACCGAACAAAAGTCACCCCGGTGGACATCACCGACAGCAGCAGCGGGAACAGCTCGCTGGCAGCACCGGGGGCGATACCGACACCATGCAGCGAAGCATTGCCGGCCTGCGCAGCCGCTTCCAGCGGCGCAGCCGACCGCGCGGTGGGATAGACCCAACCCACCGGCGTGACAACGTTCTTGCCGGAACGCAGCAGTGCGGCGACCTCCTCCACATTGGCCACCAGCGGCGCGTAGATGACGGCGTCGGCGTCCAAAGCCAGCACCTCGTCGATGTCGCTGGTCGTGGTCACGCCCAGCGGTGCGGTCCCGATGATCTCCCCGACGTCCTTGCCGCTCTTGGATTTCGAGTGCACCCAACAGCCGACCAGCTCGAGATCGGGGTGTTCGAGCACACCTTTGATCGCGGCGACGCCGACCCCACCGGTTGCCCACTGGATCACGCGCAGAGTCATCAGTCACGCACCTCGCTTACCTGATATTCGTTGTCGGAGTAGCGGGCCCGGATGGTCTTCTTGTCGTACTTGCCGACGCTGGTGCGCGGAATGGTGTCGATGAATGTCCAGCGCTCCGGTAGCCACCACCGGGCAACCTTGTCGGACAAGAAGCTTCGCAGTTCGGCGGGGGTGACGGCGGCACCCGCCCGGGCCACCACCACGGCCAGCGGCCGTTCCTGCCAGCGTTCGTCGGGGACCCCGACCACCGCGGCCTCGATCACGTCGGGGTGGGCGATCAGCTCGTTCTCCAGCTCCACCGAGGAGATCCACTCTCCGCCGGACTTGATCACGTCCTTGGCGCGGTCGGTCAAGGTGATGAAACCCTGCGCGTCGATGCGGCCCACGTCGCCGGTGCGCAGCCAGCCGGAGGCGAATTTCGACTCGTCCTGGCCGCGGTAGTAGGAGCCGGTGATCCACGGGCCGCGGACCTCCAGTTCGCCCACCGCAACGCCGTCGTTGGGCAGCGGTCGCCCGTCGTCGTCGACGATCCGCGCCTCGACCCCGCAGATCGGCCGGCCCTGGGTGCCACGCAGTGCCCAGTGCCGGTCTTCGCCGGTGCCCGGCGGCGGCCACGCCAAGGTGGCCAGCGGTGATGTCTCGGTCATCCCCCACAGCTGGCGGACCTGCACCCCGTGCTTGTGCTCGAAGGCGCGCATCAGCGAGACCGGCACCGCGGAACCACCGCAGACCACTTGGCGCAGAGACGAGATGTCATGGCCCGGTTCACGATCCAGGTAGTGCAGGACGTCGTTCCAGATCGTCGGCACCGCACCGGCCACGGTGGGCCGCAGTTTCTCGATGAGGGCGACCAGCGACGGGGCGTCCAGATGCCGGTCGGGCAGCGTCAGATCCGCCCCGGCCATCAGCGCCGCATACGGCAGGCCCCAGGCGTTGGCGTGAAACATCGGCACGATCGGCAGCACTGAGTCATCCGTCCCGATCCCGACACCGTTGGCGGCGCAGGCCGCCATGGCGTGCAGGTAGCTGGACCGGTGGCTGTACACCACGCCCTTGGGATTGCCGGTGGTGCCGCTGGTGTAGCACATGGCGGCCGCCGAGTTCTCGTCGATGACCGGCCAGTCGAACTCGCCCGCTTCGGCCGCCAGCACGTCGGCGTAGCGCAGCACGGACTTGCCGGCGGATCCCAGTGCCTTCAAAGCGCTCGTGTCGCCGTCGCCGACCACGATCACGGTGTGCACGGTGTGCAGCTGTGCCAGCACCGGCGCCAACTGTGGCGCCAGCGAGATGTCGACCAGGATCACCCGGTCCTCGGCCTCGTTGGCGACGAACACGATCTGCTCGGCGAATAACCGGATGTTGGGGGTGTGCAGCACCGCACCCATGGCCGGCACCGCCAGGTAGGCGGCCAGGTGTTCGGTGTTGTTCCACATGAATGTGGCGACCCGCTCGTCACCGTTGATGCCAAGTCGCCGCAGGGCATTCGCCAGGCGGGCGACCTGGCCGCCCAACTCGCGGTAGCTGGTGGTGTGGAACCCGTCGCCGGTCATGGTCGTCACGGTGCGGTCGCCGTGGATGCTGGTGGCGTGCCGCAAGATGGCGCCGATGGTCAACGGCCAGTCCTGCATGGTGCTGCGCATCGACCTATTCGACCATGCGCGGCACCGGCCGTGGGGCTGGGGCTACAGCGCGGGTTCGAGTTGCAGCATCCGGCTGACGGCGTCGTCGAGTGCGAGCTGCTCGTGCAGCGACGCCGACGGCGCCGGCAGGTCGGTCAGCGAGGCGACGGCCACCGTACCGTCGAAGCCGGCGATGTACAGGCGGCTGCCGTCCGGGCTCTCCGCCACGCACGACGGCGCCGTGGTCAGGGTCAGCGCACCGAGGGCCTCGTCGGTGCGGGCGCACATCACCAGGATGCCGGCCGCGGTGACGAGGTAGACGCGGTCGCCGTTGCGGCTCACGATCAGCTGGATGAGCTGGGTGTCGACGACGAACCCGGCGCTGACGGCGTGGGTGCGGGAGTCGACGACCTTCACGGCCCCGCGGCCGTCGGGACCGCTGGTGGCGACGAACAGCCGGGCGCCATCGGCGCTGACGGCGACATCGACGACGGTCGAGGCGACCTTGATGACGTCGACGACGTTGAGTTGCCGGTCCAGGACGGTAACGGTGTCGCCGGTAGGCTGCCGGACCGCCACGTAGAGCCGCCGACCGTCGGGGCTGATCCGCAGGCAGGCGGCGGCCGCTGCCGGATCGCCGGCCACCCGGACGGCCCCGGCGGGACGCATGGTCGCATCGAGCGCCAGCACCTCGATGCCGGTGGAACCGGTGCGGGTGGCATAGACCCGGCTGCCCATCGGGTCGGCGACCAGGTCTCCGATGCCCATGGCGACCGGGTAGCACCCGGTGACCTCGGCAGCGTCGACGTCGATCGCCAGGACGGCGTCGAGCGCCATGGAGCCGGCGGTGACGTAGGCCCGCGCGGTTCCGGCGGGGCCGACGGCGATCGAGAACGGCTCGTCGGCCTGGAACACGGTGGCCACGACGGTGCAGCTGGCGGTGTCGATGACCGAGACGGTGTCATCGCCGTAGTTGGTGGCCAGCAGCCGGGTGCCGTCGGCGGTGACGGCGACGCCGCCGATCGGGCCGCGGTCGATCCGCACGCGGTCGACGATGCGAGCTCCAGGGCCGGTCAATCCGTAAGCCACCACGTCGTCCACATCGCTCCCATCGATCACATTTCGTATCGCCATTGCGCACTCCCCGCGTAGCTGCCGCAGTGGCGCGGTCAGTACGACCGGGGTTGCCAGGACGGGGTGTTCGGTCGATCGTAGCGGTGAATTCGGGGTAAAAGGAAAATGTCGTAGCTATTGTGATCGAGGTCGCAGGTTAATCCCACAGACCCCAGTCGGCGGCGGCCGACACAGCGTAGGGCGGGGGCTACCAGCAAGCTCTGCTGCCCGTATTGACCAGTGCTGTTGCCGGTTCAGGCTAACTTGTGATCTGCATCCCAATTAGTTTTGATTAAGAAACTAAGAAATCTGGCCGAATGAATTCGGTCGTTCTGATCACTGGCCCTTGCAAAAGCTCGGACGGCGGGGTATGGGCGAGCCGTCCGGCAGGATGGCGACGGGATGGTTAGCCGGTCGGGACCGGGGCGAAGACGCCGGCCAGCGCCGTCAGCGCGCCGGGCACGATCCGGTAGTAAGCCCACTTGCCCCGCTGCGACCGTTCCAGCAGCCCGGCGTCCACCAGCGTCTTCAGGTGATGCGAGACCGTCGGCTGGGTCAGCCCCACCGGCGCGGTCAGGTCGCAGACGCACGCCTCGGCGCCGTCGTGGCCGGCGATCAACGACACCAGCCGCAACCGGGTGGGCTCCGCGAGCGCCTTGAGCACAGCGGCCAGCCGCTCGGCCGCGGCCGCATCCAGCGCGGCGCCGGTGATCGGCGCACAGCACAGCGCGAGGTCGTCGGCCAGCGGCGAGTCGGCGGGTGGCGCCGAGCCGGTTTCGCCTGCCATGACAGCAGTATGCCACGAACGCATTGACAATCATCTATTCATTGGAGGATGCTTTCGCATAGACGACCGTCGATGAAAGGAGTGCGAGATGACCGAGGATGCCGGACCCGAGTTGCGGGAGCAGGTTCGAGCCCGCTACGGCGAGGCCGCCACCGCGATCGGTAGCGGGGCCACCAACAGTGAAGTGCTCACCGCCGCGAGTTGTTGCGGCTCCAGCGACTCCGTCGACGTCGGCACCATCTTCGGGGCCGGCCTCTACGACGCCGGGGCGCACTCCCAACTGCCCATCGAGGCCGTCACGGCAAGTCTGGGTTGCGGGGACCCGACCGCAATCGCCGATCTCCGGGCGGGCGAACGCGTGCTGGATCTGGGTTCGGGCGGCGGCATCGACGTCCTGCTCTCGGCGCGTCGGGTGGGCCCGGAGGGGTTCGCCTACGGCGTCGACATGACCGACGAGATGCTCGCGCTGGCCGAGGCGAACAAGGCGAAGGCCGGCCTGGACAACGTCGAGTTCCGCAAGGGCACCATCGAGAACATTCCGCTGCCCGACGCCGCCGTCGACGTGGTGATCTCCAATTGCGTGATCAACCTGTCCGTCGACAAACCCGGCGTACTCGCCGAGATGTTCCGGGTCCTGGTCCCGGGCGGGCGCATCGGCATCTCCGACGTGGTGGCCGAGAACCACCTCAGCCCGGCCCAACGAGCAGAACGGGGCTCGCACGTGGGCTGCATCGCCGGGGCGCTGTCGCAGCAGGAGTACTTAGACGGTCTGGCCGCAGCCGGGTTCACCGGCGCCTCGGTGAGCTTCACTCACGCGGTGGCCGACGGGATGCACGCCGCGATCATCCGGGCGGACAAGCCGGCCTGATCGACTGGTGCCCCCACTGGGACTCGAACCCAGACTGGGCGGATTTTAAGTCCGCTGCCTCTGCCAATTGGGCTATGGGGGCCCGTGGCGAATCTAACGCGGCAACGGTAATGGTTTCCCACCGGCACTCGGGTGCGCGGCAAAGGGACGGCGGCAGGGATGCCGGCAGTCTCAGGCGTGCTCGGGGCAGTAGTTCACCGCGGCGATGCGGGCGAACTCGGCGGCGCGCTGCAGGGTGAAACCCGGATTGGTGGTCTGCACCGCGACAACGGTGTCCATCGGGCTCAGGCCGGCGTCCATCAACTGGCACACCGAGTGACCGGCGGAGATCGCCACCTGGTCAGACCCCCGGTGGCTCAGGCCTGCTCCCGACAGCGCGGTCAGGAAGGCGGTGTCGCTGCCGACCGGTTCGGCGTGGACGGGCGCCGCAAGGCTCATCATGGCGGTAACCCCTGCTAGCAGCAGAAACCGTTTCATGGCCCGTAGTCTCCCTAGGGTTGGTTAAAGGCGTGTTACGGACCATTTACTCCCCCGGATCCGCGTGTTAAATCCGCGTTACCAGGGCCTCACACTGACGGCGGCTCCGGCGGTGGGCACTTCGACGAAGTCACCGATATCGACGGTAACCTGTTGCGCAGCAGCTACTTTGGTGATCCATGACTACCGCCAGGAATGCCGTCGCGGACACAGTGCGGGCTCGTCGTCGCAGAGTCGTCGCACGGTGGCCTCGAAACCCGGTGGAGGTCATCGAATGCCGTTCTTGCACTGCTTTTGGCTCGGCGACGCCCACCTGCGCCAGCACTCGCCCGTGGTGACGGCCGCTGTCGCCCGTCGCCGTCAGGCTGCCCACCCTCGTAAAAAGTTCGCGCAACGGGTTAAGAAGCGGTTAACCAGCTTTCACAATCGGCCGGTGATACGGGACCGTGGTCGCAAGAACCGACAAGCATCCGTTCCGTGAGGAGAAGTCCAGATGTCTTTCGTGACTACGCAGCCAGAGGCGCTGGCGGCCGCCGCCGGCAACCTGCAGGCGATCGGTTCGGCGCTCAACGCCCAGAACGCCGCCGCGTCCGCACCAACCACCGGTGTGGTTCCCGCCGCCGCCGACGAGGTGTCGGCGCTGACCGCCGCGCAGTTCGCCACGCACGCCAGCCTTTACCAATCGGTCGCCGCGCAGGCCGCCGCCATCCACGAGATGTTCGTGGCAACGTTGAACAGCAGTGCCGAGTCGTACGCGGCCACCGAAGCCGCCAACGCCATCGCGGCCGGCTAGGCGGCACCGATGCTCGATTACGGCGCGCTGCCCCCCGAGGTCAACTCCGGGCGCATGTACACCGGCCCGGGGTCGGCACCGATGATGTCGGCCGCCTCGGCCTGGCGCACCCTGGCCGCCGAACTGGCCGCCGCCGCTCACTCCTACGACACGGTGATCACGCAACTGGCCGGCGAGGAATGGCTCGGTCCCGGTTCGGCCTCGATGTCCGCGGCGGCCACGCCCTACATCGCCTGGATGGACACCACCGCCACGCTCGCCGAGCAGGCCGCCAGCCAGGCCACTGCCGCCGCGATGGCATTCGAGACGGCCCGGGCGGCCACGGTGCCGCCGGCGGTGGTGTCGACCAACCGGGTGCAGCAGTCCGCGCTGGTCGCGACCAACATCCTGGGTATCAACACGCCGGCGATCGCGGCCCTCGATGCGCTCTACGCCGAGATGTGGGCCCAGGACGCCGCCGCGATGTACGGCTACGCCGGCGGATCGGCCACCGCGTCGCAAGTCACCCCGTTCAGTGCGCCCGCCCAGGCCACCAATCCGGCCGGCCAGGGCGGCCAGGCCGCCGCGGTTGCCCATGCTGCTGGAACCGCAGCGGGGCACAACGCTCAAGTGTCACAGCTGATTTCGTCGTTGCCGAATGCGCTGCAGAGCATGGCGTCGCCGCCTACCGGAGTCGCGGCGTCGACCGATTGGATCGAGTCCGCCATCGAGTTTCTGTACAACGATCCGTTGAACGGTGTCGGATACTTCCTGGGCACCCCGCTGTACAGCTTGTTCAACACCATGGGCACCGGCGCGGCCTTCATCCCGTCCAGCCTGCTGCCCAGCCTCATCGGTTACATGACCGGCGGCGGATTGAGCACCGCGGGCGGCAGCGCGCTCGGAAGCGGACTGGGAGCGGCGCTGAGTCCCGGAGGCGCACTCGGTGCCCTCGGTGCGCTCGGCGGAGGGATCAGCAGCGCCGTCGGGGTGAGCTCGGTGACCCCGAGCGTCGCCGCCACCATGGGGCAGGCGTCCCTGGTCGGGACCTCGTTCTCGGCGCCCGCGAGCTGGTCGGCGGCCACTCCGGCCGGTGCCGCATCCCTTGCCTCGCAGCCCGCCGGCTGGGCGGTCCCCGCCGAGACCCACAACAACATGGCCTCCGTGCCCCCGCCGGTTCCGACCGGGGCCGGGCGGCCCGGAATGAACTACGGCACTCCACGTTACGGATTCAGGCCCAAATTCATGCCGAAGCCGATGGTGGTGTGACCCATGATCGACTACGCGATCCTGCCACCGGAGGTCAACTCCGGACGGCTCTACGCCGGCCCCGGCTCGACACCGATGATGGCCGTCGCCTCCGCCTGGCGCGGGCTTGCCGCGGAGATCTCCTCGGCGTTGACCTCCTATGAGACGACGCTGACGCAGCTTGTCGACGAAGCGTGGATGGGACCGGCATCGGTGTCGATGACTGCCGCCACCAAGCCCTATCTGGCGTGGATGACCGACACCTTGGCGAAGGCGGAGGACACCGCCTCTCGGGCCACAGCTGCAGCGGCCGCGTTCGAGGCGGCTCATGGGGCCACTCCTCCCCCGGCCGTGATCGCGGCCAACCGCGCCCAACAGAAGCAACTGGTGGCCACCAACGTCGTCGGCCAGAACTCCGCCGCGATCATGGCCAGCGACGCCCAGTATCTCGAGATGTGGGCACAGGCCGCCAACGTCATGTACAGCTACGCGGCGTCCTCGGCGACGGCGACTCAGGTGACACCGTTCAGCGAGCCCAACCAGACCACCAACCCCGACGGAACGGCCAACCAGGCCGCAGCCGTCGGCCAGGCCAACGCGACCGCAGCAGCCAGCACCGCTCAGACCGCGCAGAACGCACAGACCGCACAGCTGATCTCGTCGCTGCCCAATGCGCTACAGACACTGACCTCGCCGGCGCCGACCGACCTGCCACCGCCCACGCTCGCCGGGCTCGTGGAAGCCTTCTTCAGGAATGCGTCCATCAACGGTGTCGTCTCGCTGCTGACCTACCCGCTCAACGGCGGGATGAGCTTCGTGGGGACATCGGCGGCGTTCACGCCGGCGAGCTTGATCCCGACCATGACCACCTTCTTCTCCGGCAGCGGTTTCAACGCCCTGGGTGGTGGGTCGGCGGGCGCCGGCATCGGTGCCCTGCTGGCACCCGGTGGGCCACTGAGCAGCCTGGGCGCACTGGGCGGTGGCACCGCGGGCGCGGCATCGGCGGCAGCCGGCGCGTTCACCGCGAGTGCCACCACGCCGGCGATATCGGCGGGCGTGGGCCAGGCGACCCTGGTTGGTGAGTTGTCCGCGCCGCCGGCGTGGGCCGCGGCCGCCCCGGCGGGCACCGCCGCCACCGGCGACGCGTTGCAGGCCAGCAGCTGGTCGGCCGCCCCGGAGGAGATCGAATCGATGGCGGCCATGCCCGGCGGGATGCCGCTGGGCGCCGACCGGGGCGGCTTCGGCCTCGGTACCCCCCGCTACGGTTTCAAGCCGACGGTGATGGCCCGGCCGGTCGTCGCCGGATAACGGAAATCCACGCTACGACAATCAAGTTCAGACAAGGAGAGACAAGTGGCAGCACGTTTTATGACCGACCCGGATGCGATGCGGGCGATGGCGGGGCGTTTCGACGTTCACGCGCAGACGGTGGAGGATGAGGCTCGCCGGATGTGGG
>NZ_JBGGKU010000009.1:0-213459 GCF_041287085.1 Mycobacterium sp. pW045 | reverse complement strand
GTCACCCGCGGCCGCCCAAAGAAAAAATCCGAACCCTAAACGAGGGTTCGGACTATTCCGATGTCCTGAGACATCACAGAGTACCCCCGATGGGATTCGAACCCACGCTACCGCCGTGAGAGGGCGGCGTCCTAGGCCGCTAGACGACGGGGGCTAGAACTAGTCCGGGTTGTCAGCATAGCCCAACCCGCACGGCCCGCCTAATCGCTTGGGGCGGACCGGTTTTGCTGGGGTACCAGGACTCGAACCTAGAATGGCTGAACCAGAATCAGCTGTGTTGCCAATTACACCATACCCCAATGGCCACCGAGGGCCTGGCCATAACCGCTGGTCAGCGTGCCGGTTGGGCACTACCGGCCAGCTGCTGTGGGCCGACGTGCAGACTACCAAACTTCTACCGCGAAGTACTCATCGCGCTCACTCGATGCCGTCCCGGACCGCCCGCAGCCGCGCCAGGGTGCGCGCTGGACCCAGCAGCTCCAGCGACTCGAACAGCGGCGGGCTGACCAACCCGCCGGTGACCGCGACCCGCACCGGGCCGAACGCCTTGCGGGGTTTGAGCTCCAGCCCGTCGAGCAGCGCGGCCTTCAGTGCGGCCTCGATCCCGGCGGTGGTCCAGTCCCCCACGCCCTCCAGGGCGGCGATGGTGGCGTCCAGGACGGGCGCCGCACCGGCGCCCAACTCTTTGGCCACCGCACGCGGGTCGAGCGCGTATTCGTCGTCGTTGAAGAACTTGAGCAATCCCCAGGCGTCGCCCAGCACGATCACCCGGGTCTGCACCAGCGCCGCGGCCGCCGCGAATCCGGCGTCGTCAAGCCCGGTGCGGTAACCGTGGGCGTCGAAGTAGCCGCGCAGTCGCGTGGTGAAGTCGTCGACGTCGAGAAGCCGGATGTGCTCGGCGTTGAGCGCGTCGGCCTTCTTCTGGTCGAACCGGGCCGGGTTGGAGTTGACGTCGACCACGTCGAATGCGGCGACCATCTCGTCGAGACTGAACACGTCACGGTCATCGGCGATCGACCAGCCCAGCAGCGCCAGATAGTTCAGCAGGCCCTCCGGGATGAAACCCCGGTCGCGGTGCGCGAACAGGTTCGACTGCGGGTCGCGCTTGGACAGCTTCTTGGTGCCCTCACCCAGAACCATTGGAAGATGGGCGAATTCCGGAATCCTGTCAGCCACCCCGATGCGGATCAACGCCTGATACAGCGCTATCTGGCGTGGCGTGGAGGGCAGCAGGTCCTCGCCCCGCAGCACATGGGTTATCTTCATCATCGCGTCGTCGACCGGGTTGACCAACGTGTACAGCGGATCACCATTGGCGCGGGTGAGTGCGAAGTCGGGGACGGTGCCCGCCGGAAAGCTCGTCGGCCCGCGCACCAGGTCCTGCCAGCCGAGTTCGCCATCGGGCATGCGCAACCGCAGGACGGGCTTGCGGCCCTCGGCGAGGTAGCCGGCACGCTGATCGTCGGTCAGGTCGCGATCGAAGTTGTCATAGCCCAGCTTGGGGTTTCGGCCGGCGGCCAGGTGGCGGGCCTCGACCTCCTGCGGTGTGGAGAAGGCCTCGTAGGCCTCGCCGGCCGCCACCAGTCGCGCCACCACGTCGCGGTAGATGTCGGCGCGTTGCGACTGACGGTACGGGCCGTACGGTCCGCCCACTTCGGGCCCCTCGTCCCAGTCCAGCCCAAGCCAGCGCAGGGCCTCGAGCAGCGCCTGATAGCTCTCCTCGCTGTCGCGCGCGGCATCGGTGTCCTCCACCCGGAACACCAACGTGCCGCCGGTGTGTCGGGCATAGGCCCAGTTGAACAGTGCGGTGCGGATCAGCCCGACGTGCGGCGTGCCGGTCGGTGACGGGCAGAACCGAACCCGCACAGCAGAGTCAGCCTGGAAACCTTGAGTCACGACATTCCTTTGCGAATAACCGGGTTGGTGAGGGTGCCGATGCCCTCGACGGAAACAGACACGGTGTCACCGTGTTCGATCGGGCCGACACCGTCGGGGGTTCCGGTGAGGATGAGGTCACCGGGCAACAGGGTCATCACCGCCGATATCCACTCCACGATCGCGCCGATGTCGTGCAGCATCAGCGACGTCCGGCTGTCCTGTTTGACCTGGCCGTTGACCTCGGTGCGGATCGCCAGGTCGGCGGGGTCGAGGTCGGTGACGATCCAGGGCCCGACCGGGCAGAACGTATCGTGCCCCTTGGCGCGGGTCCACTGACCGTCGGATTTCTGCTGGTCACGGGCTGACACGTCGTTGCCGATGGTGTAACCCAGGATGTTGTCCTTGGCCCGGGCGGCCGGAACGTCCTTGCAGGGCCGTGAAATCACCACCGCCAACTCGCCCTCGTAGTGAACCGGGGAAGCGTTGGCGGGCAGCTGAATCGGAACGTTCGGCCCGATGATCGCGGTATTGGGCTTGAGGAACATCGTCGGGTTGGCCGGCGGCGCACCACCCATCTCGGCGATGTGGGCAGCGTAGTTCTTCCCGATGCAGACCACCTTGCTGGCCAGAATCGGGGCCAGCAGCCGCACGTCGGCCAGTGGCCAGGATCGACCGGTGAACTCCGGTGTGCCGAAGGGGTGCTCGGCGATCTCGCGAGCTGTCATCGCGGTCATGTCATCGTCCGGATCGCCCTCCAGGCTGACGAAGGCGACGCCGTCCGGGCTGGCAATTCGACCTAGGCGCATTCGAGCAAGCCTAATGGCGATCGCAAGCGCGGCGGAGCCGGGCGCAGCGGGTCGCCATCATCGGCCCAGCCGACCGCAAGCGCGGCGGAGCCGGGCGCAGCGGGCCGCCACCATCGGCCCAGCCGATCGCAAGCGCGGCGGAGCCGGGCGCTGGCGGCGCGGTCAAACGGCACCGTGGTCGTTGCCCGGCGGATGCGACCCGGTACGGGGCAAACGTGTGGAACCATTATCCGGGTGACCACGGAGTCGACGAGCAGCGCCGCGCGCTGGTCAGTGGTCATCGTGGCGTTGGTGGCCACGCTGTGCTCGTTCGTGTTCATCAACGGGATCGCCTTCGTCATCCCGATGCTGGAGACCAAGCGGGATACCAACCTGGCGATGGCGGGTCTGCTGGCGTCGATGCCCAGTTTCGGCATGGTGCTGACGCTGTTCGCGTGGGGCGCGCTGTTGGACCGCATCGGCGAGCGGGTCGTGCTGACCGTCGGCTCCGCGCTGACGGCGCTGGCCACCTTCGGGGCGGCCTCGATGAACTCCCTGGTCGGGGTGGGCGCCTTCCTTTTTCTGGGCGGTATGGCCGCCGCCAGCGCCAACACCGCCAGTGGCCGGCTGGTGACCGGCTGGTTTCCGCCACACCAGCGCGGGCTGGTGATGGGAATCCGGCAGACAGCACAACCGCTGGGAATCGCGTTGGGAGCCGAGGTGATTCCCGAACTGGCCGAGCACGGCCTGGCCCGGGCGCTGATGTTCCCGGCGACGCTGTGCGCAGTGGCGGCGGTGGCATGCGCCATCGGGGTGGTCGACCCGCCCCGCCGACCGCGGTCGGCGGCGACCGGAACGGAGCTGGCCAACCCCTACGCCGGCTCGAAGGTGCTGTGGCGCATCCACTTGTCGTCGGCGCTGCTGATGGTTCACCAGTCGGTGTTGGCCACCTTCATGCTGGTGTGGCTAATCGTTGATACCGACTGGTCGATCGCCGCCGCCGGCAGCCTGGTCACCGTGTCGCAGCTGCTCGGCGCCGCCGGCCGCGTGCTGGCCGGTCGGTGGTCGGATCGGGTGCGGTCACGGCTGCGACCCGTCCGCAGCCTCGCCGTCGCCGGCGCGGTGGCGATGGTGGTACTCGGCGTGACCGACCATCTGCACTCTCCGCTGGCCGAGGCGGCGATGGTCGTTGCGGTGGTAATCAGCGTGCTGGACAACGGCTTGTCGTCCACCGCGGTCGCCGAGGTCGCCGGACCTTACTGGAGCGGGCGTGCACTGGGTACGCAGAACACCACCCAGCGACTCACCGCCGGAATCGCTCCCCCGGTGTTCGGCGCGTTGATCGGCGCCGCAGGCTATCCGCTGGCGTTCGCGCTGTCCGGGCTGTTCCCACTGGCCGCCGTGCGGTTGGTACCGGTCAGCGCCGAGCCGGAGGGCCACTCGGTGCTCCAGGCGCTGCGCACGCTGCGGGTGCCGCCGCAGCCGTTGCCGCCGGAACAACGCCCTCCCGACGGCTGACACCTGCCGCAACCGGGCGGATCCGCGGCCGACGCCGAATCGGCGGCCGGTAGCGTCGGCGAGATGACCGAACCGGCTCACATCGCACTCCGGACACCGACGGTGGCCGACGGCCCGGCCCTGTGGAAAATGGCCCTCGACAGCGTGACGCTCGACGTCAACGCCCCTTACGCCTATCTGTTGTGGTGCCGCGATTTCGCGGCCAGCTCGGTAATCGCCGAGGTCAGCGGCGAGCCGGCCGGTTTCATCACCGGCTACCGCCGCCCGGATCAGCCGCAGACCCTGATGGTCTGGCAGGTTGCGGTCAACGACGCGCATCGCGGGATGGGTGTGGCCGGCCGGATGCTCGACCATCTGGCGACCGCATTGGTAGCCGACGGCGGTACGCATCTTGAGACGTCAATCACACCGGACAATGAGGCCAGTCGACGGCTTTTCGGGGCATTTGCCCGGCGATGGGACGCCGGTCTGGAGTGCTCCGAGCTGTTTGAGGCCAGCTTGTTTCCCGAATCCCATCTGGCAGAAGAACTGTTTCGAATTGGGCCACTGCGGGTAAACAGCGGCCGTTGAGGACAGCATGGCAAGGTTGAGATCACAAAACGGTCTCGGTAAGGTCACGTCCGCGCAAACGTGAGCCCCGGCAGACCTAGCCGGGGGTATCCGAGCGGGGTGGTGGGTCGAGCCGAGATCACCCACGGCACGAGTTTTGAAATCGACCTGTCGTTCCGTTCCGTTGTATGTGACCGACGGACGGAGGAAATCGTGACTATTTTTGAAACCCTTGAATCCGAGGTGCGGAGTTATTGCCGATCCTGGCCGGTGACATTTGACCGGGCCCTCGGCTCCCGCATGTGGGATGTCGACGGCAACGAATACGTCGACTTCTTCGCCGGCGCCGGCGCGCTGAACTACGGACACAACCACCCGGACCTGAAGGCACCGCTGCTGGAGTACCTGAGTTCGGACCGGGTGGTGCACAGCCTGGACATGAACACGGTGGCCAAGGCGGCGTTCCTGCAACGGTTCGAAGAGGTGATCCTCAAGCCCCGCGGGCTCGACTACAAGGTCCAGTTCCCCGGCCCCACCGGCACGAACGCGGTCGAGTCGGCGCTGAAACTGGCCCGCAAGGTCACCGGCAAGGAAAGCATCATCAGCTTCACCAATGCCTTCCATGGCATGACGCTGGGCTCGCTGAGCGTCACCGGCAACTCGATGAAGCGCGGCGGCGCCGGGATCCCACTGGTGCACGCCACCCCGATGCCCTACGACAACTACCTCGACGGCGTCACCCCGGACTTCATCTGGTTCGAGCGCCTGTTGCAGGACAGCGGCAGCGGCCTCAATGAACCGGCCGCGGTCATCGTCGAGACGGTGCAGGGCGAAGGCGGGATCAACGTGGCGCGGCTGGAATGGCTGCACGGGCTGGCCGAACTGTGCAAGCGGCACGGGTTGCTGCTGATCGTCGACGACGTGCAGATGGGCTGCGGACGCACCGGGCCGTTCTTCAGCTTCGAGGCGGCCGACATCGTGCCCGACATCGTCTGCATGTCCAAGTCGATCAGCGGTTACGGGCTGCCGATGGCACTGACGCTGTTCAAGCCCGAACTGGATGTGTGGGAGCCCGGCGAGCACAACGGCACGTTCCGCGGCCAGAACCCGTCCTTCGTCACCGCCACCGCGGCGCTGAACTTCTGGACCGACAACCTGCTGGAAAAGCAAGTGCTCCGCAAGGGCGAGCAGATCGAGCAGGCGCTGCATGAGGTAATCGAGCCGTTCGACGGGGTCGAGACCCGCGGCCGTGGCCTGATCCGCGGGGTGGCCTTCGAGCGACCCGAGTTGGCCGGCGCCGTGCAGCAGGAGGCGTTCGCCCGCGGCCTGCTGCTGGAGACCTCGGGACCGGAGGGCGAGGTGGTAAAGCTGATGCCACCGCTGGTGATCGATGACGACGACCTGGCCGAAGGCCTGACACTCGCGGCCCAATCCATCGAGGCCGTGGCCGCCCGAGAACTTGCCGCTACTAGCTCAGGAGCCAACCGATGATCGTTCGTACCCTCGCCGAGATCAAGGGCACCGACCGCGATGTCCAGGCCAAGACCTGGAACAGCCAGCGACTGCTGCTGGCCCGGGACGGCCAGCGCTTCTCGCTGCACGAGACGATCCTGTACGCCGGCACCGAAACCTCGATGTGGTACGCCAACCACGTCGAGGCGGTGTACTGCGTCGGTGGCGAGGGTGAGCTGGTCAATGAAGAAACAGGCGAGACCTTTCCGCTTGCCGACGGCACCCTGTACCTGCTCGACGGGCATGAGCACCACCGTGTTTCGGCCCACACCGATCTGCGCATGGTGTGCGTGTTCGACCCGCCGGTCACCGGGCAGGAGGTGCACGACGAGACCGGCGCCTACCCCCTGCTCACCGAGGAACCTCAAGAGGCGGCGCCGTGACCCCTCCCATCACCAAAGCTGTCACCGATCACTACCCGACCCGCAACAACGTCCAGCTCGGCATTGAGCCGCGACGGGACCCGGTGGTGTGGGCGCCCGCGGGCAGCGGCGGTCCGCTGCGGCCCGACAGTGTCGCGGCGTTCGATGCCGACGGATTCTTGTCCGTCGACGCATTGGTGGACGCTGACGTGGTCGCCGACCTCCGCAATGAGCTGGACCGGCTGCGCTCCGACCCGGTGCTGGCAGCCGACGAGCGCTCGATCTGCGAGCGGGACAGCGGCCAGATCCGGTCGATCTTCGAGGTGCACCGGATCAGCCCGGCATTCGCCGCGCTCGTCGCCGACCCGCGGCTGGTCGGGCCGGTCCGCCAATTGCTCGGCTCGGAGGTCTACGTGCACCAGAGCCGGGTCAACTTCAAGCCGGGTTTCAACGGCCGGGAGTTCTACTGGCACTCCGACTTTGAGACCTGGCACGCCGAGGACGGGATGCCTACCCCGCGCGCGATCAGCGTGTCGGTGGCGCTCACCGAGAACCTGGACAGCAACGGCTCGCTGATGATCATGCCCGGATCGCACCGCTGGTTCGTGTCGTGCCCGGACGAGACGCCGCCTGATCACTACCGCTCGTCGCTGAAGCAGCAGGAGATCGGCACCCCCGACGACGACAGCCTGACCTGGATGGCGGAGCAGCACGGCATCCGCCAGATCACCGGCCCGGCCGGGTCAGCGGTGTTCTTCGACAGCAACTGCATGCACGGGTCGAGCAGCAACATCACCCCGTGGCCGCGCTCGAACGTCTTCATCGTCTACAACAGCGTGGAGAACACCCTGGTGGAGCCGTTCGGCGCTGCCGCGCCGCGGCCGACGTTCGTCGCCAGCCGAACCTTCGACCCGGTGTAAGGCTGCTGTGGCGCGTTTCCTGTCGATCACGTTGACCAGCCGCGGCGTGTCTTGCCGAGCGCGCCTGCTCGAGGACGAGGCTCCCCGGACCTGCGCCGTGGTGTGGAATGCGTTGCCGGTCGCCGGTCAGGCCTACCACGGCAAGTACGCACGCAACGAGGTCTACACGCTGTTGCCGCCGATGGGGGCGCCGGGCCGGGAGAACACCACCGTGACGCCGATCCCCGGCGACGTCTGCTTCTTCAGCTTCGAGCCGGGCGATATCGGCAATCCGGCCTATGGCTATGAGGAAGGCGCGCAAGGGAATTCGCCGGTCGGCGCGACCGACCTGGCGATCTTCTACGGCCGCAACAATTTACTGCTTAACGGCGACGTCGGCTGGGTTCCCGGAAATGTGTTCGCCACGATCGAAGACGGGTTGGCCGAGATGGCGGCCGCCTGCAACGACCTGTGGATGGCCGGCGCGGTCGGCGAACAGTTGGCGTTCTCCCGCGCCTAAGTCCCGAGCAGACGCGAAAGCCCCTCATCCAAGCGTATTTTAGGGACTTTCATGTCTGCTCGCCGTCAGAGACCCAGCACCCGCTCGGCGAACAAGCCGGCCGCCAGCACCAGATCGTCACTGTGCCGCGGTCCGATGATCTGCATGCCGATCGGCAGACCCTCCGACGTCGTGCCGATCGGGATGCTCAACGCCGGCTGTTGAGTCATGTTGAACGGGTACGTGAACGGCGTCCACTGGGCCCACCAACGCATGCCGGAGTCGGCCGGTACGTCGTGGCCGGCGGCGAACGCCGGGATCGGTGTGGTCGGCGTGATCAGCAGGTTGTGGCGCTCATGGAAGCGCCCCATGATCAGACCCAGGTCGACGCTGACCTGACGTGCGGCCAGGTAGTCGACCGCCGAGGCCGCCTGGCCGCGCTCCCACATCTCGGCCAGACCCGGATCGACCAGCCCACGGTCCGCCTCATGGCCGCGCAGGCTGCCCGCGGCCCCCGTCGCCCACAGCACTTCGAACGCGTCGATCGGATCGGCGAAGCCTGGGTCGGCCTCGGTCACGTTGAGTCCGGCGTCGGCCAGTGCCCGGACCGCAGCGCCGACCGCGGCCTCAATCTGAGGATCGACGTCGGCATAGCCCAGGTTCGGTGAATAGGCGACGCCCAAGCCGACCACGTCGCGGCGGACTTCGCCGCGGTAGGTGGTCAGTGTCGGTGCCAACGATGTCGGGTCGCGGTGATCGGGCAGCGCGATGATGTCCAGCAGCATGGCGGCGTCCTCGACAGTGCGGGTGATCGGGCCGGCATGTGCCAGTGGCCCGAACGGGCTGATCGGGTACATCGGCACCCGCCCGTGGGTGGGTTTGAAGCCGACCACGCCGCAGAAGGCGGCCGGGATGCGGATGCTCCCCCCACCGTCGGTGCCGATCGCCATCGGCGCCATCCCGGCGGCCACCGCGGCGGCGCTGCCACCCGACGAACCGCCCGGGGTGCGGGTGATGTCGACAGGATTACGGGTGACACCGGTCCGCGGGCTGTCGGTGACGCCCTTCCACGCCAGTTCCGGGGTGGTCGTCTTGCCCAGCAGCACCATGCCGTCGTCGCGCATCTTGCCGACAGCCGGGCTGTCGTCGGGCCAGGGGCCGGCGGCATCGGAGAGCAGCGATCCCCGCAGGGTGGGCCAACCGGCGGTGCGGAACACGTCTTTGACGGCGACCGGGACCCCGTCGAGCAGGCCCTTGGTGTAGTTGCCGCTCCAACGGGCTTCGGACTTACGCGCCGCGGACAGCGCGGCCTCCTCGTCGATAAGGCAGAACGCGTTGACCTCGCCGTCGCGTTCGTTGATCACCGAGAGGGCGGCCGCGGTTGCTTCAACCGGCGAGAGCTCACCGGAGGTGTAGGCGGCCACCAGTTGCAAGGCCGTCAGTTCGGTGGGATGAGTCATGTGACACGCCTCCTCAACCGGTGCCGCTCGGCGCGTATCCGTGGCCCTTGTCGACGACATTATGGAGTGGTTGGCCGGCCACGTACCGTTGAAAATTGGTGATGAACTGCTGCTGCAACGCATTTCGCCAGCCTTTGATATCGCCGCTGTGGTGCGGCGTCAGGCGGACGTTGGGCGCAGTCCACAGCGGATGGTTCGGCGGCAGCGGTTCGGGGTCGACGACGTCGAGGGCAGCACCGGCGATCACGCCGTCCCGCAACGCCGACACCAGCGCGTCGGTGTCCACCAACTCGCCACGTCCGACGTTGATCAGTCGCGCGGTGGGGCGCATCGACGCCAGCACGGCGGCATCGACCATGCCCCGGGTCTCGGGCGTCAGCGGGGCGGCGAGCACGACATAGTCCGCGTCGGCAGCCGCGTCGACCACATCGGTGGTGATGACGCCGAAGTCGGGGTCGTCGCGTGCCGAGCGCCCGACGCCGCGCACCGACATGCCGACCCCGCGCAGCAACCGCGCGACGGCCCGCCCGACCGGGCCCGGTCCGACGATGGTGACCGACGAGCCGGCGATCGGCTCGGTGTCGAAGTGCTGCCAGCGTTTTGCGGCCTGCGCGTCCCAGGACCGCCGGAAATCCTTGGCGAAGGCCAGGATCTGCCCCAGCACGTACTCGGCGATCGGTTCCTCGAAGATGCCGCGGGAATTGGTGACGACGACGTCACTGTCGACCAGCCCGTCGAACAACACCGCATCGACCCCGATGGCGGCCACCTGAACCCAGCGCAGCGCGTCGGCGTCGGACCACACCGACGCCAGGGCCGGCGATGAGAAGTCGTACACGAACAGCACATCGGTCCCGGCGATCGCCTCACCCAGCCGCGACGACGGAACCATCCGCAGTTCCGCGGCTGCGCTGATCGAATCGAGTTGGGCGGGAACCGACTCACCGTGCTGGACGGTCACCACCGGACGCGCGTCCACATTGACACGGTAAAAACCGATCGTATGATTGTCAACAATCCAGGGGCGGCCTGGGGTTGCGACGTCAGTATGGGGACACGCATGGATCTGTCCCAGTTGCCGGACTTCGACGGGCCGGTGGATCAGCGCGGTGTCGGCATCATCGCGCCCTTCGACCTGGCGATCGAGCGCGAACTGTGGCGCTGGATCCCCGCCGAAGTGACGCTGCACCTGGCGCGCACTCACTATGAACCCGTCCCGGTGAGCCGGGCGATGGCCGAACTGGTCTCCGATACCAACCACCTGCAGGCCGCCACCCGCGACGTGCTGCACGTCGAGCCGGAGGTGGTCGCCTACCTGTGCGCGTCGGGCAGCTTCATCCACGGTGTCGAGTACGAGAAAACGCTGGTCGCCGCGATCGAAGCGGCAGGCGCCAAAGCCGCGGTCACCACGTCGGGGGCGCTGGCCGAAGCCATCGTCGCGCTGGACATCTCCCGGATCTGCGTGCTGACCCCCTACGACGAGGAGCTGACCGACCTACTGCGGGTGTTTCTCAACCAACTGGGGGTGACGGTGCTGCACTCGGATTACCTCGGCCTGGGTGGCGGGATCTGGAAGGTCAACTACCGGACCGTGGCCGAGCGGATCCTCGCCGCCAACCGCCCGGAAGCCCAGGCGATCTTCGTCAGCTGCACCAACCTGCGCACCTACGACATCATCGCCCCGCTGGAGCAGATGCTCGGCAAACCGATCCTGACGGCCAACCAGCTGACGATGTGGGCGTGCCTGGGCCGGATGAATCTGCCGATGATGGGCCCCGGCCAGTGGCTCCGCGATGTCTTCACCGGAGCCCCGCAGTGAGCAGCGCCCGTGTCGGCTTCATCTATCCCGACCATGCCGCCGAATCCGACTACCCGCACGCCGCGCGGCTGCTGGGCGTGGACCTGCCCGTCGTCCACATCTACGGCACCGACCTGCACGCCGTACCGGAGCTGCTGGATCTCGGCAGCCCGGCCAGGCTCGCCGAAGGGGCCGCGCTGCTGGCCCCGCAGCGACCGGCCGCCGTGGTGTGGGCCTGCACGTCGGGCAGCTTCGTATTCGGTCCCGACGGCGCTGCCGAACAGGTCGACCGGCTGGCCGCCGAAGCCGGTGTGCCCGCGTCGAGCACGTCGTTCGCGTTCGTGCACGCCCTGGCTGCGCTCGACTGCCGCCGCGTTGCGGTTGCCGCCAGCTATCCGCACAACATTGCCGAGCTGTTTGCGGGTTTCGTTGCAGCCCACGGTATCTCGGTCGAATCGATGGGGGACGCCGGCATCCCCACGGCTGCGCAGGTCGGCCGCCTGACCCGCAGTCAGGTCCGGGACCTGGCGCTGGGCAACGATTCGCCCCGGGCGGAGGCATTGTTGATCCCCGACACCGCCATGCACACCGTGGACCAGGTCGACGAGCTCGAGCGGCTGCTGGGCAAGCCGGTGCTGACCGCCAATGCCGTAACGATTTGGGAGGGCCTGCGCATCGCCGAAATAACCCGGCACACCACCGGGCTCGGGATGTTGTTCGAGGACAACCGATGACGCTCTCGCACGAGGCCGGATTCGAGCCGTTGAGCAGGCCATCGACGCCCGAGCTGATCGCCGAGCGGCTCCGGGAGGCGATCACGCGCGGCCGGCTGGCGCCCGGACAGCAGCTCGGTGAAGCCAGCCTGGCCGCGCAGTTCGAGGTGTCTCGCGGCCCACTGCGCGAGGCCATGCAACGGCTGGTGGCCGAAGGCTTGCTGCGCAGCGAGCGCAACCGGGGCATCTTCGTTGTGGAACTCAGCGACGACGACGTCCGCGACGTGTATCAAGCGCGCAAGGCCATCGAGCGTGCCGCCGTGATCGAAGTGCTGGGCGGCGACCCTGCGGCGGCCGCCGCCCGGTTGCGAGGCCCGGTCGAGGCGCTGCGCACCGCCGCCGCCGCGGGCGACGGCTCCGCGGTGGCCGACGCCGACCAGGCGTTCCATGAGGTCCTGGTCGACTGCGCGGGCAGTCCCCGCCTGCACCGGGCCATGCGGACCCTGCTCTCGGAGACCCGGATCCTGCTCGGCGAGCTCGAAGAGGCCTATCCCGATCTGCGCGAGCAGGTCACCGAACATGTCGTGCTGCGCAAGGCGATCGCGGCCGGTGACGAGGCAGCCGCGGTCCGGCTGATCGACGAGCACATGGACGATGCGGTCCGCCGACTGCTGGCGCGCAGAGCGCAGTTGGCGTTGTAGCCGCCGGTCATCCGATTCGGTCGCCGATCTCTTTGGCGGCTTCGACCAGCAGAGCTGCCACCGCCCGGTGCCGCGACGGGCTCAGGCGGTGAACCGGCGCGGCGGCATTGAGCGCCAGCAGCACACCGGACGCCCGGGTTGGAATGGGAACCGCGACGGAGGCGACACCGTCCTCGCTCCCCTCCCGGTTCACCGCGTACCCCTGTTGTCGTATCCGGCTGAGCTCCCGTTGCAGTTCGGTTCTGGTGCCGACCGAATGCGCCGTGACACGCTCGAGTTCCTCGTCCGGGTAGAGGCGGGCGACGTCAGCCTCGGACAGACGTGCCAGCAGCGCCTTTCCGGTCGAGGTGCAGTGCGCGGGCATCGTGCGTCCGAGCCGTGATGCGACCCGAACCGCCGTCGGCCCCTCGGCGGCTGCGATGAACCGGACGCGGGCGCCCTCGATCATCCCGATATGAACCGATTCCCTGAGGTGCTCGCTGAGCCGGCGCAGCACCGGGGTCGCCGCGTCTTCGATGTCGAGGCGGTTGAACACCGACGACGCCACGCTCATCAACGCGGGCCCGGGGTAGTACACCTTGGACACCGGATCCTGGCGAACAAAGCCGCGGTATTGCAGCATCGCCAGCAGCCGATGGGCCGTCGATGACGCGACGGCCAGGTGTTCGGCCGCATCCGTCAAACGGAGCCGCGGTTGTTCTCCCAGCAACAGGATGAGCTTGAGCGCCCTGTCCACCGATCCGATCGGATACTGCGGCACCCCGTGGTTCGGGGCGGCGGGGCCGACGGCCGCGGACCGGGCGCGCGGTTGTCTCTGCATAGCAGAGAGATTACCTGGCCAATTGACCTTCAAGACGCATTCCTGGCAGAGTTTTCACCATGTACCAGGAATCTTCTCTGTGCAGCAGATACCCTGGCAGGCCCAGAGACTGGAGTCGCACCAATGAGTGATCACCGGCAAGTCCTCGACGAGGTCCGGCGGGGGATGGTGCCGGCGTACATCTACAACGACGCCGAGATCTTCGAACTCGAGCGCGAGCGACTCTTCCGCCGGGCCTGGATGTTCGTGGCGCACGAGTCGGAGATCCCGCAAGACGGCGATTACGTCGTACGGCGACTCCTCAACGACTCGTTCATCATCGCCCGCGACTCGAAGGGCGATGTGCGGGCCATGTTCAACATGTGCCTGCATCGCGGCATGCAGGTGTGCCGCGCCGAGATGGGCAATGCCTCGAATTTCCGGTGCCCGTACCACGGCTGGTCGTACCGTAACGACGGGCGACTCACCGGCCTGCCCTTTCACCAGGAGGCCTACGGCGGCGAGGCAGGCTTTCAGAAACGAGGCCAGACGTTGTTGCCGGCACCCAACCTCGCCAGCTACAACGGCATGATCTTCATCAGCCTCGACGCGCAAGCCCCGCCGCTGGAAGAGTTTCTCGGCGACTTCAGGTTCTACCTCGACTTCTACACCCGGCAAAGCCGAAGCGGTTTGGAGGTGCGCGGACCGCAGCGGTGGCGCATCAAGGCCAACTGGAAGATCGGCGTCGAGAACTTCGCCGGCGACATGTATCACACGCCCCATACCCACGCCTCGGTCGTCGACATCGGGTTGTTCCGCGAACCCAAGGCGCAGAAACGCAAAGACGGCGCCACGTATTGGGCCAGCTGTGGCGGTGGCACGACTTACAAGCTGCCCCCGGGCACGTTCGAGGAGCGGATGCGCTACGTCGGCTACCCCGACGACATGGTGGAGCGAATCAAACAAGTGTGGTCCGAGGATCATCAGCGCGTCGTCGGCGAAGACGGCTTCATGATCTCGGCGGCATCCTGCTTTCCGAACCTGAGCCTGGTGCACAATTGGCCCAAGATCCAAGACAGCGACGATGTGTTGCCGTTCATATCGATTCGCACCTGGCAGCCGATCAGCCAGAACGAAACCGAGGTGTATTCGTGGTTCGCGGTCGACGCAGCGGCGCCCGAGCAGTTCAAGAAGGACTCCTACAAGGCCTATCTGATGTGCTTCGGTTCCACCGGCATGTTCGAACAGGACGACGTGGAGAACTGGGTCTCGCTGACCAATACCGCCGCCGGATCGATGGCGCGCCAGCTACTGCTCAACGGCCGGATGGGACTGCTCGCTGACGGCACACCGGTGGTGAATGCGTTGCCGCCGGAACAGTTCCATGGACCGGGTGTCGCCCAGGTCGGCTACAACGAGAACAACCAGCGCGCCATGCTGCGGATGTGGGCAGATCACCTGCAGCTGCCTCCGGTGCCGCTGGAGCCCGCGGCTATCGGCGGACAGCCCGAGGGGATCACCCCGCTGGTGCAGACCAACGGCGTTTCGGCATGCCCGACGGCCTACCAGGAGGCCCGGGCATGACGACGACCGAACGAGATGAGCGCGCCGGGTTCCCCCGGCCGAGCGACGCCGCACGACCGTGGGAGCTAGCCGTGTTGGGCGGTCATGCGCCCCGGCAGGTCCGCACCGGCAAGCCACTGCCGTTCAACGACGTCCGGCATCTGCAGGCACATCAGTTCCTGGTCGATGAGGCCTATCTCCTGGACGCACAGCGCTACAGCGAATGGCTCGACACCCTCACCGAGGACATCCACTACTTCGCCCCGGTCCGGGTGACCACGGCCTCGGGCGCCGGATTCGACACCTCGCCGGGCATGGCCCACTTCGACGAGAACAAGTACTCGCTGAACCGGCGCGTCGCGCGCTTTGCGACCGAACACGCCTGGACCGAGGATCCACCGTCACGGCTGCGCCATCACATCACCAACGTGCGCACCTTTGCCTGCGACGATGACGCGCATCTGATCGTGGAGTCGGCCGAGTTGCTTTTCCGCAGCCGTGGTGACGTGAACGAGGCCGCGCTGATCTCCTGCGGTCGAGAGGATCTGCTGCGTCTCACCGATCAGGGGTGGAAGCTGGCGCGCCGCACGATCTATCTCGACGAGTCGGTCCTTCGCATGCAGAATCTGGCGGTGTTCCTGTGAGTGAACTCGAAGACCTCATCGGTTGCTCGGTGGGCGAAACCATAACCATCGCCAATGAATTCACCGAGGTGACGTTGCGCCGAGTCGACACCCGGAACGGTTCGCGGCTGCTCATCACCTCACCCAAGTCGGGACAGTGGATCAGTCTGGACGCCTTGGAGATCGAAGCACTGACGTGGCAGAACGCCTACACCCTGGCGGCGATGGTCGGAAAGCTGCACGAACCGCTGCTGTGCGACGAAACCGAACTGCCATGACGCGATGGCTCGAGGGCAAACGGGCACTGGTCGTCGGCGCTGGGTCCGGTATCGGTCGCGCGGTCGTGGACGCATATCTCGAAGAGGGAGCGCAGGTCGCCGTCCTGGAACGCGATGCCACCAAATGCGCTGCCCTGCAGGAGCAGTTGCCGGGGCTGCCGGTGACACAGGGAGACGCGACGACGGCCGAGGCCAACGCGCGTGCGGTCGCCGCCGCCGTCGCGTCCTTCGGCGGACTGGACACGCTGGTCAACTGCGTCGGGATCTTCGACTTCTACAAGGGCATCGGTGACATATCGACCGATGAGCTTGCGCCGGCCTTCGACGAGATGTTCACGACCAACGTGTTGAGCCATCTGCAGTCGGTGAAGGCGGCCCTGCCGGCGCTGCGAGCCCAGGAGCGGTCCTCGATCGTTCTCACCGAGTCCACGTCCTCGTTCTATCCGGGCCGCGGCGGCGTGCTCTACGTCGCCTCGAAGTTCGCGGTTCGCGGCCTGGTCACCACGCTCGCCCACGAACTCGCCCCGCACATCCGCGTCAACGGCGTTGCACCGGGTGGAACGCTGCACACCGACCTGCGCGGCCTGCGCAACCTGTCGCTGGACCATATCCGCCTGGACGACACCCCCGACCGTGCCCGCGATCTGGCAGCGCGCACCCCACTCAATGTCGCCCTCACACCGCAGGATCACGCCTGGAGCTTTGTGTTCCTGGCATCAGACCGCTCCCGCGGCATCACTGCCGGAAGCATCCATCCCGACGGCGGGTTCGGGATGGGTAAAGCCGCAGCGCCCACCGGGGACAACGCGTGATTGCAGCCGACCTGACGGTGCTACGGGCCGAGATCGCACAAGCGTGCCGAGTGGCTGCATCACGTGGCCTCGTCGACGGCATTCTCGGACACATCAGTGCCCGAATCGACGAAGATCACCTGCTCATCCGGTGCCGTAGCGACTCCGACGACGGCGTGGCATTCACCCGGCCCGACGACATCCGCCTCATCCGATTCGACGGAACACCCGGGGCAGCAGGCGAATTGAACGGCTACCGGGTGCCCAACGAGTTGCCGATCCACGTCGAGACGCTGCTGGCACATCCCGAGCACCGCGCGGTGGCCCACCTGCACCCGCCGGCCGTCGTGGCGGCTGATCTGGCCGGTATCACAATCGAACCGATCTACGGCGCCTTCGATATCCCGGGCGCATGGCTGGCCCGTGACGGTGTTCCGGTCTATCCGAGGGCGGTGCTGATCCGCACCGCGGAACTGGGCAAGGAGATGGTCGCCGCCATGCGGGGAAAGCCGGTGGTGATCTGTCGTGGCCACGGCATCACCAGTGCCGCCGCCACGGTCCCGCAGGCCGTCCTGCAAGCGATCAGCCTCGACCGGTTGGCGGCCATGTCGCTGCGCATCCGCGCCGCGGGCGGCACGTTGACACCGATCGATGAGTCCGATTGGGCAGATCTGCCCGATTTAGGCCCGACGTTCACCGCAGCCGCGGCCTGGCGCCATGAGATCGCCCGAGTCGAAACCGGCTGAACCGATGACGCCTACCGATATCGTGACGCTATGACCGGCCAGGCGGAGATCAGCGCAGAGATCGCAGCGCTCCAGGCCGAGTACCGGGCCGCAGGTACCCGGGAGAGCCAACCGAGGCTGGACTATCCGCCGTATCGCAGCAGCAGGCTTCGCCATCCCAAAAGGCCGCTACACCTCACCGATCCGGAGGCCGTCGAGTTGCGGGGGCCCTGCTTCGGCGACTCCGATGTCGATGCAGCCGACGCCGATCTGACGGCCCAGCACCCCGGCGAACCGATCGGCGAGCGCATCGTGGTGACCGGGCGGATCCTTGACGGTGGCGGCAGGCCGGTGCGCCGGCAACTCGTCGAGATCTGGCAGGCCAACGCCAGCGGGCGCTACATCCACCAAGGGGATCAGCACCCGGCGCCGTTGGACCCTAATTTCACCGGCGCGGGACGTTGCCTCACCGACGACGACGGCTCCTACCGGTTCACGACGATCAAACCGGGTCCCTACCCGTGGCGTAACCACCACAACGCGTGGCGCCCCGCGCATGTCCATTTCTCAGTGTTCGGCACTGATTTCACGCAGCGGATGGTCACTCAGATGTACTTCCCGGGCGACCCGCTGTTCGCGTTGGACCCGATCTACCAGTCGATCACCGATCAGCAGGCCCGCGACCGGCTCGTCGCGAGCTACGACCACGACATCACCAGCCCCGAATGGGCCACCGGCTACCGGTGGGACGTGGTGCTCACCGGCCCGGCCGCAACGCCGTTCGAGGAGCCGCGGTGACCAGGTTGACCGCCACCCCCGGGCAGACCGTCGGCCCGTTCTTCGGGTTCGCGTTGCCGTTCGACCGTGGCAACGAACTCGTCTCCCCCGACTCACCCGATGCCATCCGGCTGCACGGCACCGTCAGCGACGGCGCCGGAGCGCCGGTTCCCGATGCGTTGCTGGAGATCTGGCAGCCCGATACCGACGGCTCGGTGTCAACGGCCACCGGATCGCTCCGCCGGGACGGCCGGGCCTTCACCGGCTGGGGACGCGCTGCGACCGACACGCATGGTCATTACAGGTTCACGACGATCAAGCCCGGTGCACGGCAACGGTTGACACCATTCATCGCGGTCACCGTGTTCGCGCGCGGTCTGCTGAACCGGTTGTTCACCCGCGCCTACCTGCCCGACGAGCAGCTCCACGCCGACCGACTGCTCAGCTCGTTGCCCGATGATCGGCGCCATACCCTCATCGCGGTGCCCGACGAGCACGGGTTCCGTTTCGACATCAGGCTGCAGGGCGCCCAGGAGACGGTGTTTCTCCGTTATCGGGGGCAACCGTGACGGACTTGCTGTGGCCCGGCGACCACCGGGCGGGGCAGATCTTCAGCGACGCGGCGTTTCTGACCGCAATGGCACGGGTCGAAAACGCTTGGCTTCGTGCGCTTGTCGACGCAGGTATCGCGCCGGACTCGGCGCGAGCCGACCTGACCGCGATGATCGCGGCAACCGACGTCGAGGCGGTGGCCGTCGCGGCCGAGATCACCGGCAACCCGGTGCCCGCGCTGGTGACCCTGCTTCGTGACCGCACCGGCGGTGAACCGGCACGCTGGCTGCACCGAGGCCTGACCAGCCAGGACGTCGTCGATACCGCGCTGATGCTCTGTCTTCGCGATGCGCTGGAGCGCATCCACGGCGAAATCCTCACGCAGGTGCGGCGGTTGGCCGAGCTGGCCGAGACCTACCGCGACAGCCCCATGCTCGCCCGCACCCTGACCCAGCCCGCGTTGCCCACGACGATCGGCATGAAGGTCGCACATTGGCTTGACGGGGTTCTCGATGCGGCCGACTCATTAGCCGCGCTGCCGGCACTACCGGTTCAGGCCGGTGGCGCCGTGGGGACGCTGGCGGCTGCCACGGAGCTGGCCGGCTCACCCGGCGACGCCGTCGCACTGTCTGGGCGACTGGCCACCGCGCTTGATCTCACCGACCGCCCCCCGTGGCACACCACCCGGTCCGTTCTGACCCGTGTGGGCGACGCGTTGGCCACCTGTTGCGACGCCTGGGGCCACATCGCCGGCGATGTTGCGATCGGCAGCAGGGCCGAGATCGGCGAACTGGCGGAAGGCCGAGGTGGCGGTTCATCCACCATGCCGCACAAGAGCAATCCGGTGTTGTCCATCCTGATCCGGCGCGCCGCGTTGGTTGCGCCGTCGCTGAGCGCCGCCGTGCACGGCGCGTCGGCGGCCAGCGTCGATGAGCGCTCCGACGGCGGCTGGCATGCCGAATGGGCCACCCTCCGAACATTGGGCCGTCACACCGTCGTGGCCGCAGCCCAGACTGCCGAACTGCTCGCCGGACTGGTCATCGACACCGACCGTGCCGCGGCGAACCTGGCCGCCGCCGGTGATCTGCTCGCAGAGCAGCGGTCCATGACCGAGTTGACCGGTCGTACGGCACGGCGCGACTACACCGGCGCGACAAGCCATCTCATCGATGTCGTACTGCAACGCGCGCGCCACACCACAGGAGCGACATGAGCGTGCCACGGCTGATCGGGACTGACTTCGGCGGACCGCCGGACGCGGAACTGCTGCTGTTGGGGCCATCACTGGGCACCTCGGCAAGCACGCTGTGGGGCGCGGCCGCTGAACGGCTCGCCGAGCACCTGCGCGTCATCGCGTGGGATCTTCCCGGCCACGGCCGCAGCCCGGCAGGGCGATTCGGAATACCGGATCTGGCAACCGGCGTGCTCGCGTTGGCCGACGAGATCGTGCCGCACAGTGCGTTCCACTACGCCGGTGTCTCCATCGCCGGTGCGGTCGGCTTGCAGTTGCTGCTCGATGCCCCCGAGCGGTTGTCGAGCGCCACGCTGCTGTGCACCGGTGCCAGCATCGGACGGGCCGAGGATTGGGCCAACCGCGCCGCCACCGTGCGCACATCGGGCACCGGCGCGGTCATCGAGTCGTCCCTGCAACGCTGGTTCGCCCCCGGTTTCGCCGACCGCCGCCCCGACGCGGTCGCGGCGCTATCGGAGGCGCTGCGCCTCACCGACACCGAATCGTATGCGCAGGCGTGCGAGGCGCTGGCCGATTTCGATGTCACCGCGCGACTTGCTCAGATCACTGTGCCCGTGTTGGCCGTTGCGGGCTCGGAAGATGTCGCCACTCCCCCGGAATCGCTGCGGCGTATCGCTTCCGGCGCCCGCCAAGGCCGGCTGGTAACACTCGACGGCGTTGGTCACCTGGCGCCACTCGAGGCGCCCGCGGCCACCGCCAGCCTGATTCTCGACCAGCGGATGGTGCGCGACCCGGTCTACACCTCGGGCATGGCGGTGCGACGGCAGGTGCTCGGCGATGCCCACGTCGATCGGGCGATCGCGCACACCACCGGCTTCACGGCCGACTTTCAGGACCTGATCACCCGCTACGCGTGGGGCAGCATCTGGACCCGGGACGGTCTCGACCGACGCAGCCGGTCGATCGTCACGCTGACCGCGCTGGTGGCCCGCGGCCACCATGAGGAGTTGGCAATGCATCTGCGCGCAGCGCGCCGCAACGGTCTCAGTGATGACGAGATCAAGGAGGTGCTGTTGCAGACCGCCGTCTATTGCGGTGTGCCCGATGCCAATGCGGCTTTCCGCATTGCGGCGCGGGTGCTCGCCGACCAGGAGAGTTCGGACGGCGACGCACCCTGATCCGACGAGCGCGGGCCCCCCAACGACTGGGCCGCTGTCGCAGACTCAGAGCAGGTCCAGGATCCGATCGCCGGTCGCTGCCGTGGACAACTTCGCCTCACCTCGGGTGGCCAGGTGCTCGGCGACGGCCCGGTCGACCCGCTCTGCGGCGGTGTCCTCGCCGACGTGTGCCAGCAGCAACGCCACCGACATGATCGCCGCTGTCGGATCGGCGATGCCCTGACCGGCGATGTCCGGTGCGCTGCCATGCACCGGTTCGAACATCGACGGGTTGGTGCGGGTGGCGTCGATGTTGCCGCTGGCCGCCAGTCCGATACCGCCGCACACCGCGGCCGCCAGGTCGGTGACGATGTCACCGAACAGGTTGTCGGTGACGATCACATCGAACCGGCCGGGATCGGTGACCAAATAGATGGTCGCGGCGTCGGTGTGGCAGTAGGCGATCTCGACATCGGGGTATTCGGCAGCGATCTCCTGCACCGTGCGCCACCACAGGTCCCCGGCGAAGTTCAGCACGTTGGTCTTGTGCAACAACGTCAGGTGCTTGCGGCGGCGCTGGGCCCGGCCGAACGCATCGTGGACCACGCGGCGCACGCCGTATGCGGTGTTGACGCTGACCTCGGAGGCGATCTCGTGTTCGGTGCCGCGCCGCAGGAAACCACCGGTGCCGGCGTAGGGCCCCTCGGTGCCCTCGCGGACCACCACCAGGTCGATCTCCGGATTGCCTACCAGCGGGCCGCTGACCCCGGGATAGAGCCGGGCCGGACGCAGATTGACGTGGTGATCCAGCGCGAAACGTGCTTTGAGCAACAGGCCGCGCTCCAGCACCCCGGACGGCACCGACGGGTCGCCGATCGCGCCGAGCAGGATCACATCGTGTGCGCCGAGCTCCTTGAGCACCGAGTCGGGCAACACCTCACCGGTGGCGTGATAGCGCTTGGCCCCGAGATCGTAAGTCGTCTTCTCGGTGCCGGGCAGCACCGCATCGAGCACCTTGACGGCTTCGGCGATGACCTCCGGGCCGATGCCGTCGCCCGGGATGACCGCGAGTTTGACACTCATGCCAGGTCGACCTCCTCGAACTTGTTGGCACCCACCGCGGCGGTGATCGCCGACTGCACGTCCGCCGGCACCGGGCGGTCCACCCGCAGCAGGATCGTCGCCGCGGGCCCTTCGGCGTCTTCGGACAGTTGCGCGGCGTGAATGTTGATGCCGGCGGAGCCCAGCAGGGTGCCGATCTTGCCGAGGGCCCCGGGCTGGTCGGAGTAGTTGATGATCAGGTTGACACCCTCGGCGCGCAGATCGAAGTTCCGTCCGTTGATCTGGACGATCTTCTCCACCAACTGCGGGCCGGAGAGGGTGCCGGCCACCGTCACGGCCGCGCCGTCGGCGGTGACCGCCTTGAGCTCGACGACGCTGCGGTGGTTGGGACTTTCGCTGGCCGTGCCGATCTCCGCGTGCACTCCGCGCTCGGCGGCCAGCGCCGGCGCGTTGACGAACGTCACCGGATCTTCGATGATCGCCGAGAACAGCCCGCGTAGCGCCGAAAGTTTTAGTATTCCAACGTCTTCGGATGCCAGCTCGCCGCGTACCTGCACACTCAGCGAGACCGGGAGACCGTCGGAGACCGCGCCCGCCAGCAGCCCGAGCTTGCGCACCAGATCGAGCCAGGGCGCGACCTCCTCGTTGACCGCGCCGCCCCCCACATTGACCGCGTCGGGCACGAATTCACCGGCCAGTGCCAGCTTCACACTCTTGGCGACATCGGTGCCGGCCCGGTCCTGCGCCTGGGATGTGGAGGCGCCCAGGTGCGGGGTCACCACCACCTGCGGCAGGTCGAATAACGGGGAGTCGGTGCACGGTTCGGTGGCGAACACGTCCAGCCCGGCGGCCCGCACATGACCACTGGTGATCGCATCGGCCAACGCCGCCTCATCGATCAGCCCACCGCGGGCGGCGTTGACGATGATCACCCCCGGCTTGGTCTTGGCCAGCGCCTCCTTGCCGATCAGGCCCGCGGTCTCGGGGGTCTTGGGCAGGTGGACCGAGATGAAATCGGCGCGACCGAGCAACTCGTCGAGGCTCAGCAACTCGATGCCCAACTGGGCGGCACGCGCGGCCGACACATACGGGTCGTAGGCGACGATGTGGGCGCCGAACGCGGCCAGCCGCTGAGCGACCAGCTGGCCGATCCGGCCGAGGCCGACCACGCCGACGGTGTGGTCGAAGATCTCGGTACCGGAAAACGATGAGCGCTTCCATTCCTTGGCGTGCAGCGATGCGTCGGCGGCCGGGATCTGCCGCGCGGCGGCGAGCATCAGCGCAATGGCATGCTCGGCGGCACTGTGAATATTCGAGGTCGGGGCGTTGACGACCAGCACACCGCGTGCGGTGGCGGCGTCGACGTCGACATTGTCCAAGCCGACCCCGGCCCGGGCCACGATCTTGAGCTTGGTACCGGCCGCGAGCACCTCGGCGTCGACTGTGGTCGCCGAGCGCACCAGCAGTGCGTCCGCCTCCGGTACGGCGGCCAGGAGCTTCTCCCGGTCGGGGCCATCGACCCAGCGAACCTCGACCTGATCCCCCAGGGCGGCGACGGTGGATTGGGCGAGCTTGTCAGCGATCAGTACCACGGGCAGAGTCACCCGAACAGCCTAACGATGGCCGCCGGAGCGGCGTAGCCGGGCGCTGGCGGACACTTCCCGCCTTGCGGGGAAAGGCTTTTACCGTCGATCCCCGGCAATGACCGAGACCGGCGCTGCACCGCTTCGGTCGCGGCTGGACCGCACCTGGACCGGAGCAACTCGGCCGGCGACCGATTTCCGTACCGGCGGACGTATCCGGCATAGAACCCGTGTCCACATTAATTTTCAATTAAGTATGGACTTGTTTGTACTTTAGTGTAATCTCAGTTCCTCTGTGGTGACCATTACACACAGCCCTAGTCATGACACAGATCACATTTCGAGGAGCAGCCATGAACGCCACCCTTCGTCCGTTTGCCCTGGCGGGCGCCGCGATCATCGGCGCCACCGCAATCGCCGCCACGCCCGTGGTGGTCGCACCCGTGAGCGTGCCGACACCGGTCATCGAACTCACAGCCGACGTCGGCGGCGGGTTCGAGGGTGTGCTGGGCTCGCTCGGCGACGGTTTGGGCAACCTGCTGAGCAGCCTGGACCTGTCGGCGATCATCGGCGACCTCTTTGGCGGCCTGAACCTGTCCGAGCTCATCGGCGACCTCTTTGGCAGCCTGGACCTGTCGGCGATCATCGGCGACCTCTTTGGCGGCCTGAACCTGTCGGAGCTCATCGGCGACTTCTTCGCCAACTTCGACCTATCCGGCATCTTCACCGGCATCACCGACTTCTTCGCCAACTTCGACCTATCCGGCATCTTCACCGGCATCACCGACTTCTTCGCCGACTTCGACCTATCCGGCATCTTCACCGGCATCGGCGACTTCTTCGCCGACTTCGACCTGTCGGAGCTCCTGGGCGGCCTGGATCTGTCTGGCTTGCTCGACGACCTGTTCGGCGGCCTGTAAAGGGCGGCGCCGGCAGACCGGACCCGGGCGGGCCGGAGGTCCAGCCGAGCCCGTGACGATAAGCGAGTGGCCCCTGCCATGGCAGGGGCCACTCGTTTGTGGGACAGCGTCCGGCACGGTAGCCGTTGGAGACCAACGGCTATCGGGCCGATATCAGCTCGTCAGGCCGTCTCGGTGATGGGCCGGTCCACCCAGCTCATCAGGTCGCGCAGCTTCTTGCCGGTGACCTCGATCGGGTGCTCGGCGTTGGCCTTGCGCAGCCCCTCGAGTTCCTTGTTGCCGCCTTCGACGTTGGCGACCAGGCGCTTGACGAAGGTGCCGTCCTGGATGTCGGAGAGGATGTCGCGCATCCGCTGCTTGGTGTCGGCGTCGATCACCCGCGGCCCGGACAGGTAGCCGCCGTACTCCGCGGTGTCGGACACCGAGTAGTTCATCCGGGCGATACCGCCCTCGTACATCAGGTCCACGATCAGCTTGAGCTCGTGCAGCACCTCGAAGTAGGCCATCTCCGGGGCGTAACCGGCCTCGACCATGACCTCGAAGCCGGCCTTGACCAGTTCCTCGGTGCCGCCGCACAGCACGGCCTGCTCACCGAACAGGTCGGTCTCGGTCTCCTCCTTGAAGGTGGTCTTGATGACCCCGGCCCGGGTGCCGCCGATGCCCTTGGCATACGACAGCGCCAGCGCCTCGCCGTCGCCACGCGGGTCCTGGGCGACGGCGATCAGCGATGGCACACCCTTGCCGTCGACGAACTGGCGGCGCACCAGGTGGCCCGGCCCCTTGGGCGCGACCATCCCGACGACGATGTCGGCGGCCGGCTTGATCAGACCGAAGTGGATGTTCAGGCCGTGGCCGAAGAACAGCGCGTCGCCAGCCACCAAGTTGGGCTCGATGTCGGTTGTGAAGATCTCGGCCTGCGCGGTGTCGGGCGCCAACAGCATGATCACGTCGGCCCACTTGGCGACCTCGGCGGGGGTGTCGACCTCGAGGCCCTGCTCGGCGACCTTGGGGCGCGACTTCGAGCCCTCTTTGAGGCCCACCTTCACCTGCACGCCGGAGTCGCGCAGGCTCAGCGAGTGCGCGTGGCCCTGGCTGCCGTAGCCGATCACGCCGACCTTGCGGCCCTGGATGATCGACAGGTCGGCGTCGTCGTCATAGAACATCTCAACTGCCACTTTGTGTCACTTCTTTCTGTTCGTTCTTCGATGAAGTATTGGCGGGACTATTTGGCCGTGCCGATGCCGCGCGGACCGCGCGACAACGATACGAGACCCGATTGGACGATCTCGCGGATGCCATAGGGTTCCAACACCCGCAGCAGCGCCTCGAACTTGGCCGGGGTGCCGGTGGCCTCGATGATCAGCGACTCCGGCGAGACGTCGATCACCCTGGCGCGGAACAGGTTCACCGCCTCGATGATCTGCCCTCGGGTGCCGGCGTCGGCACGGACTTTGATCAGCGCGATCTCGCGCGACACCGAGTTGTCGTCCTCCTGCTCGACGATCTTGATGACGTTGATCAGCTTGTTGAGCTGCTTGGTGATCTGCTCCAGGGGGGTGTCCTCCACCGAGACCACGATCGTCATCCGCGACATGTTCTTGGTCTCGGTGGCACCGACCGCCAGCGACTCGATGTTGAAGCCGCGCCGAGAGAACAGCGCCGCCACCCGGGCGAGCACGCCGGGCTTGTCCTCGACCAGCACCGACAGGGTGTGGGTCTTCCAGGCGGTGGTCATCAGGCGTGTCCCTCGTTGTCGTCGTCGTCGAACAGCGGACGGATACCGCGGGCGGCCTGGATCTCGTCGTTGCTGGTGCCGGCGGCCACCATCGGCCACACCTGCGCATCCGCGCCGACGATGAAGTCGATCACCACCGGGCGATCGGTGATCGCCCGCGCCTGATTGATGACGTCTTCGACGTCTTCTTCACGCTCGCAACGCAATCCGACGCAACCGAACGCCTCGGCCAGCATCACGAAGTCGGGAATCCGGTGCGAGTGGGTGGCCAGGTCGGTCTGGCTGTAGCGCTCCCCGTAGAACAGGGTCTGCCACTGCCGCACCATGCCCAGGTTGCCGTTGTTGATCAGCGCCACCTTGATCGGGATGCCCTCGATCGCACAGGTCGCCAACTCCTGGTTGGTCATCTGGAAACAGCCGTCGCCGTCGACCGCCCACACCTCGGCGTCCGGGCGGCCCATCTTGGCCCCCATCGCCGCCGGGATCGCAAAGCCCATGGTGCCCAGTCCCCCGGAGTTCAGCCAGGTGCGTGGCTTCTCGTATTTGATGAACTGCGCCGCCCACATCTGGTGCTGACCCACGCCGGCGACGTACAGCGCCTCGGGCCCGGCGATCTGACCCAACTTCTCGATCACGAACTCCGGACCGAGGCTGCCGTCGCTCTGCGGGCCGTAACTCAGCGGATAGGTGGAGCGCACGTCGTCGAGGTAGGCCCACCACTCATCCAGGTCCAGCGCGGCCTTGTCCTGGCGCAGCGCGGCGGTCAGTTCGGTGATGACGGCCTTGACGTCGCCCACGATCGGCACGTCGGCATGCCGGTTCTTGCCGATCTCGGCCGGGTCGATGTCGGCGTGGATAACCTTGGCGTCCGGGGCGAACGAGTCCAGCTGGCCGGTGACCCGGTCGTCGAACCGGGCGCCGAGGGTGATCAGCAGATCCGAGCGCTGCAGGCCGGCCACCGCCGACACGGTGCCGTGCATACCGGGCATGCCCAGGTGCTGGCGATGACTGTCGGGGAAGGCGCCGCGCGCCATCAAGGTGGTGACCACCGGGATGTTGGTCAGCTCGGCCAGTTCACGCAGCTCCGCGCAGGCGTCGCCGCGGATCACCCCGCCGCCGGTGTAGAGCACCGGCCGGCGCGCCGCCGCGATCAGCTTGGCGGCCTCCCGGATCTGCCGGTTGTGCGGTTTGGTGTTGGGTTTGTAGCCCGGCAAGTCCAGCTTCGGCGGCCAGGCGAAGGTGCACTGGCCCTGCAGCACGTCCTTGGGGATATCAACGAGAACTGCCCCGGGCCGTCCGCTTGCCGCGATGTGGAACGCCTCGGCGATCACCCGGGGGATGTCGTCGCCGTTGCGGACCAGGAAATTGTGCTTGGTGATCGGCATGGTGATGCCGGAGATGTCGGCCTCCTGGAAGGCATCCGTACCGATCAGCGACCGCCCCACCTGACCGGTGATGGCGACCACCGGGATGGAGTCCATCTGAGCGTCGGCCAGCGGGGTGACAAGGTTGGTGGCGCCCGGCCCCGAGGTGGCCATCATGACCCCGACCCGCCCGGTGGCGTGCGCGTAACCGCTGGCGGCGTGCCCGGCGCCCTGCTCGTGACGGACCAGCACGTGGCGCAGCTTCTTGGAGTCGAACAGCGGGTCATAGACCGGCAGCACCGCACCACCGGGGATACCGAAGATGACGTCGACGTCGAGTTCCTCCAGCGACCGGATCACCGACTGGGCACCGGTCAGCTGCTCGGGTGCGATGCGCTTGGCGGCCGCCCTGGCTTTATCCGCCGAGGGGGCCGCGTGGGCCGGCTGCGGTGGTGCGGACCGCTCCGGCGGTCGGGTCGTGGGTGCGCTCACGGTTTCCTCTTTGTCTTCGACGGCTGTGTCTTTGGGGACTGGTGGCAACAAAAAACCCCCGCCAGCTCAGCTGCTGCACGAGGGTTGCGCGTTGGTGGTTGAAAGCTCAGGCAACAACCAACGCGCAGGGGGCTACTACGAGCATGCCGTTGTCCATAGCGGATGACGGTAGTCGCTGGACCGACCCGGGTCAAATGGCCGGGTGGTGCGCTCAGTGCAGGTGGTCGACCAGCGAGCCGCGTTCGCCGAAGAGCTCGGACTCCCAACGCTGCAGCAGCACGCTGTTGTCGTGGTCGTCGGGATGGAAGCCGGGCCGCAGGTAGTCGCCGAGCCGGCGAAAAACCGCGCGGGTCAAAAACGGTGAGTGCCGCAGCGCCGCGAAACTGCGGACCAGGCGCACCGGATGGTAGGCGGCCCGGTCGGAGAACAGCGAGATGATGGTGTTCATCGTGACGGCGATGGGAAAGCTGAATCGGATGACCCGCATCGTCCGGATCCGCCGGATCTCATCACCGCCGACGGCGCGGTAGACATCGAACGCCACCGAGCGGTGCTCGGATTCCTCGACGGCGTGCCACAGCAGCATGGACCGCACCTCCGTCGTGCCGAGCAGCTCCTGGGCCCGCTCATCGGCGAGCAGGGTCTCGGCGAACACTGCGGTGAAGTGTTCCAGTGCGGCCGTGATGGAAAGGCAGGTCAGCGGCGAGAAGCGTCGTTCGGCCGCTTTCAGGCGGCGGTGCACGAGTCGGTCGATCCTG
The DNA here is from genome assembly GCF_041287085.1 of Mycobacterium sp. pW045. Classification (NCBI taxonomy): domain Bacteria; kingdom Bacillati; phylum Actinomycetota; class Actinomycetes; order Mycobacteriales; family Mycobacteriaceae; genus Mycobacterium; species Mycobacterium sp. pW045. The sequence continues at coordinate 184,414 of NZ_JBGGKU010000009.1, read as the reverse complement.
CGGGTGGGGTAACCCATCTGCTGCAGCCGCTCATTGAGTGCCCGGTGCTCACGGCCGTGGGTGACCTCCTGGCCGATGAACCCCTTGACCTGATCCTTCAGTACCGGATCGGTGATCTGGCCGGCATAGTGGCGCACCGAACGAATGAAGAAGTCCTCGCCCTCGGGGAACACCGCCGACAGGTGCGCGATCAGGTGACTCATCACCAGGTCGCCCTGCACGAAGTGACGCTGCAACGCCGCCACCGGGTAGTTGAACCGGATCCGGCGCGGCTGCACCGCCAGATGCGCGGATTGCCGGCCGCTCTCCTCGACGGTCATGGCGCCTCCTCCGGTGGGTGAATGGTTGGTTGTGGATCTGCCGGCTCGGCCACCAGCGGCCGGGCCAGCGTCTTGAAGGTCTCGAGGATGTCCCCGGGAGGCACGGGTTCGTAGCCGTCGATCGACCGGGACATCGCCAGGCCGTTCATCAGCACGAAAGCCATCTGCAGGCCGACGCGCGAAGGCGGGGCGGCGCCGCCGGCGATGTCGGCCGGGCCCAGCAGTTGGTCGTAGACCCGTTCGCAGGCTTCGGCGAACTGCCGATCGGTTTCGATGACCGCCGGCGCCAGGTCCGGATCGGTGCGCGCCGCTACCCACAGTTCGATCGTCGCGGTGAAAGTCGGGCCGGAGAACATCGACCACAGCAGGGCGAATGCTTCGTCCAGCTTGTGGGCGGCGGGATCCAGCCCGGCCATCAATACCTGGAACTCCTCGATGCGGCGGTTGAGCGCGAACTCGATCGCGGCGGTCAGCAGGCCGTTCTTGGTCGGGAAATGTCCTTGCAGCGCCCCTACCGACACCCCGGCACGACGGGCCACCTCGGTGGTGGTGGTTCCCTTGAAACCCACTTCCACCAGCGCGTCCAGTGTCGCGTCCAGCAGTGCACGCCGGGTCTCGGCGGTGCGCTCCGCCTGAGTCCGGCGGGGTCTGGTCGACGGCATGCAGCCATCATGGCCCACTTAAAATAAGTAGTCAATATTTTTTTGAGGGCTCGGCGTCTCCCGCTAGTGCGCCCGTCCGCACCCGATCGGAACGGCGGTGACATCATGCGGGGGTGCCCTCCGCATCACCCGATCCCGCACCGCTGGTGATCCGCATCTCCCCGATGGCCCACTTCGCGGTCGGCTTCTTGACGCTGGGCCTGCTGATCCCGGTGATGACCTGGCCGCTCACCGCGCCGCTTCTGCTGTTTCCGGCGCTGTTCTCGGCACTGATCGTGCGGTGGCGGACCGTTGCCGACGCCCAACAGGTCACGGTGCGAACCCTGCTGGGAAGCCGTTCGGTGAGCTGGGATGACATCGCCGGCCTCGGGTTCAGCCGGGGATCGTGGGCGCGGGCGCACCTGCGCAACGGCGAGCGACTGCGCCTGCCGGCGGTCAGTTTCGCGACGCTGCCGCTGCTCACCGAGGCCAGCGGCGGGCGGGTTCCCAACCCGTATCGGTGAGGCCGGCCCGCCCGGGGCCGGCTGCCGGCAGAGCTAGGCCAGCGGGTTCGCCCCGTTGAGCAACACCCACATCGCCACGCCGCCGGCGATCCCGAGCAGCAATGCCGCAACCGACCCGATGAAGGGCCGCCGGGCCCAGCCGCGGTCACCGTCGAGCCCGTACCGGCCCGGCCCGACCAGCACGATCGCCACCGCCACCACGATCAGCATGATGTGGTACTCGTGGCCGTCGGGCAGGAAGTAGTCGAAGCGCCCCTGGCCCTGCGAGACCCCGGCGAGCACACCGTTGATCAGATAGGCCAGTGCGCCGGCAGCGGCCAGCGGGGTAAACAAGCCGAGCACCAGCAGCAGGCCGGCGGCGATCTGCCCGCCCCCCGCGGCGTAGGTCAAGATGTCGGCGTGCTGGTAGCCGGCCTCGGCGATCGAGCTCTTCAATCCGGTCAGACCCTGGCCACCCCACCAGCCGAACAGCTGACGCAGCCCGTGGGCGACCAGCGACACACCCAGGCCCAGCCGCAGGATCAATAGGCCCAGATCCTGGGTTCCGCGCCGGTCCACCACCCGAAACGGGTCGTCGGTGTCCGCGCCGGAACCGACCACTCGCCCGGCGGTGCTCTGCGGCTCGGCGTAGGGCAGCGGGTTGTAGTCGCCACCGAGCGGGCGCGAACCGGTCGGATCGTAGGGCGGGATCGCAGCTGTCTCGAAATCACCGGTATAGGTCGGCGATGGCATGTCGTCCTCCGGATCTACCAGACGCGCCGACTTGGGACGTCCTTTGCCTGCGTCGCCAGCATCACCCGGCCGACGCCAGTGTGAGCCCTCACCTTGACTCTTCACCCTGCAAGGGTAAGGGCAACCCCGGCGCGATTGGGGATTTGAACGGCTTCGTTAGCGAATCGATTCCGGCTCGGTGCGGCCGGGCGAGGCGCTGCTGCGGCGGGCATCGTGGCGAAACGGAACGCGGTGTCCGTACCCTGTCGGGCATGCGGATGCGCAGGGCGGTTGTTCGGGTGCCTGTCGTGCTGGGTGTGGTGTTGCTGGTGCTGACCGGTTGCGCGCACTTCGATGACGCTCAATCGCAGCCGTTCACCACGGTGCCGCGCCGCGGCATGGCACCCACCACGACCCCTCCGCCGCCCCCGCCGCTGCCCGCCAACCCGTTTCCCAAGCAGTGCCCGGCCCCCGGGGTGATGCAGGGCTGCCTGGAGAGCACCAGCGGCCTGATCATGCACGCCGACAGCAAGTCGGCGCTGGTCGCCGAGCGGACCACCGGCGCGGTCAAGGAGATCTCGCTGACCGCCGAGCCCAAGGTGAAGACTGTCATCGGCGTCGACCCGGCCGGTGACGGCGGACTGATGGACATCGTGCTGTCGCCGACCTACCGGCAGGACCGGCTGATGTACGCCTACATCAGTACCCCCACCGACAACCGGGTGATCCGGATCGCCGACGGCGACGTGCCGAAGGACCTGCTGACCGGAATTCCCAAGGGCGCTACCGGCAACACCGGCGCGCTGATCTTCACCAGTCCCACCACGCTGGTGGTGCTGACCGGGGATGCCGGGAACCCGGCGGCGGCCGCCGACCCGGGCTCGACGGCGGGCAAGGTGCTGCGCATCGAGCAGCCGACGACGATCGGGCAGGCCGCCCCCACCACCGCGCTGAGCGGGCTGGGCGCCGGCGGCGGGCTGTGCATCGACCATGTCGACGGCTCGCTCTACGTCACCGACCGCAGCCCCAGCGGGGACCGCCTGCAGCGCATCACCAAGGACTCCCGTGTCTCGACGGTGTGGACGTGGCCGGACAAACCCGGCGTCGCCGGCTGCGCCGCGATGGACGGGATCGTGCTGGTCAACCTGATCAACACCAAGCAGACCGTCGCAGTACGCCTGGCCGCCGGTACCGGTTCGGTCACCAGCGAACCCGAGGTCATGCGCCAAGACACCCACGGCCACGTCTGGGCCGTCGAGATGTCGCCGGACGGCAACGTCTGGGGCGCGACGGTGAACAAGACCGCCGGCGACGCGGAGAAGCTCGACGATGTGGTGTTCCCGCTGTTCCCGTCCGGCGGCGGGTTCCCGCGCGCCAATGACGACAAGGATTGATCCGGGTCATGCATTGACCTGAGCTTGCAATTAGGTCAACTCAGGCCAATCTTTGCAATTGGACGGGACAAGCGCGTCAGCGTTCGCCGGATTGCGCGAACGGCCAGGCCCGTGGCGGTCAGCAACTGCCCCAAGAGTGGACTAAAAATCGGCTTGAACTTGCATTTTTGTGGATCAACTCCAGAAACGTAGACCGTCGTCCGCCGTGTTGTTACGGCTGCGTAAAAAAAGTCCTGCGTTGATTAGTTTCCTACACTACTTTCAAGTAATGTTTCGGAAGCCGTGCGACCCGTCACAGCAATAGTAATGAGGAGACCCATGCAATACGTTGTTCGCTCACCATGGATCGTCACCGGCGCGGCGCTCATCGGCGCCGGCGCCATCGCCGCCGCCCCGGTCACCGCGCCGCTGCCGAGCCTGCCTGCCGCGCACTCATCTGCTGTGGCGCTGACGGCCGACTTCGACTTCTTCGGTGCCTGGCAGGACGTGTTCGACACCGCCAAGACCAACGCCACCACGCTGTGGGACGCCATGTCAGCGGCCCCGATGGTGGCCGGGCAGCAACTGATCGCCGACCTGATGAACGGCGTGTCCATCGATCCGCAGGCGGTCATCGACGCCGTTGTGCAGCCCAGCATGCAAACCGATCTGCCGATGTCGCCGCTGCTGCTGAGCAATGACGCGCTGCAGGCACTGATCGCGCTGGTGATGCCGCAGTACATGCCCGACGACTTCCCCCTCAGCACCGATGAGCTCACGCCGGTTCTCTCCTTTCTGGCGTCACCGCTCAGCGGGGTGCTGATCGGCGCGCTCGGCCCGTCCATCAGCCCGCTGGTGGCGCTGAGCAACAGCATCGGCGAGATCAGCACCGCACTGTCCGGCGACAACCCGGATTGGACGGCGGCGTTGCAGGACATCGCCAACATCCCGGCCAACATGGTCGGCGGGTTCCTCAACGGGGCCACCCTCAACCTGGACGCGCTGCTGCCGACCCTGACCGAGGCCGGTCTGCTGCCCGCGGTTCTGGACGTCACCCAGCTGAGCTACACCTTCGGCGGCCTGTTGTCGCCCGGCCTCACCGGCACCGACGTCGAAGGCTTCGTGAAGGAGATCTTCGACGGCAGTTCTCCCGGCATCGGCGGCTCGATCATCAACGGACTGGGGCTGACCACCGGCCTCATGGGCTTCCCGCTGGTGGCTGAGGGCCAAGGCGTCGGGCTGTTGGGTGCGTGGCAGAGCCTGCAGGAGATCATCGCCAACGCGCTGGGCTGGGATGGCGTGGGCAATCCGCTCGACGACCTGGCCGGCACCGGCAGCTCCGCGGCGGGCGACCTGCTCGCCGACCTCGCGAGTTCGATCGGCCTGTAGGACTGTTCGTTGCCACACCAGTGGCCCCCTTCGATCCCGAAGGGGGCCACTGGTGTCGTCGACGCTGCCGGACCGGTTCTCACAAAAGCTTTACCGCCCCCGCCCGACCGCCTTAAATATCCGGCTTACCTTGGGAGTCATCTAGGGAAAAGGATGACGACACGATGTTGATCGACGTTCGGTGGCTGCAGTTCATCTTCGAGCACCGGAACCACCCGCGGGCCCGCCGGCCGCAGCAGATCAACGGCGGTGTCTCCGGCTGAGACCTGGCGTTTACCCGCAGGCCGCCAGCACCAGTTCCCGGACCCGGGCGGCGTCGGCCTGACCCTTGGTGGCTTTCATCACCGCGCCAACGATCGCACCGGCCGCCTGTACCTTCCCGCCCCGAATCTTGTCGGCCACATCAGGATTGGCAGCCAGCGCCGCGTCGATCGCCGCTTGGATCACCGAATCGTCGCGCACCACGACCAGGCCACGGTCGGTCATCACCTGCTCGGGTTCGCCCTCACCGGCCAGCACCCCCTCGACCACCTGGCGGGCCAGCTTGTTGGACAGCTTGCCCGAATCCACCAGCGCCACCACGTCGGCGACCTGCTTCGGGGTGATCGCCAGCGCGTCGAGCTCGACGCCGGCCTCGTTGGCCTTCTGCACCAGGAAGTTTCCCCACCAGGCCCGAGCCGCCTCGCTGGATGCCCCGGCTGACACGGTGGCGGCAACCAGTTCGACCGCGCCGGCGTTGACCAGATCGCGCATCACCTCGTCGGAGATGCCCCATTCGTCTTGAATCTTCTTGCGAGCCAGCCACGGCAGCTCGGGAATGGTGCCGCGCAGCCGTTCAACCCATTCGGCGCTCGGCGCCACCGGCTCCAGATCGGGCTCGGGGAAATAGCGGTAGTCCTCGGCGGTCTCCTTGGTCCGTCCGGGGCTGGTGTAGCCGGCCTCATGGAAGTGCCGGGTCTCCTGGATGACGGTGCCACCACCGGTGAGCACCGCACCCTGGCGGCGCATCTCGTAGCTGACGGCCACCTCGACGCTCTTCAGTGAGTTGACGTTCTTGGTCTCGGTGCGCGTTCCGAATTCGGTTGCGCCGCGCGGCATCAACGAGACGTTGGCGTCGCAGCGCATCGACCCCTGATCCATCCGCACATCGGAGACATCCAGCGAGCGCAGCAGGTCCCGCAGCGCGGTCACGTATGCCCGGGCGATCTGCGGGGCACGTTCGCCGGCCCCGGTGATCGGCTTGGTGACGATCTCGATCAGCGGGACGCCGGCCCGGTTGTAGTCGACCAGGGATTCGCTGGCACCCTCGATGCGGCCGGTGTCACTGCCGACGTGGGTGAGCTTGCCGGTGTCCTCCTCCATGTGGGCGCGCTCGATGTCCACCCGCCAGGTTGTGCCATCGTCGAGCGGCACGTCCAGGTAACCGTTGAACGCGATCGGCTCGTCGTACTGCGAGATCTGGTAGTTCTTCGGCTGGTCGGGATAGAAGTAGTTCTTGCGGGCGAAGCGGCACCAGGAGGCGATCTCGCAGTTGAGTGCCAGCCCGATCCGGATGGCCGACTCCACACCGACGGCGTTGAGCACCGGCAGCGATCCGGGCAGCCCGAGGCAGACCGGGCACACCTGGGTGTTGGGTTCGGCGCCGAACGCGGTCGAGCAGCCGCAGAACATCTTGGTGGCCGTGGACAACTCGACGTGCACCTCCAGGCCCAGCACCGGGTCGAAGCGGGCGATGACGTCGTCGTAGTCGAGCAGGTCGGCGACAGCAGCGGTCATGGCGCAAAGTCTAGGTGACCGGGTCACACCGGCCAGTCCTCCGTCCGGTAGGCGGCGTCGAAGAACATCCACTCGTAGCGCGCGCTGGTGTGGAAATGCCGCCGCATCAGTTCCCCGGTGGCCGGCGACACCTGCGCACCGATACCGTCGGTGACGGCGAGCACCGCGTCGACCACGGCCTGGAAATCCTCGCCGGCATAGGTGTCGATCCAGCGCTGGAACAGTGGCACCGGTGAACCGTGGCGCTGCAGATGTTCGCCGACCCGGGCATAGACCCAGTAGCAGGGCAGCACCGCGGCGACGGCTTCGGCGTAGGAACCCGATGCGGTGACGGCCACCAGGTGGCTCGCGTAGGCCTGCGTCGTCGGGGTGATCGGCAGTGCGGCCGCCTGGGCGGTGTCCATTCCCAGCTCGGCGAGCAGCCCGGTGTGCAGCTCGCGCTCGGCGCCGAGCGCGACACCGGCATGTTCGGCGAACATCGTCAGCTCCGCTTCGACCGGCGCCTTGGCCGCGCAACCGGCAAGTGCCCGGGCGTAGGCCCGCAGGTAGTGGGCATCCTGGGCAATGTAATAACGGAATCGGTCGTGGCCCAGCGACCCGTCGGTGAGCCCGGTGATGAAGGGGTGTTCGCAGATTCGTCGGTAGATCCCGGCGATATCGGCCCAGAGCACGTCGCGCATACGGTCTGCCATGCCTCAGGCTAACCGGGCGGTACCGTTTGGCCATGGCTGAGCGCAACGTACTGGGCGGCCCGCTGGAGCCGTGCGGCAGCGACCCCGTGACCGGCTTCTACCGCGACGGCTGCTGTTCGTCGGGGCCGGAGGACATCGGACTGCACACCATCTGCGCGGTGGTCACCGGCGAGTTCCTCGAGCACCAGCGCTCGATCGGCAACGACCTGTCCACGCCGATGCCCGCCTACCGATTCCCCGGGCTGACCCCCGGTGACCGCTGGTGTGTCACCGCGCTGAACTGGCTGCGGGCACACCGAGACGGCCGTGCGGCCCCGGTGGTGCTGGCCGCCACCCATGAACGCACCCTCGACGTGGTTTCGCTGGATGTGTTGCGCGGCTACGCCGTTGACGTGCCGGATGACCTGGGCGAGCTGTGAACCGTTAGTTGCCGAGCACGGCGCCGATACCGCCGTTCTGCTGCTGCTGCTGGCGGCGATGGACATACCGGACGAATTCGTCGACCAGGCCGCCGTATTCGGGACAGTCCGCGGTCACCGAGCCGGCCAGCAGCCGTCCGGTCTGGTTCTCGGCCAACCCGCTGGTCACCAGGATGTGGTTGACCGCGGCCTTGACCCCGGCCAGGTTGGGCTGAGCATCCATGAACGCACAGACCTCCCCACCGTGATCGGCGACGTAATCGCTTACCGCGTCGCCGGTACCGTGAGCCGGGGCGGCGAGGACAAGCCCGATCGGCAGCGCCGCCAGCGCGGTGGCCGTCCGCGACAGCTTTCCCATACCGGCCCCCCAACCTTCGTTCATCCGGCAAGCGAACAGTAGTCCGGCGAACACCCGGCGACCACTCGGCGACTATTGCCCTAATCCGCCGTGTACAAACACCGGCTACCCGAAGAACGCCGCCGCGTCGTCGTAGCGGCTCTGCGGCACCACCTTGAGCTGGCGCACCGCGTCGGCCAGCGCCACCCGCCCGATCTCCTGGCCGCGAAGCGACACCATCATCCCGTACTCGCCGGCGTGGGCGGCGTCGGCGGCGTTAACGCCGAACCGGGTTGCCAGCACCCGGTCGTAAGCGGTCGGGGTGCCGCCCCGCTGCACGTGGCCCAGCACCGTGGTGCGCACTTCCTTCTTGACACGCCGCTCGATCTCGACGGCCAGCTGGGCGGCAACCCCGGTGAACCGCTCGTGGCCGAACTCGTCGATCCCGCCGGAACGCAGCTCCATCGACCCGGCCGCGGGTTTGGCCCCTTCGGCGACGACGCAGATGAAGTGGGACGAGCCGTGCTGGAAGCGCTGCTTGACCAGCCGGCACACCTCTTCGACATCGAACGGCTGCTCGGGGATCAGCGTCATGTGCGCGCCGCTGGCCAGGCCGGCGTTCAGGGCGATCCAGCCGGCGTGGCGTCCCATCACCTCGACCAGCATGACCCGCTGGTGGGATTCGGCGGTCGAATGCAACCGGTCGATGGCCTCGGTAGCGACCTCCAGCGCGGTGTCGTGCCCGAAAGTGACGTCGGTGCAGTCGATGTCGTTGTCGATGGTCTTGGGCACCCCGACCACCGGGACGTTCTCCTGCGACAGCCAGTGCGCCGCGGTCAGGGTGCCCTCCCCACCGATCGGGATGAGCACGTCGATGCCGTTGTCGTCGAGGGTCGCCTTGACCTGGTCGAGGCCGGCACGCAACTTGTCCGGGTTCACCCGGGCGGTGCCGAGCATGGTGCCACCCTTGGCCAGCAGCCGATCGTTGCGGTCGTCGTTGGCCAGCTGGATGCGCCGGTTCTCCAGCAGGCCGCGCCAACCGTCCTGAAAGCCGACCACCGACGAGCCGTAGCGCGAATCGCAGGTGCGTACCACCGCCCTGATCACCGCGTTCAGCCCGGGACAGTCACCGCCACCGGTGAGGACTCCGATCCGCATGCCCCCATCTTGCCCGGTGTGCGGCCACCGGTTTTCCCATTGCCCGGATCAGACTTTGGGAACAGACCACTCCAACTCGAATTCGACCTGGTATTTGATGTTCGTGCCCTTGTCCTCGCGCTCGATCTCGATCTCGCGCTCCAGTGCCTCGGGCACCTCCAGGCTGCCGTCGGCCCCGTAGGAGATCTTCCCGGCCTCCAGTTCGTCGGCCAGCCGCCGCAGGTCCGCCGCGGCCTCCGCCCGGGTCATCATCCGTTCTTCCTCGTGAATCGTTTCTTCAGCCATATTCCCAGGGTACGGAAGTGACGTCGCCCTCAGATCGCCGTCGGCAGTACGCCGCGAGCGGCCTCGTAGGCCGCCCCCACCCGGTAGAGCCGGTCATCGGCCAGCGCCGGCGCCATGATCTGCAGACCCACCGGCAACCCGTCGTCGCCGGACAGCCCCGACGGCACCGACATACCGCAGTGCCCGGCCAGGTTCAGCGGCAGCGTGCACAGGTCGAACAGGTACATCGCCAGCGGGTCGTCGACCTTCTCGCCGAGCCGGAAGGCCGTGCTGGGGGTGGTGGGCGAGATCAGCACGTCGACGGACTCATAGGCCGTGTCCAGGTCACGGGCGATCAGGGTGCGCACCTTCTGCGCCTGGTTGTAGTAGGCGTCGTAGTAGCCCGCCGACAGCGCGTAGGTCCCGAGCATGATGCGGCGCTTGACCTCCGGGCCGAAGCCGGCGGCGCGGGTCAGCGCCATCACCTCCTCGGCGCTGTGGGTACCGTCGTCGCCGACGCGCAGCCCGAAGCGCATCGCGTCGAAGCGCGCCAGGTTCGACGACACCTCCGAGGGCAGGATCAGGTAGTAGGCGGACAGTGCGTAGTCGAAGTGCGGACAGTCCACCTCGGAGATCTGGGCTCCCAGCGCCGTCAACTGTTCGACGGCGGTGTTGAACGACGCCAGCACGCCGGGCTGGTAGCCCTCCCCGCGGTGCAGCTGGCGCACCACCCCGATCCGCACGCCCGACAGATCCCCGGCGGCGCCGGCTTGCGCGGCGACGACGACATCGGGCACCGCGGCGTCCAGCGAGGTGGAATCGCGCGGGTCATGCCCGGCGATCACAGCATGCAGCAGCGCGGTGTCGGCCACGGTGCGCGCGCACGGCCCGCCCTGGTCGAGCGACGACGCGCACGCCACCAGCCCATAGCGGCTCACGGTGCCGTAGGTGGGTTTGACACCGACGGTGGCGGTCAGCGCGGCCGGCTGGCGGATCGAGCCGCCGGTGTCGGTGCCGATGGCCAGCGGTGCCTGAAATGCCGCCAGTGCCGCGGCGCTGCCGCCGCCGGACCCGCCGGGCACCCGCTCGACGTCCCACGGGTTGCGGGTGGGGCCGTAGGCGGAGTTCTCCGTGGAGGAGCCCATCGCGAACTCGTCCATGTTGGTCTTGCCCAGGATCGGGATACCGGCCGCGCGCAGCCGGGCGGTGACGGTCGCGTCGTAGGGCGGCCGCCAGCCTTCCAGGATCTTCGATCCGCACGTGGTGGGCGCATCCACGGTGGTGAAGACGTCCTTGAGGGCCAGCGGCACTCCCGCCAGCGGCGACGGTGCCTCGCCGGCGGCGATGGCCTTGTCGGCGGCTGCGGCGGCGGCCAGCGCTTCCTCGGCGCCGACGTGCAGGAAGGCGCCGTAACGCTGGTCGGTGGCCGCGATCTGGTCCAGATGGGCCTGGGTCACCTCTACCGAAGACACCTCACCGGCGGCGATCCGCGCCGCCAGGGTGGCCGCGTCGGAGCGAATCAGCTCACTCACTGGCTCTCCCCCAGGATCTGCGGGACCGCGAAGCGGCCGTCTTCCGCACGCGGGGCGCCCGCGAGCGCCTGCTGCTGGGTCAGGCTGGTCACCAGCTCGTCGGGCCGGGTCACGTTGACGGCCTTGAGCGGGTTGTCGGTGGCCTCGACGCCGGTGACGTCTACGGCCGCAATCGTGCTGACATGGGTCAGGATCGCGTCGAGCTGGTCGGCGAAACCGTCCAACTCGGCGTCGGTCAGCGCCAGCCGGGCCAACCGAGCCAGATGGGCGACGTCGTCACGGGAGATCTGGGGCACGACTGGCAAGACTAGTCGGCGTCACTTTCGGTGCGGCCACTGTGGGACAGTTTTGCGGTGTCTTCCTATCTGCTGCGCGTCGAACTCGACGACCGCCCCGGCAGCCTCGGCTCGCTGGCGGTCGCGCTGGGCTCGGTGGGAGCCGACATCTTGTCGCTGGATGTCATCGAGCGGGGTTCCGGATCGGCGATCGATGACTTGGTGGTCGAGCTGCCCCCCGGAGCGATGCCCGATGTACTGATCACCGCCGCGGAGCGGCTGGAGGGCATCCGGGTGCACAGTGTTCGCCCGTATACCGGGCTGCTGGAGGCGCACCGCGAGCTCGAGCTCATCGACCGCGTCGCGGCGGCCGGTGACCGTCAGGCCAAGCTGCAGAAATTGGCCGACGCAGCACCCCGGGTGCTGCGGGTCAGCTGGTGCGCGGTGTGGCGCGGCGACGGGTCCGCCGCTGGGTTCCGCCGGCTTGTGGGCAGTCCGGGCACTCCCGAGACCGAAGCCGGCGCCGTGCCGTGGTTGCCGCTCGCGCGCGCCGCCGTCTTGGACAACACCGCCGACTGGGTGCCCGCGGTGTGGCGGGAAATGGACACCGCGCTACTGGCCGCCCCGCTGGGGGACCCGCAGACTGCGATCGTGCTGGGCCGCACCGGCGGCCCGCCGTTCCTGCCGGCCGAGGTGGCGCGGTTGGGCTATCTCGCCGGGATCGTCGCCACGCTGTTGCGCTGATGGCGCCGGCCCACTTCGCCCGGCTCCGCCGCGCTCGCGACCGCCGCTGCTGATGGCGCCGGCCCACGTCGCCCGGCTCCGCCGCGCTCGCGACCGCCGCTGCTAATCCGTCGGCTCGTCGTCCGCCGGTCCTTCGGCCAGCAGCTTGACGAAGCCCTCCTCGTCGAGGATCGGCACGCCGAGCTCGACGGCCTTGTCGTACTTCGACCCCGGCGCGTCACCGGCGACGACGTAGGCGGTCTTCTTCGACACCGATCCGGCCGCCCGGCCGCCGCGCGCAATGATGGCCTCCTTGGCCTCGTCGCGGGAGAAGCCGGTCAGCGACCCGGTCACGACGATGCTCAGGCCCTCCAGCGTGCGCTGGATGCTCGCGTCGCGCTCGTCGGCCATCCGCACCCCGGCCGCCCGCCATTTGTCGACGATCGCGCGGTGCCAGTCGACGTCGAACCATTCGGTGACCGCGGTGGCAATGGTGGGCCCGACGCCCTCGACGGCGGCCAGCTGCTCGGTGGACGCCGCGGTGATCGCCTCCAGGCTGCCGAACTCGGTGGCCAGCGCCCGGGCTGCGGTCGGGCCGACGTGGCGGATCGACAATGCCACCAGCACCCGCCACAGCGGTTGGGATTTGGCCTTGTCGAGGTTGGCCAGCAGTTGCCGGCCGTTCTTGGACAGCGCACCGCCCTTGGTGGTGAACAACTCGGTGCGCAGCAAGTCGTCTTCGGTGAGGGTGAACAAGTCGCCTTCGTCGGTGATGACCCCGGCGCCCAGCAGCGCGGTGGCCGCCTCGTAGCCCAGCGCCTCGATGTCGAAGGCGCCGCGGCCGGCGACGTGGAAGACCCGCTCGCGCAGCTGCGCCGGGCAGGACCGGGCGTTGGGGCAGCGGATGTCGACGTCGGCCTCTTTGGCGGGCGCCAGCAGGGTGCCGCACTCCGGGCAGTGGGTCGGCATGACGAACTCACGCTCGGTGCCGTCGCGCAGATCGACGACGGGACCGAGCACCTCGGGGATCACGTCACCGGCCTTGCGGATGATCACGGTGTCGCCGATCAGCACCCCTTTGCGTTTGACCTCCGAGGCGTTGTGCAGCGTGGCCAGCCCCACCGTGGAGCCGGCCACCTTGACCGGGGTCATGTAGGCGAACGGAGTGACCCGGCCGGTGCGCCCGACGCTGACCCGGATGTCGACCAGCGTGGTCTGCGCCTCCTCGGGCGGGTATTTGTAGGCCACTGCCCAGCGCGGCACCCGGGAGGTGGCGCCGAGCCGGCGCTGCAGTGCCCGGTCGTCGACTTTGACGACCACACCGTCGATTTCGTGTTCGACGTCGTGGCGGTGCTCGCCCCAGTAGGTGATGCGTTCGGCCACCGCGGCAATGCCTTCAACGCGGGCGGTGTGCGGTGAGACCGGCAGGCCCCAGGCCTTCATCGCAGTGTAGGCCTCGTGCAGGGTGGCCGGGTTGAATCCCTCGGTGTAGCCCAGGCCGTGGCAGACCATCCGCAGGTTGCGCCGGGCGGTGATCGCCGGGTTCTTCTGCCGCAGCGAGCCGGCCGCACTGTTGCGTGGGTTGGCGAACGGCGCCTTGCCCTCGGCGACCAGCCCGGCGTTGAGGGTTTCGAAGTCCTCCAGCCGGAAGTACACCTCACCGCGCACCTCCAGCACCGCCGGGATCGGGAATTCACTGTCGGCGGTGAGGAATTCGGGGATGTCGGCGATGGTCCGCGCATTCAGCGTCACATCCTCGCCGACCCGGCCGTCACCGCGGGTGGCGCCACTGACCAACCGGCCGTCGCGATACACCAACCCGAGCGCCACCCCGTCGACCTTGAGCTCGCACAGATAGGTGGTGTCGCCGCCGATCTCGCCGGCGACCCGGCCCGCCCACGCGGTCAGCTCATCGGGCGAGAACACGTCTTCCAGCGACAGCATCCGCTCCAGGTGCTCGGCCGGTGTGAAGTCCGTGGTGAACCCCGCCCCGCCCACCAGCTGGGTCGGCGAGTCGGCGACGCGCAGTTCGGGGTAGGCGTCCTCGAGGGCGAGCAGCCGGTTGAACAGCTCGTCGAACTCGCTGTCGGGGATGACCGGCGCGTCCTTGACGTAGTAGCGGAACTGGTGTTCGCGCACCTCTTCAGCCAGGTCGTGCCACTGCCGCCGGATGTCGGGGCTCACGCTGTCGGCCTCTGGACTCACCCTGGCAGGCTATCGGCTGACTACCCTGGCGGCATGCCGCACCCGATTATGTTCCGCGACGACGACCCCGGCCTGGAGGAGCTGCGCGGTATCGCGCTGGGCTTTCCCGAGACCTTCGAGAAGATCTCCCACGGCCGGCCGGTGTTCTGCGCCCCCAAGATGTTCGCGGTCTACGGCGGCAGCACCAAGGCCACCGGGACGATGGTGCGCCACCCGCACGCCGTGTTGGTCAAGGTCGACGAGTCCGAGCGGCGGGCCCTGGAACAGGACTCGCGATTCTTCTATCCGATGTACCTGGGACCGTCCGGCTGGCTGGGACTGGATTTCGATGCCGCCCCGGTCGATTGGGGCGAGGTCGGTGAGCTGGTCGACGCCTCGTTTCGGCTGACCGCGGCACCGCGGTTGATCCGGCTGCTGGACGGCGTCTGACCCCCCGACATCCGCCGCCGTCGCAGGGACGTCATATCGCTTCGGGGTCACCCGCCAGTGCCTCGCCCACCTGCCGGACCAGCCCGACCGCGGTGCGCGCCCACTGCGCGGTGGCGCCCGCCAGCCCGCAGACCGGGCTGATGCCGACCCGTTCGGCCAGCACCGAGCGGCCGAAGCCGATCCGGTCAGTGATCGCGGCGGTCGCGGCGGCGAGTTCTTCGACGGCGGGGCGTCGTGCCGGCTCCACCGCGGGAATCAGCCCCAGCACCACGGTGCGACCGGATTCGATGAACGCGCCGATCCCGTCATAGTCGACCGACGTGGTGGTGCAGTCCAGCGATACCGCAGTAATCTTGCTGGGCTGCAGCACATTCCACGGTAGCTCCGCGGCACAGCTGTGCACGATCAGCTCGCCGTCCACCGCCGCGGCGCAGCCGTCGAGCAGTGCGCTGGCCACCGCTTCATCGATGGCCGGTACCGGGCTCAGCGAGGTGACCCCCGCCAGAGCTCCGGTCACCGCGGCGCTCAGCGCCGGCTCGTCGAGCTGCACGACCACCGGGGTGTCGAGCCGGCGGGACAGCTCGGCCCGATGCACCCGCAGCCCCTCGGCCAGCGATCCGGCCAGATCCCGCAGTGCGCCCGGGTCGGTGATGGCCCGGTGCCCGTTGGCCAGCTCCAGCTGCGCGGCCAGGGTCAGCGGCCCGGACGCCTGCACCTTGACCGGGTGCCCGCTGCCGCGCAGGCCGGCGATCTCCCAGGCCTCTTCGAGGGCGTCGGTGTCCTCGCCGAGCAGGCTGATCGCCCGCCGGGTCACCGCCCCGGGGCGCGCCGCCAGCCGGTAGCCGCGGGGGGCGGTGTCGATGGCGATGTCGACCAGCAGCGCGCCGGAGCGGCCGATCAGGTCGGCGCCCACCCCGCGGGCCGGCAACTCCACCAGATGGGCCAGGCTTGCGCCCAGCTCGCCGACCACCACCTCGGCGGCTTGGCGCGCGGAGGTGCCCGGCCAGGAGCCGATACCGGTGCCGGTGGCGAATGCGCTCATCGAGCAACCGTATTGAAGCGGGTTTGCACCTCGGCGCGGCGGGTTACCTTCGACGGGTGAGGACGTCGGGGCTGCTGCCACTGTGCGTGATAACTGCGGCGGTGGCCGGTTGCACCCGATTCGTCGGCGGGGCGGCGTTGGGACCGGTCCTGCCGCCGGAGTCCGACGGCGCCGTGCACGTCGGGACGATCCTGCTCGACACCGGCCGGATGCGCGGCATCACCGGGACCGACGAGGACCTCACCATCATCCCCACCATGGATTCCACCGCACCGGTGGACATCGACGAGCTCGCCGCGACTGTGTCGCCGCCCTGCCGATTCGTCTTCGACGAGACGGCGGTGTTCGGCAGCGCTTTCACACAGTTCCGCAAGACCACCTATCAGTACCCGCCCAAGGGCGCGTTGATATCCGAGGCCGCGGCTGCCTACCCCGATCCGGAGTCGGCCCGGCAAGCCTTCGACGCGTTGGTGGAGACCGTGGCCGGTTGCGCCGACAGCCCCGCCGGGCCGCACCTGGTCGGCAACCAGTCCGTCGACGAGTGGTCACTGCGCACCGGTGCCGGCAGCTGCGGACGCACCTACCTGCTCAAGTCGACGGTGCTGCTGGAGGTCACCCACTGCGGGTTCTCGGAGTCGGTCGCCGAACTGGTGGTGACGAACATGGCGGCCGGAGTGCCCGGTTAGGGCGGTGGCTCAGTCTCCGGTGCCGGCGATGGTGGCGCTGGCGATCACCTCGTCGCCGGCGGGGTCCGGGCGGTAGCAGGCCAGGGTCTGGCCGCGGGCCACACCGCGCAACGGTTCTCGCAGCCGCACCCGCAGTTCCTCGCCGACCAGTTCGGCGACCGCGCCGACGGTCTCGCCGTGGGCCCGCACCTGCACCTCGCACTCGACGGGCCCGTCCCACGCGCGCCCCGAGGTGAACACCGGTGCCCGGCCGGTCAGCTCCAGCACGTTCAGGTCGGCGAGGGTGCCGACGGTGACGGTGGCGGTGGCGGCGTCGATGCCGGTCACGTAACGGGGCCGGCCGTCGGGGCCGGGACCGGCGATGCCCAGGCCCTTGCGCTGACCGATGGTGAACCCGTGCACGCCGTCGTGTTCGGCCAGCACCTCTCCACCGGCGTCGATGACGGCGCCGGGCCGGACGCCGATATGGCTGCCCAGGAAGGTGCGGGTGTCGCCGGTCGGGATGAAGCAGATGTCGTGGCTGTCCGGTTTGCTCGCCACCGCCAGGCCGCGTTCGGCGGCTTCGGCGCGGATCGCCGGCTTGGGGGTGTCACCGATCGGGAACGCCGCGTGGCTCAGTTGGTCGGCGGTCAGCACCGCCAGCACATAGGACTGGTCCTTGTCGGCGTCGACCGCCCGCCGTAGCCGGCCGTCGGCCAGCCGGGCGTAGTGGCCGGTGGCCACCATGTCGAAGCCGAGCGCCAGGGCGCGGGCGGCCACCGCGGAGAACTTGATCTTCTCGTTGCAGCGCACGCACGGGTTCGGGGTCTCGCCGCGCGCGTAGGACTCGACGAAGTCGTCGATGACCTCCTCTTGGAACTGCTCGGAGAAGTCCCACACATAAAACGGGATGCCCAGCACGTCGGCGACCCGTCGGGCGTCGTCGGAGTCCTCCCGCGAACAGCACCCGCGCGAACCGGTGCGCAGCGTGCCCGGGTTGCGCGACAACGCCAGATGCACGCCGACCACGTCGTGTCCGGCGTCGACCATGCGGGCCGCCGCGACCGACGAGTCCACCCCGCCGCTCATGGCCGCTACGACCTTCACCGGGCCACCTTCATCGCCCCGGTGGCGGCCAGCATGGCGTGGCGTGCCCGCTCCACCGCGCCGGGAAGCACCGCCAGCACCGCATCGACGTCGTCGTCGACGCTGGTGTGCCCCAACGACAGTCGCAACGAACCACGAGCGGTGACCGGGTCGGCGCCCATCGCGGTCAGCACATGCGAGGGGCGTGCCACCCCGGCGGTGCAGGCCGAACCGGTGGAGCATTCGATGCCGTTGGCGTCCAACAACATCAGCAGGGAATCGCCTTCGCAGTCGGCGAATGTGAAGTGCGCATTGCCCGGCAGCCGGTCGGTGCGTGAGCCGTTGACGCAGCTGTCCTCGATCGCGGCGAGCACGCCGTCGATGAGCCGGTCGCGCAGCGCCGCGACCCGGCCCGAGGTGGCCTGCAGTGACCCGACGGCGATCTGCAGCGCGGTGGCCATGCCGACCGCCCCCGCGACGTCGAGGGTGCCGGAGCGGATATCGCGCTCTTGTCCCCCGCCGTGCGTCAGCGGAACACATGTCACATCGCGGCGCACCAGCAGCGCCCCGACGCCGCACGGCCCACCGAACTTGTGGGCGGTCAGGCTCAGCGCCGACAGTCCGCTGGCGGCGAAATCGACCGGCAACTGCCCGACGGCCTGCACCGCGTCGGAGTGCATCGGCACCCCGAACTCCGCGGCGACCGCGGCCAGTTCGGCGATCGGCAAGACGGTGCCCACTTCGTTGTTGGCCCACATCACCGATACCAGCGCCACATCATCGCCACGGCCGGCATCCAATTCCTCGCGCAGCGCCGCCGGCGACACCGAACCGTCGGGCCCGGTGGGCAGCCAGCTGATCTCGGCGCCTTCGTGGTCGGCGAGCCAGCTGACCGAATCGAGCACGGCGTGGTGCTCGATCTCGGTGGTGATGATCCGGCGCCGGCGCGGGTCGGCGTCGCGGCGGGCCCAGTAGATGCCCTTGACCGCCAGGTTGTCGCCGTCAGTGCCACCGGCGGTGAATACCACCTCGGACGGTCGTGCGCCCAGCCGTGCGGCGATCGACTCCCGGGACTCCTCCATCCGGCGTCTGGCGGCGCGACCGGCGGCATGCAGCGACGAGGCGTTTCCGACGGTGCCCATCACGGCCGTCATCGCCTCGATGGCCTCGGGGTGCATCGGGGTGGTGGCAGCGTGATCCAGATAGACCATGACCCGCCAAGGATACCGGGCAGCTCGGGTCGGCCCGGCGGTGCGGCGAGCAGCCGGGTTCAACAGAAGATGCAGGCTGGTCGGCTCGACAGCGCCCGGCACCCCACCGCGGCCTGACAACGCGCGGCCAGTTCGCGCCGATCACTTCCCGGCAGCTGCAGCGACGCGACGTGTACCTGCGCGACGGTGCGTCGTGCGGTGATCAGGCGCCCCATCGAGGCCACCAGGGTGTCGTCGCCGACGAAGGCCGGCAACGTCGAGCGCGACCCATCGGGATGGCGATAGCCGACCCGCAGCGGCTGCACCGGCCGCGACGCGTCGACCGCGGCCTGGAACATCGCCGGGTAGAACCGGCCGTGGGCCCGCCCGCACCAGGTGGTGCCCTCCGGGAAGGCCACCACGGTGCGCCCGGCCCGCAACCGGGCCGCAACCGCCTCGACCACCAACGGCAGCCCGAGCAGGCTGTCCCGATCGATCGGAATGATCCGCATCAGCCGGGCCAGCGCCCCGATCCCGGGCCAGCTGATCAGGTCGGCGCGCGCCACGAACGTTCCCGGCGACACCGCCCCGACGACGAACACGTCCAGCCAGGATGTATGCGTGCTGACCACCAGCATGCCGCGCAGATTGCGCACCGGCCCGCCCGTGGTCACCACCCGCACCCCGAAGCAGCGCAACACCATCCGGCAGCAGCCGCGCTGGAACCGCGCCCGGCCCGGCAGCGGCACCGCCAACAGCGGCAACAGCGGTACCAGCAGCCCCGCCAGGGCCAGTCGCAGCGCCACCACCACGGGAGACACCCGCGCCACGCCGCCGCGCACACACGCCGGCGTACAGCATCCCCGGGGCGCCCAGGGATGCACGACGGCCGGGGTCACGCGTGCGCGGTGCCGTCGGCCACCGACGACACCGCCGACACCGCAGACACCGACCGCAGCCGGTGCAGATAGCGGACATCGGCCTCGTTTCGGCCCAGCAGCGCCGGGAAATCCCCGACACCGAAGTCGGGGTCGTGGGCCGGTTCGCCGCAGATTCGCGCGCCCAGCCGAAGATAGCCGCGCAACAACGGGGGCATGGCCGGCCGGGCCGGCGGCGCGATCTCATCCAGGCTCTTGCCGTCGATCACCACCGGCCGGTACGGCCTCACCCGGTGCGGTGAGGCGTGGCGGCGCCGCACGAAGTCGCGGACACCGCGGATCTGGCTGCCGGGCGCCCCCTCGCCGTGGACTGGCACCGATACGCACCCGGTGACGTAGTCGTACTGGTAGCGGTCGAGGTAGGCCAGGATTCCGGCCCACATCAACAGCACGACGGCGCCGTTGCGATGCCCGGGTCGTACCACGGCCCGGCCCATCTCGACCAGCGACGGCCGCAGCGGGTCCAGCGCGGAGACATCGAATTCGGTTGCGCTGTAAAGCCCTCCGGCGGCGATGGCACCGGTCGGCGGCAGCATCCGATAGCAGCCGACCAGCGCACCGGAGTTGTCGTCGCGCACCAGCAGGTGATCGCAGTAGTCGTCGAACCGGTCGGCATCGAGGCCGGGGCGGCCGTCGGCGGCAGCGGGCAGGGTGAATCCCGGCTCGCCGCTGAACACCTCGTAGCGCAGCCGCTGCGCGGCTTCGATCAGGGCGGGGTCAGTGGAGACCAGCAGCGAGTATCGCGGGGTGTCGGTCGTGGTGGTGGGTTCGGGGGCGATGAGTACAGCACCAGTGCTCACACCGGTCACGGTCGCCTAGTCATGCGGCGCCCAGGCAATCGCCGCATGACATGTCGGTGCACGCTCGGTGACGAATTGTTCCCGGTTGACAGCGGGCAACGTGTCGAGATTGCGCCCATGGTCGTGAAACCGCGCGCTGCCCGACCACCAGTGCAATCTCGACGCCCCTCGGGGAATGCCGGTGAGCTCAGGCGGCGGCACCGCCGCCGTCGGCGTGCAAGGTCGATCCGGTGATGAAGCTGGACCTCGGTGAGGCCAGGAACAGTACGGCTTCGGCGATCTCGGCTGCCTGTGCGGTGCGGCCCAGCGGAAGCGCCTTGCCCAGTTCGTCGTTCACCTCGCCCCATTCGGCGGCCACCCCGGCGGTGGCGGTGGGGCCGGGCGCGACGCTGTTCACCCGGACGCCGCGGGGTCCGAATTCGGCTGCCCAGGTGCGGGTCAGCGATTCCAGCGCAGCCTTGGAGGCGCTGTAACTCGACGCGCCGGGAACGCCCTTGAAGGCGACCATGCTGGTGACGTTCACGATGCTGCCGTGACCACGCCGCAGCATGCCGGGCGCCAGCGCCGCGACCAGAAAGTAGGCGCCGCGCACGTTGGTGTCGAATGTCGACTCGAACGACGACACGTCCTGGTCGACGGTGAGCGAGCCGGGAAAGCTGGCGGCGTTGTTGACCACGATATCGACTTCGCCGCATTGCCGGACAAGGGCTTTCACCGATTCGAGGTCGGACAGGTCCGCGGCTACGAACCGGACACCGGCCCCGATCTCGGCGACGGCCGCGGCGCCGCGGTCGGCGGACCGTCCGGTGATGATCACCGTGGCGCCGTGGCGGGCCAGCAGCCGCGCGGACTCCAGGCCGATGCCGGCGGTCCCGCCGGTCACCAGCGCGGTCTGGCCGGACAGCTCGTTCACTGGCTCGCCAGCCAATCCGTGAGGCGGGTCTGGGCCAGCGTCGCCTCCGCCCCGGTGACCAGGCCGGTGTCGCCGACCTTGGTGCCGAAGTAGACGGCCGCCGGGTCGACGACGATCGGCAGGGATTCGCCACGGTGCGCCAGCACCGCGGCGGCCAGCTCCGCGAAGGTCATCTGCTGTGGGCCGCCCACGTCGATGATCCCGTCGACCGGCGCCGCCTGCGCGGCTTTGGCCACCGCGGCGGCCACCTCGGCCCCGGCGATCGGCTGGATGCGGCCCTCGGGGGCCCGCACCACACCGTCGACGGTCAGTGATGTGGTGATCGCGTCGGCGAACTCGTGGAACTGGGTGGCCCGCACGATGGTGTAGGGCAGCCCGGATTCGGTGATGATCCGTTCCTGGGCGACCTTGGCCCGCATGTAGCCGCTGTCGGGCAACCCGTCGCAGCCCACGATGGACAGCGCCACGTAGTGGCTGACATCGGCCTTTTTGGCCGCGGCCACCTGATTGGTCGTCGAGCGGGTGAAGAAGTCCATGACCGGGTCGTCGTCGAAGTCCGGTGAGTTGACCACGTCGACGAGCACGTCGGCGCCGGAGAGCGCTTCGGCCAGGCCCTGGCCGGTGAGCACGTCGGCGCCGGTGTCGCGGGAGGCGGCCACCGGCTCGTGCCCGGCGGCGGCCAGCAGCGCGACCAGCTTCGAGCCGATCTGTCCGCTGGCGCCCGTCACAGTGATTTTCATGTCGCTAGACCTCCTTGGCCACTTGTGGTCTTTCCACACTGGCACCGCGCCGACCGGGGCCGCACCCTGGAAAGTCCGTAGTCTCACCCTGGCGCGGATCGCCGCCACGGGGCGTCGCGCAGTTCCCGGCGCGACCGGATGCCCAGCTTCGCAAAGACCTTGCGCAAGTGCCATTCCACGGTGTGCGCGCTGATGAACAGCTGCACACCGATCTCGGCGTTCGTCAGGCCCGCCCCGGCCAGCTCCGCGATCTGCTCTTCCTGCGCGGTCAACGCATCACCGGTGGCGACCGGCTGCTTGCGGACCTTCTCCCCGGTCGCCTGCAGCTCGCGATGGCTGCGCGCGGCGAACGCCCGGGCTCCGAAGCCGCTGAACATGCCGTGGGCGAGCCGCAGTTGGGTCCGGGCGTCACCGCGCCGGTTCTCTCGGCGCAGCCACTCCCCGTAGAGCAGATGGGTGCGTGCCAGCTGCACGGCGATCCGGGTTCTCGCCAATCGTTCGATCGCCTCGGTGTAAAGGCTTTCCGCGGCGTCGCCGTCACGCAGCAGCGCCGCCGACCGGGCCCGCACCCCTAACGCCCAGTCGGTTCCGGCGGCCCGGGTGCGGTCGTCGAGTTGCTGCAGCGCGTCGGCGGCCACGGTGTGCCGGTCGGTTCGCATGGCGGCCTCCACCAGTTCGGCCAGGTTCCAGCCGTAGAGCCCCAGATCCTCGTATTCGCCGGCCCGGGCCAGCATCTCGTACGCCGCCTGGTAGCGCCCCAGCGCGTTGTTGAGCACCGCGCCGGCATAGCCGGCCAGCGCGGTCACCCGTCCCTCGCCGCGCGCCGTCCCGTAGCGCACCGCCGCGTCGAGCAGCCCGGTCGCCTCGGCTTCGTCGCCGACCCAGGCGGCCAGCGCCAGTTCGTGATAGCGCACCGGCGTCTGGCCGGCGGCGGCCGACAGCGTGCCGGCGTCGGCGATCAATGCCCGGGCCGAGGCGAATTCACCGGCCTGCACGTGCACACCGGCCAACGTCGTCAACGCCATCGGCAGCACCGCCAGCGCGCCGGTATCGGTGGCGACTCGCACCGCCTCGGTGGCGATCCGGTGCCAGGACTCGTCGTCCCACAATTCATGCAGCACCGCCTCGTGGGCGATCGGAAAGGCTTGCCACGTCCAGTCTTCCGGGGAGATCGCCGCGATCGCGGCACGCAGCGGGGGCGCGGCGGCGGCGCAGCCGTCGCGCACCCGGATGACCAGGCCGTGCAGCAGCAGACCGGCCGCCCGGCCCGGATCCGCCCGCACCCGATCCGCGAGCGACACCGCGGTGGCAAGGCGCGCATCCTGACCGAACAGCCGTCCGGTGTACATCGCCGCGCTGACCGCCTCCAGCAACGCGTCCTGTCCCATATCGGTGTCGTGGCGCTCCAAAGTCGCTGCGGCGTCGAACAATTGCCGTACCGACAGATTCAGGGTGGGGGCATCTCCGCTGCCCCGTCCCCGGGTGAACACCAACATCGCGCGGGTCCGCGCCGCCCTGGCACGCTGCAAGGCGTCCAGCGGCGCCAGCTCGGCGGTGTCGAGCAGGGCGTCGGCCGCGTCGAACTCGGCGGCGGCCCGCATCGCCTCGGCCGCGTCCAGGGCGCGGCCGCCGCGGCGGGCAGCGTCGGGAGTCAGCTCGGTGGCCCGCGCCAGAAACGCTGCCGCCGCAGCGGTCCCGCCGCGAAGCTGGGCCCGCCCGGCGGAATGCTCCAGTTCGGCCGCGACCGATTCGTCCGGGGCCGCCGCGGCGTGGGCGCAGTGCCAGGCACGCCGGTCGGGATCATGCGCCGCGTCGGTGGCGTCGGCCAGCGCGCGATGGGCCTGCCGGCGCTGCGCCGGGTCCGCGGCGCGGTAGACCGCCGAACGCACCAGCGGATGCCGGAACCGAACCCGCTGACCGGTCTCGGCAAGACCGGCCGCCTCGGCCGGCGCCAACGCCTCGGCCGGCAGACCGAGCCGCCGTGCCGCGGCCAACAGCAAGGCCGGGTCCCCCACCGGTTCGGCCGCGGCCAGCAGCAACAACCGCTGGGTGTCCTCGGGCAGCGACCGGACCCGGGCCAGAAAGTGCCGTTCGAGCTGGCCGGCGACCGGCTGGACATCGGGCCGGTGGTAGCCGCCGGCCAACTCGGCGGCGGAGAGTCCCCGGGGCAACTCCAGCAGCGCCAGCGGGTTACCGTGCGTCTCCGCGACAATGCGGTCCCGCACCTGCGTATCGATGCGCCCGGTGACCGCGGATGCCAGCAGTTCGCGGGCGTCGGCGTCGCCGAGCCCCCGCAGCACCAGTTTCGGCAGCCCGGTCAGCCCGTCGACCGGCTCACGCAGCGCGAACACCAGCGCGACCGGTTCGGCGACCAGGCGTCGGGCCACGAAGCCCAGTGTCTGCGCCGTCACCCGGTCCAGCCATTGGGCGTCGTCGACCAGGCACAGTATCGGGCGCTCGCCGGTGGCGGCCGCCAGCAGGCCCAGCACGGCGAGTCCGACCAGGAAGCGGTCCGGGGCGGGACCCGAACTGAGCCCGAAAGCGATCTGCAGCGCCTCGCGTTGCGGCTCGGGAAGCGCACCGGCGCACGGCATCAGCGGGGCACACAGCTGCTGCAGGCCGGCGAAGGCCAGCTCCATGTCGGACTCCACGCCGGCGGTGCCGATCACCTCGAACCCGGTCGCGGCCTCGGCGAGATAGTCCAGCATCGCGGTCTTGCCGATACCGGCCTCGCCCCGCAGCACCAGCACCTGGCTGTCACCGGCGCGGGCCCGGCCCAGTAGGTCCCGAAGCTGCGTCTGCTCGCCGTCCCGGCCGACCAGCCCACCATCCGACGCAACGGCCCCCGACACGCCAGGCGTGCGGGGGCCGTTGCCGCTACTGCTCACGCAGTAGAAATTAACCCTTGCGGGCCTTGATCGCCTCGGTCAACTGCGGGGCGACCTTGAACAGGTCCCCGACGATGCCGTAGTCGGCGATCTCGAAGATCGGCGCTTCCTCGTCCTTGTTGACCACCACGATGGTCTTGGAGGTCTGCATCCCGGCCCGGTGCTGGATCGCGCCGGAGATGCCCAGCGCGATGTATAGCTGCGGCGAGACGGTCTTACCGGTCTGGCCGATCTGGAACTGGCCCGGGTAGTAGCCCGAGTCCACCGCGGCACGCGAGGCGCCCACGGCGGCACCGAGCGAATCGGCCAGCTCTTCGACCACCGAGAAGCTCTCCGCGCTGCCGACGCCACGACCGCCGGCCACCACGATGGGGGCCTCGGTGAGCTCCGGACGGTCACCGGCCACCGCCGGCTCCCGCGAGGTGACCTTGGTGGCGTTCTCCTCGGCGGCAGGCACCTCCACGGTGACCTGCTCGCCCGCTCCGGCGGCCGGCGCCGGCTCCACGGCCCCCGCCCGCACGGTGATCACCGGGGTGTCGCCGGTGGGCTCGGCGTCGACGGTGTAGGCGCCACCGAAGATGGAGTGCACCACCTTGGCGCCTTCGGAGATCTCGACCACGTCGACCAGCAGACCGGATCCGATCCGGGCGGCCAGCCGGCCCGCTACCTCTTTGCCGTCGGCGCTGGCGGCGATCAGCACCGCAGCCGGGGTGGCCGACTCGGTCAGCGCGGCCAGCACGTCGACCGTCGGGGTGACCAGGTAGCCCTCCACCACGTCGGACTCGGCGACGTAGATCTTGGCGGCGCCGGCTTCCTTCAGTCCGTCGACCAGCGGCGCGGCGGCGCCGGGGGCACCCACCACGACCGCGGACGGTTCGCCGAGCACCCGCGCGGCGGTGATCAATTCGGAGCTGACCTTCTTCAGCGCTCCGTCGGCGTGCTCAACGAGCACCAGTACTTCAGCCATGTTTGTCTTCCCTGTCTTCGATGTCGCTAGATCAGCTTCTGGGCAACCAGGTACTCGGCGATCTTGGTGCCGCCGTCGCCCTCGTCGGTCACCTTCTCGCCGGCGGTCTTCGGCGGCTTCGGCGTCGTCGCGGTGACCTTGGAACCGGCGTTGGCGAGACCGACCTCGTCGGCCTCGACCCCGATCTCGGCCAGCGTGTAAACGGTGACTTCCTTCTTCTTGGCGGCCATGATGCCCTTGAAGGACGGGAAGCGCGGCTCGTTGATCTTCTCGTTGACGCTCACCACCGCCGGCAGCGAGGCCTCCAGGGTGAACACGCCGTCGTCGGTCTCGCGCTCGCCGGTGACCTTGCCGTCGGCGACGGTCAGCTTGCGCAGGTGGGTCAGCTGCGGCAGTCCCAGGTACTCGGCGATGATCGCCGGAACGGCGCCGGCGACGCCGTCGGTGGACTCATTGCCGGCGATGACCAGCTCGGTGCCTTCGATCTGACCCAGTGCCCGGGCCAGCGCCCAGGCGGTCTGCAAGACGTCGGAGCCCTTCATGCCGTCGTCGAGGATGTGCACGGCCTTGTCGGCCCCCATCGACAGCGCCTTGCGGATCGCCTCGGTGGCCCGCTCGGGGCCGGCGGTCAGCACGGTCACGGTGCCTTCGGCACCTTCCTTCTCGCGGAGCAGCAGCGCCTCTTCGACGGCCCGCTCGTTGATCTCGTCGAGCACGGCGTCGGCGGCGTCACGGTCCAGCGTGAAGTCACTGTCGCTGAGCTTGCGCTCCGACCAGGTGTCTGGGACCTGTTTGATCAGGACCACGATGTTCGTCATGAGTGTGGTTCGTCCTCCTCGAAGGGGTCCTGCGGCGGCGGGCCACAGGACTTGGGTCACGATTCACGCAGCCGCACGACACGTTACTCACGGGTAACTTAGTGCGGTTCGCCAGTACAGAGTAGCGGGTCGTGATAGGGCCACTGCGGGGTAGCCGGTTCGCGGACCGTGGCGTTCGCGTTAGCCTGCCTGTGCGATGAAATCCACGAAACCCGCCGGGGACCCTGCCGGCACCCCGCCCGGCGACGCCACCTTGATGCTGACCGGCGAACGCACCATCCCCGGGCTCGACATCGAGAACTACTGGTTTCGCCGCCACGAGGTGGTCTATGAACAGCTGGCGCCGCGCTGCAACGGCCGCGAGGTGCTTGAGGCCGGATGCGGCGAGGGGTACGGCGCCGACCTGATCGCCAGCGTGGCGCAGCGGGTGATCGGACTGGACTATGACGACGCCGCGGTGGCGCACGTAACCGCCCGGTACCCGCGGGTGGAAGCGGTGCAGGGCAACCTGGCCGAGTTGCCGTTGCCCGACGCCGCCGTGGACGTCGTGGTCAACTTTCAGGTCATCGAGCACCTGTGGGACCAGGCGCAGTTCATCGCCGAATGCGCGCGGGTGCTGCGGCCCGGCGGGCTGCTGATGATCTCGACCCCTAACCGCATCACCTTCTCCCCCGGCCGCGACACCCCGATCAATCCGTTCCACACCCGCGAGCTCAACGCCGCCGAGCTGACCGAACTGCTGGTCGACGGCGGGTTCGTGATGGACGAAGTTTACGGCGTCTTTCACGGGCCGGTGCTGCGCGCGATGGACGCCCGCCACGGCGGCTCGATCATCGACGCCCAGATCGAACGCGCCCTGACAGCCGCGCCGTGGCCCGAACAGCTGGCCCGCGATGTGGCGGCGGTGCGTACCGCGGACTTCGAACTGGTCCCGGCTGGTAGCGACACCACAGCTCACCACATCGATGACAGCCTGGATCTGGTCGCGATCGCGGTGAGGCCGTGACCGAAAAGCCTTCGGTGCCGGGTTTGTTCACCCTGGTACTGCACACCCACCTACCGTGGCTGGCCCACCATGGCCGCTGGCCCGTCGGCGAAGAGTGGCTCTATCAGTCCTGGTCGGCGGCCTACCTGCCGCTGATGCGGGTGCTGCGGACGCTGGCCGCCGAAGGCCGGCGCAACCTGCTCACCCTGGGGGTGACGCCGGTGGTCGCCGCCCAGCTCGACGACCCGTATTGCCTCGACGGCATGCACCACTGGCTGGCGAACTGGCAGCTGCGCGCCACCCAGGCCACGACGCTGCCGGATCTGCGTGACTTCGGCCGGTACGAGCGTGCCAATGCCGAGCAGGCGCTTGACGAGTTCGCGCTGTTGTGGCGCCACGGCGCCAGCCCCTTGCTGCGCGAGCTGGCCCAGGCCGGCACCGTCGAGATGCTGGGCGGCCCACTGGCCCACCCGTTCCAGCCGCTGCTGGCGCCGCGGTTGCGGGAGTTCGCGCTGCGGGAGGGCTTGGCCGACACCCGGACACGGCTGGCCCACCGCCCCACCGGGATCTGGGCGCCGGAGTGCGCCTATGCCCCCGGTATGGAGGCCGGTTACGCGGCGGCCGGAGTGACGCACTTCATGGTCGACGGGCCGTCGCTGCACGGCGACACCGCGCTGGGCCGGCCGGTCGGTGACTCGGGAGTGATCGCGTTCGGCCGCGACCTGCAGGTCAGCTACCGGGTCTGGTCACCCAAGTCGGGTTATCCGGGCCACGGCGCCTACCGGGATTTCCACACCTATGACCATCGCACCGGGCTGAAGCCGTCACGGGTCACCGGCCGTAACGTCGCACCGGAACACAAGGCGCCTTATGACCCGCAGCGCGCCGACGCCGCCGTCGACACCCACGTCGCCGATTTCGTCAAGGTGGTCCGCACCCGGCTGCAGGACGAGTCGGAACGAATCGGCCGGCCCGCCCATGTGATCGCCGCCTTCGACACCGAGCTGTTCGGCCACTGGTGGCACGAGGGACCGCAGTGGCTGGCCCGGGTGTTGCGTGCGCTGCCGGAGGCCGGGATTCGCGTCGGCACACTGTCGGACGCGATCGACGCCGGGTTCCTCGGGGACTCGGTCGAGCTGCCGCCGAGCTCGTGGGGGTCGGGCAAGGACTGGCAGGTCTGGTCCGGGGAGAAGGTCGCCGACCTGGTGCAGCTCAACAGCGAGGTGGTCGAGACGGCGCTGGGCGCCGTCGACAAGGCCATGGCGGCAGCTGCCACACCGTCGGGGCCGATTCCGCGCGACCGCGTCGCCGACCAGCTGCTGCGGGAGGCGTTGCTGACGGTGTCCAGCGACTGGCCGTTCATGGTGAGCAAGGACTCCGCCGCCGAGTACGCCCGCTACCGCGCGCAGTTGCACGCCCACGCCACCCGCGAGATCGCCGACGCGCTGGCATCGGGGCATCGCGACGTGGCCGAACGGCTGGCCGAGGGCTGGAATCGGGCCGACGGTCTGTTCGGCGCGCTGGATGCCCGTAGGCTGCCACGGTGACCCCCCTCCCGCGCGAGCGTGCGTGTGCCCGGCCCGACACGCCGCGAGACGACCGTTTTTGCGCACGTTCGCGCCCCACTGCTCAGAACGGACCAGCCGCGTGAAGATCCTGATGGTGTCGTGGGAGTACCCGCCGGTCGTGATCGGCGGGCTGGGCCGGCACGTCCACCACCTGTCCACCGCGCTGGCCGCCGCCGGGCACGACGTCGTCGTGCTGGCCAGGCGCCCGTCGGACACCGACCCGAGCACCCATCCCTCGTCGGACGAGATCAGCGAGGGCGTACGGGTCGTCGCGGCGGCCCAGGACCCGCACGAGTTCTCCTTCGGCGACGACATGATGGCCTGGACCCTGGCAATGGGTCACTCGATGGTGCGCGCCGGATTGTCGTTGAAGGTCGACGGCGGCCAGACGTTGTGGCGACCCGATCTGGTGCATGCCCACGACTGGCTGGTGGCCCACCCCGCGATCGCGCTGGCTGAATTCTATGACGTGCCTTTGGTTTCCACGATCCACGCCACGGAGGCCGGTCGCCACTCCGGCTGGGTGTCCGGTCCACTGAGCCGTCAGGTGCACGCGGTGGAATCGTGGCTGGTCCGTGAATCGGACTCGCTGATCACCTGTTCGGCCTCGATGCGCGACGAGATCACCGACCTGTTCGGCCCCGGGCTGGCCGAAACCACCGTGATCCGCAACGGGATCGACGCCGCGCGGTGGCCGTTCGCCCGCCGGGAGCCGCGCACCGGACCGCCGGAACTGCTGTTCGTCGGGCGGCTCGAATACGAGAAGGGGGTCCACGACGCGATCGCGGCGCTGCCGCGGATCCGCCGGGCCCACCCGGGCACCACGCTGACCGTCGCCGGTGACGGCACCCAGCAGGACTGGCTGACCGAGTGCGCCCGGAAACATCGGGTACTGAAGGCAACCCGGTTCGTGGGGCGGTTGGACCACGACGAATTGCTGGCCATGCTGCACCGGGCCGACGCAGCCGTGCTGCCCAGCCACTACGAGCCGTTCGGCCTGGCCGCGCTCGAGGCCGCGGCCGCCGGGACCCCGCTGGTCGCATCGAACGTCGGTGGGCTGGGAGAGGCCGTCATCGACGGCGACACCGGCATGTCGTGCCCGCCGCGCGACGTGCCCGCGCTGGCGGCGGCGGTGTGCGCGGTGCTCGACGACCCGGCCGCGGCCCAGCAGCGCGCCGTGGCCGCCCGCGACCGCCTCAGCGCCGACTTCGACTGGCACACCGTCGCCGACGAGACGGCACAGGTGTACCTGGCCGCCAAGCGCCGCGAGCGCGAGCCGCAGCCGCGCCGACCGATCATCGAGCACGCGCTACCCGACAGGTAACCCCCGCCGTGTGGGACCGCATCTCGGCCGGAGTCACGCACCGCGGTTCGTGGCTGCTGGCGCTGGTCATCCTCACGGCATCGGCCGCGCTGATGGCGGTGGGCGGCCACAGCGCCGACGCCACCGCGTCGCCGGAACTGCTGCCCGGCTCCTCGGAGTCCGCCGCCGTCGCCGCGGCGCAGCACGACTTCCCGCAGGGCGGGCAGGCCGCCGCGATCCTTGTCGTCACCCGCCAAGACGGTTCAGCCCTGACGCCGGACGACCTGGCGGCCGTCGGGCAGGCCCGCGACCGGATGCAGCGGGTCCCGCAGGCGCTGCCCGGCGGGCCCGCCCCGGTGCCGGTCTCCGCCGACGGCCACGCCGCGATCGCCACCGTGCAGCTCAGCAGCTCGCTGTCGGGCTTCGAGCTGCGTGACGCGGTACAGGCGCTGCGGTCGGCGGTCAGCGACGGGCTGCCCGGTCCGCTCACCGCCCACGTCACCGGTGGTCCGGCCTTCGGCGCCGATATCGCCGACGCCTTCTCCGGCGCCAACGTCACACTGCTGGCGGTGACCGCCCTGGTGGTCGCCGTGCTGTTGATCGTCACCTACCGCTCACCGGTGCTGTGGCTGTTGCCGCTGCTGGCCGTCGCGTTCGCCGATCGGGTCGCCACCGTGGCGGGCGGGGTGATCGCCGAGGCGGCCGGGGTGAGCTTCGACGGCTCGACGTCCGGGATCACCAGCGTGCTGGTGTTCGGCGCCGGTACCAACTACGCGCTGTTGCTGATCTCCCGATATCGCGAAGAGCTGCGGCGGGCGCCCGATCACCGTGTTGCGCTGCGCGCCGCGGTGCGTGCCGCCGGCCCGGCGATCGTTGCCAGCAACGCCACCGTGGTACTGGCTCTACTGACCCTGGTCGCGGCGAGTATTCCCA
Organism: Mycobacterium sp. pW045; assembly: GCF_041287085.1. Lineage (NCBI taxonomy): Bacteria > Bacillati > Actinomycetota > Actinomycetes > Mycobacteriales > Mycobacteriaceae > Mycobacterium > Mycobacterium sp. pW045. Next base: position 152,810 of record NZ_JBGGKU010000009.1, on the reverse strand, counting down.
GCACCCGCAGCCTGGGGATCTGCGCGGCCTGCGGGCTGGTGGTGGCGGCGGTGTTCGTGCTGCTCGTGCTTCCCCCGCTGCTGGCGTTGTGCGGGCGCAACGTCTTCTGGCCGTTCATTCCCCGCATCGGCGACGGCCCGGCCGCCACCGGCTGGCGGCGGATCGCCGAGGCGGTGGGCCGCCGGCCGGTCCCGGTCTGCGCGGTAGCGGTGGTGCTGCTGGCGGTCTTGACCACCGGGCTGCTCGGTACCCGGATCGGGCTGTCGCAGACCGAGCAGTTCCGGGTCCGCGCCGACTCGGTGACCGGCTTTGAGACGCTGGCGGAGCATTTCCCCGGCGGGGCGTCGGACCCGACGGTCGTCATCGGTTCCACCGCCCGCACCGCACCGCTGCGGGCGGCCATCACCGGGGTCCCCGGGGTGACGTCGGCGGCTCCCACCGGGTTGTCGCCGGCTGGTCTGACCCGATGGTCGGTGGTGATCGACGCCGCGCCGTCCACCGCCCGGGCATTCGACACCGTTACGGCGCTGCGGGATTCGGTCCGCGCCGCCGACGCCGGGGCGCTGGTCGGCGGCGCCGACGCCCAGGCGCTCGACATCCGTGACGCCGCCGACCGCGACCGTCGGGTGCTGATCCCGGCGATCCTGGCGGTGGTGCTGGTGGTGCTCTACGTGTTGCTGCGCGCCGCGCTCGCCCCACCGGTGCTGGTCGCCGCGACCGTACTCAGCGCGATGGCCGCACTGGGCCTGGGCGGCTGGGCCAGTATTCACCTGTTCGGTTTTCCCGCGCTCGACAACGGCACGCCGCTGTTCGCGTTTTTGTTCCTGGTCGCCCTCGGTGTCGACTACACCATCTTCCTGGTGACCCGCGCCCGGGAGGAGACCGCCGGGCAGGGCACCCGCGCGGGCATGGTGGCCGCGGTCGCCGCCACCGGTGGGGTGATCACCAGCGCGGGAATCGTGCTGGCCGCGGTGTTCTGCGTGCTCGGTGTGCTGCCGCTGATCGTGCTGACCCAACTGGGCATCATCGTGGGCGTCGGCATCCTGCTGGACACCTTCGTGGTCCGCACCCTGGTCATCCCGGCGCTGTTCACCCTGATCGGCGACCGCATCTGGTGGCCGTCGATGCCCGCGGGCGGTCGGAAATGAGAAGCCGCGCCGCGATCCTGCGCGGCTACGGCGAACCGTGGGCGATCGAGGATTTCGAACTCGACGCGCCGCGCGCGGGTGAGGTGCTGGTCAAGATGGCGGCGGCGGGCTTGTGTCATTCCGACGAGCACATCCGTCGGGGCCAGCTGGCCGGGCCGGCGCAGCGCGCGCCGATCGCCCCGACGATCGGCGGCCACGAGGGCTCCGGCGTGGTCGTCGAGGTCGGCGAGGGTGTCGCCGGACTGTCACCCGGCGATCACGTGGTGACGTCGTTCATCGCGGTGTGCGGCCAATGCCGTTGGTGCGCTTCGGGTATGGAGTACATCTGTGACGCCGGCGCGGGGACGATGCTGCCCGGCATGCCCACTGACGGCACCTTCCGGCACCACGGCCGCGACGGCAGCGATCTCGCGCATGTGTCGAAGATCGGCGCGTTCGCCGAGCACACCGTGGTCTCGGCCGCCTCGCTGGTCAAGATCGATCCGCACCTGCCGCTGCTGCCGGCCGCATTGCTGGCCTGCGCGGTGCCGACCGGATACGGCTCGGCGGCGTATCGCGCCGGGGTCCGCGGCGGCGACACCGTGGTGGTCATCGGGGTGGGCGGTATCGGCATGGCCGCCGTACAGGGGGCCCGTATCAACGGCGCCATCCGGATCGTCGCGGTGGATCCGGTGGCGTTCAAGCGGGAGGCGGCGCTGGCCTTCGGCGCCACTCACGCCGCGGCCGACGCCGCCGAGGCATTCGGGGTGGTCGCCGAGCTGACCCGCGGGGTGATGGCCGATGCCGTGGTGGTGTCCCCGTCGGTGATCACCGACGCCGATGTCGAAGACGCCTTGCGCCTGACCCGCAAGTCGGGGACCTGCGTGCTGACCGGAATGTCGGTGCAGGGCAGCCGGGCCGGACTGGATCCGCAGGACCTGGTGTTGATGAACAAGAGCCTGTGCGGCACCGTCTTCGGGTCGTGCAACCCGCGCACCGACATCCCGCTGTTGGCCTCGCTTTACGAGGCGGGCCGATTGCAGCTCGATGAGATGATCACCAAGCGTTACCGGCTCGACGACATCAACGCGGCGTACGCCGACCTGACCGCCGGCACCCTGGTCCGAGGTGTCATCGACTTCGACCTCTAACCCCGCTGCAGGTCGAGCCCCTCCAACGTCCCGGCGGCCCGCCAGGCAGCCAGGATGTCGGCGTATTCGGTGGGGCTGCCGAAGAAGAAGCTGTCCTGGCGCAGCCTGGCGTCGGCTTGGCCCTCGCGGTTGTAGTAGCCGGGGGTGCATGTTTCACGCCGGCCGGCGATGACATCGGAGCGCGCCACCACGGTGTCGACCCAGCCCTGCTCGGCACCGGCGGTGGCCTCCAGCGCGGTGATCCCCTGCCGCAGCGCCCGGGCGATCACCCAGGCCACGTGGCGAGCCTGGGTGTCGATCAGGTAGGGGAAGTTCACGGTGAAGCCGGACTGGGCGATGCTCTCGATGAAGCAGTTCGGAAAGCCATGGATGTGCAGCCCATGGAAGGTGCGTACCCCGTCAGCCCACTTGTCGCTCAGCGTCACGCCGTCCCGGCCGATGACGTCGAACCCGGTACGCCGGCAGTAGTCGGTGCCCACCTCGAACCCGGTGGCGAAAACCAAGCAGTCCAACGGGTATTCGACACCGTCGACCACCGCGCCGGTGCGGGTGATCCGATCCACCCCGCGACCGCGGGTGTCGACCAGGGTGACGTTGTCGCGGTTGAAGGCCTGCAGGTACTCGTCGTGAAAACAGGGCCGTTTGCAGAAGTAGCCGTACCACGGCTTGAGGGCCTCGGCGGTAGCCGGATCGGTCACCAACGCATCGACGCGGCCGCGGATCTCTTCCATCTTGGCGAAGTCGGCGAGTTCGGCGTGCGCGGACCGCTCGACGGGGTCACCGTCCCCGCTGACGATCGGCAACTTCTTGGTGAGGCTGGTCCAGGCATCGTCGACCAGGTCCTCGTCGGCGTCGCCGCCCGCGGTGAGGATCTGGAAGTTCTCCATACGGCGCCGCTGCCACCCGGGCTGCAGCTGCGCCGCCCACCGTGGGTCGGTCGGCCGGTTGGCTCGCACGTCCACCGTCGACGGGGTGCGCTGAAAGACGTAGAGCTGCCCGGCAGCCTCGGCGAGTCGCGGCACGCACTGGATGGCCGTGGCGCCGGTTCCGATGATCCCGACCCGCTTGTCGCCCAGCCGCACCAGCTCCGTGCCGGTGTAGTCGTAGTCCCAGCGGCTGGTGTGGAATGCGCAGCCGGCGAACTCGTCGATGCCGGGAATGCCCGGCAGTTTGGGCTTCTGCAGGTAGCCGTTGGCCATCGAGACAAATCGGGCCCGGATCGCATCACCGCGGTTGGTGGCGATCACCCAGCGCGAAATCTCAGGGTCCCAGCGGATTTCGAGTACCTCGGTCTGCAGACAGGCGTCCCGGTACAAGTCGTAGTGCTCGGCGATGCGCCGGCAGTGCGCGAAGATCTCCGGACCTTTGGCGTATTTCTCGCTGGGGACGTAGCCGAGCTCCTCCAGCAGCGGCATGTAGACATAGGACTCCACGTCGCACGCGATTCCCGGATACCGGTTCCAGTACCAGGTGCCGCCGACGTCGGCGGCCTTGTCGATCAGCCGGATGCGCTGCACGCCGAGCTCGCGCAACCGGGCGCCGGTCAGCAGCCCACCGAAGCCGGCGCCGACGATCGCGACGTCGACCTCGTCGCACAGCCCCTCCCGGGTGAAGCCCGGGTCGGCCCACGGGTCGTCGGCGAACCGGGCGAATCTGCCGGTCACCTCGACGTACTGGCCGATGCCGTCATCGCGCAACCGACGGCGGCGTTCTCGGGAGTACTTGTCCCGCAAGATATCCGGATCGAAGGCCGCGCCTTGGTAATCCTGACCGTCCGTCACGATCGCGGCACCTCCGCCAGCAGGTCCAAGCAATTCGCCCAGCATATAATCAATCAATTGATCACATCAATGGGTGGCGAACAGCGTTCCCCGGATCAACCGCTTCGCGGCGGCCAGCGCCGCGTGGTAGGCCTCCGGCGAGCCGGTCGCCGCCAGCTCGGTCAGGCCGTAGACCAGCGCGTGGATCACCTCGACCGCGGGCTCGTCGGCGGTCCCGATAATGCCGGCGATGATGTCGCGCAGCGCCTCGAGGCCGGCGTGGCCGGCCTGACCCGGGTAGACCGTGACGGCGTGCTGGGCGCGTATCGCCCACTCGAAGGTAGCCAGATCGGGGTGCTCGCGCATCAGGGCGGCGGATTCGTCGAGCAGCGCCTCGATGCGGTCGACGGCCGAGCCCGGCCGGTCAACGGCGTGCCGCAACCGCGGCAGCGCGATCTCGGCGCGCGCGGCGATCGCCGCCGCCACCAACTCGGCCTTGTTCGGAAAGTAGTTGTACAGGTTGGCGCTGGTGACGCCCGCGGCGTGGGCGATCTGGCGGATCGTCGTCCGCGAATAGCCCAGCTCGGCCACGCAGCGCATGGTGGCCACCAGGATCCGTCGGCGGGTCTGCTCGCCCACGGCACCGACCGGTCGACCCAGCTGCGGTGAGGCCATGGCCGATATCCTCCCAGCGGTGACCGCGCGTCGCCCGGTAACCGCTCGGTTGACCACGCCCAGCGCTGCTGACCATAATCCGGTGATCATGACCCTCACGTCGCCGCGGGGTCGGCCGGCCGGGACCACCGGCGACGAAACCCGCCGGCGCATCATCGCCGCGGCGATCCGCTGTGTCGCCGAGGCCGGGTGTTCGGGCGCCACCATCCGCGAGATCGCCACGGCCGCCGAGATGACCAGTGGCAGTCTGTATCACCACTTCCCCAGCAAGGCGGAGCTGCTGCGGGAAACCGTGGTCGCCGCCCGGGAGATCGCACTGCCTCGGTTGCAGGCCGCCGCGCGACGCGGCGGCGACGTCGTGAATCAGCTTGCCGCAGTATTGGATGAGGCCGATCGATTGATGCGCGACCAGCCCCATCTCGCGGCATTCGAACGCGCGACGGGCCAGCTGCCGCCGTTGCGCGAGGTGATCGGCGAGGTAATCGGCGAGGCGCACAACAGCGGCGTGCTGACGGGCGATACCGGCACCGAGGCTGCCGCGGACGCCGTCTACGCGCTGGCCCGCGGATTGACCGAGCAGGCGGCTCGGCTGTCGCCGATGGCTTACCGCACGACGCTACGTTCGGCCAAGGCTCTCATCGGCGGCACGTTGTTCTGAGGGACCGCCGCTTACAGCGACGCCAGAAACCGCACCCGGTCCGCGATGACCCGTTGCGACACATCGGCGTCGGGCACCAGCAGATCGAAGGCATGTGGACACCCGGGATACACGTGCAATTCGACGGGGACGCCCGCGGTGATCAGCCGCTGCGCGAAGGCGACGTCCTCCGCGGCGAAGATGTCCAGCCCGCCGACGTCGAGGTAGGCCCGCGGCAGCCCGGTCAGGTCAGCCGCGCGGGCCGGCGCGGCATACCCGTCGGCGACACGCTCCCCCAGCAGCGCGCCCCAACCGGTGGCGTTGTCGTCGTAGCTCCAGGTGAGAAACGCGCCGTCGGCCGTCCCGCCGGAACCGGTCCGGTCGTCGAGCATCGGGTAGATCAGTAGCTGCGCTGCGATCGCCGGGCCGCCGCGGTCCCGGGCCAGCAGGCACACCCCCGCCGCCAGTCCCGCGCCGGCGCTGTCGCCCATCACCGCCAACCGGGAGGCGTCGACGCCCAACTCGGCGGCGTGGTCGGCCAGCCAGCGCAGCGCCGCGTAACAGTCCTCGACCGGAGTCGGATGCGGAAACTCCGGGGCGACCCGGTAAACCGCCACCAGCATCGGTACCCCCGATGCTGCGACGTAGCCGCGAACCGCCGCGTCGTAGAGCCCGCCGAGGCGCTCCCAGTCCAGGATCATCCCGCCGCCGTGCAGGTACAGCGCCGCACTGCCCGGCTGGTCGAGTCCGGCGCGCCGGTACCAGCGCAAGCCGAGCGTGCCACCCGCGTAATGCAGTGCGAAATCCTGGATCTCGACGCCGGTGATCGGTGGCCGCGACGCCAGCACCTGGTTGAACAGCTGGCCCGCGTTACGGCGCCGGGCCATGACGTCACCGATCGGCGGCGGCGGTGCCCCGTCGGCGCCTTCTCGCATCGCCAGCAAGGCCGCGAGCACCTGGGGGTCGGGTGGGCCGGCCATCAGCGCTCCGTTGCGGTGACCGCGGTCGCCACCGCCTTGGTCTCCAGGTATTCCTCGAAGCCGGCCAGCCCCATCTCGCGGCCGATCCCCGACTGCTTGTAGCCGCCGAACGGCACATCGGCGGAGTACCACATGCCGCCGTTGACGTTTACGGTCCCGGCCCGCAGCTCAGCAGCGACCCGGGCCGCACGGTCGCCGCTGCCGAACACGGTGGCAGACAATCCATAAGGCGAGTCGTTGGCGATCCGGACCGCGTCGGCGTCACCGTCGTGGGCCAGCACCACGAGTACCGGGCCGAAGATCTCCTCGCGAGCCGTCCGGGTGTCGTTGGTCAGTCCAGCGATCACGGTGGGCGCGATGAAAAAGCCGCGGTCCAGCCCGGCGGGGCGCCCGCCGCCGCAGTGAAACGTTCCGCCTTCGGCGATCGCCAGGTCCAGATAGGACTGCACCCGGTCACGCTGCCGGGCCGAGATCAGCGGCCCGCACCGGGTTTTCGAGTCGCGGGGGTCGCCGACCGGAATCCGCGACATCGCAGAAGCCACCGAATCGAGCGCCTCGCCGTAACGGTCGCGCGGCACCAGCAGGCGGGTGGTCAGCGCGCAGCCCTGCCCGGCGTGGGTCGTGACCGTCGATGCCGCCGCGGCGCACGCGGCCGCAAGGTCGGCGTCGTCGAGGACCACGAATGCCGACTTGCCGCCGAGTTCGAGGAAGACCTTCTTGATGGTCGCGGCGGCGGCGGCCATCACCGAGCGACCGGTGGCGGTCGAACCGGTGCAGGAGACCACGTCGACGCGCGGGTGCTGCGCCAGCAGGGCCCCGATGCGGTGGTCGGCCGCGGTGACGATGTTGATCACGCCCGGCGGGAAGTCGGTCTTCTCGGCGATGATCCGACCGACCTCGGCCGCGCACCACGGGGTATCGGGTGCCGGCTTGAGGACGACGGTGTTACCGGCGGCCAGGGCCGGCCCGAGCTTGGCGAAGGTGACCTGATGCGGGAAGTTCCACGGCGTGATCGCCCCCACCACCCCGAACGGCTCGCGCACGACGGTGCGCGCGGTCGCGACTCCCAGCGGCGCGGCAACCCCGAGATCCACAGTCCAGGGATAGTTTTCGGCGGTGGCGGCCGCGAACTCGAGGTCATCCACCGGGCCCTGCAGTTGGCCGTGATAGGTCAGCGCCCTCGGAGCGCCGGCCTCGGCGATGGTGACCTCGCGCAGGGTTTCGATCTCGTCATTGAGCGCGTCGCGCAGTTGCCGAAGGCAGTGCACCCGCAACGCGGTGTCGCGGCACCAGTCCGACGCGTCGAAGGCGGTCCGGGCGGCGGTGACGGCGCGGTCGAGGTCGGCGGGCTCGGCGTCGGCGGCCTGTCCGAGGGTTTCTTCGGTAGCCGGGTTCACGGTGTCGAACGTGCCCCGGCCACCGTGCACCAGCGCGCCGTCGATCAGCAGTCGGGTCGACGGGCCGGTCACCGTCCTAGGCTAACGGCGAGGCCGCAGCGTAATCAATCGACTGATCACTTCGTGCGCTACGGTGACGCCGAGGAGGTGACCGGTCCGTCCCATGCCGCTATTGAGCGCCCTGCGCCTGAACATGACCAATATCCCCGGCGCCGGGCACGCCCAGCGTTACCGGGCGGCACTGGAGATGGCGTCCTACGCCGATGCCCACGGGGTGGCCGCGGTCGGCTGCGAAGAGCATCACCTCGCGGCAACCGGCTGGTTGCCCTCCCCGCTGCTGATGGCCGCCGCCGTCGCCGGCAGCACACAGCGGATCCGGATCAGCGTCGGAGCACTGCTGGTGCCGCTCTACGACCCGGTGCGCCTCGCCGAGGACATCGCAGTGCTCGATCAGCTGTCCACCGGACGCGTCAGTTACGTGACCGGAGTCGGCTATCGTCCAGCCGAATACCATGCCGTCGGAAAGGATTTCCGGCGACGCGGACGGCTGATGGACGAGTGCTTGACGGTGTTGTTACAGGCGTGGGGCGACGATCCGTTCCGGTTCAACGGCCGGTTGATCGATGTGACACCCAAGCCGTACACCCGCCCGCACCCGGTGTTGTTCGTCGGCGGCATGAGCGTCGCGGCGGCCCGGCGCGCGGCCCGGTTCGGATTACCGTTCTCACCGCCGATGCCGATGCCCGAGCTCGACGCGGTCTATCAGGCCGAGTTGACGCGAAACGGCAAGCAGGGGTTTGTCTTCAGCCCCCAGAACGGCAACACCGTCACGCATCTGAGCACCGATCCCGACCGCACGTGGGCCCGCTGCGGTGACTTCTTCCTCAACGAAGCACGCGAATACAGCTCCTGGGCCGTGCCGGACGTGCCGCGCCCCAACGAAAGTCCGGCGGGTACCGTCGCCGAACTGCGCGCGGCCGGCACGGTGGAGGTGTTGACACCCGACGAGCTCATCGCGCAGTGCCGCGACGGACGCACCGGGGTGACCCTGCATCCGCTGATCGGGGGCCTGCCGCTCGAGGAGGGCTGGGAGAGCCTGCGGCTGCTGGTCGAGCGGGTGTTGCCCGAGCTGGAACGCTGATGCCTGACGCCTGACTCCTCAAGCCTGGGACGCAGCCACTCCAAGTCGGTCGGCACCCCAACTGCGCTGGATGTATCCCAGTACCCGATCCAATTCGGTCTGGGTGACGGCGGCCCGCTCGCCGGGTTCCAGCGGATCGAAGTGGAAGATGTAGAGCCGCGACGCGAACTGATCGAATGGCAGCGACGCCTCGCCGAAGCGTTCACCATGTCCGGCGGTGCTCACCACCACGCTGTCGCCCCAGTCCTGTCCACTGTCGTTGTTGGGGTTGTAGAAGTAGACGCGCATGGTGCCCTCGGGGTCCAGGCTCACCCGCAACACGGTGATCGCATGCCATCCCACGAAGCGCGCGGAGCTGTCGGTCACGGCGATGCCGGCCGGCTGCGGGTGGATCAGCGGTTGGTTGCCGTTGTAGAACGGGTGGTAGGCGGCGTAGAAGTGCCGCAGAAACCCGTCCAGGTCAACCAGATTGCCGGTCTCGACATCGACGTTGATGCGAAAGCCCCGCCCCGACCACCAGCCGTGGAACTCGGGGTTGACCCATCGGTGCGGGTCGCCGTCGCGACCGACACAGCGCCGGAACATCTCCGCATAGATGCGGTCCAGGTGCGGCACCACCAGCAACGACACCGGGTCGAGGTCGACGGGCAGCTGCGGGGCCACTCCCTCACCGCTGTCGCTTGAGGAGATCGGTTGTCCCTCGAAGTGCATGACGATCTCGTCATCGCGCGCTGCCCATGCGATGGTCTGCAGCAGATAATCGGGATCGTTGTAGGACCACATCGACAGGGCACGCGCCGCCTGGCAGGTCGGGTTGTCGCCCTGCCCGACCCCCAGCGGCAGCCCGAGCATCGACAACGTCCCGGCCAGCAGCCAGGTGTGCGGATCCTGCGCCGGCCCGAACACCTGGGTGAGCCGCTGCCGGGACTGTTTGGAGATCGGCAGCGCCAGTTGGCGCCACAGCGACGGTGCGACCGGCGGCTGGTAGAGGATGCCGCGTTCCAGCAGCAGTGCCAGCCCGTAGATGCACTGCGCCGTCTCGACGTGCACGGCGCCCAAGATCAGGCTGTGCACCAGGTCGCGGAAGCACAGCAGGCTGTCGCGACCGGTGCTGGACAGGCCCAGCGCCTCGGCGATCAGGTAATCGCTCTTCTCCAGCAGGAAACGCAGCAGCACCGCGTGATAGGGCGACACCAAGCCGGTGTCGTGCATCGACCGCGCGAAACCGGCGGCCTCGTACTGCAGCGTCGGTTCGTCCATGGATTCCAGCCGGCTGTGATACACCTGCACCCCGGGATCCTCGCGGCAGCCGTCGGTGGTGCCGTACAAGCTGGTGATCAGCCGGTCGGTTCCCACCGCACCGCTGCCGAGGTCGATGCCCGGATCGGCGCGCACGATCGCGATCTGGGTGATCATCGCCTTGATCTGGTCGACCTGGATGGGCCGCTGCCGCAGGATCCGCCAGATTTCGTCGACCAACCGGTCGAGCACGCCCTCATAACCGATCTCGTCGACCAGATAACCGAACAGTCCCCGGGTCAGCCCCGCCATCCGGCCCTGCACTTCGCGCTCCGCCTCGGTCGGCGGGGTCAGCAGCAACGACAGGTTCATCGCCACCACCTGCGCGAGATGATGGCGCGCCTGTTCCGCGGTGATCAGCGGATGAACGTAGTCGCCGTTGGCGACCGCCAGCAGACGCAGTTCGTTGACCGCCTCGAGCACCACGGTGTCCGGGTTGGTGCTACGCAAGGAACCGGTGGTCAGCACCGGCAGCAGGGTGCGCGGCGATGCCCAGTCCGTGCCGAGGAACAACCCGGCCTCCTCCAAGGCCGCGCTGCGGGCCCGTACCGCGGCATAACCGCCCGGTTGCAACAGCACCAGCCGAAGCCCGTCCAGGACGCGGCGCAGCCGCTCGGGCTTGCCCACCGTGCCGGCCTCCGCCAGCGCCCTGGTCGCGTCGTCGAGCCTGCTCAGGCGGCTTTGCAGGGTCGCTGCCTCGCCGTTCGTCCGGCCCTCGGGTGAATTCCCAATCACAACGGGTTCCTCACGTGCGTTGCCGCCGCGTCAGACGTAGAAGTCGAGCTCTTCTTGTCGCTTGAGCAACCGCCGCATCTCATACGGATCCTCACCGAAGAAGTAGACCAGACCCCAGTGAGTGCCGAATGCGGTGCGCTTGGTGACAGTCTCTTCGAGCGGTGCCGTGAGTTCGTGCGATTCGAAGTATCGGTGATCCTCGGTCTCCTCGGGGATCGCGAGCGTGCTGACCACGCGGCGGCGTGGATAGACCCCGAAACAGCCCGCATGCCCGTCGGCATCGACGATTTCGCGCGGGAAGAACTGCTCGAGTTCTTCCTCGGTGGTCTTCGGATCGAACGCCAGCACCAGGCCCTGGTAGCCGTTGAACCCGTAGACGCGCTCCAACAGTTCGAAGACCTTGAAGCCCGGCGGCCGGTAGGCGACCTCACCGAAGTACATCTCCCCGTCACTGGTGACGAAGTACTCGGGGTGGACGAAGCCGAAATCGATGTCGAACGTCTTGATCAATTTCTCGATCTGAGCGGTGATCTGGGGACGGTACCGTTCCAATTCCGGCGATGCCGGCACGAACACCGAATAGCCGAGCGTGACATATTCCGAAATGTTGAGAAAGCGGATCTTTCCATTGTGGACCCACGCTTCGACGGCGAACTCCCAGCCGTCGAGATGCGATTCCATCAGCGCCGGGAACTCCTCGTCCGGAATCGAGTCGATGTCGTCGGGGGCGCGAATCACCCGGTGCCCGAGACAGCCGGCCTTGTCGAAGGCCTTGAAATGGATGGGATCATTGGGGTCGCCGTCGAGTTTGAGCAACGTCTGGTTGACCCGCTTGAGGAACCGGATGACGTCGTCGCGGTCGTGGGCCTCCTCGAAGATGCCGACCCGGATGCCGCCCAGTTGAGCACGGCGCTTCATCAGCGATTTGTCCCGCAACAGCATGGCTTGGCCGAGCAGCCGCGGGTTGTCCAGCAGGACGGAGTTGATGGCCCCCGCCCATTCGACGGTCTCCTCGAAGAGCGGGATCGCGACATCGACGCCCCGCTCCTTGAGCGTTTCGGCGATCTCCATCGATCGCTCATTGAGCCGCTCGAAATTCCACGCGATATACGGAATCTCGTGTTGTCGGCAGTATTCTTCGGCCCAGTCCGGTGCCACGACCACGTATCGGCGGTCAAAACGGTCCACCGCGTCGATGGCGTTCAAACTCCAACCGAGTAATGCAATATAGCCCTTGTCCGGATTCCGGCGCTTTTCCGAGGTCCGCTCAGCTGTGATCGTCGCGGAAGTCTGCAAAATCCCTCCATTACTTCGGGTTTGCTGCGTGCGCTTTCGCATCCACGGTACCTGCCGGGCGAGGGTAGGCACCGGTCCCGGCAGCGGACCCCGCGGCCGGCGAAGCCGGCCGCGGGCGAACTCCGACGGCCGCTAAGCCGTGGCGATCCCGCCGGATCGGCCGAGCGTCAGCGCGCCGCCTTCTTGCGTTCGATGTCTGCTAGGGCGGCGGCCAGCTCGGCCCGCTCGGCAGCCGAGGTCTCCCACGCCAGCTTGCGGTTCTTGACCACCTTGGCCGGCGCTCCCACCGCGATCGAGTAGTCGGGGATGACACCCTTGACCACCGCGTGGGCACCGAGCACGCAGCCGCGGCCGATGCTGGTCTCGCGCAGGATGGTGACCTTGGCGGCGATCCAGGTGTCCGGCCCGATCCGCACCGGGCTCTTGACGATGCCCTGGTCCTTGATCGGCACGTTGATGTCGTCCATCTTGTGGTCGAAGTCGCAGACGTAGCACCAGTCGGCCATCAGCACCGAGTCCCCGAGCTCGATGTCGAGATAGGTGTTGATGACGTTGTCGCGGCCCAGCACCACCTTGTCACCGAAGCGCAGCGAGCCTTCGTGGGCGCGGATGGTGTTCTTGTCGCCGATGTGCACCCAGCGGCCGATCTCCATGTAGGACATCTCCGGGGTGGCCTGGATCTCCACCCCCTTGCCGAGGAAGACCATGCCGCGGGTGATGATGTGCGGGTTGGCGAGCTTGAACTTCAGCAACCGCCAGTAGCGCACCAGATACCACGGCGTGTAGGCCCGGTTGGCCAGCACCCAGCGCAGCGAGGCCAGCGTCAGGAACTTGGCCTGGCGCGGATCCCGCAGGCGCGAACCGCGCCAGCGCTTGTGGATCGGAGCACCCCACATGGTCGTCATGGCCGGAAAGCCTACGCGAGGTGGTTCGGCCCACGCGCTACCCTCACCTGGACTCGTTCACCAGGGATTGGGGATTGCCACTGTGTTGCGGCGACGTGGTGCCCTGGCGACCATCCTGGCAGCGGTGATGGCGGCAACGCCGGCGCTGGGCGGTTGCGCCAACACCGACTCGTGGGTGGAGGCTGCTCCGGCAGCGGGCTGGCCCGCCCAGTACGCCGACGCCGCCAACAGCAGCAACACCGCCACCGCGGGGGCCACCGACCTGCAGTTGGACTGGTCCCGCTCGGTCAAGGGCGAGTTGGGCGCCGGGCCCGCGCTGGGTGCTCACGGCTGGCTGGTGCTCAACGCGCAGACCGAGGACGGTTGTTCGCTGATGCAGTGGGAGAACGCCGAGCACGGCAGGCAGCGCTGGTGCACCCGGCTGCATCAGGGCGGTGGGTTCTTCGGTCCGCTCATCGACGGCTTCGACAACGTCTACGTCGGCCAGCCGGGGGCGATGTTGTCGTTTCCGCCGACTCAGTGGATTCGCTGGCGTGCCCCGGTGATCGGGATGCCCTCGACGCCGCGGATTCTCGGTGACGGTCTGTTGCTGGTGGTGACCCACCTGGGTCAGGTGTTGGTGTTCGACGCCCACCGCGGAGCCGTCGTCGGCACCCCGCTGGATCTGGTGGACGGCGTCGACCCGACCGATTTCCGCCGCGGATTGGCCGACTGTGCCGCCGCCCGCCCGGACTGCCCGGTCGCGGCCGCACCCGCCTTCTCGGCGGCGAGCAACACCGTGGTGGTGAGCCTGTGGCAGCCGGGCGCCGACGAGTCCGGACTCGTCGGCATCAAGTACCACCCGGGCGGCACTCCGCTGCTCACCCAGGAGTGGACCAGCGACGCCGTCGCCGCCGGGGTGCTGGCCAGCCCGGTGCTGTCCGCCGACGGAGCCACCGCCTACGTCAACGGACGCGACCAGCGGCTGTGGGCGATCAACGCGGCCGACGGCAAGGCGAGATGGTCGGTGCCGCTGAAGTTCCTGGCCCAGACACCGCCGGCGGTGACCCCCGGCGGGCTGATCGTGGCGGGCGGCGGGCCGGAGACCGAACTGGTCGCCTTCGCCGATCGCGGTGACTACGCCGAGCAGGTGTGGCGCCGTGACGATGTCACGCCGCTGTCGTCGTCGAGCCTGGCCGGAAAAGTCGGGTACACCGTTGCCGCCGGCACCAGCGTCGGCCCGGCCGGTTTGTCACTGCTGGTGTTCGACCCCGACGACGGCCACAGCGTCAACAGCTATCCACTGCCCGAATCGCGCGGCTTCCCGCTCGGGGTGTCGGTGGGCCGCGACCAGCGGGTGGTGGTCACCACCAGTGCCGGTCAGGTCTTCAGCTTCGCCCCGGTGTAGGGACCGCTCAGATCGCCAGCGCCGGTAATGCGGTGCGCGGCACCTTCACCGAGGTGGCGCCGGCGCTCATCGGCAGCAGTTCGCCGGGCGCGAAGTAGAAGATCACCTCGTCGTTGGTGATGGCGAAGTTCTGGTAGTGCGCGGGGTCCAGCCCCGAACCCGAGGAGATCAGGATCGCCGGCACCCCGGTCTGGCGCTCGAGGTCTCGTTGCACCACCGGAAAGATCGTGTCCAGCGGCTTGCTGCCCGGCGCGAACAGCGTGTCGAAGGTGATCGGCTTGCGCGCCGCCAGGTCGTAGTTGAAGGACTGGTACCAGGTGGAGGGCTGTGGGCCGCCGAGATCCTGGAAGATCTTCAGCACGACGCTCTGCGTGCCCTTGGGCGGCTGGCCGGAACGGTGCTGTTCGGAGATGGCGTCCATCTCGTAGGGCATGTCCCGCGAGCCCGGCGACTTGGCCACCGTCAGGAACCCGTCACGGTTTTGCACCAGGTAGTCGGTCAGCGTCTGCTGATCGGGGTAGTCGATCGGAAACTTCATGTCCAGCGTGTAATTGGCGGTCGAGGCGTGGACGTGGCACAGCTGCCCGGACTCCACCGTCCCGCCCAGTTCGGCACAGGACGAGGTCGCCCGCGCCGACGGCATATTCGCCATGCCCAGCCAACCGCCCACCGCCCCGCCCGCTAACAGGGCGGCCACCAGAATGCGCATTGTTCGGTTCGTCTCGCTTTGTGTCGACTTGCCGCGGCAAGCAGGAATGGCCCGAAGTCGACAGCCTACCGGGCCAGTCAGCGGGACGGCTGGCAGACGAACGCAATCGGCCGAGCCGCAGTCCCCGACCCGATCCGGGTGATCACCACCGATAGCCGCAGCCGGCCGCGCAACCGCAGCCGGCGCCGTAGCCCGTCGGGATCGGCCTGCACGTCACGGACGCCGCGCACCAGGATCTCCAGTGCGCCGCAGTCGTGTGCGACCAGCGCCCGACGAAGACGTTTCTCGCTGTAGGACAGTTCTTCGAGCACCTCGAATCCGCGTATCCCGTCCGGCAACCGGTCACCGGACAGGTAGGCGATGTCGGGATCGAGCTGCCACAGCCCGTGGCGGGTTGCGTACTGGCGGACCAGGCCGGCCCGCACCACCGCGCCGTCCGGGTCGATAATCCAGCGGCCCGCCGGCCGCACGTCGCAGTCATCCGGGTCGACGTCGGTGAGCTGCTCGCCGCGATCCAGGATCGTGGCGCGGCGACGAACGCCGGGCGCGGCCAGCCCAGGCGACCACAGGCAGGCCTCGCGTACCGAGTCCCGCCACGAGGTGACCTCGATCTCGCCCTGAAACCCGAGCATCCAGATTTTGTCGAAATCGATTCCGGGAGCAACCTTTACAACCAGGTCTCGCCCTGCGTAGACCTCCAGCAACCGATCCAGGGCGGGCTGATAGTCGGCCGGGTCGAAGCGGCGGCGCCCACCGCCGCGACGGCCCGGGTCGGCCAGCACCACCGCGTCGCGGGTGACCGGCGTCAGGGCGTCGGCGCGGACCAGGGCTATCCCGCCCAGGTTGTGCCGCGCCATCGCCAGCCGCACCGGATCGAGATCACCGCCCAGCACCCGATCGGTCAGCTCGGTCAGCGCTGCCAGTTCGGTGCCGATCGAGCAGGTCACGTCGTGCACGACGGCATCCGGCGCCGCGGTGCTGATCCGGTGCGCCCGGTGCCGCGCCACCGCTGCGGCGCTGGCCTGCTGCAGCGCCTCGTCGCTGAACAGCCACTGCGATGTCGCCGGCAGCTCGGCCAGCTTGGCCGCCGCCCGACGGCGCAGCAGGGTGGTCTCGACCAGGGCGGGTGTCCGGTCGCCGAACCGGGACCGCAGCGCGGCGGTGTCGGCGACGCGGGTGACGTCGGTCAGCGCGAACCCGGAGACCTCGGCAAGGTCGGCGTTGCCGGCCGCCGAGCTCAGGTAACCGACGTCGTCGGCTTCGAAGCAGAAGCCGGCACTCAGGACGGTTTGACCCCGGTGACCATCACGTTGTAGAACCAGCCCTTCGGCACCACCCGGCGCAGCACGTTGGCGTCCACCCAGCTCAGCGCGGTCCAGCTGCGGAACGCGAACCTCGCCCACCCCCAGCCGAGCTTGCCCGGGGGCACGGTCGACTCGAAGGTTCGCACCGGCCAGCCCAGCATGGCGGCGGTGAACTCTTCGCTGGCGGTACTCACCTGCACCGCCCCGGCGTTGGCCGCCATCCGCTCCAAATCCCGCGGTTCGAAGGTGTGCAGGTCCACGATCCATTCCAGGGCCGCCGCCCGCGAGTTCTCGTCGAGCTCTTCCTGCGGCCGGCGCCAGGAGCCCATCCCGGGCAGCTTCATCGCGGCGACCGTGGTCTTCCAGGTCAGGTCGGCCAGCCGGCGCGCGTAGAAGTTGCCGACCGTGGTGGGCTCGCCGGCGAAGACGAACCGACCGCCGGGCTTGAGCACCCGGACCACCTCGCGCAGCGACAGCTCCACGTCGGGAATGTGGTGCAGCACCGCGTGGCCCACCACCAGGTCGAAGGTGTTGTCCTCGTAGGGAATGCCCTCGGCGTCGGCGACTCGGCCGTCGACGTCCAGGCCGAGGTTCTTGCCGTTACGGGTGGCGACCTTGACCATGCCCGGCGACAGGTCGGTCACCGATCCGCGCCGCGCCACGCCGGACTGCATCAGGTTGAGCAGGAAGAACCCGGTGCCACAACCCAATTCCAGGGCCCGGTCATACAGCGGCTCTGGCCCCGACCGTTCGGAGGCGGGCACGATCACGTCGAAGCGGCCGCGCGCATAGTCGATGCAACGCTCGTCGTAAGAGATCGACCACTTGTCGTCGTACTGCTCGGCTTCCCAGTCGTGATACAGCACCTGGGCGAGCTTGCTGTCATGCCGGGCGGCCTCCACCTGTTCTGCGGTGGCGTGCGGGTTCGGCGTCGGGTCCGTGCTCACGATAGGTCAGCCTAAAGCGTGGTTGCCGGGCCGGCGAAGTCGGGCGCAGGCGAGGTCACCGCCACGCCGGGGCCCGCCGCCTGCGGTTCAGCCCGCCAGCGTCGCCAGCGCGTCGCCGATGACGTCACCGGCGTCCGCGGCGCTGCCGCCGGCGGCGTCGCCCATGGCTGCGGTGATGGTGTCGATCACCGCCTGGGGGAAGCCGGTGAACGCCGCGACCACGTCGTTGAACCCGGTCTGCAGTGCGGCGGTGATGTCGGCCGAGTCGCCGCCCTGGATGGCCTCCCACAGGTGCCACAGCGCGATCTGCGGCGCGGTGATCAGGTCGCGGTAGTCGACGAACAGTCCGGTGATCAGATCCGGGGTCGGCGATACTGGGATGCCGTCCCAGCTGACCAGTGTCCAGCCGTCGGTGGGGTTGCCCTCCAGGATGGCCTGGCCGGCGTTGGGGGGCGGGCCGCCGTTTTCGAGCACCGTCTGCAGGATCGGCCAGATGTCGGGGTTCTTGACGTTCATCAGGATCCAGATGGCGATGTCGCCGCCGCTGGAGGACGCCACCGCGGTCGTCGGGCCGTCGCCCGCGATGGTGTTGTCGTACATCGTCTGCATGGCGCCGTTGACTTGGTCCTCGAAGACCACCCCGTTGTAGTTGGTGCCGGGCTCCGAGACCAAGAGGTTGCCGAGGATCCACGAGGCCATCGGCAGGAAGAAGTTGGCTTCGGTGATCAGGTCGCGGGGGTGTCCTTCGAAAAGGCCGGCGGGGATCTCGTTGAGATCCGGCAGCACCTGTACGTCCAATCCCAGGGCCGCGGCCAGCGGGGCCATGGTCTCCTGGGTCCGGACCAGCTCCGAGGCATAGATGCCGGCGATCCCGCCCGGGAACTCCTGCTGGATCGCGGCGGCGACGTCGTCCGCCTGTTGCTCGCCCAGCGCGGTGAGGTGGGCGCCGGGCGGCATCGTGCCGAGAATGTTGTTGAGATCGTCGGTGGATTGCCCGTGCCGCACCAGATCCAGGGTGATGTCCTCGGCGGTCAGCGCGACGTCGATGGCGTGAGCGGAGGCCGGCGGCGCCACCGGCGTAGCTGTGACGATCCCGGCGCCGGCCAATGCGATGCCCACGCTGGCCCACCGATAACCGATTAGTTGCAACATGTTAAGCCTCCCCCGAAGTTAACGATGTGACTGTCCTCACGTTACTCACGTTCCGGTGGGCTCAGCAACGCCAATTCATGGCGAATTTGATAGCTCCGTTCAGGCCGCCCTGATACGAAGCCGGGCGCAGCGGGTTACCGCTGCGCCCGTACTCGTGTGCCTCAGCCCGCCAAGGAAGCCAGGGCGTCGCCCAGCGCGTCGGCTGCGCTGCTGCCGGCGGTGTCGTCCATAGCTCCGGTGATGGTGTCGATCACCGCCTGCGGGAACGCCGTGACCGCGGCTAACACGTCGTTGAAGCCGGTCTGCAGCGCGGCGGTGATGTCGGCGGGGTCGCCACCCAGAATGGCCTCCCAGATGTGCCAGCCGGCCATCTGCGGCGCGACCATCAGGTCACGGAAGTCCACGAACAGCCCGGTGAGCAGTCCCGGGTTCTCCGCCACCTCGGTTCCGTTCCAGCTGACCAGTGTCCAGCCGTCGGTCGGGTTGCCCTCGATCACGACCTGGCCGGTGTTGGGCAGAATGCCTTGCAGCAGCGACTGGAAATAGAGCTCGAAGTCCGGGTTCTTCACGTTCATCATCACCCAGGTGGAGATCGACGCGGCATGCGAGAACGCCACGCTGCTGAAGCCGCCGTCAGCGTCGGTGGCGCCGTTGTTATAGATCTGCTCGACGGCGTCGCCGAACCGGTCCTGGAACGCCATGCCATTGGGGTCGATCGTCGAGCCCAACTGCGGCACCCAGTACTGGCCGAAGATCCACGACAGTGGGCCCACCAGGTACAGCATCGCCATCAGCTGATTGTCCTGCGAGCTGCCCTCGAGAAAGCCGGCATTGAGTTCGTTGAGCCCCGACAGAATCGACACCGGGTGATCCGGCGCACCGGCTGCCGCCAGCCACTCAGCGGCGGTCTCCTGAGGACGCAGGAACCCCGACGCGTAGATCCCGTCGTAGAAGCCCGGGTCAGCCAGGTGCTGCGGGTTGGCGGGGTCGGCGAGGAAGGCGGCCTGCTCGGCGCCTTCGGCCGTGATCGGCGCTCCCGGGGGCAACGTCCCGATGATGCCGGCCACATTGTCTTCGGACTGGCCGTGCCGCACCAGGTCGAGCACCATGTCGACGGCGGTCAGCTCGATGTCGGGCGCGGCGATGGCCGGCAGCGGTCCAGCGATCGGGACGACCGGGGCGGCGGCCACCATGCCGGCGCCGACCAGCGCGACTCCTGCGGTGATCCACGGGCGGGTTTGGCGCATGACCTTCTCCTTCAGCGAGTCCATCACATCCATTACGCTCCGATGCGTAGCGCAATGTTGTTGCTGAAGTTAACCCGTCAATTTACCTATGTCAATGCTTAAGCAGGCCGAAATTTGCGCTCGGTGCCGCTAGGCGCCGAAGGCGTCGGTGAACGTGTCGATCACGGCCTGCGGGAACGCACTGATCGCCGCGACGACCTGATCGAATCCGGTCTCCAGCGCGGCGGCGATCTCAGCCTGATCGCCGCCCTGGATCGCCTCCAGGATGTGCCAGGTGGCGATCTGCGGCGCCGTGGTCAGATCCCGCCAGTCGACGAACAAGCCGGTGAGCAGGTCCGGGGTGGCCGACACCTCGTGGCCATCCCAGCTGACCAGCGTCCAGCCGTCAGTCGGGTTGCCCTCGATGACCACCTGAGCGGCGTTGGCCAACGGACTGAGGGTCTTGATCCCCTCATTGATGACCAGCCAGAGATCCGGGTTCTTGACGTTCATCAGCGTCCAGATCGCAATGGTCCCGGCGTGCGCGAACGCCACGCTCGTCATCGGGCTGTCCGGGTCGGAGATGGTGTTGCTGTAGATGGCCTCGATCGCGTCACTGACGCGGTCGTTGAACACCACGCCGTTGACATCGATCGTCGACCCCAGTTGCGGCATCCAGTACTGGCCCATGATCCACATGACCGGAGCGAAGATGTAGCCGATCTGGGCGAAGACGTCGAGCGACTGGCCTTCCAGAAAGCCGCCGTGAAGTTCGTTGAGCCCGGGCAACGTGGTGATGTCCATGTTCAGCAGGTCGGCCAGCGGCTGTGCGGTGTCCTGGGCACGGAGAAACTCCGAGGCGTAGATGCCTTCGATCCCGTCCGGGAACGCCGCCTGGATCCCGGGTGCGACGTCGGTCGCCTGCTGCTGCCCGAGCGCCGTCAGTGCTGCACCGGGCGGGATGGTGCCCAGCACGTCCTCGGCGTTGTCCACCGACTCACCGTGGCGCACCAGGTCGAGCGTGATGTCCTGGGCGGCGAGCAGTATCTCGGCCGCGCTGGGGATGGCCAGCGGCGCCGCGACCGGATTGACCACCGGAGCCGCCGCCACGGCGCTCGCGCTGACGAGGGCGACGGCGCCGGCGATCCAGGGGCGGGTGACACCTTGCTGCATTGACGTTTCCTATCGGCGACACCGCGGACTGCTCCGCGCAACTTAAACGCTGGCTGATAGTAACATGAAAGCGGACCATTTTCCGCGGCGGCGCACGGCCCACGCTGAAGCCCGAGAAGCCCGGCGAACCGGTCCGGAATTTGAGTACTCACAGCCCGCCACCCTCGCATTGGATGTGACTCAGCTCACATCGAATGCTCGGGGCTAGGACACGCCGGCCCGGCCGTCGATCGCGGATTTGATCGCGGCCAATGCCTGCGACGGGGTGTCGACGAAGCGTCCGGCCCATTTGACCGCCGCGTCATAGACGCCATCGGGGGCCACCATGTCCTCGACCATGCCCAGCGCCAGCGCCTCTTCGGCGTCGAAGAACCGCCCGCTGTACGCCAGTTCCTTGGCGCGGCTCGCGCCGATGGTGTGGGCCAGCCGGTCCAGGCCGGCCACCTCGGGAACGAGGCCGGCCAGAATCTCGGTCGCGCCGAACTTGGCGTTGTCGCCGCTGATCCGCCAGTCCGCGGCCAGCGCCAGCGCCAAGCCGCTGCCCAGCGCGTAGCCGGTGACCGCCGCGACCGTCGGCTTGCCGATGGTCGCCACGGCCTGCACGGCTTCACGGCGGATGCGGCCGAACTGCTCCGCCTCGGCGGCGATCAGGGTGCGCAGCTCGGGCACGTCGTCGCCGGCGCAGAAGATCTCGTGCCCGCCGAACAACACCACCGCGGCGATATCGTCACGGGCCGACACCTCCGCGGTGGCCTCGGTGATCTCCCGGTAGACCTGCCGGGTCAAGGCGTTGGTCGGCGGACGCGACAGCACCAGGGTGGCAACCCCGGGGACATCCGATGCGGTGTGCACGGAAACGAACTCGCTCATCCGGGCCACCGTTTGCCGCGCGCCGCGTTGTATCGCTCCGAGTTGAAGAATTCGATCTGCCAGTTGTCGCCGACACGAGCCAGCCCCGGCTGCGTCACCACGATCTCGCGTTCCAGCGCCAGCACATCCTCGACGCTGCGGCCGGCCAGCGAATCGAGTTGGGTCCAGGTCGGCGGCAGCAGGAAGCTGCGTCCGGCCGCGAAATCTTCGATCGCGGCTTCCGGGGTGAGCCAGCCGGCCCGGTCGGACTCGGTGTTCTCGCCGTCGGCGCGCTGCCCGCGCGGCAGTGCGGCCACGAAGAAGTAGGTGTCGTAGCGCCGGGTGCGCTCGGCCTCCGGTGTCACCCAGTTCGCCCACGGCCGCAACAACTCGGCGTGCAGCACCAGGTTCTCGGTGCGCAGGAAGTCGGCGAACGACAACTCACCGGCGGTCAGCGCGCGGCGGGCGTCGGCGTATACCGACGCATCGGCGACCACGCGCCGCGAGTCGTCGGCGGGCCCGGCGAACAGCACGCCGGACTCCTCGAACGTCTCCCGCACCGCCGCGCAGACGAGCGCCGCCGCCAGATCGATCTCGACGCCGAAGCGCTGCGCCCACCAGGCCGGCTCCGGCCCGAACCAGCCGACCTCGGCACTGCGATCCCGCTCGTCGACCCCGCCGCCGGGAAATACCATCACGCCGGCGGCGAACTCCATCGCGGCGTGGCGGCGCATCAAGAACACCTCCAGGGGTCCGCGCCCGCTGTCCCCGTTGCGCACCAACATCACCGTGGCGGCTGGTCGTGTCGGTAGCGGCGGCGGCTGCGGCGCGCTCATGCCCGCCTCCGATGCGCTGCCCGGCTGCGGGTCCGGCGGGCGAAGTACCGCCCGTCGATGACGTCCAGCGAGATCGACTGACCGAACGCGGCCGACAGATTCTCAGCGGTCAGCACATCGCTGAGCAGACCGGCGGCGACGGTGCGGCCCTCGGCCAGCAGCAGGCAGTGACTGAATCCGATCGGAATCTCCTCGACGTGATGGGTGACCAGCACGATCGCCGGGGCGTCGGGGTCAGCGGCCAGATCGGCCAGCCGCGCCACCAGTTCCTCACGACCGCCCAGGTCGAGGCCCGCCGCCGGTTCGTCGAGCAGCAGCAGCTCCGGATCGGTCATCAGCGCGCGGGCGATCAGCACCCGCTTGCGCTCACCTTCGCTCAAAGTGCCGTAGGTGCGGTCGGTCAGGTGCTCGGCACCGAGACTTTCCAGCAGGTCGATCGCGCGATCGTGGTCGACGGCGTCGTAACGCTCCCGCCACCGCCCCAGCACCGCGTAGCCCGCCGAGATGACCAGGTCGAGGACCGTTTCGTGGTCCGGTATCCGCTGGGCCAGCGCCGCTGAACTCAAGCCCACCCGGGCGCGCAGCTCGGTGGTGTCGACCCGCCCGAGCTGTTCACCGAGCACGAAGGCGACTCCGGAGGACGGATGTTCGGTGGCAGCGGCGATCCGCAGCAGCGACGTCTTGCCGGCCCCGTTCGGCCCGATGATCACCCAGCGTTCGTCGAGTTCGACCGACCAGTCCAGCGGACCCACCATGGTTCGGCCGTCACGGCGCAGCGAAATCCCCTCGAAGTGGATCAACAGGTCTTGATCGGCCGCTGCGCGGGGGCCGGGGCGTCCGGTGTCGGGCACGGCCCTATGGTGCCGTACCCGGCTCCCTCGGCGGCCGACCGGGGTGCCGGTGGGCCCGGGAGCACGCAAAAAGCCGGCTTGGCCGGAAGCGGCGGCGGGATGTTGTAACTTGCATCACAGTAAGCACATACTTGTGCCTCGGCTACCGTTCAGGGGGATCCCATGGTTCGTGGTTCCGGCGCGGTCGCGGTCATCCTCACCGGCGCCTGCCTGCTCAGCTCCCCCGCCCCGCCGGGGACCGCCGCCGAGCTGCAGCCGGTTCGGCTCGCCTCCTCGCTGGGCGGCGGTACGGCGCTGATCCTGGGTCCCAGCGGCATCTCGACTCCGAGCCAGGCCTACGCCGATCTCGTCAACGAGTTGTACCTTTCCCCGCACGGCTTCACCGGCACCACCGAGATCCTGACCACACCCCAGGGGCTGTACCCGTTCCTGGGCCCGTTCGGCGAGACCCTGGACCGGTCACTGGTACAGGGCAACGAGGTCCTCGAAGCGGCGATCCTCGAACAGATCGCCGGTGGCCACGTCGACGCCGACAACCCGGTGGTGGTGTTCGGCTGGTCGCAAAGCGCGGTGATGTCCGCACTGCTGATGCAGAAACTCGCCGACCAGGGCGTGCCGAGCGACTACGTCCACTTCGTGCTGCTCGGCGATGAGACCGTTCCCAACGGCGGCATGCTGGCCCGGTTCGATCTGCCGCTCGGGACGAACCCGACCATCCCCAGCCTGGGCCTGACGTTCAGCGGCGCCCAACCGACGACGCTGTTCCCGGCCGACGTCTACACCCACGAGTACGACGGGTTCGCCTCCTTCCCGCAGTACCCGCTCAACTTCCTGTCGGTGCTCAACGCCGTGATGGGAATCCTCTTCCAGCACAGCACCTACCTGGGGCTCACGCCCGAGCAGATCGCCGACGCGGTGTTGCTGCCGGTCTCGGGCCCGGACGTGCTGACCGACTACTACATGATCCCGGCAGAGACACTTCCGCTGCTGGCCCCGCTACAACTGTTGCCGTTCATCGGCAACCCGCTGGTCGACCTGCTGCAGCCGGCACTGCGGGTGCTGGTGAACCTGGGCTACGGCAACATCGACAACGGCTGGAGTCCCGGCTTCGCCGACGTCCCCACCGGACTGGGTTTCCTGCCGGACGCGCACGTACTGCAACAGGTTCCGCAAGCGCTCGCCGACGGGGTCCAACAGGGGATCACCGACTTCTTCGCCCGGTTGGCCGACCCGGACAACTACGTCTACTCGCTGCCGGCCTGGGCCCAGCAGTTGGTCAACGAGGCGGATTTCATTCCGGGCAGCCAATTCTCGGTGCTGTCCATGGTGCCCACCACCTGGCCGGATCTCTTCGAGACTTTCCCGCCGCACACCGGCATTCCGCCGCTGGACATGCTCAGCGCAGTGTTGTTCACCCTGCCCGAGTACAACTACCAGATCTTCGCCTCCGAACTCGCCGACGGCAACCTGCTCGACGCCATCGGCATTCCGCTGGCCGCCGACCTCGGCCTGCTGCCGCTGATCATCGTCGGTGCGTTGTTCTGAGCCGGCCGGCTACCCCGGCGGGATCTCAACGCGGCGCAGCACGCCGTCGTGGGCGTCGGCCGCCTCGATCTCGGCGCGGGTGACGCCCAACAGGAACAGCACCGTGTCCAGATACGGATAGCTCAACGAGGCATCGGCGACCTCGCGCAACGCCGGTTTGGCGTTGAACGCCACACCCAACCCGGCGGCGGCCAGCATGTCGATGTCGTTGGCGCCGTCGCCGACCGCGACGGTCTGCTCCAGCGGTACGCCGGCCTTCTCGGCGAACTCGCGCAGCGCATCGGCTTTGCCGGCCCGATCCACCACCGGCCCGATCACCCGGCCGGTGAGCGTGCCGTCGACGATCTCCAACTCGTTGGCGGCCACGAAGTCCAGCTTCAGTTCGTCGGCCAGGGGTGCGATCACCTGCTGGAAGCCGCCGGAGACGACCCCACACTTGAAACCGAGCCGGCGCAGCGTGCGCAACGTGGTGCGTGCGCCCGGCGTGAGCTCGATCTGCTCGGACACCTCATGGATGACATCGGCGGGCAGGCCCGCCAGGGTGGCCACCCGGTGATGCAGCGACTCGGCGAAATCGAGTTCGCCGCGCATCGCGGCCTCGGTGATCGCCGCGACCGCGTCGCCGGCGCCGGCGCGGGCGGCCAGCATTTCGATGACCTCGCCCTGGATCAGGGTGGAGTCGACGTCGAAGACGATCAGCCGTTTGGTCCGGCGCGACAGGCTGGCATCTTGGAATGCCACGTCGACCCGCTGCTGCGCGGCGACCTGGCTCAGCGCCGACTGCAACCGGCCCGCGGCTCCGGCCGGCACCGATACTCGCAGTTCCAGGCCCGTCACCGGGTAATCCGAGACGCCCCGGATCATGTCGATATTGGCATCGATCTCGGCGATCTCACGGGCGAGTGCTCCCAGCGCAGCGGGCCCTACCGGCCGTCCCAGCACCACGATCCGGTGCGTGGACGGCACGGCGATGATCGGGGCGTCATCGCCGCGTCGGATCGTGACATCCAGCCCGACGCCGTGGATGGCCGCGGTGACCTCGGTGGCCAACCTCGTTCCGTCAGCCACCTCCGGTGGCGCCGACACCAGCACACCCAGCGTCAGCCGGCCGCGGACCACGACCTGTTCGACATTGAGCAGCTCGACCGGGTACTGCGAGAGCACCTCGAAGAGCGCTGACGTCACGCCCGGCTGATCCACGCCGGTGACGGTGATCAACACCGGCACCTTGGGCGCGCTCACTCGCGGCGGCTGGCCGACCGGACCCGGCGCCGCCTCACCCCCAGCGGGCGCATCAGACCGGTGTGGGCTCGTACAGCTCGTCGCCCGGGTGACGGCCGACGTGCGCCTCGGCACGGAGCCGATCGATCATGTGCGGGTAGTGCAGTTCGAACGCCGGCCGCTCCGAACGGATCCGGGGCAGTTCGGTGAAGTTGTGCCGCGGCGGCGGGCAGCTGGTCGCCCACTCCAGCGAGTTGCCGTAGCCCCACGGGTCGTCGACGGTGACGACCTCGCCGTAACGCCAGCTCTTGAACACGTTCCAGGTGAAGGCGAGCATCGAGGCACCCAGGATGAACGCCCCGACGGTGGAGACGATGTTCAACGGCTGGAACCCGTCGGTGGGCAGGTAGTCGGCGTAGCGGCGCGGCATCCCCATGTTGCCCAGCCAGTGCTGGATCAAGAACGTGGTGTGGAAGCCGATGAAGGTCAGCCAGAAGTGCAGCCTGCCCAGCCGCTCGTCGAGCAGCCGGCCGGTCATCTTCGGGAACCAGAAGTAGATGCCGGCGAACGTGGCGAACACGATGGTGCCGAACAGCACGTAGTGGAAGTGCGCGATCAGGAAGTAGCTGTCGCTGACGTGGAAGTCGATCGGCGGGCTGGCCAGCATCACGCCGGTCAAGCCACCGGCCAGGAAGGTGACCATGAAGCCGAGCGAGAACAGCATCGGTGTCTCGAACGTCATCTGGCCCCGCCACATGGTGCCGATCCAGTTGAAGAACTTCAGCCCGGTCGGGATGGCGATCATCAGGGTCAGCAGCGCGAAGAACGGCAGCAGCACCGCACCGGTGGCGTACATGTGGTGCGCCCACACCGCCGTCGACAACCCGGCGATGCTCATCGTCGCGTACACCAGGGTGACGTAGCCGAAGATCGGCTTGCGGGCGAACACCGGGATCACTTCGCTGACGATGCCGAAGAACGGCAGCGCGATGATGTAGACCTCGGGATGGCCGAAGAACCAGAACAGGTGTTGCCATAGCAGCTCGCCGCCGTTGGCGGAGTCGTAGATGTGCCCGCCCAGGTGCCGGTCGACGGCCAGGCCGAGCAGGGCCGCGGTCAGCAGCGGGAAGACGATCAGCACCATGATCGAGGTGACCAGGATGTTCCAGGTGAAGATCGGCATCCGGAACATCGTCATCCCGGGGGCGCGCATGCAGGCCACGGTGGTGATCATGTTGACGCCACCGAGGATGGTGCCCAGGCCGGCGACGGCCAGGCCCATGATCCACAGGTCGGCTCCGGCGCCCGGTGAGTGCACCGCGTTGCTCAACGGGGTGTAGCCGGTCCAGCCGAAGTCAGCCGCACCGCCCGGGGTGATGAAACCGGCCAGCGCGATCGTCGCGCCGAACACGAACAGCCAGAACGAGAACGCGTTGAGCCGCGGGAACGCCACGTCCGGCGCACCGATCTGCAACGGCAGCACCAGGTTGGCGAAGCCGAACACGATCGGGGTGGCATAGAACAGCAGCATGATCGTGCCGTGCATGGTGAACAGCTGGTTGAACTGCTCGTTGGACAGGAACTGCAGGCCCGGCGCAACCAACTCGGTGCGCATCAGCAGCGCCAGCAGGCCGCCGATGAAGAAGAAGACCATGCAGGCGACGCAGTACATGATGCCGATCAGCTTGTGATCGGTGGTCGTGACCATCTTGTACAGCAGGCTGCCCTTGGGGCCCAGCCGCGGCGGGAACGGCCGACTGGGCTCGAGTTCTGCGCGCGGGGGTGCTTCTGCGGTCAAGATTCCTCCAAACATGGGCATCCCGGGGACTTGGGTCGAATCCTAACCCCGAGCGTCGCCCCGCCGGTATAGGCCTCCTACAAAACGTCGTATTCGTCTCACCGACGGGGCGGCGCCGGTCGGTGTTACCGTCACCGCGTGATGAGGGCGGACCGGCGGGCGGCGGCGGCAGCACTGGCCGTGCTGCTGGTCGCGGCCTCGGCGTGCGCCGGCAAGGGCGCCGAGACGGCCCCGACGTCCACCACCACGACCATGGTCGCCGGTGCCGGCGTGCTCGGCAACGACCGCCGGCCCGATGAGTCGTGCGCGCCGGAGCCGGCCCGCGCAGATCCGGGACCATCGATGCGCTCCGTTCACAACGCGGCCGGTGTGGAACCACCCGGCGTAGAGGTCCCCGAGGAGCCCGAACGCATCGTGGTGCTCTCCGGTGATCAGCTCGATGCGCTGTGCGCCCTGGGACTGCAGTCCCGCGTCGTCGGCGCCGCGCTGCCGGATGACTCGGAGAACCAGCCGTCCTACCTGGGCGCCGTGGTGCACGGCCTGCCGGCGGTGGGCAGCCGCAGCAAGCCCGACATCGACGCGATCGCCGCACTGCACCCGGACCTGATCCTGGGCGCCCAGGGCCTGACGCCCGGCTATTCGGAGCTGGCGTCGATCGCCCCCACCGTGTTCACCGGGGCACCGGGCGCAGCGTGGGAGGACAACCTGCGTGGCGTCGGCGCCGCCACCGCGCGCAGCGGCGCGACCGACGTGGTGCTCGACAAGTTCGGCCGGACCGCCGCTGAAACCGGTGAGGCCGCCGACGCCACCCACTTCCAGGCTTCGGTCGTTGCGCTCACCGACTCCGGTGTCCGGGTGTACGGGGCGGCCAACTTCGCTGCCAGTGTGCTGAAGGCCGTCGGTGTGGACCGGCCGCCCTCTCAGCGGTTCACCGACCGGCCCTACATCGAGATCGCGGCGAGCGACGCCGATCTGGCCGGCCGGGCGGACTTGTCGGCGGCCGACGGCGACATCGTCTACGTCTCGTTCGCCTCGCCGGCGGCCAAGGCACGGGCCGCCGCGGTGTTCGACAGCGTGTCGTGGCGCCGGCTGGCGGCCAACCGCGACAGCCGCGTGTTCGTGGTCAACAACGAGGTGTGGCAGACCGGGCAGGGACCGATCGCCGCGCTCGGCGTGGTCGACGACCTGCGCTGGCTGAACGCACCCATCAATTAGGCGGCCGCTCCCCGATCAGCCGCCGCAGTTCGGCCGATGCCTGTTGGCGGGCCGCGGCGGCGTCCTCGCTCAGCCGGCGCATCTCGGAGTCCAGGCCGCTGATCCGGTCCTGCAGGGCGTCCAGTTCGCGCACCTGCCGGGCCCGCAGTTCCCCTTCGGCGCCCTCGGTTCCGAGCACCTGCAGTTGTTCGGCGATACGGCTCTGCGCGGTGTAGAGCGCCTCGCGCTGCTCTTCGGCCTCATCGCACTGCTCGTCGAGGCGGCGAGCGGTGTTCTGATGCGCCAAGACCTGTCCGAGCGCCTGGACCGTCTCACCGGCCAGCGAGCGGCCCGCCAGCCAGTCCTCCAGCCGGCCCGGTTCCAGGTCCTCGTAGTCGATCTCCGACGAGATCGGCCAGGTCTCCAGCAACGTCGCCTCGGCTGTCTGGTGCCCGCCAACCGTGACGCTGAACCGGCGCCACCACCCATCGCGGCCGGCGTCGGTGGCACCATCCTGCGCGGTCACGGTGTGGTCCGGGGACACCCCCAATTCGAAGATGACGTCGACCGGGTCGTCGTGGTCGTTCTCGGCGCTCAAGGTGTGCCACCGCTCGCAGCGCTGCTCCTCGACAACGGCGTCGGCCGTCAGCCGGATCCGGGTGGTGACGGTCTGGACGGCCGTTTCGCTGCGGCAGCTCACCGCGAGATCTTTGGCGAAGGCAAGCCGCACGTCGGCGCCGCGAGCGGTGAAGTCCAGCATGGCTTCTCCGGCATAGCCGTCCTGCTCGTAGACGACGGCCGGGCCCTCTTCGAGCACCAGGCCGGTGGTGTTGCTGAACGCCAGCACGATGTCGGGGGCGGGCCCGCGGCCCTCGCGCCACACCAACTCTCGGCGCACCGCATCCACGGGCGCCGCCGCCAACGGCACCATCGCCGCCCCGCCCCGTTTCAGCGACAGCGGGGCGGCCAGTCGGTATTCGAAATACTCACCGCGGTCGCCGGTTTCGACCTCGGCCGCGGCCGCGTCGTAGGCGCCCGTGGGCAAGGCCATGCCGTCCGGAATCGCTGAGTCGAGCGGCATGGCGCTGCGCAGCTGCCGCGGCGCCGCCGCTCGCTCACTTTCAGCCACGATCACCCGTTGCACCCGGCGGCCGTGGTAGAGATCGATGTCGAACGAGATCGGCTGGCCGGTGGTCAAAGTCACCGCGACGTCGGTCAGATCCTCATCGACCGGGTTGTGGATGATGCCGGTCGCGATCAGCGTCACCGTGGCACCGTCGCGGATCGCCCGATAGGACACCCGCCACATCGGCGCGGCGACGATGTAGGACACCCGCACGTCGTCGGCGGCGCCACGGATCTGCACCGTGACGTCGCAGTTGGGGCCCGCGGTGGCGGCGCGGGACCGGTCGATGAGGTATTCCAGGTCGTCTCTGGAGGATGCCTCCAGCAGTTCGATGCGACGGGCGTCGGTCAGGTCGACCAGGCTGACCGCACCGGTATCAGCCCGAACCACCAGCAGCCGCCGGGCCGGCTCACCGGCGTGGTCGTCCACGCCGATCACCTCACCCCGGTGCGTCTGTTCGCCGGCGAACACCTCGACGGCGCGGCCGCGCAGCGCGTCGAGCAGGTCGATCAGTGCCGCGCCGGAGTCCAGCAGCAGGTTGCGGTCTGCCAACTCGGTGGCTGGATCGGCCGGGGTGTCGAAGCACACCGCACCCACCGATGCACCGCCCGCGGCGGCGTGGACCGTCAGCGACTTCAGTACGTCCTTCATGTCGTCGCGGCGGAATGTCAGTTCGAAGTCGCCGTCGACCGGCCCGCTGCGACTGACGAAGGCCACCCCGTGTTTGTAGAGGACGAGGCGATCAACCTTGGGGCGAGTAACCATTGGCGCACCGTAACGCGCGGCACCGACATCGCCTTGCACGTTGCAAGCGGCCAATCGGAAATTACACCATCGTCAACATTGCAGCGAACTCTCAGCCTTTCCAGTGAACTGCACAGCGATAAGTCGCTCGCATCCGCTGACGCGCCCGTCTTTTCGGGTTCGAGGCAACGGAAACGTCCTGCATCGCAAGGGTTTCCTTCGGCCGACGGTTCCCGGCGGTGGCCGGTGTGACCGGCTGGCGTCGGGCCACTCCGTTTTCGGCGACGGCAAACCCCGGCGGCAGTAGGCTCATTGCGTGCCGGAAACGTCATACGCCAAGTGTGGCGATCTCAGCCTGGCCTATCAGTTGTTCGGCGATGGGCCGATCGAGCTGGTCATCGTCGGGCCGTTCGTGACCCACGTCGAGCTGGCCTGGACCCTCCCGCAATTCAAGGCGTTCGTGGACCAGCTCGGAACCTTCTGTCGCATTGCCTGGTTCGACAAGGCCGGGGTCGGGTTGTCGGACCCGGTGCCGAAAGTTCGCACGCTGGAGGAGCGAGCGGCCGAGATCGAAGCGGTCATGGACACCGTCGGCTTCGGACAGGCCGTGGTGTGCGGACTGAGCGACGGTGGACCGGTAGCCATCATGTTCGCGGCAACACGGCCGACGCGAACCAGGGCGCTGATCCTGTCCGGCACCGTGGCGTATTGGGGCTTCGAGGACTGGGACGACCTGGATCGAGACCCCGCCGAACTGCGGGCGCGCTTCCTTGACGAGCTGGGCGAGGATTACACACCGTCGATCGAGCAGCTCGCCCGCTTCCAGCAAGCCGGCCGCACGGTGCGGTCCGGCTGGGGCAACGGCGAGACAGCAAGCATCAGTTCGCCATCGGTCCGCTCGCTACGCCAGCTCGCGATGTGCGAACGCATGTGTGCGAGCCCGGGAATGGCGCGGGCCTCCTTCGAGGCGGCGTTTCTGATCGACGTGCGGCCGATCCTGCCGACGCTCACCCCGCCGACCCTGGTGATCCATGCCCGCGAGGACAACGCGGTGCCGGTGCAGGGCGGTCGGTATCTCGCCGCGCACATCCCCGGAGCGCGATACCTGGAAGTCGAAGGCACGGACCATGCACCCTTTCTGTCCGAGCCGGACAAGATCCTGGCGGAGGTCGAAGAGTTCCTCACCGGTAGCCATGCGGCGCCGGCGCAGTCGCATCGCGCCCTGCGCACCGTTTTGTTCACCGACATCGTCGCTTCGACGCAACACGCCGCGGCGACCGGCGACGAACGGTGGCGAGCGGTGCTGCAGCGCTTCGGTGACGTCACCGCCGAACTCACCGAGCGATTCAGCGGCGCGGTGGTGAAAAGCACCGGCGACGGTCACCTCGCCACGTTCGACGGCCCGACGCAGGCAATCCGCTGCGCCGAGGCATTGCAGTCCGACGCCGATGCACTGGGCATCGAGATCCGGATCGGCATCCACACCGGTGAGTGCGAACTGATCGACAACGACATCGCCGGGATGGCCGTGCACATCGCGGCACGAATCGTCGGCCAGGCCGGCCCCGGCGAAATCCTGGTGTCGCGCACGGTGCGCGACCTGGTCGTCGGTTCGGGCACCGGCTTCGAGGACCGCGGTAGCGTCGAGCTCCGCGGCGTTCCCGGCCACTGGCAACTTTTGGCGGTCAATCGCAACGGCCCGCCGGCCGGATCGGCCGAGGCTGAGCTGGCGTCGACGCCGACCCCCGGCCCGCAGGCCTCGATGCGTCGCTCGGACCGTGCCGTCGCCGTGATGGCACGACAGACACCATGGCTCCTTCGCGCGGCCGCTCGCATCGCGCTGACCACCCGCCGCACCTGAATGTGTCAAGAATTACCTACCGGCCCCGGCGCCGCCGTCACGCTGGGCAAACGCGCGTCGCTATGGCATCTGGGCTGCGGAACGGACGACCACCACACGATTTACTTCGCTAGACTATATAAAAACCTCGAGTTGTGAAGAGAGATATCCCCGATGAGCATCGTTTCCGCTTACGCAGCCACGTCGCCGACCGACCCGCTGACCAAGACCACCATCACCCGCCGCGAGCCCGGCCCGCACGACGTCGCGCTCGACATCGCGTTCGCCGGCATCTGCCACTCCGACATCCACACCGTCAAAGCCGAGTGGGGCCGCCCGCACTACCCCCTGGTGCCCGGTCATGAGATCGCCGGCGTGGTCACCGCGGTCGGCGCACAGGTGACCAAGTTCAAGGTCGGTGACCGGGTCGGCGTCGGCTGCTTCGTCGACTCCTGCCGCGAATGCCCCAGCTGTCAAGCCGGCCACGAGCAGTACTGCACCGGCGGCGGCATGGTGGGCACGTATGCCGGTGTCGGCCGCGACGGCCAACCCACCCAGGGCGGCTACAGCGGCGCGATCGTCGTCGACGAGAACTACGTGCTGCGCATCCCCGATGAGATCCCGCTGGACGCCGCCGCCCCGCTGTTGTGCGCCGGAGTCACCACCTACTCACCGCTGCGTCACTGGAAGGTCGGTCCGGGCAACCGGATTGCGGTCGTCGGCCTGGGCGGCCTGGGTCATATGGCCGTCAAGCTGGGGAGGGCGATGGGCGCCGAGGTGACCGTGTTGTCCCAGTCCTTGAAGAAGATGGAGGACGGGCTGCGGTTGGGCGCCGAACACTATTACGCCACCAGCGACCCGGAGACGTTCAAGAAACTGCGCGGCAAGTTCGACATCATCCTCAACACCGTCTCGGCGAGCCTGGACCTGGGCGCCTACCTGGGCCTGCTCACCCTCGACGGCACTCTGGTCGAGTTGGGCATGCCGGAGAAGTCCCTGGCGGTGCCGCCGGGCCCGCTGGTCAGGATGCGGCGCAGTGTGTCCGGGTCGCTGATCGGCGGGATCGCCGAGACCCAGGAGATGCTGGACTTCTGCGCCGAACACGGTGTGCGTCCCGAGATCGAGGTGATCGAGCCGGACTACGTCAACACCGCCTACGAGCGGGTGTTGGCCTCCGATGTGCGCTACCGCTTCGTCATCGACACCGCGTCACTGCGGCAGGTCTGAGCTGGGCGCCTGCTGACTCACTCAGTTGCGCCGAATTCCCAGCACCCGCAGCAGTTCCGGCCGGCGCAGGATGAGCCCGACCCACATCAGCACGCCGACATACACCCCGGATAACACAAAGCCCGCCAGCGGCTTGTCGGCATGCAGGTTCACGGTCACCGCCCCGCCCAGGTAGGCGGTCAGGCCCAGGGCGCCCAGCACGGCGGTGCGCGGAATCAGGAAGACGATCAGGCATACCAGCAGGACCCAGCCAATTACCGCGGTCTTGTCCGGGGCGAAGCCGAGCGCTTCGGTGCCTTCGCGGGCGAACCGCATGCCGGCGATCTTCGGGATGCTGTCGAACGCGAAGAACACACCCAGCAGCGCGGTGATCGCCGCTCCGGCGAACCACACTCGGGAACGCTTGCCGCGGTCGGTCTTCGGTGTCGTCATCTCGGACTCCCAGTACTCGAAGGTGATGGTGAGGGTTCGCGGGCGGGAAGGAAAATCGCGGTGTAGCCGAACAGCAGTACCGCGGTAGCCACCAACAACATCAGCGCGACGGTGTAATTGTTGTGCACCGGATCATATGTCGCACCCATCACCAGCGGCGGGAAGTAGCCACCCAAGCCGCCGATCGCGGCCACGATCCCGGTGACCGAACCGATTGAACCGGCTGGGGCGCGACGCGACACCCACGCGAACACCCCGCCGGTGCCGATACCGAGCGCGACGGCCAGCGGAATGAAGGTCAGGCCCGTCCACAGGTCAGCCGGCGGGCGAAAGACCGCGATGAGCGTCTGCGCGGCAACACCGGCCAATGCGGCCAGCACAACGTACTTGGGCAGGATGTGGTCCGCCAGTATCCCGCCGAGCAGCCGTGCCAGCACCGCCGCCAAGGCAAACGCCGCGGTGCGTTCACCGGCGCCGACCTGCGAGAAGTCATAGATCGTCTTGGTATAGATAGGCAAGTAGTTGCAAAACGCGACGAACCCACCGAACACCAACGCGTAGAGGACCGACATCTGCCAGGTGACCCGCAATTTCGCGGCGGCCTTCAGCTTCGGCAGCGCGCTCGCCGTGTTCGGCACGAATCGCGGGCCGTTGCGCAGCACTGCGGCGCACAGCAGCGCAGTCGCCGCCAGCGCCCCCGCCACGATCGCGTGGGTGGTGAACAGGCCGAACCACTTGACGAATCGCGGGGTGAAGAATGCCGATGCCGCGGTCCCGGCCATACCCATGCCGAACAGCCCGGTGGCGAAGCCGCGACGTTCAGGAGCAAACCAGTTGTTGGCGAAGGGAATTCCGATGGCGAACACCGTCCCGGCGACGCCGAGGAAAAATCCGGCCACCACCATCATCGGGTAAGAACCGATCTGCGCGGCATAGCCGACCACGAGCACCGGGATGATCGAGGCCAGCGAAACCCCGATGAACATGGTGCGGCCCCCGAAGCGGTCGGTCATCAGCCCGGTGACGATCCGGCCCAGTGCCCCGACCAAGATCGGGGTAGCAACCATCAGTGCCTGCTGGTTGGCGCTGAGCGACATCTGGGTGGCGTACTGCGTCGACAGCGGGCCGACCAGATTCCACGCCCAAAAGCAGATCACCGAGACCCAGGTGGCCAGGATCAGTTGCACGCCCGGGCGAGCACTGGCGTCGGATCGGTCACCGCTGCTCACCGGAATATGCAAACACCACCGAGTCCGGTCCGGCCCGTCATTCGCTCAAAAAAGCCGGCACACCGGCCGGCGTTCAGCCGCGCAGAGCGGTGCGGAATCGGTCTCGATAGGCCTTCGGCGAGACGCCGAGGTGATCGACGAACACCCGTCGCAGGGTTTCGGTGCTGCCGAAGCCCGCCAGCCGCGCGGTGTCGGTGACGCTGTGACCGGCGTCCAGGGCGGCCCGGGCGGCGTCGACTCGGACTTTTTCGACATAGTCGGCCGGCGTCATTCCCAGCTCGGATCGAAACAACCGGGTCAGCTGCCGCGTACTGAGGTTGGCCCGCTTGGCAAGCGAGCTGACCCGATGGTCCGCGCCGGGGTCGGCGGCGATCGCGTCGGTAACCGCCCGCAGCGCGGATTGCGGGGCCGGATCGGCCTCGACCAGCGTTGAGAATTGCGACTGACCACCCGCGCGCTTGAGATAGACCACCAGCCACCGGGCCACCGAGCGGACAAGCTCTGCGCCATGGTCGATCTCAACCAGCGCCAGCGCCAGGTCGATACCCGAGGACACCCCCGCCGAGGTGAACACCTCGCCATCACGGACGAAGATCGCGTCCGGCTCGACGGTGACCTCGGGGAAGGCGCGAGCGAACAACCGGACGTCATGCCAGTGGGTGGTGGCGCGGCGGCCGTTCAGCAGACCGGCTTGCGCGAGAACGAAGGACCCGGTGCAGATGGAGGCCAGCCGGCGGGTGCGGCCCGCGACGGACCTGACCGCCTGCACCAGCTCGGGATCGATCGCACGGCGCGGCAGGTTGTCGGCGCCGGCGATCATGACGGTATCGGCGAACTCGATCGACGAGAGGGCGTCTGTGACCCCTAAGCGCGTCCCGATCGAGGAGGTGACGTCACGCCCCTCCACCGAGGCGATCTTGATCCGGTAGTCGGCACCGAAACGGTTGGCCTCTGCGAAGACCTCACCGGCACCGGCGACGTCCAGCATCGTCACGTCATCGAAGACGACGATCACCACTACGCGCGATGGCGCGCCGGCGTCAGCCACGCCTCATTGTGTCGCAATCTGAGGTTTTGACGGCCCGATTCCACCGCGTGGACAACGCACGCCGGCGGCAAGCTGGTTCCTGTCCGGCTAGCAAGGAGACCGCCCGTGACCACTCAACGGATCGAGACCGTAGCTGACGTCGTCGTACCCGACACCGCGCTCGCCCGCGAGGCGACCGAGTTCATTCGCAGTGCCGAGGACGATGTGCTCTTCCACCACTCCCGACGGGTGTATCTGTTCGGCGCGCTGCACGGTCGCCGGCTCGGGCGACAACCAGATCTGGAACTGCTGTATGTGGCGGCGATGTTTCACGACTTCGGCCTCACCGCGCGCTACCGGAATTCGACCCAGCGTTTCGAGATCGACGGCGCCGACGCGGCACGTGAGTTCCTGGTGCAGCGCGGTGTAACGGCGTCCGACGCCGACCGGGTGTGGCTCGGTATTGCGCTACACACGACACCAGAGATCACCGCCCGCCTCGATACCGAAACACACCTGCTCGCAGCGGGTGTCAAGACCGATGTGGTCGGTGTGGGCCGGGCGGATCTGGACGCGGCGCACATCGAGGCGGTGGTCGCCGCCCATCCGCGCCCCGACTTCAAAAACCGCATTCTGGCGGCGTTCCACAACGGCATGAAGCACCGTCCGGAGACCACCTTCGGGACGATGAACGATGACGTGCTGGCCCACTTCGATCCCGCCTTCCAGCGCGGCAACCTGGTCGAGGCCATTCTCAACAGCCCATGGCCCGAGTAGCGGAAAGGAGCAGGCAACATGGAGATCCACGAAGCGCTGTACACCACCAGGATGATGCGGCGGCTGCGACCCGATCCGATTCCACTGGACACCCAGGCCCGCATCCTGGACGCCGCCGTACGCGCCCCCAACGGGGGAAACACCCAACGCTGGCACTTCCTCGCCGTCGATGACCCGGAACTCAAACGCGAGCTGGCCCAGTTGTTTCGACAGGCCCGTGCCGTCGAATACGAGAAGTTTGCGACCGGGACGGGACCGATGGTCGCTCCGGGTCCCGGCGCGGATCCGACCCAGCATGCCGAGACCATGCGCCGGATGAGGGGCTCCGGGGATTACCTGGCCGACCATTTCGAGGAAGTTCCGCTGTTGCTGTTCGTCTTCGCCATCGACGATCTCGGCGGGGCCAACATCTACCCGGCGATCTGGAGCGCGTTGCTCGCGGCCCGCGCCGAGGGTGTCGGCGGGGTAATGACGATGGTGCTCCGCAACTTCACCGACCGCGTCAACGAATTGCTGGGCGTGCCCGTTGCAGAAGGCTGGACGATGTCGGCCATGCTCGCGCTCGGCTATCCGCGGGGCAAGTGGGGCGTCGCCGCCAATCGGCGTCCCGTGCAGGAGGTTTCATCCAGAAACCGCTGGGGTGCGCCGTTCGGCGTCGATGTCCCGCAGCCGTTGTGGCCGCACGACTACTTGGCGTCCGACCTGGCCACGGTCGGCTGAGACCGCTGCGTTCCGGGGCGCGATCTCCCGCCCCGCCATCACCGGGAGGACTCCATTGAGGCTCGGGCTGCGGCTGCCGCAGAGGTTGGGAGTCGACTTGCGACGGGACGTGGTCGAGGCCGCCCGGGTTGCCGAGGCGGCCGGGTATGCCAGTCTGTGGACCTACGAACGACTGCTGTTTCCGGAGTCGCCCGCCGAGCCGTACAGCCCGACAGTCGCGGAATGGCCGGAGGCCTCGCGGCAGGCGGCCGATCCCCTGACAGTGCTCACCGCAGCTGCCTTGGCCACCGAGCGGGTGCGTCTGGGCACCGCTGTGCTGATCGCGGCGTTGCACACCCCGGTCCAGCTGGCGAAGGCATTGGCGACCGTCGATCAGATCAGCGGTGGGCGGGTGGTCGCGGGTGTGGGTTCGGGCTGGTCCACCGACGAACTGCGGGCCACCGGTGCCGGCCGAGCGGATCGCGGTCGATTCCTTTGACGAGACGCTGGACGTCTTCGCTGCGGTGTGGGGGCCCGACCCGGTGACCGTCCGGGGTCCGCGCGTTGCCGTCGACCGTGCCGCCGTGCTCCCCAAGCCCGTGTCGAGAATCCCCGTGCTGCTGGGCGGCGGCGGCAGCAATCTCGGTCGCCGAACCAGTTCCAAAGCCCTGCAGCGCATCGCCGAACGCGCCGACGGATGGCTGCCGGTGCTGACTACACCCGGGCCGGCGGGCGCCGCCGAACTGCGTGCAGGCTGGCACCGTGTCCGCGAAATGGCTTCTGCGGCAGGCCGGGACACCAGCCGGATGGAGATGGTCGTGGTCGGCAACGTCACCTTCACCGACCGGCCGGCCGGGTTGGGGCGGTCGGCGTTCGTCGGCACCCTCGATCAGGTCATGCAGGACGTGCGAACCGCCGAAGAGGGCGGCGCCGATGAGCTGATCGTCGACCTCAACCTGCAGGACTGGTT
Organism: Mycobacterium sp. pW045; assembly: GCF_041287085.1. Classification (NCBI taxonomy): domain Bacteria; kingdom Bacillati; phylum Actinomycetota; class Actinomycetes; order Mycobacteriales; family Mycobacteriaceae; genus Mycobacterium; species Mycobacterium sp. pW045. Next base: position 113,444 of record NZ_JBGGKU010000009.1, on the reverse strand, counting down.
CACCAGCACCCAGCAGATGCTCGAGACCGCGGTGGAAATCCGCGAACGGAGTCGCGGCATGCTGAGCGATGTCCCCGGTGGCCGGACCTGATGCTCCCCGGCCGCCACGCCACGGGCCTTTAGAACTCCCAGTCCTCGTCCTCGGTGATGACGGCCTTGCCGATCACGTACGACGAACCCGATCCGGAGAAGAAGTCGTGGTTCTCGTCGCCGTTGGGGCTCAGCGCCGACAGGATCGCCGGGTTGACGTCGGTCTCGTCGCGCGGGAACAGCGCCTCGTAGCCGAGGTTCATCAGCGCCTTGTTGGCGTTGTAGCGCAAGAACTTCTTGACGTCCTCGGTCAGGCCCACCCCGTCGTAGAGATCCTGGGTGTACTCGACCTCGTTGTCGTAGAGCTCGAAGAGCAGCTCGTAGGTGTAGTCCTTGAGCTCGGCGCGCTTGGCCTCGTCCTGCATGGCCAACCCACGCTGGAACTTGTAGCCGATGTAGTAGCCGTGCACCGCCTCGTCGCGGATGATCAGCCGGATCACGTCGGCGGTGTTGGTCAGCTTGCCCCGACTCGACCAGTACATCGGCAGGTAGAAGCCGGAGTAGAACAGGAAGCTCTCCAGCAGCGTGGAGGCCACCTTGCGTTTCAGCGGCTCGTCGCCGCGGTAGTACTGCATGACGATGGCGGCCTTGCGCTGCAGGTTGCCGTTCTCCTCCGACCAGCGGAACGCCTCGTCGATCTCATTGGTCGAGCACAGCGTGGAGAAGATCTGGCTGTAGCTCTTGGCGTGCACCGACTCCATGAACGCGATGTTGGTGTAGACCGCTTCCTCGTGCGGGGTCAGCGCGTCGGGGATCAGGCTGACGGCGCCGACGGTGCCCTGGATGGTGTCCAGCAGCGTCAGGCCGGTGAAGACCCGCATGGTGAGCTGCTTCTCCTCGTCGGTGAGCGTCCCCCAGGAGGGCAGGTCGTTGGAGACCGGCACCTTTTCGGGTAGCCAGAAGTTTCCGGTCAAGCGATCCCAGACCTCGAGGTCCTTGTCGTCTTGCACCCGGTTCCAGTTGATCGCTGACACCCGGTCGATCAGCTTCAGTTTCTCGCTCACCAGAACCCCATTTCACACTCGGAAAGCTAGGCCTCCGACACTACCCCTGGGGGCCGACAACCCGTGGCAACACAAGAAGTTGTGTCTGCGTGTCGCGTCAGCCGGCCCCGCAGAAGCGGTACTCATCCGGGCGCAGCTTGCGGGTGGCCCGGCGATACTGCCATGTCATGCCGCTCCACAGCGTCCGGTTGACGCCGTGCTCGTCGAGGTACCAGCTGCGGCAGCCGCCGGTGTTCCATACCGACGCGCCCAGCTGCCGCTGCAGCTCGTCGTTGAAACGGTCTTGGGCGGTACGGGTCGGCGCCAGCGCCCGCGCCCCGACGGCGTCGACCGCCGCGATCGCTTCGGCGACGTAGTGGATCTGCGACTCGATCATGATCACCACCGAGGTGTGCCCCAGGCCGGTGTTGGGGCCCAGCAGGAAGAACAGGTTGGGCATGTCGGCGACCGCGATGCCCCGATGCGCCACCACCCCTTCGGTGTTCCAGCGGTCCACCAGGTCCTCGCCGCCCGGCCCCTTGATGTCGACGTAGGTGTAGGAGTCGGTGACGTGGAAGCCGGTGGCGTAGACGATGACGTCACAGGGGTGCTCGACGCCGTCGGCGGTGACGATACCGCCGGCGGTGATCTGCTCGATGCGCTCGGTGATCAGCTTTGCCTTCGGGTTGGCGACCGCCTGGTAATAGTTGGGCGCATAGAGAATTCGTTTGCAGCCTGCCCGATAGTTCGGGGTGAGCTTGCGGCGCAGTTCCTTGTCACCGACATTGCGGCGGATGTTCCAGCGGCCGACCAGCTCGACCGCACGCAACAGGCCCGGTCGCCTGGTCATGGCGTAGCCCAGCCCCTCCAGCCAGCAATAGATCCCGGCGCGCACCGCACGCCGCAGCCCCGGGATGGTCGAGAACGCGGTCAGCAGCGCCTTGGGAAACGGGCTGTTGGGCCGCGGCACCACCCACGGCGGGGTGCGCTGGTACAGCTGCACCTGGGCCACCTTGGCGCCATCGCGAACCAGTTCGGGCACGATCTGGATGGCGCTGGCACCGGTGCCGATCACCGCGACTCGCTTGCCGGCCAGGTCGACGCCGTGGTCCCACTGCGCGGAATGGAAAGCCGCGCCGGTGAATTCGTCCATACCGTCGATGTCGGGCAATCGCGGGATATGCAGGGCTCCGGCCCCGGAGATCAAGAACTGGGCGACGAACTCCTGGCCGGTGGTGGTGAACACATGCCAGCGGAATTCGTCGTCGTCCCAGTGCGCCCGGTCGACGTGCGAACCGAACCGGATGTGGCGGAGCAGTCCGTGGTTGTCAGCGACGCCCCGCAGGTAATCGAGGATCTCCGGCTGCGGCGAGAACAGTTTGCTCCAGGTCGCCTTCGGCTCGAAGGAGAAGGAGTACAGGTGCGACGGGACGTCGCAGGCGCAGCCGGGGTAGGTGTTGTCGCGCCAGGTTCCCCCGATGCCGTCGGCCTTCTCCAGGATCAGGAACTCCACGCCCTGCTTCTGCAGCGCGATGGCCATGCCCAGGCCCGAGAATCCGGTTCCGATGATGAGTGCGCGGGTCTCCACGGGCTTGTCGCCGACGGCTTCACCCGCCGGACGATCGGCTTCCTGCTTGACAACGGACATGTCACACCACTTTTCCGGGAACGCCGGTACTGGGTATCTTCCAGTCTCACCACGGCCGCGGTGGGTGTCAACGCACCCCGTCGACAGCTCAGGCGACCGGCCGGCGTCGCACAGCGTCATGAATGGGCTGACCGGGGTCCATCGCGATCCCGAGGCTCTCCGCGGTGCCGTTGACGACGCTGATCATGATGGTCGTCAGGTAGCCCACGAAGGTGTCGCGGGGCATCCGCCGCGGGCTGTCCAGTTCCGGCCCCAGCCACCAGTCGGTGGCCGAGGTCGCCGTACCGAATGCCGCGAAGGCCGCCAGTTCCAGCGTGCCCCCGTTGAGATCGAGATCCCGCAGTTCGTTGCGGAACATCTCGGCCATGGCGAGCGTGATCGTGCGGCCTTCGTTGAGCGTCCGCATGGTCGACTCGGACTGCGCGCGGACCCGCCCCTGGATGAAAAACCGCAACACATTGGGGTGCTCGTCGACCAGCGTTACATACTCTTCGACGCTGCGCTGAATGATGTCGCGCAGCGAATTGGTGGCGACGTCGATGGAGGCGAAGATCGCTGCCCACAGGTCGTCGCGCAGCCTGGTCCCGACCGCCTCGAACAGGTCGTCCTTATCGGCGAAGTGGCGGTAGATCTTGGGCTTGGCGGTACCGGCTTCCTCGGCGATCTGCCGCACACTCACATCGGGCCCGAGCCGGTCGATCGCGCGGAAGGCGGCCTCGACGATCTCGCCGCGGACCTTCTTGCGGTGTTCGCGCCACCGCTCACTGCGCGCATCGACCTTTTGCCCGCCGTTGTCGGCCGGCTTGGGCCTGCTGGTTCCGCGCACGTCAAGCACCTTACCGCGTTGCCGTGGCTGACCTGGGGAGACCGCGCGGTGACCTGGTCCGTTAGCATCGATAGACAGTTCCCGCGGCGTGATGACGCGCATATTTGAGACGAGATGTGGTGACCCAACGATTCGACCTGGCCATCGTCGGCGGCGGCCCGGCGGGATCGGCAGCGGCCTGGCAGGCCCGTCAGGCCGGCGCGAGCGTCGTCATCGTGGACAAGGCCGATTTCCCCCGTGACAAGCCCTGCGGTGATGGGCTGACCGCCCGCGCGGTCAGCTATCTGCAGAAGATGGGGCTGGCCGAACAGGTCGCCAAGTTTCACCAGGTCAACCGGGTGAAGGTGTTCAGCCCCAGCGAGTGGGAACTGTCATTTCCGCGCCGCCCCGGAATGCCCGACCACGGCTACGTCGCGCGTCGGCCCGAGCTGGACACCCTGCTGCTCAAGCACGCCGAGTCCGCCGGCGCCGAAGTCCGTCAATCGGCCGAGGCCAGCGCGCCGATTCTCGACGATTCCGGCCGGGTCACCGGGGTCTTGCTCAAGAGCGGCGAGCAGGTGCTGGCCGACGCGGTGATCGCCGCCGACGGCGCCTACTCACCGATCAAGCGCGCGCTGAAACTGGACTCGGACTACAACGGCTATTCCGCGATCGCGATCCGCGCCGAGATGCCGGCGGTGCGTCCCGACGTCGACTCGCTCGACATCTACCTGAAGCTGGTGTTCGAAGGCGACCAGCTGCCCGGCTACGGCTGGGTGTTCCCACTGGGCGACGGACGGGTCAACATCGGCCTGGGCTATGTCAACAGTTACAAGAACTGGCAGGCCATCAATGCCACGCACTTCCTCGGCGAATTCCTGGAGACCCTCCCGCGTGAGTGGGAGCTGCCCTCGATCACCGAGCTGAAGCAGTCCAAGACGGTGCGGGCCTGGCGGCTGCCGATGGGTTTCACCGCGTGGCCGCCGTGGCGTCCCGGTGTGTTGTTCGTCGGCGACTCACTGGGTGCGGGCCGGCCGACCTCCGGCGCCGGGATCTCCAAGGCGCTGGAATCGGGGTTGGCCGCCGGTGAGTGCGCCGTGGCGGCGTTGACCAACGCCGGCCCAGACGACTTCACCAACTACGCCCAGCGGATGCAAGCCGCCTGGGGCCGGGAGTACCGGCGTGGCCGGTTCTTCCACAAGCTGGCCGGTCGGCCGGCGGTGGCCAACGCTGGCCTCAAACTGCTGGACAACGCGCGCTTCCGTGACGTGCTGCTCAACCGGTTGTACGCCAAGTCCGATGGACGCCCGGACCACAGCCACTGAGCCGGTCTGCGGCGCCGAGTGGGAATCTCACGACGCACCACGCCGCTGGCGCGTCGCCGGATTCACTCTCGCGGCTATGGAGCCTGGTTGTGTCAGGCTCGACCGCGCCGGCCCGGCCCCGGTTTCCTTGCGCCCTTACCCGCCGCGGCGCGGGCGGCCTGCTTGGCGAGGGTCTTCTCCCGGGCGGTGCGTTTGGGTGCCGGCCGGGCCTGTCCCCGTGAGGAACCAGGCTTGCGGCCGCGCACGATGCCGACGAACTCATCGACCAGTTCCGACTCCGACCCTTCCGGGAGGGCCAGCGCCACGGGGCAGCTGGGCGCGTCGGTGATCGGGCGATAGGTCAGGTCTTTACGGTGATACAGCCGCGCCAGCGACTGCGGAACAATCAGCGCTCCGAGGCCTGCAGCAACGAGTTCGATTGCATCCCTGGTGGTTTCAGGTCGATGATCGATCGGGGTGCCGGGAGCGCCCGCCCAGCCGACGACGTCATCGAGTGGCAGCAGTATCGGCTCGCCGTCGAGGTCCGCGGCGGTGATCTCCTCGGCAGCAGTGAAGACGTGCTCCTTGGGCACCACGGCTACCGTCGTCTCGCGGTAAAGGGGGATGACGGCGAGCCCGGCGGTGTCGCCCGACGGCCGTAACAGCGCCACATCGACGGTGCCGGCCCGCACCGCGCCGGGAGCATCTGCCGCGGCGACGAGGTGCAAGTGCAGCGGCACCTCGGGGTGGCGCTCCGCCCAGATCCGGGCCCACTTCGCAGGTGTGCCGCCGGGGACGTACCCGAGGGTGAGAGAGCGCGGCGTCACCGCATCAGGCTACCGATACGCTGCTTGCATGAGCAGGCCGAACGCGCAGTCCATGAAACCCGCCACCGCGGCCAGGAAGCTGGATGTGTACTTGCCCGCGACGCCGGCCGAGTTTCAGGAGAACGCGATCACCCGCACCGAACTCGCCGCCCTGCAGGCGGATCCGCCGCAGTGGCTCCAAGACCTCCGCCGCAACGGGCCGCATCCAAAAAACCTGGTCGCCGCCAAGCTGGGCGTCTCGATCGCCGCCCTGGCACGCAACGGTGTCGACAATGCACTCACCACCGAGCAGATCAATGCGTTGCTCGAGGAGAAGCCGCCGTGGCTGGCCACCGAACGTGAGAGCTACCAGGAGGTGCTGCGCGAGCAGCGACGCCTCAAGGCGCTGCGCGCGGATCAGGCTCGCGAGAAGCGCGGCTGAGCCATTACAACATGCAGCTGACGCAACCCTCCACCTCAGTGCCCTCCAGCGCCATCTGCCGCAGCCGAATGTAGTACAGCGTCTTGATTCCCTTGCGCCAGGCGTAGATCTGCGCGCGGTTCACGTCGCGGGTGGTGGCGGTGTCCTTGAAGAACAGCGTCAGGCTCAGCCCCTGGTCCACGTGCTGGGTGGCCGCCGCGTAGGTGTCGATGATCTTCTCGTAGCCGATCTCGTAGGCGTCCTGGTAGTACTCCAGGTTGTCGTTGGTCATATACGGCGCCGGGTAGTAGACCCGGCCGATCTTGCCTTCCTTGCGGATCTCGATCTTCGACACGATGGGGTGGATCGACGACGTCGAGTGGTTGATGTAGGAGATCGACCCGGTCGGCGGAACCGCTTGCAGGTTCTGGTTGTAGATCCCGTGAGCCTGCACCGATTCCTTCAGTCGCTGCCAATCGCTTTGGTCCGGGATCCGGATGCCGGCTTGGGAAAACAACTGCCGAACAGTGCCCGTTTTCGGCTCCCACACCTGCTCGATGTACTTTTCGAAGAACTCTCCGGTGGCGTACTTCGACTTCTCGAATCCCTTGAACGCCTGACCCCGTTCCAGCGCAAGACGATTCGATGCCCGCAGCGCGTGATACAGCACGGTGTAGAAGTAGATGTTGGTGAAGTCGATGCCCTCTTCGGAGCCGTAGTGGATGTGCTCCCGGGCCAGGTAGCCGTGCAGGTTCATCTGGCCCAACCCGATGGCGTGTGACTCGTTGTTGCCGTGTTCGATCGAGGGCACCGACCAGATGTGGGTCTGGTCCGACACCGCGGTCAGTGCCCGGATGGCGACCTCGATGGTCTGGCCGAAGTCCGGCGAGTCCATCGCCTTGGCGATGTTGAGCGAGCCCAGGTTGCAGGAGATGTCCTTGCCCACTTTGGCGTAGCTCAAGTCGTCGTTGTACTCCGACGCGGTGGAGACCTGCAGGATCTCCGAGCACAGGTTCGAGTGGGTGATCTTGCCGTCGATCGGATTGGCCCGGTTGACGGTGTCCTCGAACATCACGTACGGGTAGCCGGACTCGAACTGCAGCTCGGCCACGGTCTGGAAGAACTCGCGTGCCTTGATCTTGGTCTTGCGGATGGCCGAGTTGTCGACCATCTCGTAGTACTTCTCGCTGACCGAGATGTCGGCGAATGGGACGCCGTAGACCCGTTCGACGTCATACGGCGAGAACAGGTACATGTCCTCGTTCTTCTTGGCCAGCTCGAAGGTGATGTCGGGGATCACCACGCCCAGGCTCAGCGTCTTGATCCGGATCTTCTCGTCGGCGTTCTCCCGCTTGGTGTCCAGGAACCGGTAGATGTCGGGGTGGTGGGCGTGCAGGTAGACCGCCCCGGCACCCTGGCGGGCGCCGAGCTGGTTGGCGTAGGAGAACGAGTCCTCCAGCAGCTTCATGATCGGGATGACGCCGGAGGACTGATTCTCGATGTTCTTGATCGGGGCGCCGTGCTCACGGATGTTGGTCAGCAGCAAGGCCACTCCCCCGCCGCGCTTGGACAGCTGCAGCGCGGAGTTGATCGAGCGACCGATCGACTCCATGTTGTCCTCGATGCGCAACAGGAAGCAGCTGACCGCCTCGCCGCGCTGCTTCTTACCGGAGTTCAGGAACGTCGGGGTGGCCGGCTGGAAGCGGCCGTCGATGATCTCGTCGACCAGTTGCTCCGCCAGCTTGGTGTCGCCGGCGGCCAGCGTCAGCGCCACCATGCACACCCGGTCCTCGAACCGTTCCAGATAGCGCTTGCCGTCGAAGGTCTTCAGCGTGTAGGAGGTGTAGTACTTGAACGCACCCAAAAATGTCGGGAACCGGAACTTCTTGGCGTAGGCACGATCCAGCAGCGACTTGACGAAGTTGCGTGAGTACTGGTCGAGCACCTCGCGCTCGTAGTAGTCCTTCTGGATCAGGTAGTCGAGCTTCTCGTCCTGATTGTGGAAGAACACCGTGTTCTGGTTGACGTGCTCCAGGAAGTACTGGCGGGCCGCCAGCACATCCTTGTCGAACTGGATCTTGCCCTCGGCGTCGTACAGGTTGAGCATCGCGTTGAGCGCATGGAAGTCCAGCTCGCCCACCGGAGCGCTGCGGGTGGTTGCTGTTACCTGCTCTGCAGTTGCAGCGGTAGGTGGCATGCCTCGTCCTTCCAGAAATCGGCTAAGCCCGCGCGGACGGCTTTCACGTCCTCGTCGGTTCCCATCAATTCGAATCGGTACAGGTACGGCACCCCGCACTTGCGGGCGACCACGTCGCCCGCGTAGCAGAACTCCGCACCGAAGTTGGTGTTGCCGGCGGCGATCACGCCGCGCAGCAGGTTCCGGTTGTGTTCGTTGTTCAAAAAGGCGATGACCTGCTTGGGTACGTAGCCGCCCGCGGTGTCATCGGTGATGTTGGGTGTGCCGCGGCCGCCCCCGTAGGTCGGCAGCACCAGCACGTAGGGGTGGTCCACCTCGATGCGCCCGTGCAGCGGAATCCGGATGGCCGGCAGCTGCAGCTTCTGCACGAAGCGGTGGGTGTTCTCCGACACCGAGGAGAAATACACCAGGCTGCACTCGACATCCGCAGACACGGCGACCCCCTTCAGCTCTCAGTCAGACCCCACCCGTACCCGATGCGGCGGCCGCTTACGCGCTCAGCGCGGTCTGCGCCAGCGCCTTGATGCGGTCCGGCCGGAAACCCGACCAGTGCTCGTCGCCGGCGACCACGACCGGGGCCTGCAGGTAACCCAGCGCCATCACGTAGTCCCGCGCATCGGAGTCGAGGCTGATGTCCACGACCTCGTAGGCGATGCCTTGGTTGTCCAGCGCCTTGTAGGTGGCGTTGCACTGCACGCATGCGGGCTTGGTGTAGACGGTGATGCTCATGGGCGCAGACTCCTCAGCGAATCATCGACAACGAACGGATGACGGATCAGGTACAACTTTCAGCGGGCCGCCGAGGCCTTGGATCTCCGGCCTCCACCGCAGCTCCGGGCAGTGAATCGATGCCGTTCGCCGCAGTTCGGTCAGCCCGATGATCCGGGGTCTGGCGGTGCTTCAAACACTACACCTAGTGGGTCGCCTTGAGAAGCCATACAAGATGTTCCGAACAACATTCTTGAAATTCGCAGGTTGTAAGGCTGGCGCCGTCGCCGCCTCGGCGTGTCGCACATCACAAAAATTCCGGCGGTGCCCCATGACGACAGATCTATCACCGGCCACCGACAACCCCGCCCCGACACCGGACCCGCGTCCGGTTGCCAGCAAAGACCCGCCGGCGGCGCTCAGCCCGCTTCGACGGCCAGTTTGGCTACGACATCACGCACGGCGGAAACCAGCTGCGCGTGCTCGCGGGGATGCTTTCCCTCCAGCGTGCCTATCGGCACCGACAGCTTGATCTCCTCGACCACTCGCGGCCCGGCGAGGCCGAAGGACTTGCGGGTCTCGTCGTGGGCCCACACTCCGCCATACCGGCCCAGCGCCGCACCGATCACCGCCAGCGGCTTTCCCTTGAGCGCACCGTCGCCGAACGGGCGCGACAGCCAGTCGATGGCGTTCTTGAGCACGCCAGGGATGGTGCCGTTGTACTCCGGGGTGACCACCAGGGTCGCGTCCGCGCCGGCGGCCACCGCCCGCAGGGCGGTCACACCGGCCGGCACCGTCGCCGGCGTGTCGAGGTCCTCGTTGTAGAACGGCAGCTCGCCGAGCCCCTCGCAGATCGTCACGCGGACACCGGCCGGGGCGGCCTCGGCCGCCAACTGCGCGATCTGGCGGTTGACCGATGCCGTGCGCAGGCTGCCGACCAACGCCAATACCGTGATATCGCGGCTCACTTCGTCACGGATTTTTGCGAGGGCAGCAGCGCCCGGGTGAACACCCGGTTGGCCTGGCGCATCGCCGCACTGTAGGGCAGCCAGGCCAGCCGCTTGAACGCGTACAGCGCCCGGATGTCACCGGAGGTGTAGACCAGGTAGCGGTTGCGGGCCACCCCCGCCAGGATCTTCTCCGCCGCCTTCTCCGGCGACACCGCGTGGCCGGCGAACCGGCCCACCCATTTCTCCACCTGCGGATCCTCGCGGTCGACGCCGGCGATCTCGACGGTGTTGACCAGCCCCGTCTTGACCGCACCGGGCACCACCACCGACACGCCGATGCGGTGTCGGGCCAGGTCGAAGCGCAGCACTTCCGACACCCCGCGCAGGCCGTACTTGCTGGCGCTGTAGGCGGCATGCCAGGGCAGTGCGACCAGCCCGGCGGCCGAGGACACGTTGACCAGGTGCCCGCCGCGGCCGGCGGCGACCATCGGCGGCAGGAACGTCTCGATGACGTGGATGGGGCCCATCAGGTTGATGTCGACCATCTTGCGCCACTGCTCGTGGGTCAACCGGTCGACGGTCCCCCAGGCCGACACGCCCGCGATGTTCATCACGACGTCCATCGGCTCGTGCCGGGAATGGATGTCGGCGGCGAACGCGGCGACGTCGTCGTAATCGGCGATGTCGATCACCCGGTGTTCGGGGACCTGGGCTCCCAGGGCGCGCGCGTCGGCGACGGTTTCGGCCAGTCCTTCGGCGTTGCGGTCGGTCAGATACAGCTCGGCGCCGGCCTCGGCGAGCTGTAACGCGGTGGCCCGGCCGATACCGCTCGCCGCTCCGGTGATGAAGCACCGCTTGCCCCGGTAGTACTGCGCCACGCGTGTCATGGGTGCAGACCCTACCGTTCGGGTCGCGGCACCGGCGGCGGATGATTCAACCCCGCGCGGCGTGCCCGCCCCACAGCGCGGTGAGCCACAGCGCCTCGAGTACCCGTACCCCGCGCCCCACGTCACCGTCGGCCCCCAGGAACGCGGTGTCCCCGGACAGCATGTGGCCCGTGGTCGCAGCCAGTGTCCGCACCAGGGCGGGGATATCTTCGCTAATCGGATCCGCAGTGCCCGCGGCGATCTCGTCGTTGACCACGCCGACGATCTGGTGGATCACCGCGTCGATCTGGGCGTCGAGCAGTTCCCGGATCTCGGCGTCGCTGTTGCGTGCCATGTTGCACGCCGACATCACCGGATCGTTGTGGGCAAAGACCGCCGCCGCGCTGCCCACCATGCGTTGGGCGAATGCCGCCGGCGATTCCTCGGCGCCGCGCGGCGCGAAGTACTGGGTCAGTTCTTCGAGTTCCTGGCTCGCCTCGGCGAGGATGTGCGCCAGTACGGCGTATTTGGAATCGAAGTAGAAATAGAAGCCCGACCGTGCCACCCCGGCCCGGTCGCTGATGGTGCTCACGGACAGCTCCGCGAACGGTTTTTCCTCCAGTAACTCGCGCACCGCCTGCACGATCGCCTGGCGTTGCTTGTCGCCGCGCCGCAGCGGCAGACCGTCGGGAGTCGGCCCGGCCGGGTCATGCTCGGTGCTCACCCTTGCACCTTGCACCACGCCGCGCCGTATTCAAACTTGACACCCGTCAATTTTGATCTGAAGATGTGGTTACGTGACGGTCGCCACAGACCGTCATCGCCGCTGCGCACCCGACGTCCGCGAACGAGAGGTAGTCATCCGATGACGACCATGACCACCCCGCAGTATCTCCTCGACCAGGCCCGGCGCCGGTTCACCCCGACGCTGAACACCATCCCCGGGATGGGCGCCCTCGAGAAGCGGCTGCTCGCCGTGGACTGGAAGCAAAAGACGCTGGCGGAGCCCCCGGCCGGTAGCGGGCTCAAGCCGGTCGTCGGCGACTCCGGGCTGCCGGTGTTGGGCCACATCGTCGAGATGTTCCGGGGCGGCCCGGACTTTGCGATGCACATCTACCGTAAGCACGGTCCGGTGTACTTCGCCGAATCGCCGATCCTGTCCTCGGTCGTCGCGCTGGGTCCCGACGCCACCGAGACCGTCTTCGCCAACCGCAACAAGGACTACTCCACCACCGGGTGGATCCCGGTGATCGGCCCGTTCTTCAACCGCGGGCTGATGCTGCTGGACTTCGAGGAGCACTTGGCGCACAAGCGGATCATGCAGGGCGCGTTCACCCGCCCGCGGCTGGCCAGCTACGTCGAGGACATGGATCGGGTCGCCAGCGAGCTCGTGGCGAAATGGCCCACCAACGACCCCCGATTCCTGTTCTACCCGGCGGTCAAGGAATTGACGCTCGATGTTGCCTCGGTGGTGTTCATGGGCATGAACCTGCGCGACGACCAGAAGACCGTGGCGAAGGTCAACCACGCCTTCGAGCAGACCACCCGGGCCGGCGGCGCGATCATCCGCACGGCGGTGCCACCGTTCAAGTGGTGGCAGGGTCTGCAGGGCCGCAAGGTGCTCGAGGACTACTTCACCCAGCGGGTGCGCGAGCGCCGCAACGTCGAGGGCACCGACATGCTGACGGTGTTGTGCCACACCGCCGACGAGGATGGCAACACCTTCAGCGACGCCGACATTGTCAACCACATGATCTTCCTGATGATGGCCGCCCACGACACCACGACCTCGACGCTGACCACCATGGCCTACCACCTGGCGGCCAACCCGGAATGGCAGGAACGGGCGCGCGAAGAGTCGGCGCGGCTCGGCGACAGCCCGCTGGACATCGAGGCGCTGGAGAAGCTGGAGACCCTCGACCTGGTGATGGACGAGTCGCTGCGGCTGGTCACCCCGCTGCCGTTCAACATGCGCCAAGCCGTGCGCGACACCGAGTTGCTCGGGCACTACGTTCCGGCCGGGACCAACATCACGCTGTGGCCGGGGATGAACCACTGGCTTCCCGAGTTGTACACCAACCCACGCCAGTTCGACCCCGAACGGTTCCTGGAGCCGCGCTCCGAGCACAAGAAGCACCGCTATGCGTTCGCACCGTTCGGCGGCGGGGCGCACAAGTGCATCGGGATGGTCTACGGGCGGCTGGAAGTCAAGACCGTCATGCACCGGCTGCTGCGCCGCAACCGGCTGGAGCTGTCGCGGCCCGGCTACCGACCGAAGTGGGACTACGCCGGCATGCCGCTGCCGATGGACGGCATGCCGATCGTGTTGCGCCCGATCTGATTCACTCACCGACCTCGGCGCGCACCGCGGACCCTGCACCACGCCCGGTTGACAGGCGTCAAACTTGACCCAAGTATTAGGGATCAAGTGACGTCCGTCACTGCTTGCCGCGGCCTGTCAAAGGAGTGTCCGTGACCACGATCAGCACCCCGCGCTACCTGATCGACCAGGCCAAACGCCGGTTCACCCCGTCGTTCAACAACTTTCCGGGCATGGCGGCCCTGGAGAAGCGCCTGCTGGCCATGGAGTTCCCCGAGAAGCAACTCGCCGAGCCACCCCCGGGCAGTGGACTCAAGCCGGTCCTCGGCGACGCCGGGCTACCGATCCTCGGGCACATGATCGAGATGCTGCGCGGCGGACCGGACTATCTGATGCGCATGTACCACACCCACGGCCCGGTGCTATTCGGGGATTCGCCCGTGCTGCCCGCCGTCGCGGCGCTGGGCCCCGATGCGACGCAGGTCATCTACGCCAACCGCGACAAGGACTACTCGCAGCAGGGCTGGGTTCCGGTGATCGGGCCGTTCTTCAAACGCGGCTTGATGCTGCTGGATTTCGAGGAACACATGTTCCACCGGCGGATCATGCAGCAGGCGTTCGTTCGGCCCCGGCTCGTCGGCTACGTCGAACAGATCGACTTGGTCGCGTCCCAGGTGATCGCCAACGACTGGGTCAGCAACGACCCGCGCTTTTTGCTCTACCCCGCGATGAAGGAACTCACCCTCGACATCGCCGCGCTGGTGTTCATGGGGCACGAACCCGGCACCGATCGCGAGCTGGTCACAAAGGTCAATAAGGCGTTCACCACGACGACCCGCGCCGGCAACGCAGTGATCCGCACCAGCGTGCCGCCCTTCACCTGGTGGCGTGGCCTCAAGGCGCGTGAGCTGCTGGAGAGCTACTTCACCGCCCGGGTCCGGGAGCACCGCGGCAAGGAGGGCAACGACCTGCTCACAGCGCTGTGCTACGCCGAGGACGAGGACGGCAACCGGTTCACCGACGCTGACATCGTCAACCACATGATCTTTTTGATGATGGCCGCCCACGACACGTCGACGTCGACGGCCACATCGATGGCCTATAACCTCGCGGGCAATCCGGAATGGCAGCAGCGCTGCCGCGACGAATCGGATCGCTTGGGCGACGGACCGCTCGACATCGAATCGCTGGAGAAGCTGGAATCGCTCGATCTGGTCATGGATGAATCGATCCGCCTGGTGACGCCGGTACAGTGGGCGATGCGCCAGACGGTCCGCGACACCGACCTGCTGGGCTACTACATCCCCAAGGGCACCAATGTCATCGCCTACCCCGGGGTGAATCACCGTCTTCCCGAATTATGGACGGACCCAATGAAATTCGACCCGGAGCGATTCACCGAACCGCGTAATGAGCACAAGCAGCACCGGTATGCGTTCAACCCGTTCGGCGGTGGGGCGCACAAGTGCATCGGGATGACGTTCGGCCGCCTGGAAGTCAAGGCGATCCTCCACCGGCTGCTACGACGGTATCGGTTGGAGTTGCCGCACCCGGGTTACCAGACGCGCTGGGACTACGGCGGCATGCCGATTCCGATGGACGGGATGCCGATCGTACTGCGTCCGCTCTAGCCCGCGCCTCTCCCGCGGGCCTTTCCCGCGGGCCTTTCCCGCGAGCGTGCGCGTCCCCGGCCGACACGCCGCGGCGCGCACCGTTTTTGCGCACACACGCGCCCACAGGTCACTCTGCCGTGAGCAGCCGGTTGGCGCAGGTGGTGACCGCCTGCACCGCGGACCGTCCGGCGTCGACGGAAAAGCCGACCGCCCACGCCGTGGTGCGGCCGTTGGAGCCGTGGATGAACGTGGCGGTCTCGTCGCCGCACCGAAGCTGGTGGAAAGCCAGAATTTCCAGGGTGATTCCGCAGTCGTGAAGCATGGTGGTTAGCGCGGCCAGCGGCCCGTGCGCCGCCGCGGTGCAGGTGCCCGTCCGCTCGCCGACGGCGATCGTCGCCTGATATCTCCGGCCCTGCGGCCCCAGCCGTGCCGCGGGCCGGTCGGGGTCCAGACAACGCCACCGACCGACCCGCAGCGGTCCGGCGGCTCGCCCGTAGGTGGCCACGAAGCGGTCCCAGGTCAACTGTGCGGCCACGTCACGCAGCTCACGCGGTAACCGGGTGTCGAATCGGTCTTGAAACGAGGTGCTGGTCATGTCTCGGTCTCTTCTGCTCGAGGGGAGCGACCGACGGGTAGTAGCTTCCGACCCACAGCGGGGGGTCGGTCTGGATCAGACCCCGCTGCGGGTGACCGCTACTACAGGCAGATGACGCATGATCCAGCCAGGTTAATCCCGCTCCAGTCGGTGTGCAACCGATTATTTGCGTCAATCCAGGATGCGGCGGGCCACATTGGTGGTCACCAGGTCGAGCAGTTCGTCGGCACGACCGGCGAGGATGGTCCTGATCGCGTAGAGCGAGAACCCCTTGGCCTGTTCGGCGGTGATGGCCGGCGGGATCGACAGCACCTGGCGGGCGGTGACGACGTCGATCACGGCCGGCCCGTCATGGTCGAACGCCGCGGTCAGGGCCGGTTCCAGGTCGCCGGGCCGCTCCACCCGTCGTCCGAACATGCCCAGCGCTGCCGCGACGGCGCCGAAGTCCGGGTTCTGCAACTCGGTGCCGAAATTGACGATGCCGGCGGCCTTCATCTCCAGTTCGACGAAGTTCAGCGACGAATTGTTGAACACGATCACCTTGACCGGCAACCGATTCTGCGTCAGTGTCAACAATTCGCCGAATAACATTGCCAGCCCGCCGTCGCCGGCGAAGGCGACGACTTGACGCTTCCGGTCGACAGTCTGGGCGCCGATCGCGTGCGGCAGCGCACACGCCATCGTGCCGTGGTTGAACGACCCGATCAGCCGTCGCCGCCCGTTCATCGTCAGGTAGCGCGCCGCCCACACCACCGGGGATCCGACGTCGACGGTGAACACAGCGTCATCGGCGGCTAGTTGATTCGCCACCGCGGCAACGTATTCGGGGCGAATCGGAGTCCGGTCGCGATCATTGGAGGCCAGCGAGTCGAGCCGCTTGCGGGTCTTGCGATAGTGCTTGCGTGATCGCTCCAGATGGGTGCGATCGTCCTTGGGGTTCAACATCGGGCGCAACGCGGCGAGGGTGTCGGCAACCGTGCCCACGAGTCCGAGATCGATCGGGGTACGCCGGCCCAGGTTTCGGCCCCGGATGTCGACCTGGATGATCTGCGCGTGCTCGGGATAGAACTGCTGGTAGGGGAAATCGGTGCCGAGCATCAGCAGCACGTCGGCCTCGGCGATCGCCTTGTAACCGGAGGCGAAGCCGAGCAGTCCCGTCATACCGACGTCGTAGGGGTTGTCATACTCGATGTACTCCTTACCGCGCAACGCATGCACGATCGGGGCCGCCAGCGTGCCCGCGAGTTCGATGACCTGGCCGCGGGCACCGGCCACACCCGCCCCGGCCAGGATGGTGACCCGGGAGGCGTCGTTGAGCATGCCGGCCGCCGCGGCCAGACCGTGTTCGTCGGGGCGGCACACCACCCCGGCGGCTGTCACCGGTCGCGATCCCCAGTCGGTGGCGTCGACGCGGTCGGACAAGATCTCGCCCGGCACGACGACAACGGCGACACCGTTCTCCTCGACCGCGGTGCGCATCGCCATCTCCAGGATGCGGGGCGCCTGTCCGGGGGTGCTGACCAGTTCGCAGTAGACACTGCACTCGCCAAACAGGTTCTGCGGGTGGGTTTCCTGGAAGTAGTCGGAGCCGATCTCGGCCAGCGGGATGTGGGCGGCGATCGCCAACACCGGCACCCGGCTGCGGTGCGCGTCGAACAGGCCGTTGATCAGGTGGAGGTTTCCCGGCCCGCAACTACCGGCGCACACCGCCAGGCGACCGGTCATGGCGGCCTCGGCGGCGGCGGCGAAGGCCGCGGTCTCCTCGTGACGCACCTGTTCCCAGCCGAAGTCGCCGGCCCGACGGATCGCGTCGGTGAACCCGTTGAGGCTGTCCCCCGGGATCCCGTAGACCCGGTGCACGCCACTGCGTTTCAGGGCGGCGATGACATGGTCGGCGACGGTGGCCATTCACGCTCCCCTTCCTGGCGCGAGCGTGCGCAAAAACGGTTTCGGCCTCGGCGTGTTGACCGGGGACGCGCACGCTCGCGCAAAAAGTGCGGTGAAGGAGACGCTACTTGATCAGCGGGTCGCGGGGCATCCCCAGAATGCGCTCGGCGATCTGGTTACGGGTCACCTCCGAGGTGCCACCGGCGATCGCGATGCCGCGCGCACCCATCACCATCCGGCCGGCCATCGCACCCGGCCCGTCGTCGAGTGCGACGTCCGGGCCCAGCAGCGCCGCCCCGATGGCCGCGCCGTCGCCCATGTGCTCGGCGAGCTTGAGCTTGGTGACGTTGCCCTCCGGTCCGGGCCCGGCGCCGGCGATGCTGCGCGCCACCCGGCGCAGGTTCAGCAGCCGCAACGCGTGCTCGTCGGCGACGAACCGGCCGATCCGCACCGCGGCGTCGGCCACCGGCTGCCGGCCCTGCTGGGCCAGTGCGATCAGGTGCTGGTCCACCCCGGCGGTGAAGGATCCACCACCGCCGATGCTGACCCGCTCGTTGCCCAGGGTGGCGCGGGCGACCTTCCAGCCCTCATTGACCTCGCCGACGACGTCCTCGTCGGGAACGAAGACGTCGTTGAAGAACACCTCGTTGAACTCCGAGCCGCCGGTGATCTGACGCAGCGGCCGGACCTCGACCCCGGGCGCCTCCATGTCGATGATCACCATGGTGATGCCGGCGTGCTTGGGAACGTCGAAGTCGGTGCGCACGGTGGCCAGCCCACGCCGGCACAGGTGCGCCCCGGACGTCCACACCTTCTGGCCGTTGATCTTCCAGCCGCCGTCGACCCGGGTGGCCCTGGTCTTGACCGCAGCGGCATCCGAGCCGGCAGCCGGCTCGGAGAACAGCTGGCACCAGATCTCCTCCTGGCGCAGCGCTTTCTCCACGAAGCGCTCGATCTGCCAGTCGGTGCCCTGCTGGATCAGCGTCAGGATCACCCAGCCGGTGATCGAGTAGTCCGGCCGCTGCACCCCGGCGGCGCTGAACTCCTGCTCGATCACCAGCTGCTCGACCGCGTCGGCGGCCCGGCCCCACGGCTTGGGCCAGTGCGGCATCACATAGCCGGTCGCGATCAGCCGGTCCAGCTGCTCCTCGCCGCTCAACGCGGCGATCTCGACCGCGTCGGCGTGGATCCGGGTGCGCAACTCCTCGGCCTCGGGCGGCAGATCCAGGTCGTTGGCCCGGGTGATGCCGGCCGCGGCACTGTCGAACACCGCCAGGGCCGGTGCATCGCCGCCGAACAGCGCCTGCACCGTCAGGGCCCGGCGCAACTGCAGGTGGGCGTCGTGTTCCCAGGTGTAGCCGATGCCGCCGTGCACCTGGATGTTCAGCTCGGCGTTACGCACGTAGGCGGGGAACGCCAGGGTGGCGGCGACCGCGGCGGCCAACCGGAAGGCGTACTCGTCCCCACCGTCGGCGCGCGCGGCGTCCCACACCGCCGCGGTGGCCGACTCGGCCGCGACGAGCATGTTGGCGCAGTGGTGCTTGATGGCCTGGAAGGTCGCGATGGTGCGGCCGAACTGTTCCCGCACCTTGGCGTACTCGACAGCCGAGTCGGTGCAGTCGGCGGCCCCACCGACGGCTTCGGCGGCCAGCAGCACCCGAGCCCGCGCCAGCGCCGACTCACGCCCACCGGCCAGCGTGTCGTCGGCGCTGATCCCGACGCCGGTCAGCGTGACCCGCCCGGAGCGCCGGGTCGGGTCCAGGTTGCCGGGTACGTCGACGCTGACCCCGGCGCGGTCTCGCTCGAGCACCAGCACGTCTTCGCCGGCGGCCAGCAGCAACACATCGGCCAGCCCGGCGCCCAGCACGATCCCGGCGTCCCCGGAGGCCACGCCGCCGTCGAGGGCCAGCCCACCGGCCAGGCCCACCCCGGCCGTCACCGAGCCGTCGATCAGGCCGGGCAGTAGCCGGGCCTGCTGTTCGGGCGTCCCGGCGGCGGCGATCACCGCCGAGGCGATGACCGTCGGCAGGAACGGTCCGGGCGCCACCGCCCGGCCCAGTTCCTCGACCACCACCACCAACTCGGGCAGCCCGAAGCCCGAGCCGCCGTGCTCCTCGGCGATATGCAGCCCCAGCCAGCCCAGGGCGGCCAGCTCACCCCAGAACGGCGGCCGGCCCTCCTCG
The DNA here is from genome assembly GCF_041287085.1 of Mycobacterium sp. pW045. Classification (NCBI taxonomy): domain Bacteria; kingdom Bacillati; phylum Actinomycetota; class Actinomycetes; order Mycobacteriales; family Mycobacteriaceae; genus Mycobacterium; species Mycobacterium sp. pW045. The sequence goes on along the minus strand of NZ_JBGGKU010000009.1, from coordinate 94,068 downwards.
GTGGCGTCCAGCAGCGCACGGGATGCCGCGCGGGCTTGCTGCGCGGTCAAGAATCCGCGGGCCACCTCGGCCAGTTCGCGGTGGTCGTCGGTTACTGCGATGCCCATGGCAGATCTCCTGTTCGGTAACTACTTGGGGGCGAACCGCTGCCCGGCGTCCAACCGCAGGCACTGCCCGTTGAGCATGGGGTTGTCGACGACGGCGGCGACCAGCTTGGCGAACTCCTCGGGCCGGCCGAGGCGCTTGGGGAACGCCGCATCCTTGGTCAGGGCACTGGCGAACTCCTCCGGGATGCCCTTGGTCAGGCCGGTGGCGAACAGGCTCGGCGCGATCGCCAGCACCCGGATGCCCACCGAGCCGAGGTCACGGGCCATGGTCAGGCACATACCGGCGACACCGGCCTTGGCGGCGGTGTAGGCCACCTGGCCGATCTGGCCCTCGAACGCCGCGATCGAGGCGGTGTTGATGATGACCCCGCGCTCCTCGTCCTCGGGCTCGTTGGTGCTCATCTGCGCCGCGGCCAGCCGGTTGAGGTTGAAGGTGGCGATCAGGTTCAGGTCGATCACCGAGCGGAACGACTCCAGGTCGTGCGGGCCGGACTTGCTCAAAGTCCGCTTGGCGATGCCGCCGCCCGCGGTGGTGACGATGACGTGCAGACCGCCGAGGCCCTCGACCGCGGCGGCCAGGGTCTTCTCGGCGGCGTCGAAGTCGGTGATGTCCACCGGGTGGAAGGCGCCGCGCCCACCCTTGAGGCCGGCCGCCACCTCCTTGCCCTCCGATCCCTCTCGGTCGAGCACCGCCACTGCTGCGCCACCGGCGGCAAGCAGCTCCGCGGTTGCCCGTCCCATCCCCGAGGCGCCCCCGACGACGACGACCTTCTTCCCACTGATCTCCATGCGAACTCCCTTAAGCAAGTACTTGAGTATCAGGAACAAGTTATCGTTCCGCTCGGAAACCGCTGCCACTCGGGCATCCGGCCGGCCCCAAGGAGGTACCCGTGGGCGCACCGACCGCGCCGCAGCTGATCGAGCGACGCGACGGTCCGGTGACCTACCTGCACACCGACGCCGCGCTGCCCCCGGTCGCCGTCGTGGACCGCTCACCGATCTCGGTGCGCCAGAAACTGGCGCTCGGTGCGCTCGCCGTCGCGGGCGCGGTGGCGTGGGCGCTGATCGCCTTCGTCCGCGGCGAGTCGGTGAACGCGGTGTGGTTCGTGGTCGCCGCGCTTTGCACTTATATCGTCGGATTCCGTTGCTATGCAAGGCTTATCGAGCTCAAGATCGTCAAGCCCCGCGATGAGCACGCCACTCCGGCGGAGATCTTCGAAGACGGCACCGACTACCTGCCGACCGACCGCCGGGTGTTGTTCGGTCACCACTTCGCCGCGATCGCCGGCGCGGGTCCGCTGGTCGGACCGGTGCTGGCCACCCAGATGGGTTATCTGCCGGGCACCATCTGGATCGTGATCGGCGCGGTGTTCGCCGGCTGCGTGCAGGACTACTTGGTGCTGTGGTGCTCGGTGCGGCGACGGGGCCGTTCGCTGGGGCAGATGGCCCGCGAGGAACTCGGCCCGGTCGGCGGCGCCGCCGCGATCATCGGGGTGTTGGTGATCATGGTCATCCTGATCGCGGTGCTGGCGCTGATCGTGGTGCGGGCGCTGGCGGTCAGCCCGTGGGGGGTGTTCTCCATCGCGATGACGATCCCGATCGCGCTGTTCATGGGGATCTATCTGCGTTACCTGCGTCCGGGCCGGGTTTCGGAGGTCTCCCTGATCGGCGTGGTCGCGCTGCTGGGCGCCGTCGCCTCGGGCCGGTGGGTCGCGGAGACATCCTGGGGAGCGTCCTGGTTCACGCTCTCGCCGGTGGCGCTGTCGTGGTGTGTCATCGGCTACGGCTTCGCCGCCTCGGTGCTGCCGGTGTGGCTGCTGCTGGCGCCGCGCGACTATCTGTCGACGTTCATGAAGGTCGGCACCATCGCCGTGCTGGCCGTCGGCATCGTGATCGCCCAGCCGCTGATGGCGGCTCCCGCCGTCTCGACCTTCGCCCACACCGGCGACGGGCCGGTGTTCGCCGGGTCGCTGTTCCCGTTCCTGTTCATCACGATCGCCTGCGGGGCGCTGTCGGGATTCCATTCGCTGATCGCCTCGGGCACCACCCCGAAGCTGCTGGAAAAGGAGAGCCAGATGCGGCTGATCGGCTACGGCGGCATGCTCACCGAGTCGTTTGTGGCGGTGATGGCGCTGATCACCGCATCGATTCTGGACCAGCACCTGTTCTTTGCCCTCAACGCGCCGGTCGCCGCGACCGGCGGTACCGCCGAAACCGCTGCCGCCTACGTCAACGGGCTCGGGCTGGGCGGGTCACCGGTAACCGGTGAGCAGATCACCGAGGCCGCCGCCGCCGTCGGCGAACAGTCGATCGTGTCGCGCACCGGTGGGGCGCCCACGCTGGCATTCGGCATGGCCGAGGTGCTGGGACAGGTGTTCGGCGGCCCGGGCATGAAAGCGTTCTGGTATCACTTCGCGATCATGTTCGAGGCGCTGTTCATCTTGACCACCGTCGACGCCGGCACCCGGGTGGCCCGTTTCATGCTCTCCGACGCGTTGAGCAACCTGGGCGGGCCGTTGCGCCGGCTGGCCAACCCGGGCTGGCGAATCGGAGCGTGGGCGTGCAGCGTGGCGGTGGTCGCCGGATGGGGTTCGATTCTGTTGATGGGGGTGACCGATCCGCTCGGCGGGATCAACACCCTCTACCCGCTGTTCGGCATCGCCAACCAGTTGCTGGCCGCGATCGCGTTGACCGTGGTGACCGTGATCGTGATCAAGCGCAGCCGGCGCCGATCCGACTTGAAATGGGCACTGGTACCGGGCATTCCGCTGCTGTGGGATCTGACGGTCACCATGACGGCATCGTGGCAGAAGATCTTCTCATCCGATCCGCGAGTGGGCTACTGGACGCAGCATTTCGCCTACCGGGCCGCCGAGCGGGCCGGTGCGACCTCGTTCGGATCGGCGGTCGACGCGGCGCAGTTGCACGATGTCGTTCGCAACACCTTCATCCAGGGCAGCCTGTCGATCGTGTTCGCCGCCCTGGTCGCGGTGGTGTTCGTGACCGGGGTGCTGGTCTCGTTCCCGGCGATTCGCGGTGCCGTGTCGACCACCGAGCCGCCGCCGGTGCCGTCGCGCCGGTTCGCACCGGCCGGACTGGTCCCGTCGGCGGTCGAGCGAAAGGTACAGGCGCAGTGGGACGCTCGGCAAGCCGGCTAGCGCGGGCGGCTCGCCGGTTCGGCTGGTACTGGGCGACCCTGCTCGGCGACAACCACTACCGCCGTTATCTGGAATACCGCCGCCGGGCACATCCGGGCGAACCGGTGCTCTCCGAGCGGGACTACTGGCGGCGGCGTTACGACGCCGATCCCGGCGGACGGTGCTGCTGAGGCCGTTCATCGGGCATGATCGACTGGTGGCTGACATCACCCGCAGGGGGGCGGTCCGCAATGCCAAGCTGGTGGGTCTGCCGCTGGGCTTCGCCGGCCGGGCCGCGCTCGGGTTGGGCAAACGGCTGGCCGGCAGGTCCCGGGACGAGGTGACCGCCGAGCTCATGGAGCAGGCGGCCGAGCAGATGTTCACCGTCCTCGGCGAGCTCAAGGGTGGCGCCATGAAGGTCGGCCAGGTGCTCTCGGTCCTGGAGGCGGCGGTGCCCGACGAGTTCGGCGAGCCCTACCGCGAGGCACTGACCAAGTTGCAGAAGGACGCCCCGGCGCTGCCTGCGGCCAAGGTGCACCGAGTGCTCGACGCCCAACTGGGCACGCGGTGGCGGGAGCGGTTCAGCTCCTTTGACGACGATCCGGTCGCGGCGGCCAGCATCGGCCAGGTGCACCAGGCGGTGTGGGCCGACGGCCGCCCGGTGGCCGTCAAGATCCAGTATCCCGGCGCCGACGAGGCGCTGCGCGCCGACCTGAAGACGCTGCGGCGGCTGGCCGGGGTGCTCAAGCCACTGGCGCCCGGGGCCGATGTGCAGGGCATCGTCGACGAGCTCATCGAGCGCGCCGACATGGAACTGGACTACCGGCGCGAGGCCGACAACCAGCGCGCGTTCGCCAGGGCCTACACCGGCCACCCGCATTTCGCGGTCCCGCACGTGGTGGCCAGCGCCCCCAAGGTGGTGATCCAGGAGTGGCTCGAGGGCATCGCGATGTCGCAGGTCATCGCCGGCGGCACCGCCGCGCAGCGCGACCTGCTGGGCACCCGGCTGGTCGAGTTGATCGGCGACGCGCCGGCCCGGGTCGGCATGCTGCACGGTGACGCCCACCCCGGCAATTTCATGCTGCTGGCCGACGGCCGGATGGGCGTCATCGACTTCGGCGCGGTGGCGCCGCTGCCCGACGGCCTCCCGGTGGAGCTGGGCATGGCGCTGCGGTTCGCCAGCCAGGCCAACTACGACCTGCTGCTGCCCACGTTGGAGAAGGCGGGCTTCATCCAGGTCGGCGAACAGATCTCGATCGAGGACATCGACGACATGCTGCGCCGCTACGTCGAGCCGATGGCGCCCGACGTCTTCCACTTCAGCCGCGACTGGTTGCAGACGCTGGTCGCCGCGCAACTGGACCAGTCGATTCACCAGATCAAGACCGCCCGCCAACTGGACCTGCCACCCAACCTGGCGATGCTGGGGCGGGTCATCGGCACGACGGCCGGCATCCTGGCCCAGTTGGACGCGCACGTACCGGTTCGGGCGCTCGCGCTGGAACTGCTGCCCGGTTTCGCCGCCTAGGCTCGCGCGCCCGCTCCCGGCCGTGGCCAAAACTTGATGAAGCCTTGACCCGTTCGTGCGCATGTGCGACGGGGTTCGGGGGCCCGGTCTACCTACGATCAACCTCGTAAACACCAGTAGTTTTGGTCGGGAAGGTACGCCGGAGATGTGGACATCGGTACGCACTGCAGTCGCGGTGGTGGGAGTGGCTCTGACAACGGTGGTGATGCCGCCCAGTGCGGCTGCCGCCAGCCAACCCTCGGGCATCGCGTCGATCCAGCCGGCGCCGGGTGCCGTCGTCGGCGTGGCGCATCCCGTGGTGGTGAGATTCGCCGCGCCGGTGCGCGACCACCGGGCCGCCGAACGCACCATCCCGGTGCGGACGGACCCGCCCATGACCGGTACCTATGAGTGGGTCGACGACACCGAAGTCCACTGGGTCCCCGACCGTTACTGGCCGTCGCACAGCACCGTGGCATTGTCGGTGGGCAAGCTCTCCGCCGACTTCAGCACCGGAGCGAAGGTGGTCGGGGTCGCCAGCGTATCGGCGCACACCTTCACCGTGAGCGTCGACGACGAGCAGGCCGACCCGCTGCCCGCACCGCACCATCGCCCGCACTGGGGCGAAGACGGGGTGATGCCCGCCACCATGGGCAAGTCCGCATTCCCCACGCCGACAGGCCATTACACCGTTCTGGCCAAGGAAAAGAAGGTCCTGATGGACTCCAGCAGCGTCGGGATCCCGGTCGACGACCCCGAAGGTTACCGCTTCGACGTCGAACAGGCCGTGCGCATCAGCCGCCGGGGCCTCTACGTCCACTCGGCGCCGTGGGCGCTTCACTCCCTGGGCCTGGAGAACGTCAGCCACGGCTGTGTCGGTCTGAGTCCGACGGACGCCGAATGGTATTTCGACCGGGTCAATATCGGCGACCCGGTGATCATCAAGGAGTGACGCCGCACGTCACGGCGACCCGGTGGGTATCGCAGCGCCACCGAATTCCACTGGCATCGCGTCGATCCCGTTGATCCACGGCAGCACGGATCGCGAGGCGCGGTCCAGCCGGCGAATGTCGGGCATGATGTCGGCCAGCGCCCCGAAGATCAGGTTGATCTGCAGGCGGGCGAGATTCGCTCCGATGCAGTAGTGCGCGCCGGGAGCCCCGAAGCCCACATGCGGGTTGGGGCTTCGCCGGATGTCGAAGGTGAACGGGTCGTCGAACACCTCTTCGTCGTAGTTGGCCGAGCCGTAGAACATTCCGACTCGCTGCCCCTTGGTGATGTGCACCCCACCGAGTTCGACGTCGCGCAACGCCGTGCGCTGGAAGGAGATCACCGGCGTGGCCCACCGGACCACCTCGTCGACCATGGTCGCCGGGCGCTCTGACACGAACAACCGCCATTGGTCGGGGTGGTCGAAGAAGGCCAGCATCCCCTGCGAGGTGGCGTTGCGGGTGGTCTCGTTGCCGGCGACCATCAGCATCATCACGTAGTAGCCGAACTCCAGCGCCGTCAGCGCTTCTCCGTCGATCGTCGCGGTGACCAGGGCCGTGGCGATGTCGTCGCGCGGGTGGGCCTTGCGGTCTTCGGCCATCTGGTAGGCGTAGCCCAACAACTCAGCGGAGGCCTGCATCCCGTCGGCGGCGGCCTGCGGGTCACCGTTGCCGCCGCCCACCAGTCGATTGCTCCAGTCGAAGACCTGCTGGCGCTCAGCCGCCGGCACACCGATCAGCTCACAGATCGTCGCCAGCGGCAGCCGGGAGGCGACCTCGGTGACGAAGTCGCCGGTGTGGTGTTCGGCGGCGGCCGCGACGATCTCGCGGGCCTGGCGGTCGAGTGAGTCCCGCATGCCGGCAACGACCCGGGGAGTGAATCCGCGTGAGACGATCCGGCGCAGCTTGGCGTGCTTGGGCCCATCGAGGAACAGCATGATGTTGTCGCGGCTGGCATCGTGGAGGTCTTGGTTGCCGGTGGTGTTCGTCCGGATCAGCGAGGTGTTCTCGTGCGAGGAAAACACGTCATCCTGCAGCGACACGGCCCGTACATCGGCGTGCTTGGTCACCACCCAGTAGCCCTCGTCGGGGTAGCCCGAGACGCCGAACGGCTGGGCGTTCCACCAGATCGGCTCGGTTTTGCGCAGCAGCGCGAACTCCTCGTGCGGGATCCGCTCCCCGATGAGCGCGGGGTCGGTGAAGTCGAACCCCTCCGGCAGCAGCTGCGGTGTCTCAGTCATCGTGCTCCCTCTCGCTCTACCAGCGGTTGCCACGCCATTCGGTCATCGGCGCTGTCGACGAAGCCGCCGGACGGGGCGGCGAAGTGTGATCCGAGCAGCAGCGCCCGCTCGTCGGCGACACGGCGCAGCAGTTCGAGCCGGCTGGCGCGAGCCGCGGTCGGGTCGGCGTCGGGCAACGCGCAGATCCCGGGGTCGCCGATCTGCGCCGGGTGATGTACCACGTCGCCGCTGATGTAGGCGACGGCGCCGGCGGAGTCGATGCGCACCGACACGTGCCCCGGAGTGTGTCCGGCGGTCGGCACCAGCCGGATGTCGCCGGTCACTCGGTGATCCGGCTCGACCAGCCGCAGTCTGCCGTATTGTCGCAGCGGCGCAACGCATTCCGGTGCCACCCGGTCCTCCCCGGTGAGCTCACACCAGTGCTCGTGCTCGGCCGCGGTCACCAGGTAGTCGGCGCCTGCGAACGCGGGCACCCACTGCCCTGCCCGCTGCACCGTGTTGCCCCCGGCGTGGTCGCGGTGCAGGTGGGTGCATACCACCGCGGTGATGTCGTCGGGACGAAACCCGGTGGTGGCCAAGGAGTCGGCAAAGCGGTCCGGTATCTGCCGGGACCGCAGGAAGCTTTCATCGAAGCAGGTGTCGACGAGAACGCGGGCCGGCCCAGACTCGATCAGGAAGGACTGGATCGCCATCAAGATGTTGCCCGAGGCGTCGCAGTAGTCCGTCAGCGAGTCACCCGCGAAGCGTTCGGGGGCCGCTGCGAACAGGCGCGATGCCGGGATCGGGATGACCGCCTGCAGCACCGCATGGATGTCAACGTCGCCGACAGTCCAGTGCTGCACGCCCGTGGTCCCCTTCTCGCAGGGGGATCGTATGCCACAAATCATTTGGAATTCAATGATTCCGCGAATCGGGTGAATGCGGGTCGGTCTGGCACACTCGATCCGTGGCAGCACCCACCGTCCGCTTTCGCCGGCTCGCCGAACAGGTCGCCGACGAGTTCCGCCGACGCATTCTCGCCGGGGAGCTCCCCGATGGCAGCGTGCTTCCCAAGGAGGACGAACTGCTGGTCGAATTCGCCATCAGCAAGCCGTCGCTGCGTGAGGCCATGCGCATCCTGGAGGCCGAGGGACTGCTGACCGTGCGCCGCGGCAAACGCGGTGGCGCGGTCATCCATCGCCCCACACCAGCAAACGTCGCCTACACCATGGGCCTGGTCCTGGGCTCGCGGCAGGTCAACCTCGCCGACGTCGCGACCGCACTGCTACAGGTCGAACCGGCCTGTGCGGCACTGTGCGCGGGGCGGCCGGACCGCAAAAGTACGGTCGTGCCCATTCTGCGGCGATTACACGAGGAATCGGTGGCCGCGGTCGACGACTTGGCGCAGGCGACCTCGGCCAGTCGCCGCTACCACGAGGCGCTCGTCACGCACTGCGGCAACGCCACCATGCTCGTGATGGCGGGTGCACTCGAAACCTTGTGGTCGGCCCACGAGCAAAGCTGGTCGAGCCAGGTCACCGACCACTCGACGGTGCCGGTGCCCGAACGGCGCGCGGTCCTGGAGGACCATCGGCAGGTGATCGACGCGATCGACGTCGGCGATGCCCAGCGGGCGCGCGACCTGGCCGCGGCGCACCTGATGCATGTGCAGCACTACCCGGGCCGGTCGGGTGTGGTCGATCCCGCCATGATCCGTCCGCGCGGGCTGTCCCCGTTTCGCGACGACGGCGCCTGACGCCCGCCGGCCACATTGACCCCGACCCTTATTTCCATATGATTTGTTCATGACGGAGCCTGTCGACGTGCAGAACCGGCCCGGGGGCGCTGCGATCTGGTCGCCCTCGGTGGTGCCGCCGATCGGCGTCGAGCTGACCGATGCCCAGGCGCTGGCCGTGGCGTTCCGGCATCTCGCCGAGATCGGCTTCGCCGAGAACATGGCCGGCCACATCACCTGGCAGCCCGACGGCCAGACCGAGATGCTGGTCAACCCGTGGGGCCTGTGGTGGGCCGAACTGACCGCGTCCGACATCTGCACGGTGGACGAGCACGCCCGTGTCGTCGCGGGCCGCTGGGATGTCACCCCGGCCATCCATATCCACACCGAACTGCACCGGGCCCGTCCCGACGCCCGCGTGGTGATCCACAACCACCCCTACTACGTCAGCCTGCTGGCATCGCTGCAGACACCGCCCGAACTCGTCCACCAGACCGGGTCGCTGTTCCTCGACGACCTGTGCTTGGTCGACAGCTACGACGGCGAAATCGACTCCGCCGCCCGGGCGGCAGAGCTGGTCGAGCGCATCGGCGGCGCGAATCTGGCGATCCTGGCCTCGCACGGGGTGGTCGCCACCGGCCGCACCCTGGCCGAGGCGGTCTATCGGTCGGCGACCATCGAACGGGTGTGCAAGCTGGCCTACCACGTCATGCTGACCGGCCGCACGCCGTCACCGATGAGGCGTTCGGACATGGCCGGCATGCAGGCATCGCTGATCGAACGCGCCGCCGATGTGTACTGGGCCGGGGCGGCGCGCATGACCATCAAGGCCGACCGCCAGGTGCTGGACTGACCCGTGCTGGACTGACAAGGAATCGAGAGGGCCGTCGGTGAAATCGATCGATGAACTGAGCTCCGACCCGAACTTCACCACCGCCAAAGCCGGCGCCGAGCGCACCGTGACCTTCCTGCCGGAACCGCCACGCGCACAACGGCGTTACACGGTGATCTCGGTCGACGATCACATCGTCGAGCCACCGGACACCTTCGAAGGCCGCGTCCCGCGCCAACTGGCCGACCGGGCGCCCAAGGTGGTCGAGACCGAGAACGGCGGCCAGACCTGGATCTACGACGGCCGGTCACTACCCAACGTGGGATTCAACGCCGTCGTCGGCCGGCCGGTGTCGGAGTACGGTTTCGAGCCCGCCCGGTTCGACGAGATGCGCCGCGGCGCGTGGGACATCCACGAACGCGTCAAGGACATGGACCTCAACGGCGTGTATGCCTCACTGAACTTCCCGTCGTTCTTGCCCGGTTTCGCCGGCCAGCGGCTACAACTGACCACCGACGACGGTGAGCTGGCGCTGGCCTCGGTACGGGCATGGAACGACTGGCATCACGAGGTGTGGGCCGGCTCCTACCCCGACCGCATCATCGGCTGCCAGTTGCCCTGGCTGCTGGATCCGGACCTCGGGGCGGCCATGATCTACGAGAACGCCGAAAGAGGCTTTCGCGCGGTCACTTTCAGCGAGAACCCAGCCATGCTGGGGTTGCCGACCATCCACTCCGGACATTGGGATCCGATGATCGCCGCGTGCGCCGAGACCGGCACCGTGGTCAACCTGCACATCGGATCGTCCGGAGCGGCGCCGTCCACCACCGACGACGCACCCCCCGATGTCGCCGGCGTGCTGTTCTTCGCCTACGCCATCTCCGCCGCGGTCGATTGGCTCTACTCCGGGCTGCCCAGCCGGTTCCCCGAGCTGAAGATCTGCCTGTCCGAGGGCGGAATCGGCTGGGTCGCCGGACTGCTGGACCGGCTCGACCACATGCTGAGCTATCACGAGATGTACGGAACCTGGAAGGCGCTCGGGGAGACCCTGACGCCCGCCGAAGTGCTTCAGCGCAACTTCTGGTTCTGTGCCGTGGAAGACCAGTCGTCGTTCTGCCAGCATGAGCGCATCGGCACCGACCACATCATGCTCGAAGCCGACTACCCGCACTGCGACTCGACGTGGCCGCACACCCAGCGGGTCATCCACGAGCAGATCGGCGATCTGGCCCCGGACGTGATCCGGAAGTTGACCTGGGAGAACGCCTCTCGGTTGTATCAGCATCCGGTTCCCGAAGCGGTCCAGCGCGACCCGGACGCGTTCTGATGGCTGCCACCACGTCCCCGCTGCGAATCGCGGTGCTCGACGACTACCAGGGCATCGCCGAAACCGTGGACTGGTCGGCCATCCCGCGACCCGTCGACCTGCTGGCACTGCGCGAGCACATCGCCCCCGGCGACGAACTCGTCGCGCGGCTGGCCGACCGCGAGGTGGTGGTGGCGATGCGCGAGCGCACCGCCATCGGCGCCGACCTGCTGGGCCGCCTGCCGTCGCTGAGACTGCTGGTCACCACCGGGCCGTTCAACGCCGCCATCGACACTGCGGCCGCCCACCGGCTGGGGATCACCGTGTGCGGCACCGGCGGCATCATCACCCCGACGGTCGAACTCACCTGGGCGCTGATCCACGCCCTGCAGCGCCACCTGGTCATCGAAGATCGGGCGCTGCGTGCCGGCCACTGGCAACAGACCGTCGGCGCCGATCTCGCGGGGGCGACGCTGGGACTCGTCGGGCTGGGCCGCATCGGCCGGCTGGTCGCCGCGGTGGGCCACGCGTTCGGTATGCGGGTGGTGGCCTGGAGTCCGAACCTGACCGCGGAGCGCGCCGCCGGAGGGCAGGCCGAACTGCTCGACCGGCGCAGCCTGTTCGAGATCGCGGACGTCGTGTCGATTCACCTGGTGCTCTCCGAGACCACCCGCGGTGTCATCGGCCGCGACGAGCTCGCCGCGATGAAACGCAGCGCGATCCTGGTCAACACCTCACGCGGCGGGCTCATCGATGAGGCGGCGTTGATCGAGGCACTACGGGCGAACCGGATTCGCGGTGCGGGGCTCGACGTCTACGCCCAGGAGCCGCTACCGGCCGGACACCCCCTGACGGCGCTGGAGAACACCGTACTCACCCCGCACCTGGGTTATGTCACCGAGAAATGCATGGACCTGTTCTACCGCGATATTGTTGACGACATCGCGGGTTACTGCGCGGGCACCCCGCGACGCGTTATGAACATTTGAACGGCACCCTCTATTCAGTTCCGGCCAACATAATTCTGTAACAGATGAGTCGCTTCGGAATAACAATTCGACAAAATATTCTACGGGGCGGTATTTGCACCATTTCTGCGCGGAAAAGGGCCTACGACCGGGTGGTCGTAGGCCCCTTTACCGAGGTGCGTCTATTTAGTGCCGCCGGCCAGGCCGATGGGGGCACTGATAGCTTCGGTCGCCGCTGCCGCGATAGGGCTCGCCGCGGCGGCGCCGGCCGGCCCCGGTGCGACGAAGGGCACCGGCGGCGGCGCTCCCGGCAGCACCGGAATCGGAGCGATCGGCACCGGAGGCACCGGCCCGGGGAGGCCCATCGGCACGGGGCCCGCGAGAGTCGTCAGGTCAGCAGCAGCAGGACCACAGGGCACTCCCGCGCCGGCCAGCACCGCCGCATCGGCCGCACCGGCCGCACCGGCAACCGGCGCCGCCTCGCCGGAGGTGAGAGCGACCACGCCGCCCGCACACACCGGACCACCCACCGGCAACGGCGCCATCGATGATGGCGCAGCCGCCGCACTGGCACTGAAAATCAGTGCACTTGCACACAAGCCAATACCGGCGAATAACGCGATACCGGGTCTCCCGAGGCTCTTCAACGTGAACTCCGATTGTTAGTATCCAGCCCCCCGGACACGCAATCTGATGACTGCAAACGAACCGTATCACAACGGTGTAAGTTGGCCGGCCGCCAATTTAATCCGTTACCGTACCGATGCGGATCAGCCGCATTGACCGGGCGTCGGCCCGAATAACTGCGTCGTATTTTGGCGCGGTCATCCCGGACGGGACGGGATACTCAACAAATGAGTGGAGCTAAGGGGACTCGAACCCCTGACCCCCACACTGCCAGTGTGGTGCGCTACCAGCTGCGCCATAGCCCCGCGATGTCGTGCTCATCGAAGCTACACCACCGCCATGCCCAGGCTCAAAACACCTGGTCGGTCACCCACCCGGTCAGGCCGGGTGCTGCGTCTTATGCAGCCCGAAAGGCACCGCGTCGAGCAGGGTGACCGTCACGCTGGCACCGCTGGGCACCTGGTAGCTGCGCTCCTCACCGCGCCGTGCGCCGGTGATGGCCTTACCGAGCGGTGACTGTGGCGAATAGACCTCCAGCCCACTCTGGTCGTCGTCACGAACCCCCAGCAGGAACGTCTCGGTGTCGCCGTCGTCGTAGCGGACCGTGAGCACCATGCCCGGCTCGGCCACCCCGTCGTCCGGCGGATCCTCGCCGACGACCGCGACCGCCAACAGGTCGTGGATCTGGTGGATCCGCGCCTGGCGCGACTGTTGCTCGCTGATGTCGGCGGTGCCCGAACCGATGTGTGGCTCGGACAACTCGGCCAACTCGGCCAACAGCCGGTCCTTGGTCTCCTGTGTCATCCAGACACCTTGCGAATCGGTCATCGACGATCTCCTTTACGAACAGAATCAGCTTGGAGTACTACCGGGCTCAGCGCAACGGATCGAGTTCACGCAATACCGCGGACTGTTTGCCGGTGGTGATCTGCTCCGCCAGCAACCGGCCCGTCACCGGGCCGTGCGTCAGGCCCCACATCCCGTGGCCACCCGCCACGTAGACGGTACGCGGGCTCACCTCCCCCACCAAGGGGCGCCCGTCGGGGCTGACCGGACGCGGGCCCACCCAGACATCGGTGCGCTCCGCCCAGCGCACGCCGTCGAGCAGCGGGCGTGTTGCCGCGACGATGGCCTCGACGCGGGCAGGGACGATCGGGGCGTCCGGATCGCCGAACTCCATGGTTCCGGCCACCCGCAGCTTGGCGTTCAACGGAGTGCAGGCCACCCGGGCATCCGGCAGGTAGATCGGACCGGTGACCGGCCCGTCGACCGGCACCGTGAAGGAGTAGCCGCGGCCGGCCCGCACCGGGACCCGAACCCAGCGCGTCGTCAGCTGCGACAGCCAAGCGCCACTGGCGATCACCGCAGCCGCCGCCGTCAGCGTCGTACCGTCGCGGCCCGTCACCACCGCGCCGTCTCGCGTCGGCGTCACATCGGTCACGTCCATGGTGTGCAGCGCGGCGCCGCGCTCGACCACCGCGCGACCCAGCGCGGTGACGAACCGGCCTGGGTCGAGGAACCGCTGGCCGTCGATCTGCACCGCAGCGGCGACGGCCGAGGACGCCAGTGGCACGCGCTCGCGCAGCGCCGCACCGGTCAGTTCGGTGCAGAACACCGGCCGGCCCGCTTCGGAGAATCGCCGCAACTCGTCGAGCAGGCGCTCGGCGTCGGCGGAGGTGCGGAAGATCGCGGTGATGGGAGCATCGGTGACCGGGGCGTCGACGCCGTTGGCCACCAGAACGTCGTAGGCCTCGATGCACTCGGCGCTCAGCGGCGCGTTGGCCCGCACCGCGCGGCGCCACGCCGACGGCCGGCTGTTGGCGGCGAAACGCGCCAGAAACGCCCACAGCCCCGGCCCGGCATTGAGCGGAACCTGCAGCGGCGCGGCCCGGCTGAACAGCGACCGCAGCCCGAAGCGCAGATTGGCGGGCTCGTTGAGCGGTATGGCCAGTGCCGGGGAGATCCAGCCGGCATTGGCCCACGACGACCCGGCCGCGACGCCGACACGGTCGACGACCGTGACCTCGACACCGCGCTCCTGCAGGAACCACGCGGTCGACAACCCGACGATGCCGGCGCCCACCACGATCACTGACCGTGGCGCGCCGTCGATCCGGTTGTCCGTACTCATCAGTCCATGATGCGGCGCTCGCCCCACCTGCGGTTTAACCGGTTCGCACAACGACGACGTCAGGGTTTGTCGAAAGCCGACAGGTCACCGGCTGCCAGCTCGATCATCGCCGCGAGCCGGGCGCGGGCATCGTCGAGCCCCAGCGGGGTCACCTCCGCCATCTTGCGCAGCCGGTAGCGCATGGTGTTCTCATGCACACTGAGCCGCTCGGCGGCTCGCGCCAGATCGCCCTGGGCGTCGAGCCAGGCCCGCAGCGTGGCCACATAGGGCGTGCCGTGCACCGCGTCGTGGTTACGCAGTTCGGCGACCGGGCCGCGGGCCGGTATCCGGCCGGACCGTGCCGCGGTGTAGAGCCGTCGCAACACGATCTCGTCCCAGGCCTCGTCGTAGGCCGGCGGCGCGTCATCGGGCGACCCGGCTTCGTGCAGCGCCAGGCACTCCTCGGCCTCGCGGCGGGCGGTGGGCAGCTCGGCCACGCCCGCCACGGCGCTGATCCCGGCCGGCACGCTGGCCTGTGGCGGCAGGACCGAGCGCAGGCCGTGCACCCATTGCCGGGCCTGCGCCGCATCCTGCGCGGGCAGCACCGTGTACACGGTGTTGGCGGCCAGCGCACTGCGGCCCGGCCGCGACCAGCCGAATCCGGTGGTGACGGCCTCGAACGCCAGCAACAGGCCCGCGTGCGGCTGGGTGGCGATCCGGGGGTGCACGGCGACCACCCGTAGCGGCGCCTGCGGCAGACCCAGCCTCGCGACCAGGGTGGCGGCCTCGGCGGCGTCGGTCCGACCGTCCAGCAACCGGTTCACCCAGTCGGATTCGACTTGGCGTTCCAGATCCGCACTGGCCCGCGACCGCAAGACGTGCAGCGCCACCGTGCGGGCGCCGTCGGCCAGTGCCGTCAGCCGGGCGCCGTTCAATGGGGCGGGGCAGGCCACCCACACCGCGCCCAGCAGCTCCCGGCCGACCCGCACCGCTGCCACCATCCGGCCGGTCAGTCCGTGCTCGGGGGCGGCGGCGACGAACAGCGGTTCATCATGGCATTCCAGATGCGCCAGGACGCCCCGCTTTTCGAACAACTCCCGCAGCGGCTCGGCTTCCTGCCGGTTCAGGATCGTCGCCGAACGCGCCGGATCGGCGTGCTGCTGACCACGCGAGTAGGCCAGCACGCGACCCAGCTGATCCTCGACGGTGACCGCCCCGCCGACGGCGTCGGCGAGGCTGTCGGCCACCGCGAACAGGTCGGTGGGGCCGCGACCCGATTCGGTTTCCCGGCCTTCGAGCACCAGCCCGTAGACCACTGCGGCCAGCTCGCTCCAGGACACCGCGGGATCCACCACCAGCACCGCCAGCGACTCGCCCTCGCCGGCGAACGCGGTCTTGTCCTCGGCGTCGCGCACCAGCACGGCGATGGCCTTGGCGGCCACCGCCCAGCGCACCGCCTCCTTTACCGAGCGGGCGCCGATGGCCAGCAGGACATCGCCGACGGCGGCGCGCTCACCGGTCACCTCGTGCATCACGACGCTGCTCAGCGTCGTCGTCCGCGGGACGGAACAGAACCGCAGGCGAACCCCGTAGCTCCCCACTACGTTGACCAGCCGGTCCAGCGTCACCATCAACCGAGCCTAGCCACGTCGCACCGGTGATCTCGCCGATCGGGGCCCGCGCGCGCGTCTCCGGCGCCAGCACCCAGGCGACGGCCGCGATCAGCAGCACGCCACCGCTGATCGCGAAGCCCCACTCGAACGACAGCCGTTGGGCGATCTGCCCGACCGCCAGTGAGCCCACGATCGACCCGAAATCGGCCATCATCTGGTAGGCGGCCACCGCGGTCCCGGCCCGGGCCTGGTTGCCGACCAGGTCGGCGATGACGGCCTGCTGCGGCGCCCCGTACATGCCCGAGGCCAGCCCGGCCAGGTACGCGGCGATCAGGAACACCGCCAGCGACCCGCTTGCGCCGAGCAGGATCGTGGCGACCCCGGCCACCGCGAGCCCGATGATCAGCGGGCCGCGCCGGCCGACCCGGTCGGACATGTGGCCGCTGGGCAGCACCGCGCACACGTTGCCGATGCCGATCGTGGCCAGCGCGAGGCCGGCGACCGAAGGCCCGCGGTCCAGGACTTCGGTGATGAACAGCGGCACCAACGCCACTCGCAGACCGAACACCGACCAGCCGGTGGCGAAGTTCGACAGCAGCGCCGACCGGTAGGCGCGATGGCCCAGCGCCGCCCGCACCGACACCGTCGGCCCCGTCGAGTCGGCCGCTTCGGCCAGATGTGAATTGCGCAGGCTGACGAACACGCCGGTTGCCGCCACCAACAACACCGAACCGTAGAACAGAAACGGTGCACTCAGACCGAAACCCGCTGTCAGACTGCCCAGTACCGGTCCGCCTACGGTGCCCAGCAGAAACGCCGTCGCGAACATCCCGGCCACCCGCCCCCGAGCATCCGCCGGACTGACCCGGATCATCAGGCCCACCGCGGCGATGAAGAACATCGTCGACCCGACACCGCCGAGCGCTCGGAAAAACAAGAGCTGCCAGTAGGTCTGAACGAACGCACACGCGGTGGTGGACACCGAGACGATCAGCAGTCCGGTCACATAGACGCGGCGCTCCCCGATCCGCTGGACCAACAGCCCGCTCACCGGCGCGAAGCACAATCGCATCAACGCGAACGCGGTGATGAGGAAGGTTGTCGCGGAGATGCTCACCCCGAAATGCCGGGCATAAACCGGCAATACCGGCGACACCACGCCATAGCCGAGCGCGATCAGGAAGTTCGCGCCGAGCAATACCCCCACCTCCCGCGGCAGCCGCGTCCGGGCAGCTGAAGAGTCGGAAGGCATCCGATAACTTTAGTCATCGGCCCAACGTGGGCTGCACGCCGCGTGAGGGAGCGCTGTGGGCTCGGCGATGGCCACCACCCCGGTAATCTCAAGCCCGGAGGCCTGATCATGACGAGATACCGCGACGGTGACGGAGGCCGGCGATGAACGACGTCACCGGCGCGGCCCGCCCCACGAGCCCGAACAACCCGTCGCAACAGCCGGGGCTGCTGCAGCTGTGGGAACAGCGCGCCGCGTTCACACCGTTTGCCGTGGCCGGTGCCGCTGCGGTGGTGGGCGGCGGTGTGCTGGCCGCCGCGATCGCAGCACCGTCCCCGACCCGCCACGGCGTCTGGGCGGTCGCCTACCTGGTGCTGGTGCTCGGCGTCGGCCAGTTGGTGCTGGGGGCGGGCCGGGCCGTGTTGGCGGCTGAACCGCTGACGCCGGGCGCGGCGGTGGCCACCGCGGCGGCGTTCAACGTCTCCGGAGCCGCGATCGTGCTCGGCGTCGTCACCGACCACATCGTGGTGTTCGATCTCGGCTCCGCGCTGCTGTTGGCCGTGCTGGCGTGGCTGTTCTACGGTGTGCGACGCCCGGCACGACGGGGCTGGGGGTTGCTCGCCTACCGGCTGTTCATCGCGGCGCTGATCGTGAGTATCCCGATCGGAATGCTGATCACCACCGCGGGTCGGACATAGGTTCCCGGTTCGGGTCCGGCGTCACCGCGACGCACGCAACTGGGCCAGTACCGCCGCTTGACTGCCGTCCACATCGCGGGTCGCGGTGACCAGCGTGACGGTGTTCGCGCCGCGGGTCAGCTCGAGCAAGTTCTCGAGGGCGGCTGCGCCCTGCGGGGTCGCCAGTTCGGCTTTGTAGCGCGTTACGAATTCGTCGAAGCGCTCCGGGCGGTGGTCGTACCAGCCGCGCAGCTCCCGCGAGGGCGCTGCGTCTTTGCACCAGTGCCCGACCCGGGGGTCATCCTTGCGGAATCCGCGCGGCCACACCCGGTCGACGAGAATCCGTTTCCCATCCTCGGCACGGGGTTCGTCGTAGACGCGGGCCACCCGGATGGTGGTTTTAGTCGACATACCCCAGGTTATCGCCGGTCACCCGGGCTTGCCACGCGGTTCTGGGCGGCGTCGGAGGCGACTTGGGGTGGCTGTGCGGTCGGTCACCGAGCCCGGCGCAGGGTTCCAAAGTTAGCTTAGGCAATGCTACTTTGATGCCATGTGTCTAGTCCCGTTTTACGGACTGCGGTGCCGTCTCGCGGGCAGCGACCGGATAGGTTCGCTGGTCGCGCCGCGACGTTAGCCGCCGATGCCCTCGACCTGGATCGCAGCGCCACCGGAGGTGCATTCCGCGCTGCTGGCCAACGGGCCCGGCCCGGGCGTGCTGCTGACCGCTGCGAGCGCCTGGGCGGCGCTGAGTGCCGAATATTCTGCCGCGGCAACGGAGCTCGTCACCGTGCTCGGCGCCGCCCGGTCGGCGGCGTGGCAGGGTCTGAGCGCCGACAGCTACGCCGCGGCACACGCGCCGTACCTGAGCTGGCTGGCCCGGGCCAGCGCCGACAGCGCCCACGCCGCCGCGCAACACGAGGTCGCCGCGGCCGCCTACAGCACCGCGCTGGCCACCATGCCCACGCTGGCCGAGTTGGCCCTCAACCACGCCCTCCACGGCGTACTGACCGCGACGAATTTCTTCGGCATCAACACCATCCCGATCGCGCTCAACGAGGCCGACTACGTACGCATGTGGGTGCAGGCCGCCACCGTGATGGCGACCTATGACGCGGTGTCGGGCGCGGCGCTGGCAGCAATGCCGGCTACCGACCCGGCACCGCCGATACTGACCTCCGACACCGGTACGACCGACCCGCCCGACCCAACCGACCCGGCCGAAGAAGCCAACCGCTGGTTCTGGTTCATCTTTTGGAACATCGTCTTCTGGTCGACGTTTCTGTTCATCGTGACGATCCCGGTTCGGATACCGATCGTGCTGCCGCTGATGATCATGGCGATCAACGACTTCATCGCGGCCATGCAGGTGGAGCCCGAACCGGTGGTCGAGGAGCCCGCACCGGAGCCCGCCCCCGCCCCCGTCCCGCGGCACGTCGTCGCAACCGGCCCCGCCGATCACCCGGTGGCGGTCGCGGTCGGTATCGGTCCCGGCATCGCCGGATCGGCGGGGACGTCGACCGGCGCGCCGGCCCCGGCCACCACCGCACCGGCGATGCCGGTGAGCGGCGCCGAGCTGCTGGGCTATCTGGTCGGCGGCAACTATTCCGAAGACTTCGGCCCCACCCTGATCGACCGGGACCAGGCCACCGCACCGGCCGCCGGCCTTTCGGCCGTCAGCGCGGCCAAGGCACCGTCGGCGCGGGCGCCGGTGCGGTCGCGGAGGCGCCGACGCGCTGCGATGAAGGAGTACGCCGACGCCACCATGGTGATGGACCCCGAGTTCGCAGTACCACCCGTCGATCCGGCCACCGGCAGCTCCGAAACCGGCGCCGGTCCGCTGGGCTTCACCGGAACCGC
Source organism: Mycobacterium sp. pW045 (assembly GCF_041287085.1). Lineage (NCBI taxonomy): Bacteria > Bacillati > Actinomycetota > Actinomycetes > Mycobacteriales > Mycobacteriaceae > Mycobacterium > Mycobacterium sp. pW045. The sequence goes on along the minus strand of NZ_JBGGKU010000009.1, from coordinate 74,152 downwards.
GGAACGCGCAGCTGCCCGGTCGACGGGACTGATCCGATTGCGTGACGACGGGTTCGGGGCCGGCCCGGTGATACCGCTGCTACCCGAGACCTGGGGTGGTGTCGAAGATAAGGTTAACGACTGAGCGCTGTTCGGCCCGGAAAAGGAAAGCCGGCCAGAGCTTGTCGCTCTGGCCGGCTGCCTAGCTGTGGAGCTGCCGGGAATCGAACCCGGGTCCTACGGCATTCCCTCAAGGCTTCTCCGTGCGCAGTTCGCTATGCCTCTACTCGGATCTCCCGGTCACGCGAACTAGCCGAGATGACGATCCCAGTCGCTGTTGGTGTCCCGATAAATCCCGCGACCGGACGTATCGGTGGATCCCTCTAGTCGATGCCAGGGTCCGGGCCGAGGGAGGTCCCGGTCTGACAGGCCCGCCGTCGCTTAGGCAGCGAGGGCGAAGTCGCTCTGGAGAGCGACCTTAGCCGGAGTAAGTGCAACCTTGGCGCTTACTTGGTTACAGCGACGCTTTCGGTGGTCTCCTGCCTGCACCGGCACGCTTCCCTTGATTCGACGCGCGAAGTCGAAACCTTTCAGCCCCCTGTCCTTGTTCGCTGCGGTACCTCGCCGGTTGGACGAGATAACCCATGGTACCGGTGTGTAACGACAGGCCGCGACAATTTCTTCCCGGAGCCCCGGGGCCCAGGGTCCTAACGCCCTGGGACACCGCTACCCCGCGGTGATCATCGCCACCGAGACGACCGCCGCCGCCATGCCGACCACCTGCCAGGGATGCACCCGCTCACGCAGCACCGCGATGGCCAGCAGCACGGTGACCACCGGGAACAGCGAAATTAGCATGCCACCCAGCGACAGCGACGAATTCCGCAACGCCAGCAACATGGCGACGTTCGCACCGACATCCATCATCCCGGCGGTCAGCGACAGCTTCATCGGCGTTCCCGACGGTAGTCGCAGGTTCCCGGCGGCGACCGCGATGATGATGACCACCACGGTAGCCGCCAACCTGGCAAACATCAGCGGCCACAACACGGACTCGACCGGCGCCTTCTCGATGAACACGAAGTTCAGCCCGAATCCCACTCCGGCGCCGATCGTCAGCCACGCCACCTTCGGGGTGAACCGGTGCGGTCTTACGTCCTCGTCGGTGACTTCCCGGCTTACCAGGACCACCGCCACCAGCGCCAGCACGATGCCGACGCTGGCAACCAGGCCGGGCCGCTCACCCCGGATCAGGCCGGCCGTGACCGGCACCCCGGCTGTCACAACCGCCGACAGCGGCGAAACCACCGAGATGGGGCCGGATCTCAGTGCCGCGTAGAACCACCAACTGGCCACCCCCAACGCCAGACCGCAGGCCGCACCCCAGCCGACAGCGCCCGGATGGATCGGTCCACCGGTCGCAACCGCGGTCGCCGTCAGTCCCACCAACGCCAACGGGGTGGAGACCAGCAGCACCCGCAGCGGCGAGACCCGCCGCGACGCGAGGCCGCCGAGGAAGTCGCCCGTCCCGAAGCCGGCCGCCGCTACCAGCGCCAGCGCCGAGCCGATCAGGTCATACCCTTGGCGCGGCGTCCCAGCGCCCGGGTCACCTCGCGCTGGGCGTCGCGGCGGGCCAGGTCCTGGCGCTTGTCGTGGGCCTGCTTACCGCGCGCCAGCGCCAGTTCGACTTTCACCTTGCCTTCGGAGAAGTAGACCGACAGCGGCACCAGCGTGAGGTTTCCGTCACGGATCTTGCCGATCAGCATGTCGATCTGGCGTCGGTGCAACAGCAGTTTGCGGGCGCGGCGCGGGTCGTGGTTGGTCCAGCTGCCGTGCCGGTACTCCGGGATGTGCATGTTGCGCAGCCACACCTCACCGTCGTCGACGGTGGCGAACGCATCGACCAGCGATGCCTGGCCGGCCCGCAGACTCTTCACCTCGGTTCCCAGCAGCACCACCCCGGCCTCGTACACGTCGAGAATCGAATAGTTATGCCGCGCTTTGCGGTTCGAGGCAACGATCTGTTTGGTGGCCTGCTTCTTGGCGTCCTTGCCCCCCGGCTTCTTGGCCACGGGTTACCGCCGGACGTACAGGCGCAGCGTCACGTACGCGGTCGCCCCGGCCATCGCCGCTCCCAGCAACAGCAGGATCGGTGAGATGTAGAGGATGTCGGCGTAGTCGATACGGGCGATCAGATGCGCTTGATAGAACTGGCTGAGCGCGTTGTCGAGGAACAGTGCCCGCACCACGATCAATCCGACCACCGCGATGATCACACCCACGGTGGCAGCCAGCACCGCCTCCAGCAGGAACGGCAACTGCGTGTACCACCGACTGGCCCCCACCAGACGCATGATCGACACCTCGGTACGCCGCGTGTAGGCGGCGACCTGAACCATGTTGGCGATCAGCAACACCGCCCCCACCGCCTGCACCAGGGCGATGGCGAACGCCGCGCTGGACAGTCCGTCGAGCACGGCGAACAACCGGTCGATCAGCTTTTTCTGATTGAGCACGCTGAGCACACCGGGCTGATCGGTCATCGCGGCGTCGAAATCCGTGCTCTGCTCGGGGTTTTCCAGTTTGACGATGAACGACGCCGGGAAGGAGTCCTTGCTCGCCACATCCTTGAACTCCGGGAACTTGCGGATGGCGTCGGCGTAGGCGTCGTCGGAGTTCAGATAGCGCACCGACTTCACGTCGTCGCGGTTCTCGATCCGCTCGCGCAGTGCTTTGCAGGCCTGCGCTTCGCAGTTCGGGTCGTCGGCAGCGACGTCGGCGTTCAAGAACACCTGCGATTCCACCCGGTCCAGGTAGATATTGCGGGACTGGTCGGCCAGCCGCACCACCAGCAGACCGCCACCGAACAGCCCGATCGAGATCGCCGTGGTCAGGATCATCGCGACCGTCATGGTGACGTTGCGGCGCAGCCCGGTCAGGACCTCGTTGAAGAGGAAGCCAAAGCGCACGTCAGCGATCCATCCCGTAGACACCGCGCTGTTCGTCACGGACCAGCCGGCCCAGTGACAGCTCGACGACGCGCTGGCGCATCGAGTCGACGATGTGGTGGTCGTGGGTCGCCATCAGCACCGTCGTCCCGGTTCGGTTGATGCGCTCCAGCAGATCCATGATGTCCTCACTGGTCTCCGGGTCGAGGTTGCCGGTCGGCTCGTCGGCCAGCAGCACCAGCGGCCGGTTGACGAACGCCCGGGCGATCGCCACCCGCTGCTGTTCACCGCCGGACAGCTCGCCGGGCAGCCGGTTGGCCTTGCCGGACAACCCGACCATCTCCAGCACCTCGGGGACCACCCGGTTGATCATCTCCGGCTTCTTGCCGATCACCTCGAGCGCGAACGCGACGTTTTCGAACACCGTCTTCTGTTGCAGCAGCCGGAAATCCTGGAACACACAGCCGAGCACCTGCCGCAGGCTCGGGATGTGCCGGCCGGGCAGTTTGTTGACGTGGAACTTCGACACCTGAATGTCGCCCTTGGTGGGGGTCTCCTCGGCCAGCAGCAGCCGCATGAACGTCGACTTGCCCGAACCCGACGGTCCGATCAGGAAGACGAACTCACCCTTGTCGATCTTGACGCTGACATTGTCCAGTGCCGGACGGGCCGACGATTTGTACTGCTTGGTGACATGGTCGAGCGTGATCATCACGGCACGCAGTGTAGCCGTGCGGCGCGGTGTCCCCGGTCAGGCCACATGCTAGGGCAACGCCGGCTGCGAGGTCGCCGGCCCGGGCGGAGCCGGGGGCATGGGCACGCCGGGCGCCACCGGAGCCGGCGGTGAACCCGGTGGCGGGCTCTGAGCGGGTTGCTCCGGCGGGGTCGGCGCCAGCGGCGGACACAGCGGCGGGCAGAACGGGAACCCGGGTTCCGGCGTCGGGGTTGGCGGTTCGTCGGGCGGTTCGGTCGGATTGGTCGTCTCGGTGGTCGGCGCCGGGGTCTCGACCGTCGTCGTCGGTTGCTGCACCCTGGTGCGCGGCACCCAGGTGTAGGCCGGGTCGGGGATGAAGCCGGGCGGCACCACCTGGGGCGCGGCCGGCGGCGTCGGCTGCGTGCGGTAGGTGTCATACACCCACCACACCAACACGAACGCGATGATCAACAGCACGGTGGAGGTGCGGACCCGGCCGTTGAACAGCTGCGCCGGCCAGCGCCACCGCCGGCCGTCAGGGCGCGCGACCTGCGGATCGGACTGGCGGGCCGTCACGGCGTCTCCACCGGCTGCACGTCGCCGGCAGTGACGACGCCGGCCGAGGCGAGCGCCCGCACCACCTGGATGCGCAGCCGGCGTCCCACCTCGAACTGTTTGCCGGGCAGCGTGCGAGCCACCATCCGCAGATGGACGACACCGAGTTCGATGCTCTCCACCCCCATCATCGACGGCGTGTCCAACAGCAGATCTCGCAGCGGCGCGTCGGCCTCCATGGCGTTCTCACACACCTGGTGCAGCACCTCGTTGACCCGGTTCAGGTCGGCGCTGGTGGGCACCGGGATGTCGACGACGGCACGCGCCCAGTCCTTGGACAGGTTCAGCGACCGGACGATATTGCCGTTGGGCACCGTGAAGACCTCCCCGTCGGCGGTGCGCAGTTTGGTCACCCGCAGCGTCACGTCCTCGACAGTGCCCAGCGCCTCCACCGACGCCCCGATCATGCTCAGCTGCACCAGATCACCGAACCCGTACTGCCGCTCGGTGATGATAAAAAATCCGCTGAGCACGTCCTGCACCAGCTTCTGGGCGCCGAAACCGATCGCGCCGCCGATCACCGCGGCCGGCCCCACCAGCGATCCGACCGGGATGTCGAGTATCCCGGTGATCTGTACGGCCACCACCACGCACAGCATCACCACCGACACCCAGGAGATCACCGAGGCCACCGCCTGCCGATGCTTGGAGGCCTCCGAGCGCACCAGCGCATCACTGGTCTGGAAGCCCAGTTCCAGCCGTCGGGTGACCCGGCGCGCCGCCCAGGTGATGAACCGCGATGCCAGCACCGCCCCGATCAGCAGCAGGACGATCCGCAATCCCTTGTCGATGAGCCACTGGCCGATCTCACCGCTCCACGCGTCGTGCCAGCGCTGTCCCGGGGAGAAGGCCAAAACCATGGGTTCAGTCGCCTTCTGGCCGGTTGCGCCACCGGATTCCGGCTTCCAGGAACCCATCGATGTCGCCGTCGAGCACCGCGGCCGGGTTGCCGACCTCATATTCGGTGCGCAGGTCCTTCACCATCTGATAGGGGTGCAGCACGTAGGACCGCATCTGGTTGCCCCACGAACTGCCGCCGTCGCCCTTGAGCGCGTCGAGTTCGGCGCGTTCCTCGGAACGCTTGCGCTCCAACAGCTTGGCCTGCAGCACCCGCATCGCCGACACCTTGTTCTGCAGTTGGGACTTCTCGTTCTGGCAGGTAACCACGATCCCGGTCGGGACGTGGGTCAGGCGCACCGCGGAGTCGGTGGTGTTCACCGACTGCCCGCCGGGCCCGCTGGAGCGATACACGTCGACGCGAACATCACCTTCGGGAATGTCGATGTGGTCGGTGGTCTCCACCACCGGCAGCACCTCGACCTCGGCGAACGACGTCTGCCGGCGGTTCTGGTTGTCGAACGGGCTGATCCGCACCAACCGGTGGGTGCCCTGCTCCACCGACAGCGTGCCGTAGGCGAACGGGGCGTGCACCGCGAAAGTCGCGCTCTTGATCCCCGCCTCTTCGGCGTAAGAGGTGTCGAACACCTCGACGCCGTAGTTGTGCTTCTCGGCCCACCGGATGTACATCCGCATCAGCATCTCGGCCCAGTCGGCGGCGTCCACCCCGCCCGCGCCGGAGCGGATGCTGACCAACGCCTCGCGTTCGTCGTACTCGCCGGACAGCAGCGTGCGGACCTCCATCGCCTCGACGTCTGCCCGCAGCGACGCCAGCTCGGCGTCGGCCTCGGCCAGCGCGTCAGCGGCGGCCTGGCCGTCCTCCTCGGCCGCCAGCTCGTAGAGCACCGGCAGGTCATCGAGGCGGCTGCGCAGTTCCTCCACCCGGCGCAACTCACCCTGGGCATGCGACAGCTCACTGGTGACCCGCTGGGCGCGGGTCTGGTCGTCCCAGAGGTTGGGGTCGGACGCCTCGTGTTCGAGTTTGTCGATGCGGCTGCGCAGCCCATCGACGTCAAGCACCCGCTCCACCGTGGTCAAAGTGGCGTCGAGGGCGGCGATGTCGGACTGGCGGTCGGGTTCCACGTTTATCGAGGTTACCGGCGCCGGTTGCGAGTCGACCTCTAGCATCGGGGATACGCGGGTGCGTGCATGTTTTCCCGACAGGAAAGAAGGTTCGAGGATGCGGCCCTACCACGTCGCGATCGTCGGCTCTGGGCCATCCGGGTATTTTGCCGCGGCATCGCTGCTCAAACTGGCGTCGGGGGGTGAGGTCGACGTGCGCATCGACATGCTGGAGATGCTGCCCACGCCATGGGGTCTGGTGCGCTCGGGGGTGGCGCCCGATCATCCGAAGATCAAATCGATCAGCGCGCAGTTCGAGAAGACCGCGGCCGATCCGCGGTTCCGGTTCTTCGGCAACATCGCCGTCGGCGAGCACGTACAGCCCGCGGAACTCGCCGAACGCTACGACGCGGTCATCTACGCCGTGGGCGCCCAGTCCGACCGGCACCTGGGCATTCCGGGCGAAGACCTGCCCGGCAGCGTTGCGGCCGTCGACTTCGTCGGCTGGTACAACTGCCACCCGCACTACACCCACATGGCCCCGGACCTGACCGGTAAGCGCGCGGTGGTGATCGGCAACGGCAACGTGGCCCTGGACGTGGCACGCATCCTGGTCAGCGACCCTGAAGAACTGCGCGGCACCGACATCGCCGACCATGCGCTGGAGTTGCTCGAACCGCGCGGTATCGAAGAGGTGGTCATCATCGGCCGGCGCGGGCTCTTGCAGGCCACTTTCACCAGCCCGGAACTACGCGAACTGGGCGAGATGAAAAGCCTCGAGAACGTCGACGTGGTGATCACGCCCGAGGAGCTGGCCGGAATCACCGAGGCCGACGTCGAAGCCGCCGGCAAACACGCCAAGGCGAACTTCAAGGTGCTCAGCGGTTACGTCGGCCGCGAACAGCATCCGGGCAACCGCCGGATCGTGTTCCGGTTCCGTACCTCCCCGATCGAGATCCGCGGCGAGGGCCGGGTCCAGGAGATCGTGCTGGGCCGCAATGAGCTGGTCACCGACGAAGACGGCAGGGTCAGCGCCCGCGACACCGGGGAGCGCGAGGTGCTGCCGGTCGATCTGGTGGTGCGGGCGGTCGGCTACCGCGGGGTGCCGACGCCGGGTCTGCCGTTCGACGAGCGCAGCTGCACCATTCCGCACACCGACGGCCGTATCGAGGGCACCCGCAATCAGTACGTGGTGGGGTGGATCAAGCGCGGCCCCTCGGGGGTGATCGGTTCCAACAAGAGCGACTCGCAGGCCACCGTCGACAGGCTCGCCGCCGATCTGGCCACCCGGGCAGCAGCGGCCGAGCTGCCCGATGTCGACGCCGACCATGACGTGCAGCTGCTCAAGTGGCTGATGTCCCGCCAACCCGAGCTGGTGACCAACGAGCACTGGCAACTGATCGACGCCCACGAGCGGTCCACCGGGGAGCCGCACGGCCGGCCCCGCATCAAGCTGGTCAGTGTCGCCGAAATGCTGCGGGTCGGGCGCGGCTGAGCCCGGTCACTGCCCGGTCAGGTTCCAGTTGTCGGGGTTGCGGGGCGAATACACCACCGGCAGCAGGTCACCGATGCTCGGCCAGTTGGCCACGTCGACCGCGAGCCGCTGGTAGACCTCGTGCTCATCGACCGTGGGCCCCTTGATGACGCCGGTGATCGTGACGTACTGCGCCCCTTCGGCGTCGGGGCGGGGGCTGACACCGGTGATCAGCAGGGTGCCCTGTTGCGCCTCGCTGCCGGGCCCCGGCCGGAAGAACCGCGGTGCCACGAACACCGCCAGAATCGCCAGCAGCAACAGCAGCGCCCAGATCTCCCACATCAGCTCATGGTAGGACTTTCGCCATGGCGCAGATCAACGACAATCTCGACTCCCGTCTCGGCGACGACCTGACCCTGGCACTGACCCTGGCAGACCGGGCGGATGCGATCACCCTGGCCCGGTTCGGCGCGCTGGACCTTCGCGTCGACACCAAGCCGGACCTCACCCCGGTGACCGATGCCGATCAGGCGGCCGAGACCGCGCTGCGCGAGGTGCTCGCCGCCGAACGACCCGACGACGAGATCCTCGGCGAGGAGTTCGGCGGCAGCGCTTCGTTCGCCGGACGCCAATGGATCATCGACCCCATCGACGGCACCAAGAACTTCGTGCGCGGGGTGCCGATCTGGGCCACCCTGATCGCGTTGCTGCACGACGGCGTGCCGGTCCTTGGGGTCATCAGCGCTCCGGCGCTGCACCGGCGGTGGTGGGCCACCAGCGGCCAGGGCGCGTTCGGGTCGGTGGCCGGCGGCCCGCAGCGCCGGCTGTCGGTGTCCTCGGTAACCGATGTGGACTCGGCGAGCCTGACGTTCGCCGGACTGAACCTGTGGGCGGCGCGCGGCCTGCGGGAGCAGTTCCTGGGCCTGACCGAGTCGGTGTGGCGGGCCCGCTCCTACGGTGATTTCTGGGCGTATTGCCTGGTCGCGGAGGGGGCTGTGGATGCCGCCGTCGAACCCGCGGTGTCGGTGTGGGATCTGGCCGCCGTCGACATCCTGGTTCGCGAGGCGGGCGGAGCGTTCACCGACCTGTCGGGCAATCCGGGCCCGCACGGCAACTGCGCCGTGGCGGCCAACCCTGCCTTGCATGCGCAGGTGCTGGCCGCCTTGACCCCGGGATAGTCCGCAGCCGCCGGGCCCATTGAGGACTTCGTCACACCTTACTGTCGAGTCATCTTACTTCGGAGTAAGGTGGTGTCATCGATTCTTCCTTTTTCAGTGAGGCTCTGACATGACTGACACTGCATCCGCCGCCCCCGGCTCGAAGAAGAAGCGGTCCGGACGATCGAGCGCCATCGGCCTTGACAAGCCGAAGCGCACCCCGATCGCCGCCGCCCTGGCCCTGGTCACTCCGCTGGTCAGCCAGCCCTTCCTGGACCGGCACAACCTGCGCGACCCGCTCAACCGCAGCCTGAACTACGGCGTCAAGGCGGTGTTCTCGACGGCCGGCGCGGCCACCCGCCAGTTCAAGGCGGTGCAGAACCTGGGCAAATCGCCGGTCCGGCTCAAGGCCAGCGGCAACGACTACTTCGACCTGACGCCCGACGACGAGCAGCAGATGATCGTCGACACGGTCGGCGAGTTCGCCGCCGAGATCCTGCGCCCGGCCGCCCACGACGCCGACGAGGCCGTCGACTACCCGCGGGAGCTGATCGGCAAGGCCGCCGAGTTGGGCATCACCGCGATCAACATCCCGGAGGACTTCGACGGCATCGCCACGCACCGTTCTGCGGTCACCAATGTGCTGGTCGGTGAGGCGCTGGCTTACGGTGACATGGGTTTGGCGCTGCCGATCCTGGCGCCCGGCGGCGTGGCCGCGGCGTTGACCCATTGGGGCAGCGCCAGCCAGCAGGCCACCTACCTGCCGGAGTTCGCCGGCGAGAACGTGCCGCAATCCTGCGTGGCGATCGCCGAGCCGCAGCCGTTGTTCGACCCCACCGCCTTGAAGACGACGGCGGTGCGCACCCCCAGCGGCTACCGGCTCGACGGCGTCAAGTCGCTGGTGCCTGCGGCCGCCGACGCCGAGCTGTTCATCATCGGCGCCCAGCTCAACGGCAAGCCGGCGCTGTTTTTGGTGGAGTCGTCCGCCAACGGGCTGAGCATCAAGGCCGACCCGAGCATGGGCGTGCGGGCCGCCGCGCTGGGCCAGATCGAGCTGAAGAACGTATCGGTGCCGCTGAGCGCCCGGCTGGGCGAGGACGAGGCCAGCGATGCCGACTACTCGGAGGCCATCGCGCTGTCGCGGCTGGGCTGGGCGGCGTTGGCCGTCGGCACCAGCCACGCGGTGCTCGACTACGTGATGCCCTACATCAAGGAGCGCGAGGCATTCGGTGAGCCGATCGCCCGCCGCCAGTCGGTGGCGTTCATGTGCGCCAACATCGCCATCGAACTCGACGGGCTGCGGCTGATCACCTGGCGTGGCGCTGCCCGGGCCGAACAGGGGTTGCCGTTCACCCGGGAGGCCGCGCTGGCCAAGCGGATCGCCGCCGACAAGGGCATGCAGATCGGCTCCGACGGCGTGCAACTGCTCGGCGGCCACGGCTACACCAAGGAGCACCCGGTCGAACGCTGGTACCGCGACCTGCGGGTGCTCGGCGTCGCCGAAGGCGTCCTGGTCATCTAGCCCCAACACTTCGACTACCGATCCGAAAGACTTGTCATGGCAATCAATTTGGAACTCCCCAAGAAGTTGCAGGCGATCGTCGAGATGACGCACGCCGGCGCCGCAGAAATGCTGCGCCCGATCTCGCGCAAATACGACCTGGCCGAGCACGCCTACCCGGTGGAGCTGGACACCCTGGAGACGCTGTTCGACGGTGTCTCCTCGGTGGATAACTCCGGGATGGCCAGCGCCACTGAGGCTTTCCGCAGCGGCGATGAGACGGCCGGCAACCGCAACGGTGCCAACATGGCAGCGCTGCTGCAGGTGCTGGAGATGAGCTGGGGCGACGTCGCGCTGATGCTGTCCATCCCCTACCAGGGGCTGGGCAATGCGGCGATCTCCGGCGTGGCCACCGACGAGCAGCTCAAGCGGCTCGGCAAGGTGTGGGCGGCGATGGCGATCACCGAACCCAGCTTCGGCTCGGACTCGGCAGCGGTGACGACCACGGCCAGGCTGGACGGCGACGAGTACGTGCTCAACGGCGAGAAGATCTTCGTCACCGCCGGCTCCCGGGCCAGCCACATCGTGGTGTGGGCGACGCTGGACAAAAGCCAGGGCCGCGCGGCGATCAAGTCGTTCATCGTGCCGCGTGAGCACCCCGGCGTCATCGTCGAGCGCCTGGAGCACAAGCTCGGCATCAAGGCCTCCGACACCGCGGTGATCCGGTTCGACAACGCCAGGATTCCGGCCGGAAACCTGCTCGGCAGCCCGGAGATCAACACCGAGAAGAGCTTCTCGGGGGTCATGGAGACCTTCGACAACACCCGCCCGGTGGTGGCCGCGATGGCCGTCGGGGTGGCTCGTGCCGCGCTGGAGGAGCTGCGCAACATCTTGACCAAGGCCGGGGTGGAGATCGACTACGACAAGCCCGCCCACGTCCAGCACGCCGCCGCCGCGGAGTTCCTGCGCATGGAGGCCGACTGGGAGTCGGCGAACCTGCTGACACTGCGGGCGGCCTGGCAGGCCGACAACTCGATCCCGAACTCCAAAGAGGCGTCGATGGCCAAGGCCAAGGCCGGCCGGATGGCCACCGAGATCACGCTGAAGGTCGTCGAGCTGGCCGGCACCGTGGGCTACTCCGAGCAGACCCTGTTGGAGAAGTGGAGCCGCGACTCGAAGATCCTCGACATCTTCGAGGGCACCCAGCAGATCCAGCTGCTGGTGGTGGCCCGCCGGCTGCTGGGCCTGAGTTCGGCCGAGCTGAAGTAACCCCTTCGGCGAGCAGACGCCAAGGCCCCCATTTCCGTCCGGATTTGGGGGCTTTCGCGTCTGCTCGCGGCACTGACGAGCCCCTTGCCTCCGAGCAAAACCAAAAGTAATGTTGCTTTTACTTTCAAGTGACTGGTCTGGGGGCCGCCGATGGAATCCTTCGTTCACCTGCGCAAAGGCGTCACGCCCAAGCGCGTTCACGCTGACTTGGACGGGCTCAAGGACGACGAACTGGGCCGCGGCGGCTTCACCGGCCGGACCGCCAACATGTACCGGCGCCATGATCCGACCGCCTACCGGGCCGCGGGCCCGCTGCGGCCGATCGACGTGCTGGCCCCCCAACTCGAACCGGCCGACGCCGCCGACCCGGCGGGGCATCCGCTGCTGTTGTTCCACAACGACGACTGCGCCATCTCGCTGTCGCGGCGCTCCGCCGAGATGCCGTTTCACGTCCGCTACGTCGACGGCGACCTGCTGTGCTTCGTACACACCGGCTCTGGACGACTTGAGACCGAGTTCGGTCCGCTGAACTACCGCGAGGGCGACTGGGTCTATCTGCCCAAGGCGACCACCTGGCGCCAGTTGCCCGCCGCCGAGACCACGATGCTGATGATTCAGGCCACCGATGAGTTCCGGGTACCGCCGCCGGGTCCGCTGGGCCGGCACTTCCCGTTCGACCCGTCACAGGCGGTCATCCCCGAGCCGGCCCCCATCGACGACGATGGACGCGACGAGTACGAAGTACGGCTGCTCCATGAGGGCGGCCCGACAACGCTGTACTACCAACACAATCCGATCGATGTGGAGGGCTGGCGCGGCGACAATTTCGCGTTCACCTTCAACATCGCCGATTACAACGTCGTCACCTCCGACAGCCTGCACCTGCCCCCGACGGTGCACCTGTTCATGCAGGCCACCGGGGTGTACGTGATGAACTTTCTGCCCAAGCCCGCCGAGGGTGTACCGGGCACCGAACGCACCCCCTGGTATCACCGCAACGTCGACTACGACGAGATCGCCTTCTTCCATGGCGGATCGCTCTACGGGATACCGATGCCGCCGGGCCTGATCAGTCACGCTCCGCAGGGCGTGCACCACGGCGCCCCGGAAAAGGCCCGCGAGCGCGCCCGGCGCAAATTCAACGACTACCAGCGTGTCGACTGGCAGGTCATCGCCATCGACACCCGACGACGACTCACCCCGTCACCGCAAGTTCTCGCCGCCGACCTGGGACAGCACGCATGACCGCCAAGCACGACTACGAACGCATCCCCTATCTCATTGCCTACCAGAATAATTCCGGCGTCCGCGACGTCTACGGCGGCGTGGCCGAACTGGTGGTGCTGGAGAGTTATCTGCTGCGGCCCAAGGACACCCGCAGCGACACCGTGCTGGTGTTCATGCACCCGATCGGCGGTGGCGCCTACCTGCCGATGGTCAACGCGCTGGCCCGCGCCGGGCATCACGTCATCTACTGCAACAGCCGATTCCGCGGCACCGACTCCGCACTGCTGATGGAGAAGGTGGTCGAAGACCTCGGGGAATGCCTCAAAGACGCCAAGAATCGGCTCGGCTATTCCAAGGTGGTGCTGGCCGGCTGGAGCGGCGGCGGCTCACTGTCGCTGTTCTACCAGCAGCAGGCGCAGCATCCCACGGTGACCTCCAGCCCGTCCGGCGACGGCCCCGACCTGACCAAGCTCGGGCTGATCCCCGCCGACGGCGTCATGCTGCTGGCCGCGCACATCAGCCGGCACGGCACCATGACCGAATGGCTGGACGCCTCGATCCTCGACGAATCCGACCCCACCAAGCGGGATCCGGAGCTGGATCTCTACAACCGCGACAACCCCAACCAGCCGCCGTACACCGCAGAGTTCCTCGACCGCTATCGGGCCGCCCAGATCGAGCGCAACCGCCGGATCACCGCCTGGGTCAAGGCGAAGCTGGCCGAACTTCAAAGCAGCGGTCGCCCGGATGACGAGTTCGCGTTCGTGGTGCACGGCACCATGGCCGATCCGCGCTGGCTGGATCCGACGGTCGACCCCAACGACCGCACCCCGGGCAGCTGCTATCTGGGCGATCCGCAGGTGGTCAACATGAGCCCGGTCGGGCTGGCGCGGTTCTGCACGCTACGCAGCTGGCTGTCGCAGTGGAGCTACGACGACGCCAACGGTGATGGACTGGACTGCGGCCGTGACATCGCGGTGCCCGCGCTGGTGATCGGGAACATGGCCGACGACGCCTGCACCCCCAGTCACACGCGCCGGCTGTTCGAGGCCATCGGGCACCCAGACAAGGAGATCCACGAAATCGCCGGTGCCAACCACTACTACGCCGGCCCGGATCAGCGGCCGGCGCTGCGTCAGGCGGTGGCGACCGTCACCGATTGGCTGAACCGGCACGACTTCGTAGGCTCGTCGGTATGACGTCCACGACCGGAGCACTTGACGGCATCCGGGTCATCGAGCTCGGCACGCTGATCTCCGGGCCGTTCGCCGGGCGCCTGCTCGGCGACATGGGCGCCGAGGTCATCAAGGTCGAGCTACCGGGCAAGCCCGACCCGCTGCGCACCTGGGGGCAGGCCGAGGTCGACGGGCGCCACTTCTTCTGGACCGTGCACGCCCGCAACAAGAAGGCCGTCACGCTCGACCTGCGCACCGAGCGCGGCCGAGAGCTGTTCCTGGAGCTGATCGAGCACGCCGACATCGTCGTGGAGAACTTCCGGCCCGGCACGCTGGAACGCTGGGGGCTGGGATTCGACGTGTTGCGCCGACACAACAACGGCATCATCCTGGTGCGGGTCTCCGGCTACGGACAGACCGGGCCGGACGCCCACAAGGCCGGGTACGCCTCGGTCGCCGAGGCGGCCAGCGGGCTGCGGCACATGAACGGCTTCCCTGGCGGTCCCCCGCCGCGGCTGGCGCTCTCGCTGGGCGACAGCCTGGCCGGCATGTTCGCCGTCCAAGGCGCACTCGCCGCCCTCTACCGGCGCACGGTCACCGGCGAGGGCCAGGTGGTCGATGTCGCACTGACCGAATCCTGCTTGGCCATACAGGAATCCACCATCCCCGACTACGACGTCGGCGGCGTGGTGCGCGGGCCGTCCGGCACCCGCCTGGAAGGCATCGCCCCGTCGAACATCTATCAGTCAGCCGACGGCAGCTGGGTGGTGATCGCCGCCAACCAGGACAGCGTGTTCGCCCGGCTGTGTCAGGCGATGGGCCGGTCCGAACTGGCGACCGACCCGCGGTTCGCCGACCACGTGGCCCGCGGCCGCAACCAGGACGAGCTCGACGCGATCATCGGCGAATGGGCCGCACAGCGTAAACCCGACGACATCATCGCGACGCTGAGCGACGCCGGGGTGATCTCCGGGCCGATCAACACCGTCGCCGAGGTGGTCAACGACCCGCAGCTGCGGGCCCGCGGCATGCTCGCCGAGCACTGGGACGAAGGCGCCGAGCGCACGGTGCTGGGCCCCGGCATCGTCCCGGTGCTCTCGGACACCCCGGGCCGGATCCGTACTGCCGGCTCGGCTCGGCCGGGGCAACACAACGACGAGGTCTACGGCGACCTGTTGGGCAAGACCGCCGCCGAACTGGACGGCCTGCGCGCCGAGGGGGTGTTGTGATACCCGACAAGGTCGAGATTCGCGAGGTGGCGCTGCGCGACGGGCTGCAGATCGAGCAGCCGGTCCCGTTGCGCGCCAAACTCGAACTGCTGGACGCCATCGCCGCCACCGGAGTACGCGAAGTCGAGGTCACCTCGTTCGTCTCCCCCACCAAGGTTCCCGCCCTGGCCGATGCCGCCGAACTCGCCGCCGAGCTGTGGCGCTACCCCGACCTCGAGTTCTCCGCGCTGGTCGCCAGTCCGGGTGGCGCCGCCCGGGCGGTGGCCGCCGGCCTGACCTCGATCGAGTACGTGGTGTGCGCCTCGGATTCGTTCAGTTCGGCCAACGTCGGCAGGCCGACCGCCGACGCCGTTGCGGCGATCGGCGACATCGCTGGCACCGCCCACGACGCCGGCGGGTCCATCGAGGTCATCATTGCTACGGCGTGGGACTGCCCGTTCGACGGACCGACACCGGCGCGGCGCGTCACCGACATCGCCGAGTCGGCGGTCGCGTTCGGCGTCGACCGGCTGGCGATCGCCGACACGATCGGCACTGCCACCCCGCGCCGGGTCAGCGACCTGATTGCCACGGTGCAAGGCATCATCGGCGACACACCGCTGGGGGCGCACTTCCACAACACCCGTGGCGCCGGTCTGGCATGCGCCTACGCTGCGGTTCAGGCGGGCATCACCCGGCTCGACGCGTCGGCCGGCGGCCTGGGGGGCTGCCCGTTCGCACCCGGCGCCACCGGCAACATCGCCACCGAGGATCTGGTCTACCTGCTGGGCGACTGCGGGATCGACACCGGCATCGACCTGCAGGCCGCCATCGCCGCCGCACGCGTGGCCAGCTCGGTCGTCGGCCATGGTCTGCCCAGCGCGTTGCTGGCCGCCGGAGACCGGAAACGGAACTGACCACCACGATGTCCAGCCAGCGTGAGCTCAGCTCCAAGGGCCGTCAGACGCGCCAGGCCATCGAGCAGGCCGCCCGGGAGCTGTTCGCAGAGCGCGGCTTTCACGGCACCACGCTTGCCGACATCACGTCGGCGGCCGGCAAGTCCACAGCGGTGCTCTACCGGTATTTCCAGGACAAAGAGGACCTGCTGGCCGCACTGGCGGAGTCATTCCTGTCCGACGTCGTCGAGCCTTCCCGGCTGAAGATGCGGTTGCCCGACTCCCCGCAGGACACCGAGTTCTTTACGTCGGTAGTGGGCGCCTACTGGTCCATGTTCAAGCAGAACATCGGGATCATGATCGCCGTCGCCCAGCTCGCGGCCACTAACCAACGATTCGCGGTGCTGCAGAACGAATTCCGCCGGTTCGGCATGGAGACCGTCGCCGCCTCGATTCGGTGCGCCCAGCAACAGGGGCACGGCCTCGACCTCGACCCCGACCACATCGCGGCAGCGATCGCGCTGCTGTTCGAGAACTTCACCGTCGTCTTCGTCGGCCCCTCCGGACCGGGCTGGCGAATCAGCGACCGCGATGCCATCGCGACGCTGTCGACGATCTGGAGGAAGACCCTGTACGGCCGCTGAACACGGAGGACTTGCCATGGATTTCACACTGCCCGAACACCTTCCGGCGCTGCTCGCCGAAATGGATGACTTCATCGAGCGTGAGATCGCGCCGCTGCAGGCCGAGAACATGCAGTACTTCGACCACCGCCGGGAGTTCGCCCGCACCGACGTGGAGAACGGCGGCATCCCGAACCGGGACTGGGAGGACCTACTGGCCGAGATGCGCCGCCGCGCCGACGCCGCCGGTTGGCTGCGCTACGGGCTGCCGTCGTCGCTGGGCGGCCGGGACGGCAGCAACGTCGATATGGCGGTGATCCGGGAGCACTTGGCGCACAAGGGGCTCGGTTTGCACAACGACCTGCAGGACGAATCCTCGATTGTCGGCAACTTCCCGCAGGTCATCATGATGGAGCGGTTCGGCACCGATGAGCAGCGCCGGGACTGGTCGGAGGCCCTGATCACCGGTGAGCGGTCGATGGCGTTCGGGCTGACCGAACCCGACCACGGCTCGGATGCGACCTGGCTGGAGACCCGCGCCGAACCCGCCGACGGCGGCTGGGTGATCAACGGCGCCAAGCGGTTCAACACCGGAGTGCACCGCGCCACCCACGACCTGATCTTCGCACGCACCTCCGGCGAGGCCGGCTCGGCGCGTGGCATCACCGCCTTCCTGGTTCCCACCGATACGCCGGGGTTCCGCGTCCCGTTCTACTGGTGGACGTTCAACATGCCCAGCGACCACGGCGAGGTCGAACTCACCGACGTGCGGGTGCCCGCCGATGCGGTGCTCGGCGAGGTGGACCGCGGCCTGGAGGTCGCCCAGACCTTCCTGCACGAGAACCGGATCCGCCAGGCGGCCTCCAGTCTGGGCGCGGCCCAGTACTGCATCGACCGGGCCGCCGAATACGCCACCCAGCGCGTGGTATTCGGCAAGCCGCTATCGGTCAACCAGGCTGTGCAGTGGCCACTGGCCGAACTGCAGACCGAGGCCCAGATGGTTCGGCTGCTAGTGAACTATGCGGCCTGGCACCTCGACCGCGACCACCACCTGGAGGTCTCCGACAAGGTGTCGATGGCCAACTACCGTGCCAACCGGCTGGTGTGCGAGGCCGCCGACCGTGCCATCCAGACCTTCGGCGGGATCGGCTACACCCGCCATGAACCGTTCGAGCACATCTACCGGCATCATCGCCGCTACCGGATCACCGAGGGCGCCGAGGAGATCCAGATTCGGCGGGTCGCGCAGCGACTGTTCGGGTTCGACCGTCGCCGATGACCGCCGACCACCTGGCCGAACGGCTTTCGACGGTGCTGGCCCCGGTGCTGGGCCCGGTGACCGTCGAGGGCCTGCGCGCGCTGACCGGCGGAGCCAGCCGGGTCACCTGGGCGTTCGACGCCGTCGGCGGCTCGGGGCGCCGCGCACTGATCCTGCGTACCGGCCCGCCCGATGAGGTCCACGCCAGCATGGAACTGGAAGCGCACGCCCAGCGCGCTGCGCGCACCGCCGGGGCTCCGGTACCGACCGTCCTTATCGCCGACAATTCTCCAGCGGCACTGGGCAATCCGTTTCTGATCTGCGATGAGATCGCGGGTGAGACGGTGGTCCGGCGCATCGAACGTCAGCTCGATGACCCCGGGCGTGAGGCCCTGTTGCGGCAATGCGCGCAGGCACTGGCCGCCATCCATCGCGCCGATCCGGCCGGTATGGCGCTGCGCGACGAGGACCAACTCGCCGCCTGCCGCGCCCAGCTGGACGCCATGCACGACACCACCGCCGTCTTCGAGTGGGCGTTTCGGTGGCTGGCCGCCCACCGGCCGCCGCCGGCGCAGCCGCAGCTGGTGCACGGCGACTTCCGGATGGGCAACCTGATCGTCGACGGCGCCGACCTGGCGGCGGTGCTGGACTGGGAGCTGGTGCATCTGGGCGACGGCTGCGAGGACCTGGCCTGGTTCTGCCAACGGGCCTGGCGCTTCGGCGCCCCGCCCGAGCGTGCCGCCGGCGGGCTCGGCAGCATCGACGCCTTCCTGACCGCCTACCAGCAGGCCTCCGGCACGGCGGTCGACCGCCGGCGGTTCGAGTGGTGGCTGGTGCTGGGCACGCTGCGGTGGGGCATCATCTGCCGCTACCAGGCCGAACGGCACCTGAGCGGGCAGACCCGCTCGGTGGAGCTGGCGACCATCGGCCGGCGGGTCTCCGAAACCGAATGGGACCTGCTGGGCCTGCTCGCTCACGCGCCCGGCGATACCCGCTCCTCGGCGCCGCTAGCGCAAGCCGGGCCGCCAGCACCGGGCGCGACCGGCCGGCGGCCGAGCGCCGCCGAGCTCGTCACCGCGGTCGCCGAGTTCCTCGACGGCGATGTCCGCGCCGCCACCGACGGCCAGGTCAACTTCCACGCCCGGGTCGCCGCCAACGCGCTGCGCATCGTCGAACGGGAGTTGCGCGACACCGCCGCCGGCGCCGCGACGCACGCCCTGTCCGGACTGGGTTTCACCGACGAGGCCGGCCTGGCCGCCGCCATCCGGGCCGGTGACCTCGACGACAGATCCGACGCGGTCGAAGCCTGTCTCTACACGCTGGTGCGCCACCGACTCTCGATCGACCACCCCGGCTACGATCGTTGAAGCGTTAGAGTCACTGCGCGACAGTCACTTCGGTGGTCGTCGCGCAAACCCGCTCTATCGGCACCGTACGAGCAGTAGCATTCCCAACGTGTCTGACTCCACGCCTTCCTCCCAAGCGCTGCGGATCCTGGTCTACAGCGACGATGCCGCTACCCGCGCGCGGGTCATGACCGCGTTGGGCAAGCACCTGCACCCGGATCTACCGGAGCTGAGCTATGTCGAAGTAGCGACGGAACCGGTGGTGATCCGGCAGATGGACGCCGGCGGCATCGACCTCGCCATCCTGGACGGGGAGGCCACCCCGGCCGGCGGGATGGGCATCTGCAAACAGCTCAAGGATGAGCTCACCCCCTGCCCGCCAATCGTGGTGCTGACCGGCCGCGCAGACGACGTATGGCTGGCGAGATGGTCCCACGCCGACGGCGTGCTGCCGCACCCGGTGGACCCGATGGCGCTGAGCCGCCAGGTACTGGGGCTGCTGCGTACCCCGACACGCGGTTAATGCGGCGGTCCCAGCTTCACCTCTCCTGCGTCGAGCCTCGCTGAACCCCCGGGGTTGATGCGGCGGTCCCAGCTTCGCCTCTCCTTCGTCGAGCCTCGCTGAACCGCCGGGTTGACACGGCGGCCCCCGCCCGGCGAAACCGCCGGGTTAGGGCAGCCTCAGAAGCGAATTGCCCTGTGGCCGTTGGTCGCTGATGGTGATGCCGGTCACAGTTGCCGACAATTTCACATTCTTCGCGACCTCCCGGTTGCCGCGGGCTAGGCTGTGCCTGAACTCACAATCGACGCCCGGAAGGGAACCACGTCACTGAGCATGAACCAGTATCTGCCGATCCTCGCGCTCGCCGCGCTCGCCGCCGGTTTTGCCGTGTTCTCCGTGGTCGCCGGGGCGCTGGCCGGCCCGTCGCGCTACAACCGGTCGAAGCTGGAGGCCTACGAGTGCGGCATCGAACCCACCGACCAGCCGGTCAGCGGACCGCATGCCCCGCCTGGGCAGCGCTTCCCGGTGAAGTACTACCTGACCGCGATGCTGTTCATCGTCTTCGACATCGAGATCGTTTTCCTCTATCCCTGGGCGGTCGCTTTCGACGGCCTCGGGGTGTTCGCCCTGATCGAGATGTTGCTGTTCGCCGCCGTCGTCTTCGTCGCGTATGCCTACGTCTGGCGGCGCGGCGGCCTCAATTGGGATTGATTTGGAGTAGGCGGGCTTATCGATGGGATTAGAAGAGCAACTACCGAGCGGTCTCCTGTTGTCCACCGTGGAGGACCTCGCCGGTTATTTCCGCAAAGGCTCGCTGTGGCCAGCCACCTTCGGCCTGGCGTGTTGCGCGATCGAGATGATGTCGTCGATGGCGCCCGACTACGACATCTCCCGGTTCGGCATGGAGGTGTTCCGGGCGTCGCCGCGACAGGCCGATCTGATGATCGTGGCCGGCCGCGTCAGCCAGAAGATGGCACCGGTGCTGCGGCAGATCTACGACCAGATGGTCGAGCCGAAATGGGTGCTGTCGATGGGCGTGTGCGCATCCTCAGGCGGGATGTTCAACAACTACGCGATCGTGCAGGGGGTGGACCATGTCGTCCCGGTCGACATCTACCTGCCCGGCTGCCCGCCGCGGCCGGAGATGCTGATGTACGCAATCCTCAAGCTGCACGAGAAGATTCGCGATATGCCGTTGGGCGCCAACCGGGAGCAGGTGATCACTGCCACCGAAGAGGCGGCCCTGTCGGCCCCATCCACCTGGCAGATGAGGGGGTTGCTGCGGTGAGCCAGGGCACTGCCGACGGTGACGGCCCGGCCGACTCCGAGGATGTGATCAAGGTCCGTCGCGGACTGTTCGGCGCGGCCGGCCCCGGTGACACGTCGGGGTACGGAGGTCTGGTCAGCGAGGCGGCGCTGCCGGGCGAGACACCGCGGCCCTACGGCGGCTACTTCGACGAAGTCGTGGATACCCTCACCGCGGTGCTGCAGCGCGACGGGATCGAATTCGCCGATGCCGTCGAGAAAGTGGTGGTGTACCGCGGCGAGCTGACGTTGTATGTCCATCGGGCACAGTTGCCGGCGGTCGCCCAGTTGCTGCGCGACGAGCCGGCCCTGCGATTCGAACTGAGCCTCGGGGTGTCCGGCGTGCACTACCCCGCCGACACCGACCGTGAGCTGCACGCCATCTACCCGCTGCGGTCCATCACCCACGGACGGCGGATCCGGCTGGAAGTCGCTGCGCCGGATGCCGATCCGCACATCCCGTCGCTGTACGGGGTCTATCCCACCACCGACTGGCACGAGCGCGAGACCTATGACTTCTTCGGGATCATCTTCGACGGCCACCCCGCGCTGACCCGGATCGAGATGCCCGACGACTGGCACGGCCACCCGCAACGCAAGGACTACCCGTTGGGCGGCATCCCGGTCGAGTACAAGGGCGCGCAGATACCGCCGCCGGACCAGCGGAGGGCCTACAACTGATGAGCACCGAGACACCCCGGACCGTCCTGAACGTCGGCGGCCAGGAATGGGACCAGGTGGTCGAAGCGGCCCGGGCCGCCGACCCCGGCGAACGGATCGTCGTCAACATGGGCCCGCAGCATCCGTCGACGCACGGTGTGCTGCGCCTGATCCTCGAACTCGACGGCGAGACGGTCACCGAAGCCCGTTGCGGCATCGGCTATCTGCACACCGGCATCGAGAAGAACCTGGAGAGCCGTTACTGGACCCAGGGCGTCACTTTCGTGACCCGGATGGACTACCTGTCGCCGTTCTTCAACGAGGTCGCCTACTGCCTCGGGGTAGAGAAGCTGCTCGACGTCACCGACGAGATCCCGCAACGTGTCAGCCAGATCCGAGTACTGATGATGGAACTCAACCGGATCTCCTCGCATCTGGTTGCGCTGGCAACCGGCGGCATGGAACTCGGCGCGCTGTCGGTGATGCTGTTCGGCTTCCGGGAACGCGAACTGGTGCTCGACATCTTCGAGACCATCACCGGACTGCGGATGAACCACCAGTACATCCGGCCCGGCGGAGTCTCGGTGGACCTGCCTGACGAGGCGATCGGCCAGATCCGCGACTTTCTCACGCTGATGCCCAAGCGGCTCAAGGACATCGAAGACCTGCTCACCGATAACTACATCTGGAAGGCCCGCACCAAGGGGGTGGGCTACCTGGATCTGACCGGATGCATGGCGCTGGGCATCACCGGCCCGGTGCTGAGGTCCACCGGCCTGCCGTACGACGTCCGCCGCGAAGAGCCGTACTGCGGCTACCAGGACTACGAGTTCGATGTGATCACCGATGACGGCTGTGATGCCTACGGCCGCTACCTGATCCGCATCGCGGAGATCAAGGAGTCGCTGAAAATCGTCGAGCAGTGTGTGGAGAAGTTGGTCAAGTCGCACGGCGATCCCGTCATGATCGAAGACCGCAAGATCGCCTGGCCGGGCGACCTGACGATAGGCCCGGACGGGCAGGGTAACTCGCGCGAGCACATCGGCTGGATCATGGGCCACTCGATGGAGGGGCTGATCCACCACTTCAAGCGGGTCACCGAGGATCTGTGGGTGCCGCCCGGGCAGGTGTTCGTCTCGGTCGAGTCGCCGCGCGGCGAGCTGGGGGTGCACATGGTCAGCGACGGCGGCACCCGGCCCTACCGGGTGCACTACCGAGACCCGTCGTTCACCAACCTGCAGGCGGTCGCCGCGATGAGCGAAGGCGCACTCATCGCCGACGTGATCGCCGCGGTCGCCAGCATCGACCCGGTGATGGGCGGGGTGGACCGGTGAGCGAAACGGACGGCCTGGAAAGAAAAGTGATCAACAAGACCGGGCGTGGCCGGCTGATGCCGCCGACCGCCGGGACCGACGGCAACCGGGTGTTCCTGCAGCTGGGCCGGCCACCGGAGGAACCGAACCAGTTCAACCACCCCGATGCGCCGCGCAGCTACTCCGATGAGGTGCGCGCGCGCCTGGAGGCCGACGCCAAGGAGATCATCGGTCGCTACCCGCAGCCACGCTCGGCGATCCTGCCGCTGCTGCACCTGGTGCAGGCCGAGGACTCCTACATCACCCCGGCCGGTCTGTCATTCGTGGCCGACGTGCTCGGGTTGACCGGCGCCGACGTCGCCGGCGTCGCCTCGTTCTACTCGATGTACCGGCGCAAGCCGACCGGCGAATACCTGGTGGGCGTGTGCACCAACACGCTGTGCGCGGTGATGGGCGGCGACGCCATCTACGACACGCTCAAGGAGCATCTGGACGTCGACGACGCGCAGACCACCGCCGACGGCAAGGTCACGCTGGAGCGCATCGAGTGCAACGCCGCCTGCGACTGCGCCCCGGTGGTGATGGTCAACTGGGAGTTCTTCGACCAGCAGACCCCGGAGTCGGCGCGCGATCTGACCGATGCGCTGCGCTCCGGTGGTGAGGTGCGGCCCAGCCGCGGGCTGCCGCTGACCAGTTTCCGCGAAACCGCCCGGGTGCTGGCCGGATTCGCCGACGATCGTCCCGACGACGGCCAGGGCGGCCCGGCCGGGCCGACACTGGCCGGGCTGCGCTTCGCCCACGAGCACGGCATGGCCGCTCCGGAAACCGACGCCGACGGGAGCGGACAGTGACTTCCCCACCGAGCCGCGCCACCGCGGCGACGCCGCTGACCCCGGTGTTGAGCAGCTACTGGGACGACCCCGAATCCTGGACGCTGGAAACCTATCGTCGCCACGGCGGCTACCAGGGCATGCAGCGGGCGCTGGCCATGGCTCCCGATGATGTCATCGAGCTGGTCAAGGATTCCGGGCTGCGCGGCCGCGGCGGTGCCGGATTCTCCACCGGGACCAAGTGGTCGTTCGTCCCGCAGGGCACCGACGGCGCGGGCGCCAAACCGCACTATCTGCTGGTCAACGCCGATGAATCCGAGCCCGGTACCTGCAAGGACATCCCGCTGCTGCTGGCGACGCCGCACGTGCTCATCGAGGGCATGATCATCTGCAGCCACGCGATCCGCGCCCGTCACGCCTTCATCTATGTGCGCGGCGAGGTGCTGCCGATCCTGCGCCGACTGCACAACGCGGTGGCCGAGGCGTACGCGGCGGGGCTGCTGGGCACCGACATCGGCGGCACCGGCTTCGACCTCGACATCACCGTGCACGCCGGGGCGGGCGCCTACATCTGCGGCGAGGAGACCGCGCTGATCGACTCGCTGGAGGGCTACCGGGGTCAGCCCCGGCTGCGCCCGCCCTTCCCGGCGGTCGCCGGGCTGTACGCCTCCCCGACGGTGGTCAACAACGTCGAATCCATTGCCAGCGTGCCGTCGATTCTGCGTAACGGGGCGGACTGGTTCCGGTCGATGGGCACCGAGAAGTCCCGCGGTTACACGCTGTATTCGCTGTCCGGGCACGTGAATCGGCCCGGCCAGTACGAGGCTCCGCTCGGCATCACGCTGCGCGAACTGCTGGAGTACGCCGGCGGGATTCGCGACGGTAACCGGCTGAAGTTCTGGACGCCCGGCGGGTCGTCGACCCCGCTGCTGACCGATCAACATCTCGACATCCCGCTGGACTACGAGGGTATGGCGTCGGCCGGTTCGATGTTGGGCACCAAAGCGTTACAGATCTTCGATGAGACCACCTGCGTGGTGCGCGCGGCCCGGCGCTGGTCGGAGTTCTACAAGCACGAGTCCTGCGGTAAGTGCACGCCCTGCCGGGAGGGCACCTATTGGCTGGTGCCGATCTACGAGCGGCTGGAGACCGGCCGCGGCACACCCGAAGACCTCGACACCTTGCTGGACATCGCTGACGTGCTGTTCGGAAAATCCTTCTGCGCGTTGGGGGATGGCGCTGCGATGCCGGTGCAGTCGTCGATCGAGTACTTCCGTGACGAATACATCGCCCACCTTGACGGGGGCTGTCCGTTCGACCCGAAAGCGAGCATGTTCGTGCCTAACGGATCCGACGGCGGTGCGGCATGACCGGGCCCGACCGTCAGGAGAACCCGGAGTCGGTGACCTTCACCATCGACGATCAGCAGGTCACGGTGCCCAAGGGCACCCTGATCATCCGGGCCGCCGAGCAACTGGGGATCGAGATCCCCCGGTTCTGCGATCACCCGCTGCTGGACCCGGTCGCCTGGTGCCGGCAGTGCATGGTCGAGGTGGAGGGCCAGCGCAAGCCGCAGCCCTCCTGCGCGGTGGCCGCAGCCGAGGGCATGGTGGTGCGCACCCAACACACCTCCGCCGAAGCCGACCGAGCCCAGCACCTGGTGATGGAACTGCTGCTGATCAACCACCCGCTGGACTGCCCGACCTGCGACAAGGGCGGTGAATGCCCGCTGCAGAACCAGGCGATGGCCCACGGCCGCACCGAGACCCGCTTCGAAGAGGCCAAACGGACCTACCCCAAGCCGATCAACATCTCCTCGCAGGTGCTGCTGGACCGTGATCGCTGCATTCTGTGTGCGCGCTGCACCCGGTTCGCCGACGAGATCGCCGGGGACAAGTTCATCGAGATGATGGACCGCGGCGCCCTGCAGCAGGTCGCCATCTACACCGAGACGCCGTTCGACTCCTACTTCTCCGGCAACACCGTGCAGATCTGCCCGGTGGGCGCGCTGACGGGCGCCTCATACCGGTTCCGGGCCCGCCCGTTCGACCTGGTGTCGACGCCCAGCGTCTGCGAGCACTGCGCGTCCGGGTGCGCCCAGCGCACCGACCACCGGCGCGGCAAGGTGATGCGCCGGATGGCCGGCGACGACCCGGACGTCAACGAAGAGTGGAACTGCGACAAGGGGCGCTGGGCGTTCACCTACGCCGTCCAGCCCGACCGGATCAGCACGCCGCTGGTGCGCGACGACAGCGGCGAGCTGGTCTCCACCTCGTGGCCGCATGCGCTGGCAATAGCGGCGCGGGGTCTGGCCGCGGCGCGCGAACGCACCGGCGTGCTGGTGGGCGGCCGGGTGACCGCCGAGGACGCCTATGGGTACGCCAAGTTCACCCGGGTGGCGCTGCGCGGCGATGACATCGACTTCCGGGCGCGTACCCAGTCCGCCGAGGAAGCCGCGTTCCTGGCCGCGCGGGTGGCCGGGAGCGGAATCGGCGTGAGCTACGCCGACCTGGAAACCGCTGCAACGGTGCTGCTGGTCGGCCTGGAGCCCGAGGAAGAGTCGCCGATCATCTTCCTGCGGCTGCGCAAGGCCGCCCGCAAGAAGGGCGCCGGCGTGTTCGCCATCGCGCCGTTCGCCGACCGCGCACTGACCAAGATGTTCGGCACCCTGCTGCCGACCGTTCCGGGCGGCGAAGCGGCTGCGCTGGACGGCATCATCGACGGCTCCGGCCATGCCGAGCTCAGCGAGCGGCTGCGCCAACCCGGTGCGGTGGTGCTGGTCGGCGAGCGGCTGGCGGGCTCCCCCGGCGCGCTGTCCGCCGCGGTTCGGCTGGCCGAGGCGACCGGGGCGCGACTGGCATGGGTACCGCGGCGCGCCGGGGAGCGCGGCGCGCTCGACAGCGGCGCCCTGGCGGGCCTGCTGCCGGGCGGACGCCCACTCGGCGATGCATCCGCACGGGCCGAGGTGGCACGGGCCTGGGGGCTGGCCGGCCCCGACGAGCTGCCGTCCCGGCCCGGGCGTGACACCGACGCCATCCTGGCGGCTGCCGCCGACGGGACACTGGGGGCGCTGCTGGTCGGCGGGATCGAGCCCGGTGACCTGGCCGACCCGGCCGCCGCGCTGGCCGCCCTGGACGCGGTCGGATTCCTGGTCAGCATCGAGTTGCGGCACAGCGAGGTCACCGAACGCGCCGACGTGGTGCTGCCGATCGCCGCGGCGGTCGAGAAGACCGGCACCTACCTCAACTGGGAGGGCCGGCCCCGTCGGTTCGGCGCCGCACTGGATGAGCGCGGCACCTTGTCCGACGTGCGGGTGCTCGACGCGCTCGCCGAGGAGATGGGCATTGACCTCGGGCTTCCCACCGTGGCGGCGGCGCGCGAGGAGCTGACCCGGTTGGGCGCCTGGAACGGCGAACGCGTGGCCTCCCCCGACGTGGCGGCGGGCCGGCCCGGGCAGCCGGGCTCCGGTGAGGCCGTGCTGGCCAGCTGGCGCATGCTGCTCGACAACGGGCTGATGCAGGCCGGCGAGCCGAACCTTGCCGGCACCGCCCGCAAACCGGTGGCGCGGCTGTCGGCGCCGACCGCCACCGAGATCGGTGTCGCGGCCGGCGATCAGATCACGGTCGGCACCGAGCACGGAGCAATCACCCTGCCGCTGGTCATCACCGAGATGCCGGACCGGGTGGTGTGGCTGCCGATGAATTCGTCTGACTCAGCGGTGCACCGCGATCTCGGCGTCGGCCCGGGCGCGGTGGTACGGATTGGACGCAGATCATGAGCATTCCCTGGTGGCTGGTGCTGGCCAAAGTGCTGGCCGTCTTCGCATTCCTGGTACTGACAGTGCTGTTCGCGATCGTCATCGAACGAAAGGTGCTGGCGCGCATGCAGATGCGCCCCGGCCCCAACCGGGTCGGGCCGAAGGGCTGGCTGCAGAGCCTCGCCGACGGCATCAAGCTGGCCCTCAAGGAGGACATCGTCCCCGCCGGCGTCGACCGGGCGATCTACGTGATGGCTCCGGTCATCTCGACGGTCCCGGCGATCACCGCGTTCGCGGTGATCCCGTTCGGTCCGGAAGTCAGCATCTTGGGCCATCGCACCGATCTGCAACTGGCAGACCTGCCGATCGCGGTGTTGTTCATCTTGGCGATGTCCTCGATCGGGGTGTACGGCATCATCCTGGCCGGCTGGTCATCCGGGTCGCCGTACCCGCTGTTGGGCGGCATCCGCTCCACCGCGCAGGTGATCTCCTACGAAGTCGCGATGGGCTTGTCGTTCGCGTCGGTGTTCCTCTACGCCGGCACGATGTCCACCTCGAGCATCGTGGCCGCCCAGGACGGGATCTGGTTCGCGTTCCTGCTGCTGCCGTCGTTCATGGTCTATCTGACCGCGATGGTCGGTGAGACCAACCGGGCGCCATTCGATCTGCCCGAAGCCGAGGGCGAGCTCGTCGGCGGATTCCACACCGAGTACTCGTCATTGAAGTTCGCGCTGTTCTTCCTGGCCGAATACATCAACATCACCACGGTTTCGGCGTTGGCCGTCACGTTGTTCTTCGGCGGCTGGCACGCGCCGTTCCCGCTGAACCTGTGGGCCGGCGCCAACCAGGGATGGTGGCCGCTGCTGTGGTTCACCGCCAAGGTGTGGGGATTCATCTTCATGTACATCTGGCTGCGCGCCACCCTGCCCCGGCTGCGGTACGACCAGTTCATGGCGCTGGGCTGGAAGATCCTGATCCCGGTGGCGCTGCTGTGGGTGCTGCTCGCGGCGGTGATGCGCAGCCTGGGCAACGAGGGCTACCAGCACTGGGAGGCGGTGCTGATCGCTATCAGCACACTCACCACGCTGCTGGTGGTGGCGGTGTTGCACCGCCGCTTCAACGCGGTGAACACCGGGCCGGACGAGCCCGCGCCGGTCGTCGCATCCGAAGGTTCTTTTCCGACACCACCGCTGCCGCAGCGAAATTCACCGCGGGTCAAGGAGGATGTCAATGGCTAAGCTCAGAGACGCGCTCGCCGGGTTCGGCGTCACCTGGCGAACGATGTTCAAGCGGCCGATCAATGACGGCTACCCGGAGCAGAAGAAGCCGACGGCGCGGCGCTATCACGGCCGCCACCAGCTCAACCGGCATCCGGACGGGTTGGAGAAGTGCATCGGCTGCGAACTGTGCGCGTGGGCATGTCCGGCCGATGCCATCTACGTGGAGGCCGCCGACAACACCGACGACGAACGCTTCTCGCCCGGCGAACGCTACGGCCGGGTTTACCAGATCAACTATCTGCGCTGCATCGGCTGCGGACTGTGCATCGAAGCCTGCCCGACGCGCGCGCTGACCATGACCAACGAGTACGAGATGGCCGCGGACAACCGGGCCGATCTGATCTTGGAACGTCACCAGCTGCTGGCGCCGCTGGAGCCCGGCATGACCGCACCGCCGCACCCGATGCCGCCGGGCGCCACCGAGAAGGACTACTACCTGGGCAGGGTCGGCCCGGATGGGCTCGATGAGAACCCGGACCTGTTCGTCATGCTGGACCGGAAGAAGCAGGGCAAAGCCTGATGGACGCCGCACTGCTTGCCTCCGACATCGTCGTCCGCACCTCCACCGGGGAGGCGGTGACCTTCTGGGTCCTCGGCGCCCTGGCCCTGGTCGGCGCCGTCGGTGTCGTCACCGCCGCCAAAGCGGTGTATTCGGCACTGTTCCTGGCGATGACGATGCTCTCCCTGGCCGTTTTCTACTTCGTCCAGGACGCGATGTTCCTCGGCGTGGTGCAGATCGTGGTCTACACCGGCGCGGTGATGATGCTGTTCCTGTTCGTGATGATGCTGATCGGGGTCGACTCCGCCGAGTCATTGGTGGAGACGCTGCGCGGCCAGCGGATCGCCTCGACCCTCGCCGGGATCGGTTTCGGGGTGCTGCTGATCGCCGGGATCGGCGGCGCGACGATGCACCTGCGCGGAATCGGCGCCCCGGCCACCGGCGGCTCGGGCGACTCCGGCATGGTGGGCCAGGGCAACGTCGAGGGGCTGGCGGCGCTGATCTTCACCCGCTACCTCTGGGCCTTCGAACTCACCAGTGCGCTGCTGATCACCGCGGTGGTCGCGGCCATGGTGTTGACGCATCGCGAGCGGCTGCAACCGCGGCTGACGCAGCGGGAGCTGTCCATCCTGCGCTTCCGATCCGGCAACCGCCCCACCCCGCTGCCGACGCCGGGCGTCTACGCCCGCCACAACGCCGTCGACATCGCCGCGCGACTGCCCGACGGCTCCTACTCGGAGCTGTCGGTGTCGGACACCTTGCAGCACCGCTGGGTCGGCGCCACCGGCAACGCGGTCCACGCCGACGACGATGCTGCGGAGCGGCGGATGGCTCCGGCGAGCAACGGGGAGGAGTCAGGCCAGTGAACCCGGAGAACTATCTCTACCTGTCGGCGATGCTGTTCACCCTCGGCGCCACCGGAGTGATGTTGCGCCGCAACGCGTTGGTGATGTTCATGTGCGTCGAGCTGATGCTCAACGCCGCCAACCTGGCGTTCGTCACCTTCGCCCGGCTGCACTCGGAGCTCGACGGCCAGATGGTGGCCTTCTTCACCATGGTCGTCGCCGCCTGCGAGGTGGTTATCGGCCTGGCCATCATCATGACGATCTTCCGGGCCCGGCGATCCGTGTCGGTCGACGACGCGAACTTACTGCGCGGCTAGGAGTTGGGAAGCTCTATGACGAATCTGAGCCAGCTGAGCTGGCTGCTGGTGGCCCTGCCGGCGGCCGGCGCGTTGATCCTGCTGCTCGGCGGGCGACGGACCGACCGCTGGGGACACCTGCTGGCCTGTGCCGCCGTGCTCTGTTCGTTCGGGATCGGGCTGGCGCTGCTGGCCGAGATGCTGGGCCGGAGCGGCGAGGACCGGGCGATTCACAGCCACCTGTTCAGCTGGGTGCCGGTCGGTGCGCTGCAGGTCGACTTCGGGATCCTGATCGATCAGCTGTCGATCTGCTTCGTGTTGCTGATCAGTGGGGTGGGCGCGCTGATCCACATCTACTCGATCGGCTACATGAAGGACGACCCCGACCGCCGGAGGTTCTTCGCCTACCTGAACCTGTTCGTCGCGGCGATGCTGCTGCTGGTCGTCGCCGACAACTACCTGGGCCTCTACGTGGGCTGGGAAGGTGTCGGCCTGGCGTCCTACCTGCTGATCGGATTCTGGTACGCGCGGCCGGTCGCGGCGGCGGCCGGCAAGAAGGCGTTCGTGTCCAACCGGGTCGGCGACATCGGGCTGTCGCTGGCCATGTTCGCGATGTTCGCCGGCTTCGGCACGCTGTCGTTCGATGGGCTGTTCGGCGCGGTCGAAGCGGCCGGGTCCAGCGGGTGGACTACCGCCATCGGGTTGCTGCTGTTGCTGGGAGCGTGCGCCAAGTCCGCGCAGGTTCCGCTGCAGGCCTGGTTGTTCGACGCGATGGAAGGCCCCACCCCGGTGTCGGCGCTGATCCACGCCGCCACCATGGTGACCGCCGGGGTGTACCTGATCGTGCGGTCCGGCCCGGTGTTCGACCTGTCCGCCGACGCGCGGCTGGCGGTCGTGGTGGTCGGTGCGATCACGCTGCTGTTCGGTGCGATCATCGGCTGCGCCAAAGACGACATCAAGCGGGCGCTGGCCGCCTCCACCGTCAGCCAGATCGGCTACATGGTGCTGGCCGCGGGGCTCGGCCCAGCCGGCTACGCCGTCGCGATCATGCACCTACTCACCCACGGTTTCTTCAAGGCCGGACTGTTCCTGGGCTCGGGCTCGGTGATGCACGGGATGAACGACGAACAGGACATGCGCCGCTACGGCGCGCTGCGTGCCTTCATGCCGGTGACGTTCGTGACGTTCGGCCTGTGCTATCTGGCGATCATCGGGGTGCCACCGTTCGCCGGTTATTGGTCCAAAGACGCGATCATCGAGGCCGCGCTGGCAACCGGCGGGACGCGCGGCTGGCTCTTGGGCGCGGTGACCATCCTGGGTGCCGGCATCACCGCGTTCTACATGACCCGGGTGATGCTGATGACATTCGGCGGTGAGCGTCGCTGGGCGGCGGACGAGAGCGAGGTGAGCCACGAACGGGCGCTGCAACATCCGCACGAGTCCCCGCGGGTGATGACCTGGCCGATGATCGTGCTGGCCGTCGGCGCCGTGTTCTCCGGAGCCGCGCTGGCCATCGGCGGTCGCCTCGAACACTGGCTGGAACCGGTGGTGACCGGGGCCGCGGCGGCCGGCCACGAAGCGGCGCATCTCATCCCGGCCTGGCTCACCGGCGCCATCACGCTGGGGGTCGTGCTGGTCGGGGTGGCGGTGGCCTACCGCATGTACGGCCGTAAGCCGATACCCATCACCGCGCCCACCGACGTGTCGCCCCTGACGGTGGCGGCCCGCCAGTATCTCTACGGCGATGCCTTCAACGAGGAGGTGTTCATGCGTCCGGGTAACCGACTGGCGCAAGCCCTGGTCGACGTCGACGACCGGGTGGTGGACGGTTCGGTCAACGCCGGAGCCGGGCTGGTCGCGCTCGCATCGCTTCTGGTGCGGCGCTTGCAGACCGGGTTCGTGCGCTCCTATGCGCTGACCATGCTGGCCGGCGCCGTGCTGGTCGTCGCGGTAGTCCTGGCGGTGCAACTGTGAACATGAACCTGCCCTGGCTGAGCCTGCTGTGGTTGGTGCCACTAGTGGGCGCCGGCGCCGTGATCGTGCTGCCGGCCGGAGCGGCACGACTGGCGAAGCTGACCGGCCTGCTGGTGAGCCTGGTGACGCTGGCGATAGCGGTGGTGATCACCGTCGAGTTCGACACCACCCCGGTCGCCGCCCCGTACCAGTTCGTCGAATCCCATGCCTGGATACCGGCTTTCGGGGCGCGCTACACGCTCGGTGTCGACGGTATCGCGGTGGTGCTGGCGTTGCTGACCGCCGGGCTGGTGCCGCTGCTGATGCTTGCCGGCTGGAACGATGGCGAGGGTAAGCGTCGCCGCGGCCCGCACGCCTTCGCCGCACTCACCCTGGCCGTCGAGGCGATGGTGCTGATCTCGCTGGTCTCGCTGGACGTACTGCTGTTCTACGTCTTCTTCGAGGCGATGCTGATCCCGATGTACTTCATGATCGGCGGCTTCGGCAACGGCGCCAAGCGTTCCCAAGCGGCATTGAAGTTCCTGCTGTACAACCTGTTCGGCGGCCTGATCATGCTGGCCGCGGTGATCGGCGTGTACATGGTGAGCGCCCGGGAGGGCACCTCGGGCGGCACCTTCGATTTCCGCGAACTCGTCTCGTTGTTCTCGTCCGCCACCACCACGGTGGATCCGGGCGTGCTCAAACTGCTGTTCGCCGGCTTCATGTTCGCGTTCGCGGTCAAGGCGCCACTGTGGCCGCTGCACCGGTGGTTGCCCGACGCCGCGGTGGAATCCACCCCGGCCACCGCGGTGCTGATGATGGCGGTCATGGACAAGGTGGGGACCTTCGGCATGCTGCGCTACTGCCTGCAGTTGTTCCCCGACGCCTCAACGTATTTCCGCCCCGCCATCATCGTGCTGGCGGTGATCGGGGTGGTCTACGGGGCGATGGTGGCGATCGGCCAGCGCGACATCATGCGGCTGATCGCCTACACGTCGATCTCACACTTCGGCTTCATCATCCTGGGGATCTTCGTGATGACCAGCCAGGGCCAGAGCGGTTCGACGCTGTACATGCTCAACCACGGGTTGTCGACCGCGGCGCTGTTCCTGATCGCCGGGTTCCTGATCTCCCGGCGCGGCGGCACCCGGGCGATCGCCGACTACGGCGGCGTGCAGAAGGTGGCCCCGGTGATGGCCGGTACCTTCATGGTCGCGGCGATGGCCACCCTGTCGCTGCCCGGGCTGGCCCCCTTCATCAGCGAATTCCTGGTATTGGTGGGCACCTTCAACCGCTACTGGCTGGCGGCGGCCGTCGGCAGCACCGCGCTGGTGCTGTCGTCGATCTACATGTTGTGGCTGTATCAGCGGGTGATGACCGGCCCGGTCACCGCGGGTAACGAACGCATCCGAGATCTGGTACCCCGCGAGCTCGTCGTCGTCGCGCCGTTGATCGCGTTGCTGGTGTTCTTGGGCTTCTACCCGAAACCGGTGCTCGACATCATCAATCCGGGCGTCGCGCACACCTTGACCACGATCGGTGAGACCGACCCGGCACCGCTGACCGCTGAGGGGGCGCACTGACCATGTCGGGCATGCCAACACCCCACATCGAGTACGACCTGTTGTTGCCGCTGCTGATCGTCTTCGGCACCGCGGTCACCGGCATGCTGTTCGAGGCCTTCGTGGCGCGACGGGCGCGCTATCTGATGCAGGTTCTGCTCGCCATCGGCGGCTTGGCCGCAGCGTTCATCAGCCTGGTCGCCGTGGGACGGGACCTGCCGGCCGACGGCCACATCACGGTGCTCGGCGCGATCGCCGTCGACCGGCCGACGCTGGTGCTACAGGGCATCGTGCTGCTGGTCGGGATCATGGCCGTCGTCTTCATCGCCGAACGCAACACCGGCGCGGGAGCTCCCGAGGGGCCGGGCGCCGCGACGGCACCCGCTGCATCCCCCGCCGCCAACGGGCGGGCAGGCCTGGACTCCTTCACCCCGCAGGCCTCGGCGGTGCCGGGCAGCGGCGCCGAACTCGAGGCGGCCCGCAGCGGGATGATCCAGACCGAGGTGTTCCCGCTGACGATGCTGGCGATCGGCGGGATGCTGGTGTTCCCGGCGGCCAACGATCTGGTGACGATGTTCGTGGCCCTCGAGGTGCTCTCACTGCCGCTGTATCTGCTGTGCGGGCTGGCCCGGTACCGTCGGCTGCTGTCGCAGGAGGCGGCGCTGAAGTACTTCCTGCTGGGCGCGTTCTCCTCGGCGCTGTTCTTGTTCGGCGCCGCCCTGCTCTACGGCACCACCGCCTCGCTGACGTTGTCCGATATCGGCGAGCAGCTGTTCTCCCACAACAACGATCCGCTGGCGCTGATCGGCGCCGGACTGCTGTTGGTGGGGCTGTTCTTCAAGGTCGGCGCGGTGCCGTTCCACTCCTGGGTCCCCGACGTCTACGTCGGCGCGCCGACGCCCATCACCGGGTTCATGGCGGCCGCGACCAAGGTCGCCGCATTCGGGGCGATGCTGCGGATCATCTATGTCGCACTGCCGGCACTGCACGACCAGTGGCGCCCGCTGCTGTGGCTGATCTCGGTGCTGACCATGGTGGTCGCCACCATTGCGGCCATCACCCAGACCGAGATCAAGCGGATGCTGGCCTACTCCTCGATCGCCCATGTCGGCTTCGTGCTCACCGGGGTACTGTCGGCGACCCCGGCGGGGGTCTCCTCGACGCTGTTCTACCTGGCCGCCTACAGCTTCTCGACCGTCGGCGCGTTCGCCGTCGTGAACCTGATCCGCGGGCCCGGCGGCGAAGAAGAGCTCGACATGTCCCGCTGGGCCGGATTGGGACAGCGTTACCCCATCGTGGGGCTGCTGTTTTCGATGTTCCTGCTGGCGTTCGCGGGCATCCCGTTGACCAGTGGGTTCATCAGCAAGTTCGCCGTGTTCGCCGCGGCCGCCGAGAGTGGCGCCGTGCCGCTGGTGGTGATCGGTGTGATCGCCAGCGGTGTCGCCGCCTACTTCTATGTGCGGGTGATCGTGCTGATGTTCTTCACCGACTCCCCCGACAACCCGCCGCAACTGGTGCAGCCCAGCGTGTGGAGTAAGACGGCGATCGCGCTGTGCGCCGCGGTCACCGTGGTGCTGGGCGTGTTCCCGCAACCGCTACTCGACCTGGTGAACGCCGCTACCCAGTTCGCATTCTGACGTTCACCAACCAGGACTGAACCAACCAGCATCGCGAGCCCTGGCGCTCGACTGTGGGTCATCGCGTCGTATACTCCACGCAAATGGACCGCTGATCTCCAGTCAAAGGCGCATCGACCTCCCCCATGTCCAGACAAGTCTCCAAGCGCCGTGCGCTGGTCTCGAGCCTGGCCGAGGTGCTGACCTGGCCGCACCGCATCGACCGGTACACCGAGCTGGTAACGCCGACCTGGTCGCCGGGCGAGGCGCGAGCGAAGGTCATCGCGGTGCATCGCAGTACGCCGCGCAGCGTCACCATGACGTTGCAGCCCAACACCGCGTTTCCCGGCTTCCGAGCCGGGCAGCACCTCAATCTCACCGTGGACATCGACGGGCGGCGCCACACTCGGTGTTACTCGCCTGCCAATGCCGAGGGGCAGCGACTCATCGAGCTGACCGTCGGCCTCCACGACGGTGGACTGGTCTCGAGCTACCTGCGCGATCACGCCCGCCCGGGTCTGGTGGTCGGGCTCACCGGCGGCAGTGGCGATTTCGTGCTGCCGGCCGTCCGGCCGCAGCGGATCCTGCTGATCTCCGGCGGTAGTGGCATCACCCCGGTGATGTCGATGCTGCGCACGTTGCTGGCCGAAGGCCATGTCGCCGCGGGTGGCGAGATCAGCTTCGTTCACTATGCCCGCACTTGCGCTGAGGCCTGCTACCGCGATGAGCTTGCCGCCATGCCCGGCGTGCGGGTGCTGCACGGGTTCACCCGCGCCAATGAGCCGAATGCGCCGGGCGATCTGACAGGCCACTTCGGGGCCGATCACCTGAATGCGGCGATGCCGGCTCCCGACCTGGTGTATGTCTGCGGGCCGCCGGCGCTGGTTGCGGCGGTCCGAGAACACTGCGCCGACGCGATCGCCGAGAACTTCGTGCCGCCGCGGTTTGCGCCGGCCGCCGATCCGGCCGGTGGCCGCGTGACCTTCCTCGGCAGCAACGTCACGGTGGTCGACGACGGGCGGCCGCTGTTGTTGCAGGCCGAATCCGCCGGTCTGCAGCCGGCGAGCGGATGCCGGATGGGTCTGTGCAAGACGTGCACCTGCCGAAAAACCGTTGGCACGGTGCAGAATCGGATCACCGGGATGCTTTCGGACGCTGCAGACGAGGACATCCAGATCTGCGTGTCGATTCCGGTCGGCGACGTAGAACTCGCCTTGTAAAGCACCGCAGGAGCAGCCATGTCGCAACCCGAGCTGACGCTTACCCCTGCCCAGGCCGATGCACTGGGCCGTGAACTCGACGCCATCAGGACACGGGAGCTGGCGGACCTCGGTAAGCGGGACGCCGACTATATCCGCCGGATCGTCCGGGTACAGCGCACCCTGGAGGTCGGCGGTCGCGTGCTGATGTTCGCCGGCGTCCGGCGACCCGCCTGGCTCGGCGGCGTCGCGATGCTCGCGGCGTCGAAGATCCTCGACAACTGGGAGATCGGCCACAACGTCATGCACGGCCAGTACGACTGGATGGGTGATCCGGCGCTGCACGGCCCCACCTTCGAGTGGGACAGTGCCTGCCCGTCCGACCACTGGCGTTACGCCCACAACTACCTGCACCACACCTACACCAACATCATCGGCCTGGATCGCGACATCGGTTACGCCGTTTTGCGGGTGAAGAAAGACCAGCCCTGGGATCGGTTGAAACTGCTCAACCCGATCAACGCGCTATTGGGTTTCGTGCTGTTCCAATACAGTTTGGCGGGCTACGAGCTGGAGATCGAGCGGATGCCCCACGAGATCACCATGACCGACAAACGCGAAGCCCTGGGCGTGATCGTGCGCAAGGTCTTCCGTCAGGTGTTGAAGGACTTCGTCGCATTCCCGCTGTTGGCCGGCCGATCGAGGCGGTTCGTGTTGACCGGCAACCTGGCGGCGAACCTGATACGCAACATGTGGACTTTCGCCATCACGTTCTGTGGGCATTTCCCGGACGGAGCCCGGGTCTTCACGATCGAGGAGGCCCGCGACGAGTCCCGCGGCATGTGGTACTACCGCCAGATCCTCGGTACCGCGAACATGAACGGCGGGAAGCTGTTTCACATCCTGTCCGGCAACTTGTCGCACCAGATCGAGCACCACCTGTTCCCGGACCTCCCCGCGCACCGCTACGCCGAGCTGGCGCCGGAAGTGCGCGAGATCTGCCGGCGTTACGGTATCCCGTACAACACCGGCTCGCTGCCCAGGCAACTCGGCACCGTGCTGCTCAACATCTTCCGGCTGGCGTTTCCCTAGCCGCGATCCACCATCGAAGCGGGCCCGAGCGGCGGTTCGCGGGCGCGCCGGCATCAGCGGGTCCATCATGGACGGGTGGACGACGAATCGTTTCAGCGACTGGTCGCGATGCTGGACTACACCATGTTCGTGGTGACCACTGCGGCCGACGGTCATGCCTCGGGCTGTCTGGTCGGGTTCGCCACCCAGACCAGCCTGGCGCCACCGAGGTTTCTGGTCGGGGTGTCCGAACGCAACCACACCTTCGGGGTCGCGGCCCGATCCGACCATTTGGCCGTCCATGTGCTGTCGCGCGGTGACATTGAGCTCGCCCGGCTTTTCGGCGGCCGAACCGGCGATGACATCGACAAATTCGAGCACTGCTCCTGGCACAGCGGCCCGGCCGGCATGCCGATTCTCGACGACGCACCGGCATGGTTCGTCGGCAAGACGCTGAGCCGTATCGAACTCGGCGACCACCTGGGTTATCTGCTGGAACCGATCGCCGGGTACGCCCCTCCGCACACCGGCGGCCTACTGGCATTCTCCGACGTCGACGACATCGAAGCGGGCCACGACGCCTGAAGAAGCCCGAGCCGGAAGTCGTTCCGCGCTCAGCTGGGTTGCCGCACCGCAAGGCCCGCAGCGGTGTAGATCGCGTCGATGACGGTCATGTTCTCGATCGCGTCCTCCGGCGTGGTGGGCACCGGCACGCCGCGCAGCACGGCGTCGGCGAACGCATCGAGCTGATAGGCATACGACGCCCGGTGGGGGAAACGCTCGACGCGCCCGCCCTGCTCCGAGCGGACCCGCAGCCGGTGAAAGTACTGCGGCATCAGCGGGTTGAGCGCCCGCAGCTCGCCGCGATCGCCGATCACGCGGGCGCTGACCTGCAGCAGGTTCGACGACCACAGCGAGCAGCGAATCGCCCCGGTGTGCCCCGCCGGGAACCGCAACTGCGCGGTCATGGCCCGGTCGACCTGCGGGTTGCGCAGTTTCGCCTGCGCGGAAATCACTTCCGGTGTCGCCCCGCCAAAGGTGCGGACCATGTGCACCGGGTAACAGCCGGCGTCCATCAGCGCCCCGCCGGCCAGCGAGATGTCGTAGCGGATGTCGGAGAACCGGGGCAGCGGGAAGCTCAGCGCGGCCTCCACCCGCCGCAGCGTTCCCAACTCCCCCGAGGCGATGATCTCCTCGATGCGCAACGTCATCGGGTGATAGCGGTAGTGGAACGCCTCCATCACCACCCGGTCGGTCTTGGCCGTGACCGCCGCGATCTCGCGGGCCTCGTCGGCATTGGCGGTGAACGGCTTCTCGCACAGCACGTGCTTTCCGGCGGCCAGCGCCGCCCGCGTCCACCGCCCGTGCAGGTTGTTGGGCAGCGGGTTGTAGACCGCATCGACCTCCCGATCGGCGATCAGCGCGTCATAGCTGTCGTGGACCCGGCCGATGCCGTGCTTGGCGGCGAACGCACGCGCCCGACCGGGGTCACGGGCCGCGACCGCGCTGACCACCACCTCGGGGTTGTCGGCAGCGGGTTTGAGCAGTGCCACCGGGGTGATCCGCGCGGCGCCGAGCACACCGATCCGCAGTACCGGCCGGCTCATGCGGCCGTGGTCCGTTGCAGACTGAACCCGGCCAGCCGCGCGCCGTGCTGCGCCGGTGTCGTCATGTCGATCACCGCGCGCGCCTGCTCGCGCACCGGGGTGTCGGGATCAAGCACCGACAGGTAGACCTCGTGCGCGGCCAGGGCGTCCACCGCGGCGTCGAGGTAGCCGTCCACGGCCTCGACGTGGGTGGGGTCCGGCCCGTTCTGGAACAGCCAACGCGGCGGATTGTCCAGCGTGTCCCAGACGTCGGTGACCGCGGCGGCGAACTCGATGTGGTCGCGTTGGTTGGGGGCGTCCGGGCCGAACTGCGCGCCGCCGTAGATGCTCACCACCACCTCGGGGCGGACCTCGGTGATCACCGCGGCGATCTTGGCGCGCAACTCCGGCGTGTTACGGATATCGCTGTCGGGGAAGTCCCAGAAGTCGACGCCCTCATCCGGATGCACACCCACGATGGCCGCCGCCCGCCGCTGCTCGGCCTCCCGGAGCGGCCCGGCCTGCTGCGGTGGCATTCCCTCGATACCGGCCTCGCCACGGCAGGCCAGCGCGTAGCGGACGGTCTTGCCCGCCGCGGTCCACTTGGCCACCGCGGCGGCCATCCCGTACTCGGGATCGTCGGGATGGGGCACCAGCACCAGCAGTGATGTCCAGTCGGCCGGGAAAGGCAGCGGTTCGGGGAATCCGGACATCGGCTAGGCGATCACGCCGTGAGCGAGGATGTCGGCGGTCTGCTGCACCCAGTCACCACCGAGTTGGTCGTCGGGTCGCAGGAACATGGCCAACAGCGTTGCCCCGCCGATCAATTCGACGAGCCGGTCGGGGTCCACATCTGCTCGCGCATCACCGCGGGCCACCGCATCGGCCACCCAGGCACGCATCACCTCGAACAGGTCCGCGAATCGTTCCAGGGCCCGTGCCGTGAGCTCGGCGTTGGTCGCCATGTCGGCGATCAGGCCGGGCAGCGCGGCCCGCACCACCGGGTTGGTCAGCGCCTCACGCGCGCCGGCCATCATCGCCCGGAGATCACCGGCCACATCGCCCGGTGGCGCCGTCACCGCACTCGGCGGCACCGAGAGTACGGCCTCGTGCACCAGTTCGGCCTTGCTGGGCCACCGGCGGTACAGCGCGGTCTTGGTCGTCCCGGCCCGTTCCGCGACGGCCGCCAGGCTCAGGTTCGAATATCCGACCTCGACAACCAGTTCCGCGGCGGCCTTCAATATGGCAGCGTCGATACGGGGATCGCGGGGCCGCCCGGCGCCGGAACCCTTGTCAACCGGTGAAGCTTCTGCTTTCATAACGCTACCTGTCGTATCGTAATTTTCTGTGACGGAGGACGCAACCGTGGCCGACCAACCGACCGTGGAAAGAGACGTCGGCCGGATCCAACGTTCCAGCCGCGATGTCACCACCTTGCCCACGGTAATGTCTCGCTGGCTTGCGACGCAGTTGCCCGACGGGGCCACGCCGGAGATCACCGTCGAAAGCGGGGTCGACACCAACGGCATGTCGTCGGAGACCATCATGCTCACCGGCCGCTGGGCCCAGCAGGGGGCGCCGCTCGAGCAGCGCTGGGTGATGCGGGTGGCGCCCACCGACGAAGACGTCCCGGTGTTTCCGGCCTACCGGCTGGACCACCAGTTCGAGGTCATGCGGCGGGTCGGCGAGCTCACCGACGTCCCGGTGCCGAAGGTCCGCTGGATCGAAGCCACCGGCGAGGTGCTGGGCCGGCCGTTCTTTCTGATGGACCGCGTCGACGGCGAGGTCCCACCCGACGTCATGCCCTACACCTTCGGCGGCAACTGGTTCGCCGACGCCACCACCGACCAGCAACGGACCCTGCAGGACACCACCGTCGAGGTGCTGGCCAAGCTGCACGCGATTCCGGACGCCACCCGGCAGTTCGGCTTCCTCGACGAGGACGACGACGGGCCCACCGACGACACTGCGCTGCGCCGGCACTTCGACCGCGTGCGGGCCTGGTATGAGTTCGCGGTGCCCGACATCGGGCGCTCGGCGCTGCTGGACCGCACCATCGCCTGGCTGGAGGCGCACTGGCCGGCCGAGGTCGCCGGCGGCGAGACGGTGCTGTGCTGGGGCGACTCCCGGGTCGGCAACGTGCTCTACCGCGACTTCCGCCCGGTCGCCGTGCTGGACTGGGAGATGGTGGCGCTGGGGCCGCGCGAGCTGGATGTGTCGTGGATGATCTTCGCGCACCGCGTCTTCGAGGAACTCGCCGGGCTGGCCGGGCTGCCGGGGCTGCCGCAGGTGCTGCGCGAAACCGACGTGCGGGCCAGCTACCAACGGCTCACCGGCATCGAGCTGGGAGACCTGCACTGGTTCTACGTCTACGCCGGCCTGATGTGGGCGATCGTGTTCATGCGCACCGGGGCCCGCCGGGTGCACTTCGGCGAGATGGAACGGCCCGCCGACCCCGAATCCCTCTTCTACCACGCAGGGTTGCTGAAAAAGCTGATCGGAGAACAGAACTGATGCTGGGACCACTCGACGAATACCCGATTCACCAACTGCCCCAACCGATCGCCTGGCCGGGCTCCTCGGATCGCAACTTCTACGATCGCTGCTACCTCAACGCCCATGACCGCACCGGAGACATCTTCGTGATCACCGGCTGCGGCTACTACCCCAACCTCGGCGTCAAAGACGCGTTCGTCCTGGTACGGCGGGGCGACACCCAGACCGCGGTGCACCTGTCGGATGCCATCGATCAGGATCGGCTCAACCAGCACGTCGGGGCCTACCGCATCGAGGTCACCGATCCGCTGCGCTCGCTGCGAGTGATCCTCGAGGAGACCGAGGGTATCGCGCTCGACCTGCGCTGGCAGGGGCTGTTCGACGCCGTGCAGGAACAGCCGCACATCCTGCGGTCCGGTAACCGGGTGACGCTGGACGCGCAGCGCTTCGCCCAGCTGGGTTCCTGGAGCGGGCAGATCGTGATCGACGGCGAGCAGATCACCGTCGACCCGTCGGTGTGGATCGGGTCGCGCGACCGGTCCTGGGGTATCCGCCCGGTCGGCGAGCGCGAACCGGCAGGCCGGCCCGCCGACCCGCCGTTCGACGGCATGTGGTGGCTGTATGTGCCGATGGCGTTCGACGATTTCGCGGTGGTGATGATCATCCAGGAGGAGCCCGACGGCTTCCGCTCACTCAACGACTGCACCAGGATCTGGCGTGATGGCCGTGTCGAGCAGCTGGGCTGGCCGCGGGTGGCCACCCGCTACCGCTCCGGCACCCGCATCGCCACCGGTGCCACCATCGAGGCGACCCGGCCCGACGGCACCCCGGTGGTCTTCGAAGTGGAATCCAAACTGCCGGTGCCGATTCACGTCGGCGGCGGATACGGCGGCGACAGCGACTGGCTGCACGGGGAATGGAAGGGCGCGAAGTTCAGCGAGCGGTTGACCTACGACATGACCGATCCGGCGGTCATCGCGCGCACCAGCTTCGGGATGATCGACCACGTCGGGCGTGCGGTGTGCCGCGAGGGCGACGCCAACGCTCCGGTGGAGGGCTGGGGACTCTTCGAGCACGGCGTGCTGGGCCGGCACGACCCGACGGGATTCCCCGACTGGGTCACCATGGCGCCGTAGCCCGGTGTTCAGCCGAGTCCGCTGACGATCTCGCCGATCAGCGCCGGCGCGATCGGCGCGGCCTGGTAGACGCAGACCGTATCGGAGATGCCGTCGACCCGGTCGCGGATGCGCGCGGCCACCTGCGCCGGGGTGCCGCAGGCGGCGATGGTGTGCAGGATCTCATCGGTGATCGCCGCCCCCAACTGCGCCCACTGCCCCCGCTTGGACAACGCGTTGAGTTCGGGTTGCAGCGCTTCCCAGCCGTGGGCGGCCAGCACCGGGGCGTATGCGGGTGTGGACGCATAGAAACCGAGCAGCATCCGGGTGGCGGCTTCGGCGGCCTCTCGCTCGGCGTCGGTGGCACCGGTGGCCACGATGATTTCGGGCACCACTGCGAAGTCTTCTCGTGCGCGCCCCGCTTGGGCCAGCCCGTCGCGGACCGCGGCCATGGTGTTGCGGTGCAGGAATCGCTTGGTGGAGAACGGCATCACCAGCAGTCCATCGGCATGTTCGGCGGCCGCCCGGGTCAGCCGCGGCCCCAGGGCGCCGACGTAGATCGGCGGGGCGCCGTAGGGGTTCGGCCCCGGGCTGAACGTCGGCGTCATCAACGTGTGCCGGTAGTAGTGACCGCGAAAGTCCAAGCGGGCGCCGGTCTGCCAGCATTCGAAGATCGCCCGAAGCGCACCGACCAGCTCGACCATGCGGTCCACCGGACGGTCGAAGGCCGCACCGAACCGCTTCTCGATCTGCGCGCGCACCTGGGTGCCCAGCCCCAGGATGAACCGTCCGCCGCTGAGCAGCTGGTGGTCATTGGCCTGGTGGGCGAGGTGGATCGGGTTGCGCGGGAAGGCGATCGCGACGTTGGTCATCAGGTCCAGGCCGCCGACACCGGCCGCCAGCGTCAGCGGTGCGAACACGTCGTGCGGGCCCTCGAAGGTGAAGACGCCGCTCACCCCGGCGTCGCGCAACTCGCGGGCCTGGCCGGCGACACCGGTCAGCCCGCTCAGCGCCGTGAGGACCTTCAATGCCGTCAGGAGATGATTCCGTGGTCGGCCGTCATGCCGCCCGCCGATCCGCTGACCAGCTCGGCCAGGTCGCGAAGCTCGCGATTCACCACGGCGGGGTGCTCGAGGATCGAGCAGTGTCCCCCGGCGACCTCGACGAACTTCGTGAGGTTGGGCGCCAGGTCGGCGATGCGCCGCGACGCCACCATAGGCAGCAGCCGGTCACGGGTGCTGCCGACAACCAGGGTGGGCACTGTCAGCCCGTCGAGGCTGAGGTAGGACGAGTAGCCGAGCGAGTCGACGAGGGTCCGCACCCAGTGGCCGCGGCCGACCGGCGGGGTGCGGGCGAACAGGTCGCAGATCAATGA
This sequence comes from Mycobacterium sp. pW045, assembly GCF_041287085.1. Classification (NCBI taxonomy): domain Bacteria; kingdom Bacillati; phylum Actinomycetota; class Actinomycetes; order Mycobacteriales; family Mycobacteriaceae; genus Mycobacterium; species Mycobacterium sp. pW045. The sequence continues at coordinate 29,563 of NZ_JBGGKU010000009.1, read as the reverse complement.
CGTGACAGCGGGATCGGCTTCGCCGCCGACGGCGAGCATGTGCACGAACCGCCGGACCGCCAAGTTCGCCGGCCCGACGATCGGGACACTGCCGAACGTCAGCAGCGCCCGGCGTGCCGCCTGCACGCGCGCCCGCTGCAGCGGCGGCGCCACCGCGAACAGGTCGACCTCGGCGAGCAGGTTGCCGGTGGTGGTGTTGATCAGCGCCACCGCGTCGGCGCGCTCCTCGACCCGGTGGCGATAGCGGTCCGACCAGGCGCTGATCGCGATGCCGCCCATCGAATGCCCGGCGATCACGGCGCGCTCACCGGGCGCCAGCGTGGCCTCCAGCACCGAATCCAGGTCGGATGCCAGGTGGGTCAGGGTGTAGCCACCGCGCTTGGGCACCCCGCTGCTGCCGTGGCCGCGATGGTCATAAGCGATCACCCGGTAGTCCTTGGCCAGCTCGGCGATCTGGTTTCCCCAGACCCGAATGGCGCAGGTGATGCCGTGTGCCAGCACGATCGGGTACCCGTCTGCCGGGCCGAACACCTGGGTGTGGAGCTTGGTTCCGTCGGCGGCCCGAACCGCCATGGTGCGAGCGGGCGGTAACGCCGCCGGCAATGTGCCGGCGCCTCGGCGCCTGTTGGATCCCGGAGAACTCAGAGCACTCATCGCCACCTCACCGAAAGGGCGGCAACGCTGCCGCATCGCGAGTCTACGCCGAGGTGGTTTAGGTTTTTCTTCAGCCACTACATACGGAGGTCGCCCATGCGCGCGGTACAGATAGCCCAGCTCGACGGACCGGCAGCCGCCCGGGTGGTCGATCTCGACGAGCCGTCCGGCGACGACATGGTCGTCATCGACGTGCACGCCGCCGGGGTGGCCTTCCCCGATGTGCTGCAGTCCCGCGGGCTCTACCAGCACAAACCCGAGCTGCCGTTCGTGCCGGGCGGAGAGGCCGCCGGGGTGGTGCGCAGCGCCCCGGCGGGCGCGCATGTCCGCGCCGGGGACCGGGTGGCCGCGCTGACCATGCTCAACGGCGCGATGGCGCAGGTGATCGCACTGCCCGCCGAGCAGGTGTTCAAGCTGCCTGACGTGGTGTCGTTCGAGGCCGGCGCCGGACTGCTGTTCAACGACCTCACCGTGCTGTTCGCATTGACCACCCGCGGCAAGCTGTCGCAGGGCGCCACGGTGCTGGTGCACGGCGCCGCCGGCGGCATCGGCACCTCGACGCTGCGGCTGGCGGGTCCGCTGGGGGCGTCGCGGGTGATCGCCGTGGTCTCCACCGAGGCCAAAGCCGAGGTGGCCCGGGCCGCCGGCGCCACCGACACCGTGTTGGCCGACGGCTTCCGCGGCGCGGTGGCCGAGTTGACCGGCGGCAAAGGGGTGGATCTGATCCTCGACCCGGTCGGCGGTGACCGGTTCACCGACTCGCTGCGGTCGTTGACGCCCGGCGGAAAACTGCTGGTGGTGGGGTTCACCGGCGGTGAGATTCCCACCGTGAAGGTGAACCGGCTGCTGCTGAACAACATCGACGTGGTCGGCGTCGGGTGGGGGGCGTGGGTGATGTCGCATCCCGGCGAGCTGCAGCGGCAGTGGGGCACCCTGGAGCAGCTGTTGGCCTCGGGGGCGGTGTCGGCGCCGCAACCCGAGGTGTTTGCCCTCGACGATGCCGCTGATGCGCTGGCGGCGTTGGAGAACCGCACCGCGGCCGGCAAGGTCGTGTTGCGGCTGCGGGGATAACGCCCCGCGCCGACCGGATGATTCGCTGCTTCCCGCAGCCTGGACCTGGGTACCCGCATCGGGCAGGGATCCCAGACGACACCAAGCCAGCGAGGACAGTGATGGACACCATTCGTAATCAGGCCGAGTGGCCACGTACTGCGGCACGCTGCCTCGGCGCAGTGCTGCTGACCATCGGGGCGATGCTGCTGCACCCGGCTGCGGCGGCATCGGCGCAGCCGTGCCCGGACGTGGAGGTGGTGTTCGCCCGCGGAACCGGTGAGCCGCCCGGGGTCGGCGGCGTCGGGCAGGCGTTCGTCGACGCGTTGCGCGCCGAAGCCGGCGGCAGGTCGGTCGAGGTCTACCCGGTCAACTACGCCGCCAGCGGCGATTTCGGTGCGGGCATCGACTTCGCCCGGACCGTCGTCGACGGGATCCGCGACGAGGCCGACCACATTCAGGCGACCGCGGCGCGCTGCCCGCACACCAAGATAGTGCTCGGCGGCTTCTCGCAGGGCGCCGTCGTCACCGGTTTCGTCACCTCGCCGTCGGTTCCCAAGGAGGTGCCCGCGGAGTTCCTGGGCTACCTGCCCTCGCCGATGCCGCCGGAGGTGGCCAATCACGTTGCCGCGGTGGCCCTGCTCGGCCTGCCGTCCGAAGACTTCCTCCGCGGCTACGGCGCACCCCCGGTCACGATCGGCCCGCTGTATGCGTCCAAGACCATCGAACTGTGCGCCCCCGGCGACACCATCTGCAACGGCGCTCCCGGCGGGCCACCGAACATCGCCCATGCCACGTACCCGGCCAACGGCATGGTCGGCCAGGCGGCGCGGTTCGCCGCGCAGCGACTCTGACCCGACGCCGGCCGCCCGGGGCGGGCCCGTATACGTCGTGTCTGGCAAGATATCGTCTAGCCTGTTGACTGGACACTATGTCCAGCGAGATGGCACGGGCGCGAGGAGCACGACGAGATGCCAGACACGGTTGCCTCCCTGGGGCCTCAGCCGGCGCAGTACGACGCCGAGTGGGTACGGGCGAAGTACGCGCTCGAACGCGACAAGCGAATGCGGCCCGACGCGGTCAACCAGTTCATCGAGGTCACAGCCGATTTTTCGCACTATGCCGACGACCCGTGGACCGAGCGGGTCGAACGCGACCCGGTGCGGGATCACGTCCAGGTGGCGATCATCGGCGCCGGCCTGGGCAGCCTGATCGCTGCCGCGCGATTACAAGAAGCCGGCATCGACGACATCCGGATGGTCGACACCGCCGGCGATTTTGGCGGCACCTGGTACTGGAACCGCTATCCGGGCGTGCAGTGCGACGTCGAGTCCTACATCTATCTGCCGTTGCTCGAAGAGCTGGACTACGTTCCCAGCGAGCGCTACGCGCACGGCCCGGAGATCCGCGAACACCTGCAGAACATCGCCAAGCACTACGGCCTCTACGAGAACGCCCTGCTGGGCACCACCGTCACCGGCCTGCGCTGGGACGAGTCCGCCAAAAACTGGCAGATCACCACCGACCGCGGCGACGCCTTCACCGCGACGCTGGTCGCCGTCTCGCCCGGGTCGCTCACCCGCCCGAAGCTGCCGGGCATCGCCGGCATCAACGAGTTCCGCGGACACACCTTCCACACCAGCCGCTGGGACTTCGGTTACACCGGTGGCGACGAATCCGGTGGGCTCACCAACCTGACCGACAAGCGTGTCGGCGTCATCGGCACCGGTTCGACTGGGCTGCAGTGCATCCCGCACCTGGGTGAGTGGGCCCGCCAGCTCTATGTCTTCCAGCGGACCCCGAGCACCGTTTCGGTGCGGGGCAACCGGCCCACCGATCCGCAGTGGGCCGCCGGCCTGAAGCCCGGATGGCAGCGGGAGCGCATGGAGAACTTCACCCGCGTCACCTGCGGTGTGGAGATGGATCTGGACATGACCGACGACGGCTGGACCCAGAAGGCGCTCGAGCTGAGCGAGTCCGCGGTAGTCCGCGAAACCCGGCGTCTCGGCCGGGAGATGACGCCGCAGGAGATCGCCGACTTCCTGTTCCGCGCCGACTACGAGGCGATGGAGCGGCTGCGCAAGCGGATCGACGACACCGTCCACGACCGCAAGACCGCCGAAGCACTCAAGCCGTGGTACCGGCTGAACTGCAAGCGCCCCGGCTACCACGACCAGTACCTCGATACGTTCAACCGGGACAACGTCACCCTGGTCGACACCGACGGGCGCGGCGTCGAACGATTCACCGAGACCGCCGTCGTCGTCGACGGGATCGAATACGAGCTCGACGCCCTGGTGTTCGCCACCGGCTTCGAAGTGGGCACCGAGTTCACCCGCCGGCTCGGCTTCGAGATCGTGGGCCGTGATGAGGTGCGGTTGAGCGACAAGTGGGCCAAGGGCATGCGGACGTTGCACGGCCTGCAGACCCACGGCTTCCCGAACTGTTTCTTCCTCGGCTACACCCAGTCCGGGGTCTCCCCCAACTACACCCATACCGCCGAAGAACGGGCCCGGCATTTCGCCTATCTGGTCGACACGTTCGTGCGGCGCGGCGCGAACACCATCGAGGCCACCCGGGCCGCCGAGGACCAGTGGCTGGCCGCGATGGACGCAGCCTCGGAGAAACCCAAGGCCTTCTACGCCGAGTGCACACCGAGTTACCTCAGCTCCGAAGGCGACAAGGAGAATCCGCACGGCATGCTGTCGACGAACTTCGGCGGCAAGCCCGTCGACTTCTTCGACATGCTCGAGAAGTGGCGCTCCACAGGCCAGTTGGAGGGGGTGGTGCTGGAATGACTTCCGCTGCACCGAAACTCACGATGCGTGACCGGCACCGCATCATGACCCGCGAGCACATCATGACCGCCGCACTGGAGGCATTCGCCGAACGCGGCTACGTCGCGGTGACCATCGACGACATCGTGCGCCGCGCCGGTATCGGGCGGGCGACGTTCTACCTTCACTTCGACTCCAAGGCGGCGGTGCTTCGCGAGCTGCGCAACACCCGCATGACCGTGTGGTCTCAGCAGGACGCGCCGCGCGGCGGCCGATCGGGACGGCCCTCGATCAAGGCCTTCTTCGAGAAGGTGGTCGACTTCTACACCACCGCACCGCAGCTCTACACCGCACTGCACCAGGCGCGAGCAGCCGATCCGGAGTTCGCCGCGGCGCACCGGGCCACCATGGAGGCCAACGTCACCGAGTGGATCGAGGCTGACGCGATGCCCGGTGCCACCGAGGACCAGCTGCGGCTGGCCATCGCGATGATGTACACCATGGTCGACTCCTTCATGCATCTGTGGCTGGTCGACGGTTGGCCGCTGGACCGCGAGGCCGCCATCGAGGCGATGACCGACGCCCTGCACGCCACCATGCGATGACGACGAGCTCGGCGCGGCGGGCCAACCGTCGGGGCGCCATGCAGGCGCTCACCGGGCTGAGTGTGCGCTACGTCGAGCGTCTGATGCCCGACCCGTATCTGTTCGCGGTGATACTGACGCTCATCGTCGCCGGCCTGGTCGCCGTGCTGGTACGCGGAGCGTCGGCTCACGGCATGCTGACTGCCTGGTACAGCGGGGTATGGGGCCCGGAGAACATCTTCACCTTCGCCTTCCAGATGGTGCTGATCCTGGTGACCGGTTACACGCTGGCCGAGGCGCCGGTGCTCAAGCGGGCCACCATCCGCATCGCGGCAACACCGCGCAACCAGACGCAGGGCGCGCTGCTGTGTTTCACCGTGAGCGCCGTGCTGTCCCTGCTGAACTGGGGCCTTGGACTGGTCGCCGGCGCGCTGGTCGCCCGCCAGGTCACGCGACGGTTCCCCGACTCGCACTTCGGGTACCTGATCGCCGCGGCGTTCATGGGCTTCATCGTCTGGACGCAGGGGCTGTCATCGTCGATCACGCTGGCCAACACCGATCCCGGCAGCCCGATCAACGTGATCCACAAGACCGTCGGATTCAGCGTTCCGTTGCGCCACACCGTCTTCCAGCCCTATAGCTGGCTGTCGGTGATGATCGTGCTGGCGCTGCTCGCGCTCGCGGTATGGCGGATGGAGCCGTCCGAGCGCCTGGCGCCGGATCCCGCGGTCTTCGACGACGACGATCCGCTCGTCGAGCCGCAGACCAGCACGACGTTCGCCGAATGGCTGGAAAACCAGTGGATCCTCAACGTGCTCGTATTCGCCGCGGGCATGGCGTATTTCGTGGTGAGTGGTTGCGCGCTCAATATCGCCTCGATGATCATGCTGTTCACCATCACCGCCGCCCTGCTGCACGGCACGCCGATCCGCTTCATCCGGGCCTTCACCGCTGCCGCGAAGGTCTCCGGCCCGTTGCTGCTGCAATACCCGCTCTACGGTGGCCTGATCGGCCTGCTGGCGTATCAAGGCGCCGAAGGCTCCACGCCGCTGCAGACCGTGCTGGCCCAGATGCTGGTGAACGGCGCCACGCAGTACACGCTGCCGTTCCTGACGTTCCTCGGTTCGGTGATCATCAGCCTGTTCGTGCCCTCCGGCGGCGGCCACTGGGCGATACAGGGCCCGATCGCGGTCGACTCGGCGCTGGCGATCGGCCAGCACTCGCCCGGCTATCTCGGGTTGATCTCCATGGCCGTCGCCGTCGGCGAGGGCGTGGCGAACATGATCCAGCCGTTCTGGCTGCTGCCACTGCTGGCCATCGCCAAGCTCAATGTCCGTCAGGTGATGGGGTTCACGGTGGTGGCGTTCGTGATCGGGCTGGCGGTAATGGGGGCGATGACGTTGGTCGCGCCGTGGCTGGTGTGAAGGTTGCGCTGGATGGTGGCCGGAGGCGGCGGCCGACGGAGGTCAGCGCCGAGCTCGGATGATTGTCACCGGCCCGCCTTCCCCTCGCCGCGCGCCGCTGCGGGAGAGGCCATTTTTTGACAAGTGTCAGAAAATGAGTAATCTGTGCCGTGTCCTAGTTCACAGAACGGTGGCGATCATGGCTTCATCTCCAACGGTGGCGATCATCGGGGCGGGCATCAGCGGTTTGACCACGGGCAAGAACCTCGCTGACGCCGGGGTCGAGTACGACTGCTTCGACTCATCCGACCGGATCGGCGGAAATTGGGCGTTCCGCAACCCGAACGGCCACTCCAGTGCCTACCGGTCCCTGCACATCGACACCTCGCGCGAGTGCCTGTCGTTTCGCGACTTCCCGATGCGCGACGACCTCCCCGACTTCCCGCATCACTCCCAGATCAAGGAGTACCTGGACGACTACGCCGACACCTTCGGCCTGTTGAGGCGCATCCAGTTCCAGAACGGGGTCAGCCACGCACGACGCCTGCCCCAAGGGGGCTGGGAACTCGACACCGCGGACGGACAGACCCGGCGGTACGACGCCCTGGTCGTCGCCAACGGTCATCACTGGGATCCGCGCACGCCTGACTTCCCGGGCGAGTTCACCGGTGAAAGCATCCACGCCCACCAGTACATCGACCCCACCGAACCGCTCGATCTGCGCGGCAAACGCATCGTCGTCGTCGGCATCGGCAACTCGGCCGCGGACCTGGTTTCCGAGCTTTCCCAGAAGTCCTGGCGCAACACGGTTTATCTCTCCACCCGCTCGGGCGCCTGGGTGGTACCCAAGTACATCTTCGGCAAGACCGCCGACCAGGTCGCGCGCTCGCTGCCGGTGATCCCGCTGTCGTGGCAGCGCCGGGCGATGCAGCCCTTCGCACGGTTGATGTTCGGTGATCCACAGCGCTACGGCCTGCCCAAACCCAACCATCGCTTCCTTGAGGCGCACCCCACCCAGTCCGCCGAACTCCTCATGCGGCTGGGATCGGGCGATGCGACCGCGAAGCCGAATATCGAACGCCTGGACGGCAGTTCGGTGAGATTCGTCGACGGTACCTCCGTCGAAGCGGACGTCATCATCTATGCGACGGGATACAACATCACGTTCCCGTTCTTCGACCGCACCTTCATCGAGGCCCCGGACAACCGGCTGCCGCTCTACAAGCGAATCCTCAAACCGGGCATCGACGACCTGCTGTTCATCGGATTCGCCCAGGCGGTCCCCACGCTGTTCCCGTTCGTGGAGTGCCAGGCCCGGTTGGCCGCGGCGTATCTGGCCGGCACCTACCGGCCCCCGTCCGAGGCCGAGATGAAGCGCGTCATCGCCGCCGACGAACGCAAGTACGTCGGGCACTTCGCCGACAAACCACGGCACACCCAGCAGGTGGACTACTGGGACTACGAGCGCGATATGCGCAAGCGTGAACTGCCCGCCGGGCGGCGGCGTGTCGAGAAGCTGGGACCGGTACAGCTGGCCGGTCGGGCCCGCGAGGCCGCCGGTGCCGCCTGAGACGACGCAGACGTCGCGACGCAACGCGCGCCGGCCGCAACCGCGCGGCGACCAGAGCAGGCAGCGGCTTCTGGAGGCTTTCGAGAAGCTGTTGCAGACCCAGTCGCTGGCCGAGATCAGCATCGCCGAGGTGGCACGGGCAGCGGGTCTGAAGCGGCCGGCGTTCTATTTCTACTTCGCCGGCAAGCATGAAGCCGTCACCGAACTGCTGAGCAACATCTTTCACGACGACGTCTTCACGATCGGGGGCGCCCTCGCAGGTGGCGGTGACCCGCGCGCCTCCGTCACCGACGCGATGATGCGGACCTTCGAGTCGTGGCATACCCACCGGACCCTGTTCCGGGCGATGCTCGACGCCCGCGACTACGACCCCGAGGCACGGACGATCTGGGACCAGTGGCTGCAGCGCTACGAGGAGTTCGTCTGCGACTTCATCACCACCCAGCCCACCATCGACATTCCCGACGCCGGGGCGCTCGCCCACTCGCTGATCTCGATGAACGAACGGGTCCTCGACCGCCACGTCCGGTCCGACGACGGACCGGAGGCCACCGGCCCGCTTCGCGAAGCGATCATCCACGTCTGGCACACAGCGCTTTTCGGAGCGGCCGCACCATGACATCGGCCCGAATGCAGATCCCGGTCGCCGGTGAGATCATCGCGGCGAGACACTTCCCCGCGACGACGGACGCGTTGTCCGGTCCGGCCGGACGCCCCTGCGTCGTGATGGCCCACGGCCTCGGCGCGACCAAGGACTGTGGGTTGTTCGAGTTCGCCACGGCGCTTACCGCAGCGGGCACTGACGTCGTCACGTTCGACTACCGGCACTTCGCCGAATCATCGGGTCAGCCAAGGCAATTGATTTCCCTCGATCGGCAGATCGCCGACTACCACGCGGTGGTCGACTACGCGCGGCGAGTCGACGGCGTGGATGCGGCGCGGATCGTGGCGTGGGGGGTGTCGCTGTCCGGCGGGCACGTCATCCGGGTCGCGGCAGCGGACCCGAAGCTGGCCGGGGTCATCTCGCTGACGCCCGCGACCGACGGACTGGCAGTGGTGACCCACATGCTGCGGACGCTCGGGACGCGCCACATCATGCGAGTGATGGCTCGCGGCGCGCGTGACGTCATGGCGAAGTTGCTCGGCCGCCCGCCCGTACTCATCCCGGTCGTGGCCGCACCCGGGGAGGTGGCCGGCCTCAGCGCCGCGGGGGCCCTCGAGGGGATGATCCGCATCGCCGGGCCGACCTGGCGCAACGAGTTCGCCGCACGACTGGTGATGGTGATGGGTGCATACCGGCCGGTTGCGAGCGCCAGCCGGGTGCGCTGCCCGGCCCTCGTGCAGGTCGGCGATCAGGACCGGATCGCCCCGCCGGAAGCGGCGACCGTGGCGGCGACGCGGATGAGGGCGGTGGTCCACCACTACCCCTGCGACCACTTCGACGTGTATCCCGGCGCCGGGTGGCATGAGCGGGCCGTCAAGGATCAGATCGCGTTCCTGCAGCGCATCCTCATCCCCGGGTAGCGACCGGCCGCTCGGATGGTCCGCTGCCTTGGGCCATTCCGTGCCGCCGTCTTCCGCCGCGACCGCAGACCGAACTCACGACGAATCGGTTCGGAACGCCCGTTCTGCGACCGGCTGCCAGGAGCGCCACGTCTCCCACCGCCGCAATCGTGCGACTCGCAGTGGCGCGCGTTGCGCGCCGACATGGCCACCGAGCATTAGGGCCGCCGCAGCGGGGCTTAGCTGGGCAGCCCATGGAAAACGGCCCCCGGAGCGTTCTCCGGGGGCCGTTCTCAACTAGTAGCGGGGACAGGATTCGAACCTGCGACCTCTGGGTTATGAGCCGGCCGGTTGCAATCTTGCACGTTGAAGTTTGTCGCTGATGTGCAGGTCGGCGGTGGTCACGCGTCTCGCATGCCGCGCCGTGTCGATGGAGTCGGCCCCGTTGCGCACGGTTTCGTTCACAAATCCGTTCACATGATCGTTCAGCACGGTCCCACGGTGAATAGCAATGGTTAGGTCTTAGTCGACCACGGAGAGACCCCGCGAACCACGCAACAGTTCCTAGAACGCTGGCGGGATGCGGCATCTGGGCCGCGCAGTCCATAGATAATCTTCATTATCCATGAGATATGTGGGAGTCCCGATCCGACAAAACGGCGCTGGCAATCCCTGGTCGCGCTTGTCCGATGTCCGAGGTACCACTTCGGAAGGGCGCGCCGGTCCGCACGTCCGTTGGCGCACATGTGGTAACTATCGAGAAGTGACGCCCGCAACGCCGTTCGTGCCGCCGTTACGTCCGGCTCCCTTCGTCGGCCGTACACCGGGTCTTGGGCCGGCCGATGACGAGCCGTGCCCGTGCGGAACGGGGCGCCCCACCGCCAGCTGCCACCTCAATCCAACGATGCACCGCTGGCAGCTACCAGCGGTGATGGCTCTACTCAGCGGGACTCGCACAGGAGTGTCGGTTTCTGGTTGCTATGCAGCGATGGCCAATGATTGCGGGGGCAAGCTCACGCGCGAGCACTGGATTAGCAAAGGAGTTCTGCGCGAGGTCAGCGACGGCAAATTCGTTCGAATCGCCGGCCTGCCGTGGCAACCGCCTTGCCAAGTCGATAACCTGCCACCGAGCAGCCTCGGCTCAAAAGTACTGTGCGAGAGGCACAACAATGCGCTATGGCCCCTTGAGGCAGATGGCGCCCACACTCGCACGGTCCTGGACCGGTTCTACCTCGATCAAATTAGTCACGAGGACATCGGCGGCAACCAATTCGACCTTGTCAGCGGTGAACAACTCGAGCGGTGGTTGCTGAAGACGATTTGGGGTGCAACGGCAGTTGCTCCCACCGCCCCGCAGATCAGGGCCGGTGTGGACCGACATATGCTGTCCGACTACCTCTTCCGCGACGGATTGTTACCGCAAGGTTGGGGGCTCTACGCCAAGGGCCTACAAACGGGCGGACGCAGCGATCCCGATGTCGAGTTGGCTGTTAGTTTGATGCCGATCGACGGCGAGTGTTATTGCGGATCAATCGTTGTCGGCGGAGTCGAGCTTGTCTTCAGCTTCGGCACTATGGACGCGGGAGGCGGCGGGACGGTCGTTTACCGGCCCAGCGCCATATTCCTGAATCGTCTCGGCACAGACAATTGCAAGGTCCTGGCGCTCAGCTGGGACCACAACACCGAGTCGATCGCCCAGGCTGTCCAATTCACCTACGGCTACGGCCCTCCCGGCACATGAATAGCGAACGTAGAGCAACGATGAGACCGGCAAGTGAATCACCACCTGACTGATCCCGTCGATCGGCATCTATTCGATTCCGGTTAGCTCGAATTACGCAGCGTGTCAACGCTTTCAGCTGGGCTGCCGTACCTGCGAAGCTGTCGGCACTCTTGGCGTGACGCCCCGATCAAGTCGTTGCCTTCTTCAGCGCTGGCGAACTCCGGTTCCCGGGAATGTCCACCAGTACAAGGTGTCGAAGTTGTTCGTCTCCTGCCACATCAACAACCGCATGGGTAAAGAGGGATGTCAGGTGTGGGTGGGCGCCGCCTTGAGGAAAGGCGCGGGTGCGGAGTGCGACGACGAAACCGATCCGGATGTCGGTGGCCTGATAGGTCGCGGCTTGGTTGAGGTAGGCGGCCTTCTCCGACAGTGACTTCTTCGTGTCGTCGACCTTTAGCTCGAGGTAGATACTGAAACCGGCATACTTCGCCCGTAGATCTACCCTCCCGCCCCCGATCTGCTGTACTTCGATGTCCACCGTCGAACCCAGTGCCGACCACAGGTAGTCATACAGATCGTTGTGAAGTGCCGCCTCGTCCGCGTTCGGGTCGTAAAGGTAGGCCTTGCGGTCTTGTTGTGCATTTTGCCGACTGCTCACGAATCGCACCAGTTGCAGTACCATCTCGTCGACGGCGTCCCTGACCTCCCCGACGTAGTCCGGCGATGTGGAAAGGGCACCTTGGAGCGTCATCAGGACGCGATTCTCCTGAAGGTTGACATGTCGAGAGATTCGGGTGTCCTCAACCCTCCCGACCAGCCTTTCGACGGTCTCTGATGGCAGGGCCGATATCGCGGCCGCGGCCTCGGGATGCGGTCCGAAGATGTTCTCAATTTGAGGCGGTAGCGGCACGTGGGCCGTACCGCCGCCACCTTTTCCCGGCGGTCCGCCGCGGTTGAGAATCGTTCGCGCTTCCGCGAGAATCTGCTCTGCCACGCTGCGCTGTTCGACGAGATCGGCCCGATCCTCATCGGCCGCTTTCTCGATACGCTGCGTGAGTTCTTTGGTATAGATGCTCAGGTTTGATAGGAACGCCATGTTCGATGCGAACCCTGTCTCGATGATCGGTTGGACCACCGTTAGGACTCCGCTGAAGTCGGCAGCGCGGCGTACGACCTCCACTGACCGTGATGCCCGGTAAACGTGCAATAGATCGTCGATTGCTGCTTCTGGCCAGTAGAATGCAGCCTGCGACAGCTGTTCTCGCGCTCTACAAAGGTCCTCGATCAACATTACCCATGCGGCGGACGTTTGACGTTTGACGTCGGCGTACCAGTGGTTCAGGCCGCTCAGACCGATGTCGAACCGAGTCTGTCGTTCGACCAGTTCCTTCACTCCCTGCGCCGTCGGCAGGAGATCGTTGAGCGATGTGACGCCGGTCGTCCCGCCGGCGCGTACCAAGCCTGTGACCGCTTCTACGATCGGGGCAAGAAGCTTCGCGTCGTCACGGTCGTAGGTCTCGGCGCCGAGGCTGAGGTACTGGATGCTTCGTTCAAGATCGCGCAGCATGACCTCTTGGCTGTCGGCGCGTAGAGCTTGAACCAACCCGACGTTCGCTAGCACCCACGAAGCATCCGATGCGACGTCCAGTGGGTCTGCTCCTTCGACCTGCCCACCGGACGGCGCCCTGAGGCCTGCAACGACCTCCACGATCGGAACGAGGCGGATAGCTTCGGGCCAGTAGTCCACCGCGGTCCCGACCGATCGTACGATCGCCGTCGCGACCCGTTTGGGCATCGGCGCCTTGAACTGCTCCAGTGCCGCGAAGAGTCCGAATGGGGATCCGTACTCTCCCACTTTGATCACGGTCACCGCTTCTAAGGCACTGGCCGCCCGCGACACCTCGCGCGGGGTCGGCGACGCGACCTTTGTGAAGGCCCCAACGTCTTCGAGCAGGGCATCGGCGAGTTGCTCGGCAGCGACGTCGAGTACCGCGGGCGCTCCCAGGAGCGCGTCGAGCGACTCGGCGAAGCTTGCGGGACTCTCCATCGCCGCCACCACGTCCACAATCGCTGGTATCGCGGCAATACCCTCAGGTCCGGCTTCCGGCACACAGCGAACAGCAATGCGCACCAGCACAACCGAAGCGGGATCGTCGGGAGCACCTCGCAGTCCATCGACCACGCGTTGCCAACCGCCGAGGTGCGCGATTGCATCCGGCGGCGGCGTTCCGTTCCACGCCGCCAGGAGTGCTCGTAGCTCATCCAACACAGAGTCGGCGGATGCCGGGTTCACTGGCCAACTCCTTCGCATGTTGGCCACTCGGCGACGCCGACGGGGCGGCGCGCCCCTCTGGATCGTTGTCCACGCGGTTGAACTACCCGCTGTCGATCCAGAATCCTCGTATCCGGCGCGCCCTGCAGGATCACCAAAGGTACTCGTCTCCGACCGCCACCCGGCGATTTGGCTCCGGCAAGAGGTCCATCAGCGGGTTCGCGCTTCGCGTCCCGACGAAGATCTGCATGTCGGCCTGCTGTGCGACCTCGACCAGTGCCCCGACCAAGACCGCCAGATCCTCCTCCGGCATCTCCTCGGCCGCCGGGGAGTCGAGGACCAAGAACCCCGGATGCCGGCCGATGCCTGCGACGTACCCGTGTTTGATCAGCGCGACGGCGGCCGCGATCTTGACTCGCAGCTTCTCGCCAGGCGTCAGTCCCGAGTAGGTCGTCCGCTCGCCGCCTTTGGCGACGTCCAGGCGTCCCCCACCGCCGAGTTTGACACTGGCGAGGCTGTCGGCGCCAAAACCGACCGCGAGGGATTCAATGTCGGCCGAAATGGCTTTCAACAACGGGCCTTGCTCGTCACGCACCCACTTGGACAGCACGGTGTCCGCTGCGCCGAGGACTGCGGTGATCGTCGCATTAACGGGGTCATCGACCAGCGACCCGGACGATCCGCTGAACACCGTGAGTGCCCCTTCCGCGCGGGCCAGGTCGAGTTCCAAGGCGCGACGTTCGCCGGCGGCCGAAATCTGCTGCGTCCCCGCGACGCTCAGTGCCTCAGCGGATGTCAGTTCGTCCTTCTTCGCGGCGATTTGAGCGCCGAGCGCCTCGATCTGGTGTTTGACGTCGTCGAGCGCGGCGTTGAGTGCTTCGACATCGTCGACAGGTGCGTCGCGGTGGGCGTTCATGGGTCGCTCTTGCGCCGCGGTGGCGGGCGCGTCGACGTCCCCGAGGTCCAACCCCTTCGAGCACAGCGAGCATTCGTGCTTCTCGACCTCTGCTGCCTGCTGCTCTGCGGTAATCGCCGATGTACATCGCGGGCACACGATGGGCTGCATCTGGTGAAAGAACTTAGTCGCGAGCGCATCCTCGAGCTGAGTGTGGTTGCGAGCCTTGGCCGCCTTCAACTGCAACTGCACGGTGTCCAGATGTGAGTCCAGTACCATGAGCCGTCGCTCCAGGTTGTGTACTTCACGCGCCAGCTCGGTCGCCGAGGCTGTCGCAGCGAGAACCTGTGCCAAGTCGGGGTTCTCGTCATTGATGGCCTTCACCGCGGCCTTGAGACGGTCGACGGTCGCCTGTGCCTTCTGCCGCTGGTCACTGATCACCTGATCGGCTGCTTGTGCCTTTTCCTGTGCTGCCGAACGCTGTGCCTCCACTTCTTTGAGTGCGGCCTGGGTCGCTGCGAGCGCGGGCCCCCAGTCGGTTCCGACGAACATCTGCAGCATCCGGGTACCCAGCACGGTCACGTTCCCCACGACTGGGTCGAGGTTCTCGGCGCGGACGGCGAATGCGCTCGCGTAAGCCGGCCATCGGTGCACGACTTCGCGATCGGTGGTCCACATCGGGATCTCTTCAAGGCGCAGACGGGTCATCATGACCGACCCCATCACGCCCTCGAACTCCTCCTCACCGTCAAACCGCCCTACGACCCGGGACCGTTCAACACCCCCGACCGTGGTCACGACTGCGACAGTGCCGACGGCGTGGCCGTTGGCACAGTCGAACTCGACTCGCAACGTCTCAGGACCGATCAGCCAGTCGACGGCAACATGCTTAATCCACTTCTTGCTGTCAACCTGGAAGTTCGCGCATCGCCCCGATAGTGCCCACATCAGCACGTTCAGCACAGTCGACTTGCCTCGCAGATTACGGCCGCTACCAACGCCATTGACTCCGCTCTGCGGCTCCCACGACCACAAGAACGGCACCGCCACTTGTGGTGCGTTTTCGACTTCACCACCCTCGGAGGGTTCATCGTCGGATGGATCCACCTCGTCGTTATCCGCCCCGCCGAAGTCCAGCTCAGCCTCAGCCGCGTCGGACAGCGCGGCATGCTCGGACGTATCCGCCGCGGACTCGTCATCGGGGATGATCACGTCGTATCCCTCCGCGAGCCGATGGGTCGCGGGCAGCACCTTCACACCCGAGAAGTAAATGCGTTGTACCCGCAGTGGTACCGGGATCGCTTTCGACGCATACGAGGGGATGCCGTAATTCTTCAGAATCTCCTCTACCGTTTGCGGCGAGATCAGGTCGTCAGCATCATCGGCCGCAACCGCGGCGGCGTCATCGTCATCCCCGCGCTCGCTCTCGGCAGCCTGCTTACCATCCATCAGATTATCGACAGGCCGGTCCAGTCGCGCCGAGGCCTCTGCGGCGCTCTTCCTCTCGGCCGCCTTCGCTGCTCGTTTAGCAAGTCGCGCGAGCTCCGCGGCGACCGCGTCTGCCAAGACACTCAAGAATTGCTCTCCGCTCCGTGTCCATTTTCGCGCTCGATCAGCCGTGCACGTACTCGGTCGGCGATGGATGCGATGTTCGCCCCGAGATCTGTATTTGCATAGGTGGTCTGGAGGTACTGCCGGTCCTTCAAACGGCTGCCTACGTCGTCTCGGGCAACGAGCGCGACCAACTCGACCTGCTGGGCGTACCACCCCAAGACCGGGTCGTTGGCCAAATCCGCCGCCCCGGCGGCACCCGCGTCAGTGAGAAAGAACTGCGTCTGCTCTACGTTTCGGCCTGGCGTTCCCCGTCGTAGCGCGGTAGCTAAGCCATAGGTCTCCAGCAGTGAGAATGCGTCGTCGAGCGGCTCGAATGCACCGTGCAACCATTTGGGCATCGGGTAGTAGCGCAAGTCGGGTTCGGGATTGTTCAGAAGGTGCTCGGCAACGCCCAGGTAAGTGTCTTCGATCGCACCCGATTCCACGAGCGTGATAAGTTCGTCGGCCAGGTAGTCCGGGTTGCGCAACCAGAAGTCCATTGCCTGCAACCGAAGTTCACTCCGTACCACGGCTGCCATTCCGGGTGGGTCGGACTTCGTCGCCTGTTCCCCGCACCGGCTCATCAACACCAGCAACCGGACCGCATGCTGGGTTCGCGTAGCCGACGGCCGCGACAAGCCGAACCTGCCATCCGCAGACAAGACGCCCCCTCCCCGATGTCCACTCGTAGCACGAACCATAGTTGGACGGCGGCGCAGCAACGTCGATTTCGTCGACGAGCCGTTTGGTGCGGACCTCGCCTGCCCAATTGGACTTGGCCGGCCGAATCGGCCAACACGTTCCAAACAGGTTTCGTGGATAACCGCTGTTTTCCACGGGCCGGACGGTCCATCGTCGGCTCGCGTCGGTGCTCTGCAGCCGAAAAGTTTGTTGGCGTATCGGAACAACGACTTCACCGGGACGGTTCAATCCCCAACCGTCTAAGTGCACGACTTGTTCGGTTCGCCGTTCGTTGTGTGGCTAAGCTGCGTTTAGGGCGCGCGATCGTGCCTCTGGTGCGCCTGGTGGACGTGGCGAGAAAGGATCTTCGCAACGCCCGGTCTCCACAGCGCCGAGTGTCGGGCCGAATTCCCTGATTACCTCCGCGAAGCCCGCATGACTGGCTTTGATCAGCGACAACCCGTCTCGGAGTTCGCACCCCCGCCACGGCGGACTTCGATCCGCCGTATAGCTTTATCTACAAGGATGCGACGAAGTCCGAATTGTAGTGTTCTGCCGGCAGCTGCGAGCGGCTAGAGGGTAGGTCGATCAGCACCCACGCTCCGGTAGTGCCGGGAAGACGGGCTCCTCGCACGGTCACAGCAGCCGCGCCTGTGGCGTCGGTGTCGAGGTAACCCGTGGCCACGCCGGGATCGGCATTCGAGCAGGTCAGCGTGGGGCGAGGCATCTGAGTTAGGCGGACGGTGTAATGCGTTGCAGGCAGTCCGCGACGGGTCGAAGCCCTTCTCGTCGGCTTGGATTTCACGGGGCCGCCGGCTGTGGATTCACCTCAAACCGGCGACACGCCGCTTGTGCTCACGGTCGGGCCTTGGACCGGGTCAGCCCGCCGTGGGCGACACGATGAGGGTGAAAGGGGTCGACGTCACCATCGGCCACGGACAGGGGCCGATCGCTTACCGGGACCTTCTGCAGCCGTGTCGCAACGCCCTGCTTCGTTGAGTCACGCCACCGTGTCCGCCCCGCACACTTATCGGACCGGCGTCCAGGTCCGGACCATCGCTCGCGCGGCTTGAACGGCGGCGGCTCGCGCTGCTTCCAACCGATCCGGGTTCCGGTCCAGACGGGAGGGCACCGGATCACGGGGGTCAGGGGCGATCACGGTCGTCGCCACACCCTGACACCACCCTGAGTCCAACGCCGCGCGTTGAACGGTGTAGCGCTCCGGGCGGCTGAGATATGACACGGCGAGTGCGGGCTTCAGACGTCGAAGGTAGGACGCGATGGCGTGGTCGACCATTCCGATACTGGGTGTTGCTCCCGCCGCGCGTGTGGTCAGGACGATCGCGTGGGTGGCTCCCAGCTCCGCCGCGGCCGCGATGGGGATGGCGTCGGTGATGCCGCCATCGAGCCAGCGCGTGTGCCGATAGTGCACCGGTGCTCCTCCGAACACCGGCAATGTCGCCGAGGCTTGCAGGGCGCCGAACAGGTCGGCGGCGTCCGCGAAGTCGGTGAGCAACCGAGGTGCGGCTGCGTCGATGTCGGTGGCGACGGCAGCCAAACGGCAACTGGCGTTCAGAGCGGCCGCCCCGAAACCGAACCTTGTCTCTGTGTCGGCGACGATCTTCGCGCTGTCGGCGATCGGCCGTCCGCGTAGCAGAGCCCGCGGGTTGGCGTAGTCGCTGGAGCTGAAGGTGTCGACGTAGCAACGGGAGAGTTGCTGGGACATACCGGCGGTGAAGCACGCGGCGTTCACAGCACCGGCCGAGGTGCCGACGACGACGTCCACGATGTCGCGGACGCCGGCGAGTTCGAGCTGTCCGGCCATCGCCGCGGAGATCACGCCGCGCATGCCGCCGCCCTCCATTACGACCGCGAGGGTGCAGCCGTCGCGCCGTGATCCAGACCGAAGACGTGCGCTGACGACCTCGGCGACACTGCCGTCGATGGATCGTCCGTTTTTAGGCATGGAACGCCTCGAGGCTGTCGTGATGGCGTTCGGCGACCGCGCTGTGCTTCACCTTCAATGATGATGTCGCTTCACCGTTCTCGATGGACGGTTGGTGTTGGAGCAGAGTCCAGTTCATGATCGTTTCCCAACGGTCGAGTCCGGCGTTGATCGGTCGATGTAGCCTCCGGGTATGGCGGCCCCGGTCGAGGCGATTGCGTGCTCGACGCTGGCACCTGCGAGTCCGTTCTGGGCGACCCGCGTCTTTTGAGTGCCGTTCAACTCCGCCGCCGTCGGTCCGAGGTGCATCCGCGCGTACGCCAGTGACACGGCGGCGTGTACTGTCCCCATCTTGATCCCACCGCCTGAGACATGGGTCATGCGACGACACCGCCTCCCGCGGAGCGCTTCTGAGCATTGACCGACCTCCCGGTTACACAGGCGCACTCGAGCGCCTGGGGGACGCTCAGGGGCCGTGAAGATCGGCATGCCGATCTTCACGATTGAGTCGCCGTACAGAAGTATCGGTCGGAACGCAGACGAAATCGTTGACCCCTCACCCGTGATGGCCTCCACTAAACTGTTTCCCTTCCCTCAGCTCGACCGCTCCGACACCGCGCGTCCCTCAATCAAGCGTGATGTGCGGTTGCGCCGTCCCGTCGTGTTCGCTCGCTCTCTTCTCGTCCATTCGTGAGCGTCGTCAATGCGCGATGAGCGAGTGCGAGGCATCCGCAGGCGGTGATGGAGAATCCGAGGACGATCCCCCATTGCGCAGTTCTCGGTTGGTCGACGACGGCGCCAGCGGATGAGGAGATGAAACCCGTTGCGGACAAGACGATTCCGTACACGCCGGCTCCCGCCGCTGCGGCAATGGTCTCGGCGGCCGACCAGAGGCCGACGATAGCTCCTGAGCGCAGCTGGTGTGAGGTCTCGGCATCGCGGGCGACGGCGTCGGCGAGCATGGCGTTAGGTAGCAATAGAGCACCGGTGAGTCCGATGCCCACGACGAGAAGTGCCGCGCAGGCGATCGGCAGTCTGCGGCTTCGCTGATCGACGGGAGCACGGTCGTTGCGGCCGCGCCGACCCCGCAGATTCTCACAGCCGCTCGCAGGGCGGATTGGTCGCCGTAGCGACGGGCGCACCTGATCCATAGCGGCATCGCGGCGGGCAAGGGGCCCAGGACACAGAGGAACAGAATGGGCACTGTGTTGTCGGAGCCGAGGAGGTAATCGGCTAGGAACGGCAAGCCGGCCAGCGCTGCGGACATCGAGGCTTCGATCAACACGAACACCAGGAAGAGGCGAGCCAAGGTGTTGTCGCGGCGAAGCGCTGCCAGCGTCGCGCGCACGGATGCCCGCGTACTTTGTGTCATCCGACTCGCTGTGGACGTCGACCCGCGCGTGCTGTAGAGCGCGGCGCCGGCGCCGATCGCCATCACGCCTGCCATGACGACCGCCATCGTGCGGTGCCCGCGCGATGGGTCGTCGGCCGCGGCGATCAGCGCTGGGGTGACACCGCCGGCGATGAGGATGGCGCAGCCGAGGAATGCCATTCGCCAGGCAGTCAGCGACTGGCGCTCACGGGTGCCTGCGGCCAGTTCAGCGGGCAGCACGCCGAAGGGAACGGCGAACGCCGAGAACGCCAATCCGGTCACCGCGAGAGCTGCGGCAACGAACCACGCCGCGCCGTTACCGGTGAGCGGAGAGGAGAAGACGCCGACGAACGCCACGGGAAAGGTGAAGATGCCGACGAGCATCATCGGCCGCCGCGATCCCGTTGCCGACGTCGCGCGGTCGGAGAGCCAGCCGATCATCGGGTTGTAGACGAGGTCGAGCACTTTGGGCACGACGATTACCAGTCCGGCTATTGCGGCTGTGACCGCCAGGGTGTTCGTCAGATAGTGCAGGAGAACCAGTCCGGGCACTACCGCGTATGTCGCGGTGGCCAGCGACCCTGCCCCGAAGGCCACCCGCTGCGCCCGGGATAGCAGAAACGCGTCTTCATCGATGGCCGATGGTGTGGTCATGCGTTCTGCTTCTGGCCACGGGACGACGACGGGAGGATCATCAGTCGACGTGGAACAGGGGAAGCACGTTCACCACCGCGTCGGCATTACTTCCAGCAGTCATGACGGTGCGGTCGGGCCGCACCACCGCCGTGGTGGCCCGGCCGCGCGAGAGCCAGCGACCCAGTTCGCTCAACGGTTCCACCATGAGCACGCGGGCCCCGCGGGTCGCGATGAAGCGGCGCTGGACGGTATCGAGATCATCGACGGTGACCACGACGAAACCCCCACCATGGGTGGTATCGAAGCGCTCTCCGGTGTCGAGAACGGCATTGGGGCACAGGGTCCCGGCCAATCCGCGCCGGAAACGGCTTTCCCGGCACGTCATTGCTGAATTGCTCAGCGCCGGTGTGGTGCTGTCGACGACTTTCTCTTTGAGACCGGGAACGAGGTGCAAGCGCGGAACGAGTGCTCCCCGCAGCGCGTCACCGAGTCGGCCGCCGGCCGTCATCGCCTGCCCGACGGCGAGCGCGGTGAGGATCATGGCGCGTGCATGCGGTTTGCGTTCGTCTTCGTAACTGTTCAGCACGTCCTTCGGCAGGTCGCCGCGCAGTACCCCGGCGAGCTTCCAGGCGAGGTTCATCGCGTCGCGCAGACCGGCACACAGGCCCTGGCCGATGAAGGGCGGGGTGAGGTGGGCGGCGTCGCCGAGCAGGAACACCCGCCCGCGGCGCCAGCGATCGGCGAGACAGGCACGGAAGGTGTACTCCGCGACGCGCAGGACCTCGAGATCGTCGAGATCGACGCCGGAGGTCCAGGGTTCGATCAGCGCAGCGAGCCTTGACATCTCGGCGAAATCATCGGCCTTCTCGCCGTCGAGGAGCCGGAACTCCCAGCGGTAGCGGGTCGGTCCGATCCGCATGTACGTCGCAGCGCGCACCGGGTCGCACACCTGGTGCACCCCCTCCCATTGGTCGAGGTCCACCGCTGTGGCGAGATCGACGACCAGCCATCGCTGATCGAACCGCAGGTCGCTCAACCTCGCCCCGATGCGGGAGCGCACCAGGCTGTTCGCCCCGTCGCAGCCCAGGACGTACTGCGCGTGCACGGTACGTTGCTCACCGCTGACGCGGTCGGTGTAGGTGACGCGCACGGGCCCCTGGTGGTCGTCGATGATGTCGGTGACCTCGGCGTTGCCGCGCAGAGTGGCGTGCGGGCAGTTCTTGAGGTTGATGCGCAGCAGATGTTCCAGGTCGGGCTGGTCGTACATGTTGGCCTGCGGGTAGCCGTTGGCGCCGATGTCGGTGGTGCGGCTGAATTCCGCAAGGGTGCGATGGTTCTTGTCGAGGAGGCGCAAACCGAGCGCGGGCCGGGAAATGGCGGCGAACTGCTCGGCGACCCCGATACGGTCGAGGATCCGCATCACCTCGTCGTCCATGTGCACCGCACGCGGCTGCGGAAAGACGCCGTCCCAGCGGTCGAGGACGAGCGTGTCGATGCCGTACAGAGCGAGCAAGGTCGCCGCGGTGACCCCCGACGGGCCGGCGCCGATGACGACGACGGACACCTCTGTAGGGTCGGCGCCTGTCGCGGCTGTAGTCATCCGAGCACCGGCCGACGGTGAGCGACCAGCTGGTCGAGGCGGTTCTGCATCGCTTCGTGGATGCGGTGGGCGAAGGCCTCCGAGGTCTCCCCCGCGGCGACCTGCATTGGGGCCAGGACGGCGGAGTGCAGTTTGGTGGGCAGACTCACGTAGGGCAGCATTCCGGCGGCCCCGACGCTGAGACCCCAGCCCAGCGAAATGCTCACCGGGAGCGCTTTAGCGCGCAGCAGCTCTGGCAGGCGAAGGGCTTTGGCCAAGCCTTGTCCGTCAGAGAGCACCAGCAGTGACTCACCCGCGCCGGCGGTCACCACCGGCACCACCGGCACTTGCGCCTCCAGAGCGAGGCGGGCGAACCCGCAGCGTCCGTCGAACACGATCCGGTTGCGGTCGCGCCAGGACTTGCCGGCGTCGAGATCCCCACCGGGGAAGACCACGACATTGGTGCCCGCTTCAAGTGCCTTCTGCGCGTTTTCCCGGCTTGCCGGGCGTCCCCCGAGACGTTCGACGAAACCCCCGACGCCCAGCGTCCACGCCAATTGGTGCACGAGCGCGGTCGCGGGTCGCGTGAGGTCTGCCTTTTTGAGCACGCGGGCGACGGCCAGCACATTGAGATCCACCAAGCCCCCGAAGCCGTGATTGGACACGATCAGCACCGGGCGGTCGGGTATCGGGGCATCGACGTCGATGGCGTGGCGGTGGTACAGGCGCAGATACGCGTCGCGTGCCGACGACAGGGAGGTCGCCACCGCCGAGGACTGCGGACGAGACTGTTCGGTGGCAGTGGGCAGGCTCACGGAAGCTCCTCTCCTTTACTGACGAAATCATCACACACGCGATAATCGTCAGTCAAGAGTGTCTGACGAATTCATCAGTGTTGCGCACGTAGTGCTGGCGCGGATCGTGCGCGTGCTTCAAGACACCGTCAGGCGACGATGCGGTAGGCGACGGCGTACCGGCCGAGGATGCGCTCGACATCGGCTCGCTGGCTCGCGTCGGATAACGACACCGTGAGCACAGGGCTGCCATCTTCGACGTCGGCCGACACGTCGATTCCGTCCATGCCGGCAAGCGCCTGGGTGACGACCCGGCGGGCGGCGTCGGCGCGAAGGGGCAGCTTGAACGGCTTACCGATCGCGGTCACCGGCAGGCTGTCGAGAACCGAGACTTTTTTGGGTGCCGCGGCGTGCTCAGGCACGTAGGAGCGGGCCCATTCGGTCAACTGCGACGCAGTCGCAGTCCCACCCGGCGACAGGGTGACATAGGCGACGGGCACCTCGCCCGCATGCACGTCGGGTGCGCCGACCGCGGCCGCCGCTGTGACCTCGGGATGGGAGAGCAGCGCATCCTCGACGAGCGCGGGATCGATGTTGTGGCCGCCCCTGATGATGAGGTCTTTGGCGCGGCCCGTGAGGTAGATGAAGCCGTCGTCGTCGAGACGGGCGAGGTCGCCGGTGTCGAGCCACCCGTCCACCAGCTTGCCCTTGCCATCGAGGACGAAACCCGCATCGGGCTCGCGTCGATCGACGTAGCCGGCGAAGATGGTGGGGCCGCTGATGACGAGAGTTCCAACCGCTCCGGTAGGGAGGTCCCGCCAGCCGTCGGGCCCTTCCACGTCGACCACCTTGACGTGAAGGTAGGGCATGCGCTGACCGACCGTGCCGGTGCGGGTCTCGCGGGGGAAGCTACGGGCGCTCGCGCATGTCGCCTCGGTGAGCCCATAGCCCTCGACCAGCCGAACCCCCGTGTGCGCCTCGAAATCGTTGCGCACGGCGGTTGGGAGCGCCGAGGCGCCCACTACCGCGAAACGCAGGGAGGAGATGTCGGCGTCCACGGGGCACTGGGCCAGCACCGCGTACACGGTGGGTACGGCGCTCAGCGTGGCGATGCGGTGGTGCTCGACGATCTTCCAGAACTCGCCGTAGAGCTGCGGGTCGCGGTACCCGAGCGGTCCCGCCCAGACGACGGCCTGTCCTCTCAGCAACGGGGCGAGCAGGGTGACCAGGAGTGCATTGACGTGGAACAGGGGCAGCGCTGCGAAAAGGACGGCGCCGGAGTCGAGTTCGGAGTTCGCGGCGATCATCCAGGCGTTGGTGGCCTCGTTAGCGTGGGTGTGCGCCGCGAGTTTCGGTGCGCCCGTGGTTCCCCCGGTGTGGAACAGGGCCGCGATGTCACCGGCGCTGGGTGGCGCGCCGTGGAACCCCTCGCGCGACTGCGCTGCAGCGGCACGACTCGCGTAGTCCACGGTGGCACCGGAGACGGTCGGCGCGGGTCCCTGCGGCTGCGTACCGGTCGGTGTCAGCAAGAGCAGGGTGTCCACGGCTCCGTCCGCGGCGAGGCACTGCGCGAGTTTCCACGTCCCGGGGTCGAGTTCGGGGCCGGCCGTTAGGGCGACGCGGGATCCGGCCCGCCGGACCAGATCGGCGACGTGGTCGGCGGAGAGTCCCGTGTTGATCGGGGCTGCGACCCCTGCGAGTTGGGCGGCGAGGGTGGCTGTGATCAGCTCGTCGCAGTTCGGGGCGAGCAAGACCACGGCGTCGTTGCGGCGAATACCTCTGCTGTGCAGCACATTCGCCAGCCGGTGGACGTCACCCAGCAGGTCGGCGAAGGTCCGCTCGACCGGTTCTCGCCAGCGCCGGGCATCGGGGGTGACGGTCAGTGCGGTGCGCTCCGGCCACAGGGTCGCCGCGCGGTGCAGGATCTCGTAGGTGGTCAGTGGCAGCCCCCGCTGGGAGAGCGGTGTGGATTCGATGTCAGCAAGGTCGGCGGGTGAGCCGTACCGTGGCCACAGCGCGTCGTCGCTCATGCGTAGCGCACCGGGGTGCGCTGCACGCCCAGGTCGATGGCGCCATCGTCGGTCGCGATACGGGCTTCGACGACGTCACCGTGCTGGAGGTACTTCGGGTTTCCGGCTTGGCGCTTGAAGAAGGTCTTCCATTTGACGGCCGACGGCAAAAGGGAGCCAATGATCTCGATCGGCTTGGGCGGGGCGCTCAGCGCTGTCCCGACCGGGGTGCCGGTGAGGATCAGGTCGCCGGCGGCGAGGTCCTGGAAGCGGATCAACGATTGCAGCGCACGCAGGGGGCGATACAGCATGTCGCCCTCCACCTGCGCGTTCTGCCGTTCTTCGCCGTTGACCGACAGCCGCAATCGCAGGTCGCCGAACCGACTGAGCTCTTCGGCGCTGAGCAGCACCAGCTCGGGTCCGACGGGGGTGAACGTTGGGTAGGACTTGGCCTCGTAGAACTGCGTCTGCGGCAGCTGGATGTCCCGCGCGGAGACGTCGTTGGTGATGACGAGGCCGGCAATGACGTCGGCGAGGGTCGCCTCGGTGATCGAGGAGCCCGCCGGCAGGTCGCGGGCGATGACGAGACCGATCTCGACCTCGTAGTCCAGGAGGCGCACGTGCGCCGGCTTGACGATGTCGTCGACCGGCCCGCTGATCGATGCCGAGGACTTCCGGAAGAAGGTCAGGGGAACGGTTTTGGGGTCCATGCCGGAGTCGGTGACATGGGACTCGAAGTTGGTCATTTGGGCGATCACGCGGCACGGCTTGGTGACCGGGGACAGCAGGTCGGCGTCGGCGACCCGGTGACCGTCCGCAGTGCCGGTTGCGGCGGACTCGACGGCAGATCGGTCGGCCAGCAGCTCGGCGGTGGTCGTGGCGCTGGTATCGACGCGCACGTCACCGTTGGCGGTGCGGACGTACCAGGCGTCGGTGGTGCGCAGGACGGAGAGGGTCACGAGGTGGCTACTTTCAACAGGCCGAGAAGGCGGTGGGCGTCGAACTCGTTGTCGTGGCGCA
Source organism: Mycobacterium sp. pW045 (assembly GCF_041287085.1). Classification (NCBI taxonomy): domain Bacteria; kingdom Bacillati; phylum Actinomycetota; class Actinomycetes; order Mycobacteriales; family Mycobacteriaceae; genus Mycobacterium; species Mycobacterium sp. pW045. The sequence continues at coordinate 3,503 of NZ_JBGGKU010000009.1, read as the reverse complement.
GGGCGCTGAGCATCGCGAGCGCTTCGTGGCGGGCAGATCGTGGGCTGGTGCCGAGGAAGTCCTTCGACACAGGCGGCCCCCACTGGGCCAGGCCGGTCGCGGTGAACGGCGCCCAGCCTGGTTCGAGGGAGTTGTCGAACATGTCCCCGTCGGTGAAGTGCTCGACGAGGAACCCGTCGGGGTCGCGCCAATAGTCGAACAGCTGACTGCCCTGGATGTGGCGGCCGATGCCCCAGGAACGGACGTATCCGCGGTCAGCGAGGTACTGCCCGCCGGCGGCGAGTGCGTCGAGATCGGCCACCTGGTAGGCCGAGTGGACGTAGCGGTTGGCCGGTCCCAGCGCCATCGCCAAGGTGTGGTGGTCTGCGGGGGTGGGGCCGCGGTCGCAGCGGATGAAACTCATGGTGGGTCCGCGGTCGCGCTGCCCGGGGAAGAACAGGAAGTCACTGACGATCATCCCGAGGTTGTCGAGATACCAGTTCAGCGCCTGGACGTAGCGGGTGGATTGCAGGACCACGTGTCCGAGGCGCTGCACTCGGGCGGGAACGCGCGGTGGCCGCTGCGTGGCGTTGATGCGCGCGAGACTCTGCCCGGTGTTATAGGTCAGCGGCTGCTGCGGCGGCAACTCGGGCAGGTCGTGCATCCCTGCCACGACCCGAACGGGAATGCCGCTGGGGTCGGTCGTCTCAGCGACCAGTCCCCCGGTCACCTCGGGCAACGGGCCTATACGAGCATCCACCGCGTCTGCGAATCGCAGCACGTCCACTTCGTCGTCGGCAGCGAAGGCGACCCCGGCGAACCGGCTCGCGGGGCCGCGGCGCACGATCACACACGCCGCGCCGGCATCGGTGCCGCGCAGATGAAGTTCCTCGGGCGTGGTGAACGACACCTGGAATCCGAAGGCGCGGGCGAACGCCTCCGCACGAACCAAATCGGGCTTCTCGAACTCCAGCCAGGCGATATCGCGCACCTTGATCACCGGATTGCTCGACCTCCCGGGGTGCTCGCCGGGGCGCGCTCCCTGCTCGCTATGCAGATCCTTGTGCACATCCGCTGTGTCGCTCACCTCACCGACCCTCTCTCGTCTGACGAAATCCTCACATACGACGTTAGGGTCAGTCAAGGGCAGATGACGAAATCATCAATCATGAGAAGAGAGGGTTTACGATGAGCGCACGGCAACCTGCAAGGAGCACCATGACAGTCGACGACGCACCTGCGGCCAATCGCATAGAACGCCGCAAACGACGGACGCGTACAGCCCTGATCAAAGCGGCGCAGACCTTCATTGCCGAAGGCAAGACCAACGTCCCCGTGCTCGAGATCACCCAGGCCGCCGACGTCGGAATGGGCTCGTTCTACAACCATTTCACCACCAAAGAAGAATTATTCGAGGCCGCTGTGGTCGACGTCCTCGACGCCCACGGCGCACTGCTCGACGAGCTGACCGCAGACATCGTCGATCCCGCCGAGACTTTCGCCTGCTGCTTCCGCCTCACCGGGCGGATGTTCCGCCAGCGGCCCCAAGAATCGCAGATCATGCTGCGCAACGGCCTGTCACTGATCAACTCCGACCGCGGAATCGCCGCGCGGGCACGCCGGGACCTCACCGCCGCCGTCGCCGCCGGGCGATTCACCATCGACGATCCTGAGCTGGCGCTCGCCATGGCCGGCGGCGTGCTCATGGGTCTCGGTGCTCTGCTCACCGAGCAGGACGATCGGGACGACGCAGCCACCTCCGACCGGGCCACCGAGAATCTCCTACGGCTCTACGGGCTGACAGCCAAGCAGGCGCGCGCGATCTGCGCCAAACCACTGCCCGACTTCGCTGCCGCAGAACCAGATTCCGCGGCCTGAGTCGATACACCAGTGTCACGAGGTACATATGGGTGCATCCACGGTCCGAAACGTCGCCTGATGCACCCCCGGGGGTCAGTGCTGCAGCAGCCCTAGGTAAGTCGCGGACGGCGTACCAGGCGAAGCTGCCTCCCCGACAGGGTCCGTCGGTGCTCGGTGACGGCGACGGTGGCCAGCGCTGAGACCAGCAGCCACACCGCGAGGTGACCGATGCCGGTAGCGGCAGTCGCCGATCCGGTGATGATTCCGCGCAATGCGAGCACCGCCGCGTGCGTGGGCAGAAACCCACCGATCGTGTGCAGTGTAGGGGGAATGGTGGACGTGAGGCTGGTCACGACGGCGAGGACCAGCACCGCAGTGGAGCCGAAGCGGCCTACGCGGTGGGCAAGTGCCACCATGGTCTGATTGAGAAGGGCGAAGGTGACCGCGGCAAGGGCTGTGGCAGCGGCGAGGAAGAACCAACGGCCCACGCTGAGGTGCAGCAAGGGAAGCAGAATCAGGCTCACGGCCAGCGCGGCGACGAGCGAGACAAGCACCCCGGGTAGGGCGGCGCGGAACACGATGTCCCTGGTGCTGCGACGGGACGTCAGGACGAACGGAGGAAGGGCGTCGGTGGCCACGAAGGTCGCCAGGCCGCCCGCCCACAGCGCCAAGGCGACGGCGACCGACGCCACGGCGGCGCCCACATCGGTGGCGTCGGTCAGCGCGACGGCCGGTGTTGCCGCCACGTCGGTCAGCTTCTGGCGCTCAGCGGGGTCAGCATCGCAACGATGTTGCGCTTCGCGAAAACGCAGTACGTGGGCTCCAGCAGACCCTCACCGACCGCTAAACCGATGGCTCGTCGGGTTCCGGTCCGGTTTCCAACACCTGGGAGATTCTCGCGCCGCACCTTGTCCAGGATCAGGATGCGTTTGTCCTTCTCCGCAGTACCGTGCGCGATGAGTACCATTCCATCCCTGCAGTGGCGGTGCCGATTCATCTCTCGCTTCTCAGCATCGGCCAACCGGTTCAGCACTTGCGCGGACGGGAATCGCCCGGCAAGCGGTTTGCCATCGGGCTGGATCAGCCGCCAAAACTGCACCGTCCGGTTCATGGTCCCCCGTTTTCTCAGTCAGTCGCCGATGCTACGGCCCTCCACCGACAACTCCGCACGGATCAGGCGGCGTCGGCCAATCGCCTTAAGTGTCCACCCGCGTCGATCACAAGACCGTTGGTGACCTCCAACAGGTTGCGCAGCGTTAGTCGCCGCCATCAGCGCCTGCTCCACCCAGCCGTTCGATCTCACCACGGGCAAATGCCGGCACCGGCATCAGATGCCGTTCACTAGGGCGCGCCGCGCCTTCTCGTGCAGATCGGCCACCACTCGTCGCTACGTTCAGCTCACCCACGACTATTGGGCCTGTCGCGGCAGCCGAATGTGCAGCGGTTCGCTCGCCGACGATTGGTCGGAGCAGGCTCGACGGGTGCGACCTAGTTAGGTTAGCTATTGTTCACAAACACGTTCACAAACCCAACGAGAACGGCCCCCGGAGTGATCTCCGAGGGCCGTTCTACCTAGTAGCGGGGACAGTGTGTGGTTCCAGGACATAGGAATGGCGTGTCTCAGGACATCGGAATAGGTTCAGGCCGCACCGTCAGCGGGTGTC